>NZ_DASPLS010000094.1:0-112629 GCF_035627455.1 Noviherbaspirillum sp.
CGAGCCCTTCCACATCGTCGCGATCCAGTTGAACACCTTCACGCCGGTGGGCACCGCGATCAGCATGGTCGCGTACATGAAGAACAGTTGCGCGGTGACCGGCATGCCGGTGGTAAACATGTGGTGCGCCCACACGATGAAGGACAGGATCGCGATCGAGCTGGTCGCGTACACCATCGATGCGTAGCCGAACAGCGGCTTGCGCGAGAAGGCCGGCACGATCTGCGACACGATGCCGAAGGCCGGCAGGATCATGATGTAGACCTCGGGATGGCCGAAGAACCAGAAGATGTGCTGGAACATCACCGGGTCGCCACCGCCGGCCGCGTTGAAGAAGGTGGTGCCGAAGTGGCGGTCCGTCAGCAGCATCGTGATCGCGCCGGCGAGCACCGGCATCACCGCGATCAGCAGGTAGGCGGTGATCAGCCAGGTCCAGCAGAACATCGGCATCTTCATCAGCGTCATGCCGGGCGCGCGCATGTTGAGGATGGTGGTGATGATGTTGATCGCACCCATGATGGACGAGGCGCCCATGATGTGGACCGCGAAGATCGCCATGTCCATCCCGGCGCCCATCTGCGCGGACAGGGGCGGATAAAGTGTCCAGCCGGCAGCGGTCGCGCCGCCGCCGACCAGGAATGAACCGGTAAGCAGGATGGCGGCGGGCGGCAGGAGCCAGAACGAGAAATTGTTCATCCGCGCAAAGGCCATGTCCGACGCGCCGACCTGCAATGGAATCATCCAGTTCGCGAAGCCGACGAAGGCCGGCATGATCGCGCCGAATACCATGATCAGCCCGTGCATGGTCACCATCTGGTTGTACAGTTCCGGTTGCATCAGTTGCAGGCCGGGTACAAAGAGTTCTGCGCGGATCAGCATTGCCAGGAAGCCGCCGGCCAGCAACATGATCATGGAAAACCACAAATACAAGGTCCCGATGTCCTTGTGATTGGTCGCGTACAGCCATCGCCGCCAACCATGCGGGTGTTCATGTTCGTGAACATGACCGTGTGCGTGACCGACGATGGTCGTGCTCATGCTGTTCTCCTGATGCGGTAAGGAATGGCGACAGGCAGCGCTGTGCCGGTTTGCGGCCGTGGTTCGGGAAGAAAACTCGCGGCAAGCGGGATGCATTCATCCATCCATGGATGGATCAGGCAATCCGGCGAAGGTTCGGCGCAATCGATGTGCCGGGACGGGAGTTTGCGCGCGCGGCGGCACGCACGCGGCAACGGCATCGATAGAGGTTCGGTTCCTTGGCGATATCTACACGCGGTGTGCAGGAAATGCACGGCACCGGTATGCCTCATCGCGCGAACGCCCGAGGCGGTGGCGCGCTGCGAGGACGAATGTGTTGGCGCGGCCGTCATCGGAGTGTCACGAGGCTTGCTGCCGGGCAGGCATGCGCCCGCCCCGGGGTCAGCGGCTGTAGTCGCCCGCCGGCCCGAGATCGTCAAGACCGCCGATGGAAGCGGCGCCGCTGCCCGGAGTCGTGTTCCCCGGGCTTGATCCGCCGGCCGTCGCGCTGCCGCCGACGCCGCGAGCGCCGGTGCCGCCGTCGCCGCCAGACGGTACCGCTGCGCCGCCGCTGTCGGTTCCGCTTGCGGGCGTGCGTCCGATCGGCGTCTTCGCATCCTGCGCCGGAGCATCTTCGCCGTCAGGCGCAGCGGCTGTCGCAGGCGCGCCGCCGGCCTGGTCCGGCTGTGACGGCGACGACACCTTTTCCACGGCCTGTTGCACATCGTCGTCCAGCTGGCCGTCTCCGGCCTTGGTCACGACATCGCCGAGCGAGACGATGCCGACCAGCTTTTGTTCGGCATCATGGGAAAGCACGGGAATGCGCCGCACCTGGCTGTCGGCCATGCGTGCTATGACGTCTTCCAGCGACTGGTCGTCGAAGCACCAGCGCACATCGGTGCTCATCACTTCGTCGACATGCGCCTCCTGCGGATTCCTGCCCGCCGCAGTAGCGCGGACGGTGATATCGCGGTCGGTGACCATGCCGACCAGCCGGTCCTGGTCGCACACCGGAAGCGCGCCGACGTTCAGCTCATCCATCAGTTGCGCGGCGCGCTGCAGGTTTTCATGCGGCGTCACGAACCGGATGTCGCGTGTCATCACTTCGGAAACCATCCGCATTGCCTTCTCCTATCTGTAGCCATGTTTCAGTGCATGCCGGCTGCGCCGGCACCAGGGCCGCCCCCATGCTCCACTTTTGCACCGCCGTTTCGTGCAAAGGGAATTTCAGCGGCGTGTTCCATGCCGCCGAAAAAACGCGCAGCACTTCGTCGTTCGGCGTGAACGCAAGGGGCAGGGCAACGGGTTGCGGGTAATACGAAAACAGCAGCAGCTTGTTGTGCGGCGTAATTGCGCTGTAGAAAAGCCGCCACTGGCTGACGTCGAGTTCCAGTCCGGTCTCCTCGAATACTTCCCGGTTGAGCGCGGCGCTCGCATCTTCCATCTCGTCGACATTACCCCCCGGCAGCGCGATGCCGCCGTCGCTGCGCTCCACCAGGATGATGTGGCCTGGCGTGGATGAGGGAATGATGCCGACCGAGACCGGCGCGGGTTTCTTGAACATGAGGGATCACGGGTTGACTGCGATACGGAAGCCGCGAAACAGGAGAGCAATATCGGTGCCAGGAGAGTGCAGCGGGACGACGCACCATTGGCGGGGCTCCGTAACCCCCCCGTGACCCGAGCGCATTTCGCTCTGCAATCTTCCTCGGCTGCTTTTCCGTGCGGATGGGTGCTGTCGGTGGCGCGTTGCGGTTTCCCGCCTGTTCGAAAACCTAGCGCGGTCCGCCCAGCACGACCGCCTTTTGCCTGTTGTTTGGCACGGCGGTCACTGCATGGATAATCGCATCCGCGATCTTCGCTCCCCCGATGCTCGAGGGCTCGATCGGATTCGCATAGTCTTCCGGCCGGTTGCAGATGCGGCGAAGATCAAGAACGGTGAGCCGGTTTTCAATGCTGGCCTGCAAGATGACGTCATTGAATGCGGCCAGCGCGGTGGCGACCTGGCGCTGGTATTGCCGGTCCGCGAAATTCCCGTGGTAGATGGTGCAGGTGACGAGCGGCAGGCGCTGGTCAAGGCATGCCTGCAGGGCTTTTCGATAGTCTGCGGCAAATTCGTCGACCACCGCGGCCAGCTGCAGCAATCCTTCCGCCGTCGTCCTGGCCGGCGCGCTCAGTACCGATTGTGATCCGAGCGCGTCATTGCCGCCGACGCTGAGGACCAGATGGCTCGCATCGCGCGGAAGGCGCGCGAGCTGTGCGCCGATGCCGCGGGTGGTGGCGCCGTCGACCGCAAGCAGGCTGGCTTTCCATCCGCCGGCAATTCTTTCCTTGACCTGGCTGATGACATCCGGCTTGCCGCCGGTATAGCTGCCATTGTCGAGCGTGGAGTCGCCCAGGAGAACGATGTGCGGCATGGCGGCAAGTGCTTCGGGCGCGGCGAGGAGCGCGAGCGCCTGGGTTATGAAATTCCTGCGGCCTGGACGCATTGGAGTGACCCGCTACAGGACACCGAACAGCAGCAGAAGCAGCACTGTCAGGATGATCGAAACAACGATCGATCCGGCAAGGCCGAGCTTTTTCGAGAAAAAGATAAACATGGATGCGGTGCACGGTGGAGGAAGACATGCGAGCGGGACGTCCCGTAGTGAGCGCCACAACAGTATTTCGCTACGTGACGCTTCGAATGTCTTTCTTGTAAGACGGGCCGGTCCCGGGCGAGTTCCTGGCCTTGGCGACGGGCAGCGCCGGCGAGGGCGTTACAGGAAGGGCCGAGAGGCGCGGCGCGCGAGATATTGACTTGCCTGGGTGTATTTCAGTCGGCCGCCGGCGCCGTGTGCGCCCGCGCCAGACGCCTGCGCTCCAGGCTGTTGGCGGCGCGCCGACTTGCGCGTACCGGCGGGCTGCATTCACTGCCCGTCGGCTTCGCGCGGTGACAAGAGGGTCAGTTGTTGAACAGGCCCGTTTTCTGGGTGACGTTTGATTCGCTCATCGAATAGCGCTTCACGGTGCCATTCTGGTCGAACAGAACGACCAGCTCTTTCTTCTTTCCGCTTGCGCTGGCGCCGAAAAGATTCACGATAGGCACATAACTGATCGCGTCCGCCGAGACGTTCGTGAACTCGAAGTTCCAGATCTCCAGGCCGCCGTCGGTAAAGCTTGTCTTGACCGGCGATCCAAACATTGCGCGAACCTGTGCCTTCGTCGTTTTCCCTTCGGTAATCTTCTGGGTCACGGTCGATTCGGACTCTGCCCTCAGGGTTTCATTCCCGACGCTGGCGCATCCGGCGAGAAGGACGGTCAGTGCGAGGCCGCAGGCGGTTAATGATTTTTTCAAAATGGCTCCCTTTCTTATGTAGTAAATGTCGGTCACGTTGCCGCTCGCGAGCTTATCATGCGGCACGTTGTGCCGCCTCCCATGAACTTGGTAGTTTCACTGCAAGATGCATGTGGGGCCGGGGGAATGCCTTGCGATTGATCAAGCGTAATATTGCCTTATGGCTCAATGACTTGCGAAAAAGCCAGCAATTTATCCACAGCCTTTCCCACAGATTTTGTGGGTAACTGTAATTGGCGATGCCAGCGGCGCGGAGGCGGGCAGACGGCGAAGGTAGGTTGATCGCAGGGTTGACGCCGGCCGGTGCCCGGCGCGGTTCAGGCGCAAGACCGCGCCCTGTTCATCGCGTACGCCGGCAACAGCGGTTTCACCCGGTCCTGAACCAAGCCGGGCGCGGGATGCGCCCGGGCATGTGTTAGTTGTGCGCGTCCAGGAAAGCGCGCAGCTTCTCGGAACGCGACGGATGACGCAGTTTCGTCATTGCTTTCATCTCGATCTGGCGAATGCGTTCGCGGGTCACGTCGAGTTGCTTGCCAACTTCCTCGAGGGTGTGATCGCTGGCAGTATCCAGGCCGAAGCGCAGGCGCAGCACCTTCTGCTCCTTGGGCGACAGTTCCTGCATCACCTCGGCGATAGCCTTTTGCATTCCGCTGTGCATCGCCGCCGCTTCCGGCGACAGTGTCGTGTCGTCGCTGATGAAATCGCCCAGCATGGCATCGCCGTCTTCACCCGCCGGCGCGTCCAGCGAGGCCGGCTCCTTGGCGATTTTCATGACTTCCTGCACCTTCTGCTCGGACAGTCCCATCTTCATCGCCAGCGTCGCTGCATCCGGTTCTTCGCCCGTGGCGGCAATCGTCTGCCGCACAATCCGGTTCATCTTGTTGATCGTTTCGATCATGTGAACGGGTACGCGGATCGTACGCGCCTGGTCGGCGATGGCGCGCGAGATCGCCTGGCGCACCCACCAGGTCGCATAGGTCGAGAACTTGAAGCCGCGCCGGTATTCATACTTGTCCACCGCGCGCAGCAAGCCGATATTGCCTTCCTGGATCAGGTCAAGGAACTGCAATCCGCGATTGACGTATTTCTTCGCGATCGATATCACCAGCCGCAGGTTCGCCTTTGTCAGGTCGCGCTTTGCCTCCATCGTGCGTCGCTCGCCCGCGAGCATATGCTTGTTGACTTCGCGCAATTCAGCAAGCGGCAGGCCCGCAGCTTTCTCGAGTCCGGCTAGCTTCGCTTGCAATTCCCGGATGGCGTGCATCTGGCGCGCGAGCGCGCCGCTGTACGGAAACGCGCAGTCGACTTCGCGCTGTACCCACGCCAGGTCGGTCTGGTTCTCGAGGAAAGCCTTGATGAAGCGTTCGCGCGGCATGCCGCACTGGTCGACCATGATGGCGGCTATCCTGCTCTCGATGGTGCGGATCGCCTTCATCTGCTCGCGCACGATGGCACATAGCTTGTCCACGATTTTCGGCGTAAACCGGATGTCGAGCAGGGCCTGGGTGACAAGCTGCTGCGCGGCTGCGTAGCTCCTGCCGCGCACGCCTTCCGGGTCCGCGCGCATGATGGCGGATTGGGCTGCAACACCGGCAAATTTTGCCAGTGCCAGCTTTTTCATCTGTGCAAGCTGCTCGGCGGACATCCCGCCATCGGATACTTCCGCCGCCGTATCGTCAAAGTCGTCGTCGGCCTGATCTTCCGCATCGTCGCCGTCGGCCAGCGCCGCGCCAGGCAGTCGCTCTTCCAGTTCGGCCAGGCCGTCGACAACGTCATCGACAGCCAGTTGCCCGCTTTCGATGCGCGCGGCCAGCGCAAGGACTTCGTCGACGGCGGCCGGGTTGGCGGAAATCGCGCCGATCATTTCCCGCTGGCCATCTTCAATCCGCTTGGCGATCTCGATCTCGCCTTCCCGGGTCAGCAGCGTCGTCGCCGCCATTTCGCGCATGTACATGCGCACCGGGTCGGTGCTGCGGCCAAAATCGCTGTCATCGGCGGCCAGCGCGGTCTCGGCAACCGCCTCCACCTCGTCGTCGCCGGCACCGGAAGCGATGCGGTCGGTCAGCAGCAGCATCGCATCGTCCGGCGCTTGGTCGTAGACGGCGATACCCATTTCGTTGATTGCCCGCAGCACGTCGGCAATCACGCCCGGGTCGGTGACGTCGTCCGGCACCTGGTCATGGATCTCCGTATGCGTCAGGTATCCCCGCTCCTTGCCGCGCCTGATGAGCTCAGCCAGTTGCTTGCGGAGCTGCTCCATGCCGTCCCGACCCGCCCGGCTTCCTGTCGCCTTGGTGTCGTTCATGCGTGCACGGGACGTGCGCAATTCTGCGCTCTCCGCCGCCGCCCATTCCAAAACCTCGTCATTCTCGGGGGCGAACGACGGCTTGCGCCCGGGGCGCTTCGCGGCGACGGACGGCTGCTGATGCGCACCGGGCTCCGGCGACGCCGGTGTTGCATCAAACGTGCTCCGTTCGATCGATGCCGGCGCCGGATTATTATTGATCGCCGCTGCCGCGATGACGCGGACCTTTCCTTTCGGCCGCACCTGCGGTTTGGCTGCCTCAACAGGCAAAGGACCGGCCAGCACTTGGGTGACGCCATTCGCCTCCGGTGGAACCGGTACGGCCGGCGCCTCTTGCTCCGCTGTGTCGCGGGAGAGGGGGCCCACGCCGGGCTTTGTACCGTTGTCCGGCAAAGCGGGTGGCGCCAGGCGCGACCGTTTTTTAGTGATGACCACCGTGGGCGGCGGCGCGGAATCCGAGGGCAGGGAGGGCGCGATGCCGGCACCCGTGTTGTCCACCGTTTGCGCCTGGCAACCGACCGCTTCGGCTGTGTGGCTGCCTTCCGGCAGCGCAGCCGGCGGCAGCAGTAAACGGGTACGACGCTTTACAACGGAAACCGTGGGGCGCGCGGTTTCCGGATCGGCAGGCAGAAGCGGCACGTTATTGTTCGTCTCGCGTGCAACGGGGCTAGCGTCCGTTTGCCTGGCGGGGCGGGCGGACAAGGTCAAGGTCTTCGAAATCTTGGTCATCGGTAAAGCATCTGATCAGCTGTATTGACCTGCTCGCCGGCTTTGTAGGGCGGCAAGCAGCACCATGCGTAGGCAAGGGAAGAGCAAAACGGTTCTTTGAAAACGCCAATGCACGTCATGACGGAACAGGAAAACACAAGCTTGCACTTCGTGTGGCGGCGTATTGGTCGGGAAAGAAAACTCGTGCTGCGGGTCGGGAAAAAGGCCGAAATTATATCGAAGTTCGAAGGGGGGCGGTAATTCATGTGTTGTGTTTGCGTCGAGCCGGCTTTCCGGCGCTTTCCTCGCCCGCGTGCCACCCCCGCAATCTCCGAACCGGACCGCGCTTGCGGTCTCCGACCCGGCCTGTGCATGCGCTTCCATCGGTGCCGCCGAAAGCGCAGCGGCGGCAGGCGTGAGCAGAACGTTGGCCGCAGCGCGGGGCACTGGCTGGTGATTCATGCTTGCCCGGCATGGCATAAAAGGCGGGCGCGCTCGAGATGATGCCGTCCATCCTGTTTTTTCGAAGCAACCCTCTCTGTCTATTCGATTAATCCTGGCCCTTGCAACGGGTAGAATCGTGCCCATCTCATGCCTGTGTCGGCCGTTTCCAAACGGGCGACGTTCCGGCGCAGCCGGAATTTGATAAGGAACCTACGTGAACCAAAAGCACATCAGTCTCGTTATTTCAGCGCTCCTTGCGTTTGCCATCTTTTCCGTCATCAGCCGCAACTTCGACTCCGCCGGGCAGGGGGCGTCGACGCAGGTGGCTTATTCGGAATTCCTGAGCCAGGTGGAGGCCAAGCAAATCCGCGAGGTCGTCATCGAGGGAACCCGCGTTTCTGCCATTACGAGCGACGGCAAGAAGCTGAGCACGAACACCACCCTGCTGGACCGGGGCCTGGTCAGCGACCTGATCGAAAACGGCATCAAGTTCGACGTCAAGAATCCGGAAGCGCCTTCCTTCCTGTCCCAGGTATTCGTCTCCTGGTTCCCGATGTTGCTCCTGATCGGCGTATGGGTCTGGTTCATGCGCCGCCAACAGGGCGGCAAGGGCGGCCCATTCTCGATGGGCAAGTCGAAGGCGCGCTTGCAGGATGAACATGCGGTCACTACGACCTTTGCCGACGTTGCCGGTTGCGATGAGGCGCGCGAAGAGGTCGACGAGATCGTCGAATTCCTGCGCGAGCCGCGCAAGTTCCAGCAGCTGGGCGGCCATGTGCCGAAGGGCGTGCTGCTTGTCGGCCCTCCAGGTACCGGCAAGACCTTGCTGGCGCGCGCAATGGCGGGCGAGGCGAGGGTGCCATTCTTCACGGTTTCCGGTTCCGACTTTGTGGAGATGTTCGTCGGCGTGGGCGCTTCGCGCGTGCGCGACCTGTTCGAGACCGCGAAGAAGCATGCGCCCTGCATCATCTTCATCGATGAAATCGACGCGGTCGGTCGATCCCGCGGCACGGGCATGGGCGGCGGCAACGACGAGCGCGAACAGACGCTGAACCAGATGCTGGTCGAGATGGACGGCTTCGAGCCGAATTCGGGCATCATCGTGGTCGCCGCGACCAACCGCGCCGACGTGCTCGACAAGGCGCTGCTGCGTCCCGGCCGCTTCGACCGCCAGGTGATGGTCGGCCTGCCGGACATCCGCGGTCGCGAAAAGATCTTGCGTGTGCACATGCGCAAGGTGCCCATGTCGCAGGACGTGCAGGCGGATGTGCTGGCGCGCGGCACGCCGGGCTTCTCCGGCGCCGACCTCGCCAACCTGGTCAACGAAGCCGCATTGTTTGCCGCGCGCCGCAACAAGAGGGCGCTGGATATGCAGGACTTCGAAGACGCGAAGGACAAGATCATCATGGGTCCGGAGCGCAAGTCAGCCGTGATGCGCGAGGAGGAGCGCCGCAATACCGCTTACCACGAGTCCGGGCACACCGTGGTGGCGAAGCTGCTGCCGAAGGCGGACCCGGTGCACAAGGTCACGATCATGCCGCGCGGCTATGCGCTCGGCCTGACCTGGCAGTTGCCTGAGCATGACCGCGTCAACATGTACAAGGACAAGATGCTGGAAGATATCGCCATCCTGTTCGGCGGCCGCATTGCGGAAGAGATCTTCATGCACCAGCAGTCGACCGGTGCGTCGAATGATTTCGAGCGGGCGACCAAGCTGGCACGCGCGATGGTCACCCGCTTCGGCATGTCCGAAACGCTTGGCACCATGGTCTATACCGAAGAGCAGGACGGCTTTGGGATGCAGGCGCGCACCGTTTCCGAAGAGACGCAGCAAAAGGTTGACGAGGAAATCCGCCGCATTCTCGACGGCCAGTATGCGCTGGCGCGCAGGCTCCTGGAAGAGAACCGCGACAAGGTCGATGTGATGGCCAAGGCGCTGCTGGAATGGGAAACGCTGGATGCGGACCAGGTGAATGACATCATGAACGGCAGCACGCCGCGCGCGCCGAAGTACGCAACGGAAAACAAATCGTCCCCGCCCGGCGGCCCAGGGCAGGCGGTTCCGGCGACAGCATGAGGCGGTAGCGAGGTAGTTGATTGCAGTGGTAAAGGATGGGGCGAACTGTTTGCGGTTCGCCCTTTTTTTTGCCTTCCTCAGTGCGCGGCATAAATGGTGTGGCTTCCGGGAGTGTTAAGCAAGCCCGGCATATGGGGGATTTCCGTGAAATTAAAGCGGCCAGGCCCATTGCCCCGCCGCTCGCTTGTCCCCGTTGGCGGCGGCACAAGTCTTTCCCTGGACGGGCATGAAATCGGCAGGCACGCGCTCGATGCGGTCGAACTTGGATGGCTGCATCCTTACCGCGTTGGCAGCAACATTCACACGGCGTGCAAGTGTGTGCCGCCTGAAATCACCGTGCGCATGCAAACCGTCCTAAAGTCCCGGTCATGCAAACCCGCCGAATATTCATGATGTAGCGGAAGGGGAAGGCACCTTTGTACAGTGACGCTGCCGCGTTGACTTGCGATACAGAAACGAGAAGCGATCTAGTTTCTACGTCTCGATCAATAAAATCTTTGAGCGATCTTGCGAGCGAGCATGCCCGGAGGTTTACGTCCGTTCTGCCTGGACGATGGCATTTTTAATCCGTGCCCAATGCTAAGTAAAATACCAGTTAAGTCGGCGGCGAGACTGATTCTTAACGTGGTTGTACCGATGGAAAAAATTTCTCCTGTAGTGCACTTGAGTTGAGCCCTTTTTCGCTTCTTTGCTGCCTTTATTTCAATTGATTTCATTATCGTGAACCACCTCAACGTCGCTGGCCATCTCTTTGAACATTCTGCCGCCCTGAAGGTGCGCAGCGTGATGCTGACATCCGGTGACAGCCTGCAGGCACACCGGGAGAAGCTGGCCAAGATTATTTTGGACGACATGTATCAGTTCGTCGGCCTGCTCGATGCCAAAGGCATGCTGCTGGAAGTGAACCGTGCCGCACTAGAGGGCGCTGGCATCAGGCTCGAAGATATCCAGGGCAAGCCGTTCTGGCTTGCGCGGTGGTGGCAGGTTTCAGAAGAGACCATGCAGCGCCAGAAGGAAGTGTGCGCGCGCGCGGCCCAAGGCGAATTCATCCGCTACGACGAAGAAATATACGGGCAGAGTGGCGGTGACGAGACCATCGTCATTGACTATTCCCTCATCCCGGTAAAGGACGACAGTGGCAGCGTAGTCTTCCTCCTGGCCGAGGGCCGCAACATCACCGAAAAGAAAAAGGCGGATGCCGAGATCGCACGCAAGAACCGGGAGCTGCAGCAGCTGCTCGACCGGGTCAAGGAACTTGATGAAATCAAGAACGCGTTCTTTGCCAACGTCTCGCACGAGCTGAGAACGCCGCTGGCGCTCATCCTTGGTCCAGCGGAGAAAACACTGGCGGAGGGCAATTACCTGAAGGAAGAGCACCGACAGAACCTGACAGTGGTCAAGCGCAACGCTGCCACGCTGCTCAAGCATGTCAATGACTTGCTGGACATCTCCAAGCTTGATGCCGGCAAGATGGTAGCCAATTATGCCGAGACCGACATGGCGCGGCTCCTGCGGGCCACTGCCGGCCACTTCGATGCGCTTGCGGCCGACCGTGGCATCAAGTTCGTCATTGATGCTCCAGAGTCTCTGCCTGCACAAGTGGATCCTGACAAGATCGAGCGCGTCGTGCTCAACCTTCTTTCCAATGCCTTCAAGTTTACGCCTCCCGGCGGACGGATTGTCTTGTCGCTACGTCTAGGTGCAGACGGCAATAGCGTGGTCATGGCGGTCCAGGACAGCGGCCCGGGGGTCAAGAAGCAAGAGCAGGAACTGATCTTCGAGCGTTTTCGCCAGAGTGACGGCGGCTCGACGCGTGAGTTTGGCGGCACCGGCCTGGGGCTGGCGATTGCACGCGATTTCGTCGGTTTGCATGGCGGCACTATCAGCGTCATGGACGCTCCCGTCTCTGGCGCCCTGTTCCAGGCGGAGATTCCAGCGCGAGCGCCGGATGGCCGCTTGGTGCGCTCGCGCCATGCAGAAGCCGGCAGTAGTGTCGAACCGAATGCGATCCTCAAGGGGATTATTGAAGAACTCATGCCGACGGCACCGGCGCCGGCAAGACAGGTTTCTGCAGCTGATGGCGCCATGGAGCGCGCTTGCCCGACCGTGCTGGTGGTTGAGGATAACCAAGAGCTGAACCGATTCATTGTTGAAACGCTGGCGGCAGAATTCCTCGTGATTTCAGCCTCCAACGGCGAAGAGGGCCTGGAACAGATCCACCGCGTCAGGCCGGATCTCGTGGTCACAGACATCATGATGCCGAAAATGAGCGGCGACCAGATGATTGCAGCAATGCGCACGAACCGGGATTTTGACCGGATTCCAGTGGTTGTGCTGTCGGCCAAGGCTGATGACGAATTGCGTCTGCGGTTGCTTGAACACGGTGCACAGGACCACGTGATCAAACCGTTTTCGGGGATTGAACTGGTTACCCGGGTCCGCAACCTGGTGACCATGAAGCGTGCCCAAGACCAGCTGAGCGCTGCGGTCGCCCTTCTCGAAAAGCAGTCCGCGGCCAAATCGGAGCAACTGGCGCAGAGCGAAGGTCTCTTTCGGCTAATGGTGGAAAACATCAAGGACTATGCCATCTTCATGCTGGACCCCAAAGGGCAGGTAATTAACTGGAACCGGGGCGCGCAACGGTTGACTGGCTACTCCGAGGAGGAGGCTGTCGGCCGCCATTACTCTTTCATGTATCCCCCGGAAGAGAGGACAAGATTGTCTCCTTCGCATGACCTTGAGACGGCGGGTTTGCAACGGCAGTACGTGAAGGAAGGGATAAGGATTCGCAAGGACGGGGAAAAATACCATGCGGAGATCGTCATATCCCGCATGGACGACGAGCATGGCAACGTGGTTGGTTTCGTGAAGATGATCCGCGACATAACCGAGCGAAAGCTTGCCGACGAAGCCATCCGCAAGAGCGATTCGAAGCTCAAGTGGCTTGTTCAATCCGATATTCTGGGCGTCATCCATTACCGCACTGACGGCACGATTACAGAAGCGAATGACGCGTTCCTGAATATAGTGGGCTATACCCGGGAAGACATCACCACCGGCATCCGACTGTCCTGGCGTGCCATTACCCCACCGGAATGGGAAGAGGTGGACAGGGCCGCCTGGCGGCAGCTTGAAGAATTCGGCGTGTGCGAACCTTTTGAGAAAGAGTATTTCAGGAAGGACGGTACCCGCGCGGCGGTGTACGTTTGCGGGGCCACCTTTGAAGGATCCCGCGAAGAAGGCTTCGCCTACGTGCTCGACATCTCCGCGATCAAGAAAGCCGAGTTGGCATTAAAGGAGAGCGAGGCCAAGTTTCGAACCATTGCGAATGCCATGCCGCAGATGGTCTGGTCCACGCTTCCAGACGGCTTTCACGACTATTACAACGACCAATGGTATAAGTTCACCGGGGCTCCTTATGGCTCCACCGACGGCGAAGGCTGGAACGATATGTTCCACCCTGATGACCAGGAGCGGGCGTGGAACGTGTGGCGTCATAGTCTTGCAACAGGTGAACCGTACGAGATCGAATACAGGCTGCGGCATCATTCCGGCGATTACCGTTGGACGCTGGGACGCGCGCTACCTGTCAGGGACGACAGCGGCGCAATCGTTCGCTGGATGGGCACCTGCACGGATATCCATGACCAGAAGCTCGCGCAGTACGCGTTACAGGTTTCTGATCGCCGCAAGGATGAGTTCCTGGCGATGCTCGCCCATGAGCTGCGAAATCCGCTGGCGCCGATTTCGTCCGGCGCCGAGCTTCTCTCCATCGGCCATCTGGACCAGGAAGGGGTGAAGCAGATCAGTGGCGTTATCTCGCGTCAGGCAACGCACATGACCGGGCTGATCGAAGACTTGCTCGATGTTTCCCGAGTCACGCGCGGTCTGGTTCAGATCGACAAGAGCGAGGTGGACCTTAAGGACGTGGTCTCCGAGGCCGTGGAGCAGGTACGTCCTGCAATGGAAGGCAAGTCGCATCACCTTGACGTGCACCTCACCCGGCAACGTGCGATCGTGTCGGGCGACAAGAAGCGGCTTGTCCAGGTGCTCACCAACGTCTTGAGCAATGCCGCGAAATTTACGCCTAGCGGCGGCGGGCGCATCAGCGTTTGGATGAACGTAACGGATACCGATGTCGAGGTGAGCGTGCGTGACAACGGCATCGGCATGTCACCCGAGCTTGCCGATCAGGCATTCGAGCTGTTCGTGCAGAGTGAACGCACTTCTGACCGGTCACAGGGAGGCCTCGGCATTGGGCTCGCACTGGTCAAGAGCCTTGTGCATCTGCATGATGGCACGGTCAGGCTGTATAGCGCCGGCGAGCAGCAGGGTTGCGAATTCACGATTTGCCTGCCGCGCCTGCAAGCCGACACTGATTTGGACCGTCGCGGCGGCACAGAGGTGCTGGGAAAAGACTCAGCCCAGGGCCTGCGGATTCTGGCAGTGGACGACAATGTCGATGCGGCTAATATGCTGTCGATGCTGCTGGAATCGTTTGGCTATGCCGTTTTCGTTGAACACCATCCTGCGAAAGCTATCGAGCTCGCGCGCCGCATCAGGCCGGAAATTTGCATCCTGGACATCGGCTTGCCGGGGTTTGACGGCTACGAGTTGGTGAGGCGACTGCGTGAACTGCCCGAAATGGAAGGCGTGAAATATGCAGCGCTGACTGGGTACGGGCAGCCGGCGGATCAGGAGAAGGCATTGGCAGCAGGGTTCGACTGCCATTTCTCCAAGCCTGCGAGCGCGCTCAAGCTCAAGCTGTGGCTTGAGCGCGCAAGCCAGCGTAGTCCGACTATTGGCAGGCGTATGAACAATTGAACGGCGAAACGACCGATTCCATGTCGTGATTGACCGGAAAGCGGGCATCCGCGATTTTGTTTTCCTGACCTCAGGAATGCCCGGGCGTCATGGCGCCGGCAAGCGGGGACGTCCAGCGGTGAGCTCAAGGAATTGGGCGGGTGGAAGTCGCGCCAAAGAGTGGATCGGTATGCAAAGTATGCAACAGAACATTTGGCCGTTGCCGCCTCGAGGAACAAATGACCTTCCGGAAAGGAGCGTGGTGAAACCGATGCAGGCACGTTTCTGTCACGTTCACAAACGGAAAGGGCCTAGGTTGTTCACCTAAGCCCTTGATGTTTCTGGTGGGTCGTGCGTGACTCGAACACGCGACCAACGGATTAAAAGTCCGCTGCTCTACCGACTGAGCTAACGACCCGAAAGCACGAGATTATAAGAAACTTTAATGCGTGCTGTCAATTGCGTCATGAGGAAAAATCAAAGCCGCCCGGCGGGGCGGCGTCCTTTGCGCAGTTTTGACTGGTCCTGATGTCAAAAGTTTATTTCAGTGCGGCGATGCGTTCCTTCGCCGTCTCCGCTGCCGGCGATTCCGGGTACTGCGCGATCAGCGTTTCCAGGGTCTTCCTTGCTGCCGGCCTGTCTTTCAGTTCCATGTAGCAGCTGGCAATGTTGAGCAGCGCATCGGGCGCCTTCGGGCTGTCCGGGTAGTTCTTCAGCACCACCTGCTGCGCGGTGATCGCGTTCTTGAAGTCGCGCTGCGCATAGTAGGTGTTGCCCAGCCAGTATTGCGCGGACGGCGTCAGGCCGGACTGCGGGTAACGGCGGGTGAAATCGTAGAACGAGGCGCCGGCGTTGCGGTAGTCGCCGGCCTTGAAGTAGGCGAGGGCGGCGTCATAGGCGCGCTGCTCGCCCTGTTCCATCAGCACTTCCTTGCCGTCGATCGTGACCTTTTGCGGCTCCAGCTTGGACAGGCGCGCGTCAAGGTCGACGTAGAAATCCTTCTGGCGCTTCTGCAGGTTCGCCAGTTCATTGGTCAGCAACTCCACCTGGCCGCGCAGGCGAGCGATTTCCTGGCGCAGTTGCTCGTTCTGGTTGTTCAGGTCGAGGTTGTTGGTCTTGTCGGCCTTCGCATTGATCTCGTTCTGCATGTTGGTGAGGCGGGCGCGGATGTCGAGGATCGCCCTGCGCGCTTCCTCGTCTTCGAACAGTGCCGCCTGCGACTGCAGGGGGGCCAAAGAAAACGCGGCCAGGACGGCCGCCGCGAATGAGGATTTGAAGGTCTTGTTCATGATTGCTCTTGAACGTGGCGGGAACGCCGGTTCCCGCCTTGGTTTCCCCCTTGCGCCGGCGCGGCGGAGGGGGCGAGGGACGCGCTGCGGAATCCGAAGCACGTCAAGGTCACATTACTGGTAGGCGATGTCGGCACGGCGGTTTTCGGCCCATGCGGCTTCATCGCTGCCGTTTGCCTTCGGCTTTTCCTCGCCAAAGGAGACAGCTTCCATCTGCGCATCGGGCACGCCGAGCAGCGACAGCGACTTGCGCACCGCTTCCGCGCGCTTCTGGCCCAGCGCCAGATTGTACTCGCGGCCGCCGCGTTCGTCGGTGTTGCCCTGGATGATGATCTTGCGGCCCTTGTTGGAGCCCAGGTACTTCGCATGCGCTTCGACGACCGGCTTGAACTCGTCCTTGACGATGAAGCTGTCGTAGTCGAAGTACACGCTGCGCTTGGCCAGGATGCCCTTCGGGTCGTTCAGCGGATCGGTGCCGGTGGTGACGGTGCCCACGGTGCGGGCATCGGCGGTGTTCGGCGTGGCGCCGCGCTCTTCGACCTTGACGTTGTCGTCCAGCTTCACCGACGAGCCGCAGGCGGCAAGCGTGAAAGCGCTGGCAAGGATGAGTGCGAGTTTAGTAGTGTTGCGCATCAAAGGTTCTCCCAAGTAAGTAGAGTGTGATTTCCAAAAACCAATATTATTTCATGAAAGGGCCCCAGGTTGGTTCCCGGATGTCCCCTGCCTGGGTGGTCAGCTGGTGCTTCACGCGGCCATCGACCGATACCACCGCCAGCGATCCGCGTCGTCCCGACTCGGTCGCATACATGATGTATTTGCCGTTCGGCGAGAAACTCGGCGATTCGTCGCGCGACGTGTCCGACAGGCGCAGTTCCTGGCCGCTGGCGATATCGAGCAGATACAGCTGGAAGCGCCCCTCGCGGCGCGAGATGTAGGCCAGCGACTTGCCGTCCGGCGACACCCGCGGGCTGATGTTGTAGCTGCCGTTGAAGGTCACGCGCTGCGCGTCGCCGCCGCTGGCGCTCATGCGGTAGATCTGCGGGCCGCCGCCGCGGTCGCTGGTGAAGTAGATCGATTGGCCATCTGCGGAGAATTGCGGCTCGGTTTCGATGCCGTTGGTGTTGGTCAGCTGGCGCAGGTTGGTGCCGTCGGCATTCACGGTGTAGACCTGGGTATAGCCGTTGCGCGACAGCGCCAGCGCGAGTTTCGTGCCGTCCGGCGACCAGGAGGGCGCGGAGTTGCTGCCGCGGTAGTTGGCGATCACCGTGCGCTGGCGGTTGGTCAGGTCCTGCACGTAGACCACCGGCTTTTTCTGTTCGAACGAGACATAGGCGACCCGGGTGCCGTCCGGCGACCATGCCGGCGAGATGATCGGTTCGTTAGAGCGCAGCGCGACCTGTGTGCCTTCGCCGTCCGAGTCCGCGACCTCGAGGCGATACTCGGGGCCGGACTTGGTGACATAGGCGATGCGGGTGGCGAACGAGCCGCGCACGCCGATCAGCTTTTCATAGATGTCGTCGGCGATCTTGTGGGCCGCCACGCGCAGCCGGTCCGGGCCGGCGGTCTGGCTGAAGCCGGACAGGTTGGCCGCCTTGATGGTGTCCAGCAGGCGGTAGCGCACGTCATAGCGGCCGTCGGCCAGGCGCTGCACGCTGCCGATCACCAGCGCGTCGGCGCCGCGGCCTTTCCATTCGCCATAATTGACCGGCGTGGTTTCCGACATCACGTTGCCGGTATCGATGATCTTGAAGTAACCGCTGCGCGCCAGGTCGGCCTTGATGACGGCCGTCACCTGCTGGGGAGCGGCGGTCTCGTCGGCGAAGCCGGCGATCGCGATCGGAATCTGGGTGGCGCCGACGCCGTAGGTCTCCACCCGCAACTGCGCCTGCGCCGCGCCGGCGACGCCGAGAAACATCACAACGCATCCACGCAAAAAGTAATTTTTTATCATGATCGCTTATTGGTCCTTGGGTCTGTGGCTTCCGATGAAACTCGAGGGCACCGTGCCGTTGGTGTCACGCGGGAAGGGCTGGGAGCGCTGGATCGCGCGCTCGACCGCTTCGTCGAATCCGGTCACGCCGGAAGAGCGGACTTTTCGCAATCCGGCAACGGAACCGTCCGGCAGCAGCCGCACCTCGTATTCTACCGGCGGGTTGCCTTGCAGTCCTTCCGGCGGAATGAAGTTGATGTTCGAGCGGATCTTCGCGCCGATGCGCGCAAGGTAGTCGCCGCTGGCGCGGCCGCCCTGCGATCTGGCCGCTTCGCCGCTGCCGCCGGTGCCCGTCACGCCGCCGGCAATACGCTTCATTTCATCTTCGCGCATCTTCGCCAGCAACTGCTCTTCGCGGCGCTTCTGTTCCGCTTCCTTCTTCGCCTGATCGGCTTTTTCCTTTTCCTTGCGCTTGGCTTCTTCCAGCTTGGCGAGCTTCTGCTCTTCCTCGAGCTTTTTCTTCTTTTCCTTCTCGCGCCGCTCTTCTTCCTCGCGCCGCTTCTTCTCTTCTTCCTTGCGCTTCTTTTCCTGCGCCAGCGCGATGTCCGGCTTGACCACCGGCGGTTCCTCGACCTTGGGCTTGGGCACTTCCCTTGGCACCGGCTTCGGTTCCGGCTTCACTTCCGGCTCGGGCTTGGGCGGTTCCGGCAGCGGCGCCGCTTCGCGCGGCACCGGATTCCAGACTTCCGCCTCGATCGTGGCCGGCGTCTCGTTCTGCCAGCGCACGCCGATCCACAGCAGCGCAAGCAGCGCCAGGTGCACCAGCGCCGCGAGCGTGAGCGCGCGCCAGCTGCCGCGTTCCTTGGGGACGGTGTACGGTGTTGCGTCTTCTGTCATTGCTTGGTCGCCAGCCCCACTCGATTGATCCCGAGTTTCTTCGCTTCCGAAATCACCTGGATCACGTCATCGTATTTGATGTCCTTGTCGGCCGAGATCATCACCGGCAGTTCCGGATCGGCTTCATGCATCGCGCGCAGTTTCTGCATCAGCGCGCCGCGCCCGCCTACCTTCTCGTCGCGCGCGGAGCCGGTTTTCTTCCCGGTGATGCCGATCGTCGCGCTGGTGTCCGGCTTCAGCGAAATCTGGATGTATTCGGTCGGCGGCAGCGCCGATTTCGCCGCGGTGGGCAGGTTGATCACCCCGGGGTTGGTCAGCGGCGCGGCGACCATGAAGATCACCAGCAGCACGAGCATCACGTCGATGTACGGCACGACGTTGATCTCGGACTTGAACTTGCGACTGCGCCCCCCGCGCATGGAACTGTTGCCCATCAGCGGACCTGCCGTTGCAAGATGTTGGAGAACTCTTCGATGAAGCTTTCGAAGCGGATCGCGAGGCGGTCGATGTCATGCGAATAGCGGTTGTACGCGACCACCGCCGGAATCGCCGCGAACAGGCCGATCGCGGTGGCGATCAGCGCTTCGGCGATGCCCGGCGCGACCGAGGCCAGCGTCGCCTGCTGCACGTTGGCCAGGCCGCGGAATGCGTTCATGATGCCCCAGACCGTGCCGAACAGGCCGACATACGGCGACACCGAGCCGACCGACGCGAGGAAGGCGAGGTGGGATTCGAGCGCATCCATCTCGCGCTGGTAGGCGGCGCGCATGGCGCGGCGTGCGCCGTCGATCATGTTGCCATTGTCGACCGCGTTTTTACCGGCGAAGGTGGCCTTGGCCTTGATGAATTCGCCCATGCCCGATTCGAAGATGCGCTCCAGCGCGCCGCTCTTGCCGCCGCTGCGGCGGCGGTTGGACGTGGCTTCCTCGTACAGCACGTTCAGGTTGCCGCCCGACCAGAAGGCGCGCTCGAAATCCTCGGTCTGGGTCTGCGCGCTCTTGATCGCGAACATCTTCCGGAAAATGTAGGTCCAGCTCATGATGGACACGAGCAGCAGCAGGGCCATGACGAGCTGCACCAGCAGCGAGGCGTTGCTGATCAGGGCAACGAAGGACAGATCTTGTGTGACGGTCATTGGTTTCGATGAGGTGATGACAAGTTGTTCTCGCCTCCGCATACCTGCCGTTCCGGCTGCCGGAATGCGAGGGAATTCATCCTGTGTTCTTTATCCGGTCCAGTACTTCGTCCGGTATCGGGGCGGGACGGAAGGTCCGGCTGTCGACACAGCCGACCTTGATGCGACCGCTCGCCAGCAGTTCGCGCTCCGCTCCCCGGACACGCCAGGCTTCTTGTATGAATTGCACAGAGGCACGTCCCAGGCGTTCGACAATGACCGAGAGTTTCAGTTCATCATCTAATTTCGCCGGGGCATGATAATCGACCGCGGTGCTTTTGACCACGAACATGACGCAATGCGTTTGTAACAAATTATGTTGTTCGATCGCCGCCGCGCGCAGCCACTCGGTGCGCGCGCGTTCAAAGAACTTCAGGTAGTTTGCATAAAAGACAACGCCGCCGGCGTCGGTGTCTTCATAGTAGACCCGCACGGTCCAGGTGAAATCGGAAGTCATGCTCATTCGGCCCGTTCTCCGCGAACGGGCGTGCTTCGGTCTGCCATCAGATGTTCCGCTTGATGTTGAAGGGGCCGAAGCCCTGGCAGGTGGGCATCATCTCGATGTAATTGATGTTGACGTGCGCCGGCAGCGTCGCGATCCAGTACGCAGTGTCGGCAATGTCGACCGCCGTCAGCGGCACGGTTCCCTCGTAGACCTTGGCCGCGGCACTGTCGTCCTTCAGGCGCACGTTGGAGAATTCGGTGCCGCCGCACAGGCCAGGCGCGATATTGGTTGCGCGCACGCCGGTGCCGACCAGGTCGGCGCGCAGGTTCATCGTGAACTGGTCGACGAAGGCCTTGGTCGCGCCATAGACATTTCC
This sequence comes from Noviherbaspirillum sp., assembly GCF_035627455.1. Taxonomy (GTDB): domain Bacteria; phylum Pseudomonadota; class Gammaproteobacteria; order Burkholderiales; family Burkholderiaceae_D; genus Noviherbaspirillum. Next base: position 20,803 of record NZ_DASPLS010000094.1, read on the forward strand.
GCCCGGGTAGGGGTAGGCGCCGGCCACCGAGCCGATGTTGATCACCGTGCCGCGCCCGCGCGCGACCATGCCCGGCAGGAGCATGTGGGTGATCGTGACCAGGCCCTTGCAGTTGGTGTCGATCATGGTTTCCCACTCGTCCAGGGAGGCCCGCTGCGCCGGTTCGATGCCCAGCGCCAGGCCGGCATTGTTGACCAGGATATCGATTTCCTGCCAGCCGGCCGGCAGGCTGGCCAGCGCCGCCTGGATCGAGGCCTTGTCGCTGACATCCATCGCCACCGCCAGCAGCGCGTCGCCGAGCTCCTGCGCGAGGCCGTCGAGGCGTTCCTTGCGGCGGCCGGTTGCGATCACCTTGTGGCCGGTACGGACGAATTTGCGTGCCATCTCGGCACCGAAACCGGAGCTTGCGCCGGTAACAAGGACGATCATGATGGACTCCTTTTTCAGAGGGATGCGGAATTGGCAAGATTGTAGCCGAAAGGCGCCTTCCACTGGCCGCTGATTTATGCCTCGCGGCACGGATTCGAGGGTCTTTAAGCACTAATCCCGCGTTCTTGCCGAAATCTGGTGGCTATCTTACAATCTAGCTCCATTTCGTCTCACGTGACTGGCGAAAAGCCGGCGCAGCATCCGGCACAAGGTGGAAATCCACCGGGGAACGTGAGATATCCATAGCCGTTCGCCTGGGCAGCCCAAATGGAATGCACGACTGAGGCTGCCTGTCTTCTTCCATCGGCCCTCATTCGATTTAGGCAACCCCGCTTCACCTTGATCGATTGGAGTTTTTCATGTTCGCAAAAGACCACACCATCGCTAAAGTCGACCCTGAACTTTGGTCCGCCATCCAGCAGGAAAACACGCGTCAGCAGGATCACATCGAGCTGATCGCCTCCGAGAATTACACCTCCCCGGCGGTAATGGAAGCCCAGGGTTCCCAGCTTACCAACAAGTATGCGGAAGGCTACCCGGGCAAGCGCTACTACGGCGGCTGTGAATTCGTTGACATCGCCGAAACCCTGGCGATCAACCGCCTGAAGGAACTGTTCGGCGCCGAAGCGGCGAACGTGCAGCCGAACTCCGGCTCGCAGGCCAACCAGGGCGTGTTCTTCGCGATGCTCAAGCCGGGCGACACCATCATGGGCATGTCCCTGGCCGAAGGCGGCCACCTGACCCACGGCATGGCGCTCAACATGTCCGGCAAGTGGTTCAACGTGGTGTCCTACGGACTGAACGAGAAGGAAGAGATCGACTACGACGCGATGGAGCGTCTGGCGCACGAGAAGAAGCCGAAAATGATCATCGCCGGCGCTTCCGCGTATTCGCTGCGCATCGATTTCGAACGCTTCGCCAAGGTCGCCAGGGACGTCGGCGCCTACTTCATGGTCGACATGGCGCACTATGCGGGCCTGATCGCCGCCGGCGTCTACCCGAATCCGGTGCCGCACGCCGACTTCGTCACCTCGACCACCCACAAGTCGCTGCGCGGCCCGCGCGGCGGCGTGATCCTGATGAAGGCCGAGCATGAGAAGGCGATCAATTCCGCGATCTTCCCGGGCATCCAGGGCGGTCCGCTGATGCACGTGATCGCCGGCAAGGCGGTCGCTTTCAAGGAAGCGCTGTCGCCGGAGTTCAAGGCTTACCAGCAGCAGGTGGTGAAGAATGCCGACGCGCTGGCGCGCACGCTGATCGAGCGCGGCCTGCGCATCGTGTCCGGTCGCACCGAATCGCATGTGATGCTGGTCGACCTGCGTGCCAAGAAGATCACCGGCAAGGAAGCGGAAGCGATCCTCGGCTCCGCCCACATGACCTGCAACAAGAACGCGATCCCGAACGATCCGGAAAAGCCCTTTGTCACCTCCGGCATCCGCCTCGGCAGCCCGGCGATGACCACCCGCGGCTTCAAGGAATCGGAAGCGGTCAAGGTCGGCAACCTGCTCGCCGACGTGCTCGACAATCCGCATGACGCGGCCACCATCGAGCGCGTGAAGGCGGAAGTGAAGAAGCTGACCGACGCCTTCCCGGTCTACGCCTGATTCCCGGACTGCGCGCAAAACCCGCATTGCTTGACCCACGCGGGTTTTGCGTCGCGCTCTGGAGCGGTACACTTGGAGGCCCATCCCATATATATGGGATGGTGAAATTTGCAAAATGATAACAAAATTGCAGTATTGACAATGCTTTCCGGCGCGGCCGGAACTAACCGAAACGCACGGTACTGCCCATGAAATGCCCCTTCTGCCATCACGACGACACCCAGGTCATCGATACCCGCGTATCCGAGGAAGGGGATACCATCCGCCGCCGCCGCCGCTGCGCGCACTGCGACAAGCGCTTCACGACCTATGAGCGGATCGAACTGTCGATGCCGGTCATCGTGAAGAAGAACGGCAGCCGCGCCGAATTCGACCCCGCCAAACTTCGCGCCAGCCTGATGCTGGCGCTGCGCAAACGCCCTGTTTCGGCTGAAGCGGTGGATGCCGCCATTCACCGTATCGAAGAGAAGCTGCTGTCGTCAGGCGCGCGCGAAGTCGTCTCCGGCCAGATCGGCGAACTCGTGATGCGCGAGCTGAAGCGGCTCGACAAGATCGCCTACATCCGCTTCGCGTCGGTGTACAAGAGTTTTGAAGACGTGGCGGAATTCCAGGATGCGATCGCCGAAGTCGGGCGCGAGCGCAAGACTCCCTCGAAGTAACTGAAACCCGCCGCTCCGGCCCGGAGCGGATTCTGTTCGGCCAAATAGTTAACAATATGACAATAGAAGTTCAAGCGCCACGGCTTGTTCGCTGCCTGAGACGGCGCGCCTGCACCCTGCGCTCCGCGCAAAAGGGCTATTCGATGGTCGAGGTGCTGGTTGCAATCTGCCTGCTGGCGATCGGTGTCATTGGCGCGGCAGGGATGCAGCTGGCGGCGATGCGTACCATGCAGCAGTCGGCGTACCACACGATGGCGCTGCTGGTCGGCGCTGATATTGCGGACGCGCTGCAGGCTGCCGCAACCCGTGCGCCAGCCACGTCGGACCTGCTCGGCAGCCTAGACTACCGATCTTCGCGCGGGGCCGAACCGCCGGCGCCGGCAAGCCTTTGCTACTACCAGGCTTGCAGCGAGGGCGAGTTTGCCGAGTTCGAGATCTATGAATGGAAACAGCGGATCGCGGCGGCGCTGCCGGACGGCAGGATACGTATTTGCCGCGGAGACGCATGGACAGGCCAGCCGGGAACGCCGCTCAGCTGGGATTGTGCCGGGAGCGCCGGCTCGCCGTTCGTGATCAAGCTTGGCTGGCTGGGAAAGAATCCCGACGGGCGCCTGTTGAAGAACGCCGACGGCACGTTTGCGCCGAGCGTGGCGCTGCTGGTGGCGGGCTAGCGGATGCGCCGCCGCCGATGCCCGCCAGCGATACGCCGCGCCGGCGTGACGCTGGTCGAACTGATGGTGTCGATGGCCATCGGCATGCTTGTCGTGCTTGCCGCTTCCGCCTTGCTGGTCGCCGCCAAGACGGCGTACGTGACGCAGTCCGACCGGGCGCTGGTTCTTGACACCGGCCGCTATGCGCTCGATATCATCCGCCGTACCGTGCGGCAGGCGGCATTGTCGGACTGGGACCTCGCGTGGGAGACGGCCGTCGAAGCGGGGGTGCTGGGCATCGATGCGCGCAGCCTGAAGGCGACAACGGAAGGCATCAGCGCGCCGGTGCCGAAATCCGTCAACGGCAGCGACATTCTTGCCGTCCGGTTTTCCGGCGCCGGGGTGAGCGATGACGGCGACGGCTCGGTACTCAATTGCGCCGGTTTCGGCGTGGGGTCGAAGGCTGCGACGGGCGTCGACCGCGGCTGGAGCATCTTTTACGTCGCCGCGGATTCCAGCGGCGAGCCCGAGCTGTACTGCAAGTACCGCGGCGAGGATGGCTGGACGGCGCAGGCGATCGCGCGCGGTGTCGAGTCTTTCCAGGTGCTGTATGCGCTTGACGCCGACGGCGATGGTGCGCCGGATACCGTGGTCAATGCGTCCGCGATCGATGCGATGGACGGCGCCCTGACGCTGAGCGGGCGCAACGCAGCCGAGCGGTTGGCCGAACTGCGGCGCAAGAGCTGGTGGCGCAAGGTGGCAGGCGTGCGGGTAGCGCTGCTGGTCCGCGGTGCGCACCCGGTCGCAGCGGACAAGTCCGCGCTCTGGTTCGACTTGTTCGGCAAGGCCTATTCGGATCGGTACGCGTCGCGCGATCCGGGTGTGCGGGTTTTCGTCTCGGACCTGCCGAAAGGGGTGAGAAACAACGTGCGGCGGGTGTTTACAGCCGCCATTCGCCTGCGCAATGCGCCCGGGGACGAGTGATGGGGTGCGCACGCATGCAGCAGGGGAATGCGCCGCTGCCGGCGCCCGGGCAGCAGGGCGCGTCATTGATCGTGTGCCTGCTGATGCTGCTCGCGGTCGCGATGCTCGGCGCTTCCGCGGCGCAGATCGCGGTGCAGGAAGAAAAGGCGTCGCGCGCCAATATCGACCGCCAGCTTGCGCTGCAGGAGGCGGAAGCGGCGCTGCGGGATGCGGAAGCGGATATCGGGGCGTCGCCACGCAGCAGCCTGTTCGGCATCGACGACGCGGAAAACTTCGTCGCGGGCTGCGGCCGCGGCCTGTCGAACCCGCGCCTCGGCTTGTGCCAGCCGTCCGCGCCGGGGGCAGTGCCGGCCTGGAAGCTGGTCGCGGCGGCCGGTGCGGCAGTGCCCTACGGCCATTTTTCCGGGCGCACGGGAAGCGCCGCCGCTGCCGCGCGCCCGCCCGCCTATCTGATCGAGTGGCTGCCTCAAGGGCAGCGCCATCCGCAGCGAGGACAGGGGCAGGCAGCATATGCCTACCGCGTGACGGCGATCGGTTTCGGCCGGAAGGAAACAACGCAGGTTGTGCTGCAAACACTTGTTCGCAAGCAGGGCGACCGGCTGAAGCGTGCCGGCTGGCGCGAGGTGCTGAACTGGGAGGCGATGCGCGATGAGGACTAGGAGTGAATCCGGATTCAGCTACATCCAGGTGCTCGCCGCGCTCGCCATCGTCGCGATTCTTGCGCGCCTGGCGTATCCGTCCTACATGGAATCGGTGCGCAAGGGCAAGCGGGCGGAAGGGCGGGCCGCGCTCCATGCCCTGCTGCAGCAGGAGGAACTGCATTATTCCCGTACCAACAGCTATATCCGGTTTTCGTCCGCGTCCACTGACGGCGAGGAAAAGAAGTTCAAATGGTTCTCCGGCACAAGCCCGGCCAGGAGCGCCTATGAGATCAAGGCGGAGCCGTGCGAGGACGAGACGATACAGAACTGCGTGATCCTGATCGCGCAGCCGGGAACCGAGATGGTCGACCGGCACTTCCGCGATCCATTGTGCGGCAAGCTGACGCTGTCGAGCACTGGCGAGAAAACGGCGGACGCGCCGGATTGCTGGCCGTGACATGAGCAAACCTGCGGCAGGATTCACATTGTTCGAAATGCTGGTGGTGCTTGCGATCGCCGTGATCCTGCTCACCATCGGCATCCCGGGCGCCGCCGGCTTCCTGCGCGATATCCGGCTTACCGCGGCCGCGAACGACTTCTTTTCCGCGATTCACCTGGCGCACGCGGAAGCACTGCGGCGCGGCACGCGGGTCGACCTGGTGCCGCGCGACGAGACCGGCGACTGGAGCAAAGGCTGGATGGTATTTGTCGACAGGAACGGCAACCGCAAGGTCGATGACGCCGACCGCGTGATCTTTTCGCATGGCCCGCTGCCCAAGGGCATGCGCATCAAGGCTGCGCTGACGGATTCGACAGTACAATATCTCGCTTATGACGCCGCCGGGCGCACGCGCACCAATGCCAGCGCCTACCGGACGCAGTTCGGGACGTTCACCTTGCAGTCCGACGACAAGGTGAGGAAGATCAAGCTGAACTTCCTCGGGCGCCCCCGCATCTGCAACCCGGAAATCGAAAAAAGCACTTGCTAGTGACTCGGGCCACTCGGGCAACACGGAACAGGACAACCGGTGAATATCATCAGCGACGACCAGGCCATGCAACTCGCCCTCGAATGGGCGGAGAAGGCGTTTTTCACGACGACGCCCAATCCGCGGGTCGGCTGTGTGATTGTCAAGGATGGCGAGGTGATCGGCGCCGGCTGCACGCAACCGCCGGGGCAGGCGCATGCGGAAGTCCAGGCCCTGCGGGATGCCGCGGCGCGCGGCAAGGACGTGCGCGGCGCGACCGCGTACGTGACGCTGGAGCCATGCAGCCATTACGGACGCACGCCGCCCTGCGCCGATGCGCTGGTCAAGGCGCAGGTCGCGCGGGTGGTGGCCGCGGTCGGCGATCCGAACCCGCTGGTGGCGGGGCAGGGGCTGGCAAGGCTGCAGGCGGCCGGCATCGATGTCGCCTGCGGCGTGCTGGAGCAGCAGGCGCGTGAAATGAACATCGGCTTCATGTCCCGCATGAAGAGCGGCAAGCCCTGGGTGCGGATGAAAGCTGCGGCCAGCCTCGACGGCAAGACGGCGCTGCACAATGGCGCCAGCCAATGGATCACGTCGGCGCAGGCAAGGAATGACGGACACTGGTGGCGCGCACGCGCATGCGCGATCCTGACCGGCATCGGGACCGTACAGGAAGACGATCCGCAACTGACCGTACGGGCAATCGAGACGCCACGCCAGCCGCAGCGCATCGTGGTCGACAGCCGGCTGCAGATCAGCACCGATGCCCGGGTGCTGGAAGGCGGTGGGACATGGATCGTCGCTGCGGTGACCGACCCGGAAAAGGAAGCGCGCCTGCGCGACCGCGGCGCCGAGATCATCCGGCTGCCGAACGGCGCCGGCAAGGTCGACCTGGAGGCGCTGATGCTCGAGCTGGGACGGCGCCAGATCAATGAACTGCACGTGGAAGCGGGCGAAAAGCTGAACGGCTCGCTGATCCGCGAGGGCTGCGTGGACGAACTGCTGCTCTACCTCGCGCCCAGCCTGCTGGGCGACGCACGCGGCCTGTTCGACCTGCCGCGGCTGGACAGCCTGGATGGCAAGAAGGCATTATCTTTTCACGAGGTGAAGCAAATCGGCGCCGATTTGCGTATCCTTGCTCGTTTTGTCTGACCGGATACCCCCATGTTCACAGGAATCGTCGCCGCCATCGGCAAAATCACTTCCATCACCCCGCTGGGCAGCCAGTCCGACGCCGGCGTGCAGCTGATCGTCGATGCGGGCAGCCTGCCGATGGCGGATGTCGCATTGGGCGACTCGATTGCGCTGAACGGCGCCTGCATGACGGTGGTCAGCAAGACCGATAAAGGCTTTGCCGTCGACGTCTCGCGCGAGAGCCTGAACCGTACCGCCGGGCTCGATGCGCCCGGAGAAGTGAACCTCGAAAAGGCGCTGACGCTGGCCGACCGCCTCGGCGGGCACCTGGTTTCCGGCCATGTCGACGGGTTGGGCGCGGTGCGCAAGTTCGAGCCGGTCGGCGAGTCGATGGAACTGGTGATCGAGGCGCCGAAGGAACTCGGCAAATACCTCGCCTACAAGGGCTCGATCGTCGTCAACGGTGTGTCGCTGACGGTGAACCGGGTGAACGATACCGCGAACAGCTGCGAATTCTCGATCAACCTGATTCCCCATACGGTGGAAGTGACCACCCTCAAGCACCTGAAGCCGGGGGCGAAGGTGAACCTCGAAATCGACCTGATCGCGCGTTACGTCGAGCGGATGCTGAGCCTGAAAGCGTGAATCCGCCGTCGCGGAAGGTAGATTAGTTTCAGACTTGAAAGTTGGAAAGCACTCAAATCCTTTAAAATAGCGGGCTACATAGGATTCAAGTCATGGCTATTTCAACAACTCAAGAAATCATTGCCGAGCTGCGCGCCGGTCGCATGGTCATCCTGGTCGACGAGGAAGACCGCGAAAACGAGGGCGACCTCGTGCTGGCGGCCGAATTCGTCACCCCCGAAGCGATCAACTTCATGGCCAAGTTCGGCCGCGGCCTGATCTGCCTGACGCTGACGGAAGAGCGCTGCAACCAGCTCAACCTGCCAATGATGACCACCCGTAATGGCACCTCCTACGGCACCAACTTCACGGTATCGATCGAGGCGGCGGAAGGCGTGACCACCGGCATTTCCGCGGCGGACCGCGCAAAGACGGTGCAGGTGGCGGTGGCGAGGAACGCGAAGCCGTCCGACATCGTGCAGCCCGGCCATATTTTCCCGTTGAAAGCCCAGAAGGGCGGCGTGCTGATGCGCGCCGGCCATACCGAAGCCGGATGCGACTTCGCCGAGCTGGCCGGCCTGACGCCGGCGGCGGTGATCTGCGAGATCATGAAGGATGACGGCACGATGGCCCGGCTGCCCGACCTGATCGAGTTCGCGCAGGAGCACGGCCTGAAGATCGGCACCATTGCCGACCTGATCCATTACCGCAGCCGGAACGAAAGCATCGTCGAGCGCATCGCCGAGCGCACCATGCACACCGTGCACGGACCGTTCAAGACCATCGCGTACCGCGACAAGCCGAGCGGCGGCGCACACCTTGCGCTGGTACATGGCGATATCCAGCCGGACCAGGAAGCGCTGGTGCGCGTGCACCAGCCGGTCTCTATCCTCGACTTGCTGGAAACGCAGGCCACGACCCATTCCTGGAACATTGCCTCCGCGATGGCGGCGCTCAAGGCATCCGAGCGCGGCGTGATGGTGCTGCTCAATTGCGAAGAGTCGGCCGAGCAGATGTTCGCGCAGTTCGAAGCGCTGGTGAAACCGGAGCAGAAACCGCAACCGCGCGGCTCGCGCATGGATCTGCGGACCTACGGCATCGGCGCGCAGATCCTGAAGGATCTCGGCGTGGGCAAGATGAAGCTGCTCGCCAGTCCGCGCAAGATGCCGTCGATGACCGGTTTCGACCTCGAAGTCACCGGATACCAGGCCAAGCCGGAAAGCTGAGGCGGACCGCGCGCTTGCCGCGGCGCGGACGCCTGTACCGAACAATAGCGTGTGTTGCCCCGTTGCGCGGGGCGGCGTGCCTTTCCAATACCAATGAGCGCAGTCGCGCATGAAGGAAACACAATGACCGTAGGAACTTACGAAACGAACTTGAGCGGCGAAGGCCTGCGTATCGGCATCGTGCAGGCCCGTTTCAATGAGGACGTTTGCCACGGCCTGCTGTCTTCCTGCCTGGCCGAGCTGAAGCGCCTCGGCGTTGCCGATGAAGACGTGTTGCATGTCACCGTCCCCGGCGCACTGGAAATCCCGCTGGCCCTGCAGAAGATGGCGGAAACCCAGCAGTTCGACGCACTGATCGCGATCGGCGCGGTCATACGCGGCGAGACCTATCACTTCGAGCTGGTATCCAACGAGTCCGGTGCCGGCATCACCCGCGTCGGCCTGGACTTCGGCATTCCGATCGCCAATGCCGTGCTGACCACCGACACCGATGAGCAGGCGGAAGCGCGCATGGCGGAAAAGGGCGCGGATGCGGCCCGCGTCGCGGTCGAGATGACGAACCTCGCGATTGCTCTGGAAGAACTCGCCGAAGCCACCGAGGAAGAGTAAGCAATGACGCAGAAGACGATCCACGCCAATCCGAACAAGAACCGCACGCCGCGCCATCGCGCGCGCGAATTTGCGCTGCAAGGCCTGTACCAGTGGCTGCTGAACAATGAAGACGCCGGCGCGATCGACGCGCACATCCGCGAGGCGCATGGTTTCAACAAGGCCGATGCGGCGCATTTCGATACCTTGCTGCACGGTACGATCAAGCAGGCAGGCAAGCTGCGCGAAGGCCTCGCGCCGCTGATCGACCGGCCGATCGACCAGCTGTCGCCGGTCGAGCACGCGGCACTGCTGATCGGCGCCTTCGAGCTCACCAACCACATCGAGATCCCGTACAAGGTGGTCATCAACGAAGCGGTGGAACTGACCAAATCCTTCGGCGGGATCGACGGCCACAAGTACGTCAACGGCGTGCTCGACAAATATGCCGCCACCGCGCGCGTGACCGAAGTCGAGGACGCCAGGAAGCGCGGGCAGCACTGATCCCGGCATAACCTGCGGCGCGGCCGCCATGCAACCATAACGATCGACCGATGAATCCTGTCCTGGCTTCCCGTCTTGCCAATATCGCGCCCTTCCACGTGATGGAGCTGGCGAAGATGGCGGCAGAACTTGAGCGGCAGGGCCGCTCCATCATCCACATGGGCATTGGCGAGCCCGACTTCACCGCCGCGCCGCCGGTCATCGAAGCCGCGGCACGCGCCATGCAGGACGGCAGGCTGCAATACACGTCCGCGCTCGGCATCCCGGCGCTGCGCGAAGCAATCGCCGCGCATTACCAGCGGGTCTACGGGCTGACGGTTGCGCCCTCGCGGATCATCGTGACCGCCGGCGCGTCGGCCGCGCTGCTGCTGGCCTGCGCGGCGCTGGTGGACAAGGGGGCGGAAGTGCTGATGCCCGATCCGTCCTATCCCTGCAATCGTCATTTCGTCGCCGCCTTCGATGGCAATGCCAGACTGATCGCCAGCGGACCGGAGCAGCGCTTTCAGCTGTCCGACGCGATGGTGCGCGAACACTGGACGGCGCAGACGCGCGGTGTGCTGCTGGCCTCGCCGTCGAACCCCACAGGCACCTCCATCGCGCATGCGGAATTGGCGAAGATCGTCGCCACGGTGCGGGAAAAGGGCGGCTTTACCATCGTCGACGAAATCTACCAGGGCCTGACCTACGACGAGGAGCCGTTCTCTGCGCTGTCGCTGGGCGAGGATGTGGTTGTCATCAACAGCTTTTCCAAGTACTTCAACATGACAGGGTGGCGCCTGGGATGGCTGGTGGTGCCCGAGTTCCTGGTGCCGCAGGTGGAAAAGCTGGCGCAGAACCTGTTCATCTGCGCATCGAGCGTCGCGCAGCATGCCGGCGTCGCCTGCTTTTCGCCGGAGGCGATCGCAATCTATGAACAGCGCAAGGCGGAATTCAAGCGCCGCCGCGACTACATCGTGCCGGCGCTGCGCCAGCTGGGCTTCAAGGTGCCGGTGATGCCGGATGGCGCGTTCTATGTATATGCGGATTGCTCGGCGCTGTCGGACGACGCGGACCAGCTGACCATCGCGATGCTGAACGAGGCGGGCGTGGTGCTGGTGCCCGGGCTCGATTTCGGCCCGCATGCCGCGCGTCAGTACATCCGGCTGTCCTATGCCACCTCGCTGGAAAACCTGCATGAAGCGGTGGCCCGGCTCGAGCGTTTCTTCGCCGTGCGCCGCTGAGCGCGGCCGCGGTGCAAGGCCGGTCAAGGCCGGAAGAAGAAAAACCCTGCAACGCGGTGTGCAGGGTTTTTTATGGGCTATGCGGAGGCGGGAAGTCTGCCGGCTTTATTGTGCTATTTCCCCTTCCCCTGGATATAGCCTTCCAGTTTCGACAGCTTGTTGTCCACGTCTTGCAAGCCGCCCTTGAGCGCAGCAAGATCGTTCCTGGCATTGTTCAATTCATTCTTGAGCGTATCGAGTTCCTTTTTCAGGTCCGCGTTCGAGGTGCTGACTTCCGCGCGCATCGTCTTCGTTTCCGTTTTCAGGTCTTCGAGCTTCGACGGGAAGGAGGAGTTGGAGATGAGCGGGACCAGCACTGCGATCACGCAGATGGTGGCGGCGACCCCGGCTGCGAGTGCGATCAGGAGCCGGGTCGATTCCTTCTCGGTAGTGGATTTGGATTTATTCCTGGTTTCATCGCCGCTGGCAGCCTCGCTGCTCTTGCTGCTGGTGCTCTTGCCGTTCGTGCTCTTGCTGTTTCCATTGCTTGCGGCGCTTGTCGTCATTGGGTCTCCCTAGGCTGATAAACAGTTGTTTACATTGCCGTCATTTTTGTTGACTTAGGGATAGGCGGACAATACTGCAAATGCAGTAATTCCTACAGACAAGCCTGATAGAAGTGAGGGGGTAAGGGGGGGCAGTTGCTGAGACCCGGGCCGCCGAGACGGGCGGCCCAGTGGCGGGAGAATCGTGAAGCCGCCGGCCCTGGGGAGGCCGGCGGTCGGGATACGGATGCGGGGGAGAACTACAGCGCGTCGGCGGGATGGTCCGCCTGCGCCAGTGGCTGCGAGGAGACGGTGGCGGGGGCGGACGCGGATTCCGCGGTATCGGTCTTGCGCTCAGGCTGGCGCTTGGCCGACGTCGAGTAGACCGGCACTTTCTTGCCCATCGCAACTTCCTTCAGGCGCTGGTATTCCGCCAGCACCCGCGCGCCATAGCCGGAATCCGAATCGAAGGCGCCGGCGCCGACATACAGCTTCAGGCCTGCTTCGACCGAACCGCCGCGTGTCACGTAATCCTTCAGGATCAGCGAGCCGACCTTGATGTTGGCGATCGGATTGAGCGCTGCCTTCATGCCGCCCAGGTCCTCGAACTTGTCGCGGTGCACCTTGGACATCACCTGCATCAGCCCCTGGGCGCCCATCGGGCTTTCCGCGAACGGATTAAAGCCGGATTCGATTGCCATCACCGACAGGATCAGTAGCGGATCGAGCTTGATTTCCTGGGCCGTCAGGTAGGCGGCGGAGACCAGCATGTCGGTCGCGTCGGCGGCCACGCGGTAGCGCCTGGCCAGCCAGCTGGTGACCCACTGCTGCTGGCGGGTGTTGCCCTCCGCACCCTTCTCCTCGGTCCGTGCCGCGGTGTCGGCCTTTGCGGCAGCCGTTTCCCTGAGCGCTGCCTGCGCCGGCGCATCCATCAGGTTGGCCAGCGGCGGCAGGTCTTCCTCTTCGGTTTCCGCTTCCGCAAACGGCGAGACTTGCTTCAGGTAGTCGGTGACTTCCGGCTTCACGAACATCAGGCCCAGCGCTGCGATCGCGATGATGCCGAGAACCATCAGCGTATGGTGCGCGGTCTTGATGAAGCCGCTGACGGTGTCGCGGGCGAATACCACCCAAGCGGCCGACTGGCTGGCTTTCTGGCGGGTGAAGTCAGACGTCACCCGGATGAATCGATTTAACATTGAACCTCCTGAATCGTCGCGGCACGCGAAGAACCCACTACAAAGCCTTGTAGATCCTTGTGCTTGCCGTGAATCAGTTACATCGTCTGCGGTCGCGCGCGGCGCAATCGTCGGACGGTCGGAATTGCTTGCACAGAACTGTCGGCATCCTGGCGCCGGTGCAGCGGCAAGCAACTTTTTTCGGGGCGGAAGGCAGACGCCTTTTGAAAACACTCCTTAAAATGTCATATGGGGCCCCGAACCCCGTGAGTGATGAGGAATCTCGATGCGCAGCCATCGTTCCCCGGCCCGCTTCCTCATCAAGTTGGGCGAATTTTAGGGGGCTGTTTATATCGAGTCAATACTAACAATTCAGCTCTTTATTACTTTTGAATCTTGATTTTTCGCTGCGTTGCAACACTAAGCTAATAAAATCAACGACTTGGGCTTGCATTTTAAAAACAGAAGCCGCTCTCTATCTTTGTGAAAAATCATGGAATATTCCGATCTGCGGGATTTTATTTCTCAGCTCCAACGGCTGGGCGAATTAAAACATGTACAAGTTCCGGTTTCGCCGTATCTTGAGATGACCGAAATCTGCGACCGCACCTTGCGCGCCGGCGGTCCGGCACTGATTTTCGACAAGCCTGCCGGGCATGACATGCCGGTGCTCGCCAACCTGTTCGGCACGCCGCGCCGGGTGGCGCTGGGGATGGGCGCGGAGGACCTGGGCGAGCTGCGCAAGATCGGTCATCTCCTCGCGACGCTGAAGGAGCCGGAGCCGCCGAAGGGATTCAAGGATGTGCTGGGCCTCGGTTCGATGGTGAAGTCACTGTGGGACATGGCGCCCAAGGAGCACCGCTCCGCGCCTTGCCAGGACGTGGTCTGGGAAGGCAATGACGTCGACCTGGCCAGGCTGCCGATCCAGCATTGCTGGCCGGGCGACGTCGCACCTCTGATCACCTGGGGGCTGGTGGTGACCAAGGGGCCGCACAAGAAGCGGCAGAACCTGGGTATCTACCGGCAGCAGGTCATCGGTCGCAACAAGGTGATCATGCGCTGGCTCGCGCACCGCGGCGGCGCGCTGGATTTCCGCGAGCACGGCATCGTCCACCGCGGCCAGCCGTACCCGATCGCGGTCGCGCTCGGCGCCGATCCCGCGACCATCCTCGGCGCAGTGACGCCGGTGCCGGATACCCTGTCGGAATACCAGTTCGCCGGCCTGCTGCGCGGCAGCCGGACCGAGCTGGTCAAGGCGATCGGCAGCGAATTGCGCGTGCCGGCGTCCGCCGAGATCGTACTGGAAGGGCATATCTACCCGGACGAGTCGCACCCGAGCGGTTACGAGCACGCGCTGGAGGGCCCGTATGGCGACCATACCGGCTATTACAACGAGCAGGACTGGTTCCCGGTATTTACCATCGACCGCATCACGATGCGCCGCGATCCGATCTACCACTCCACGTATACAGGCAAGCCGCCGGACGAGCCCGCGGTGCTGGGGGTGGCGCTGAACGAAGTGTTCATTCCGCTGTTGCAGAAGCAGTTCCCTGAAATCACTGACTTCTACCTGCCGCCCGAGGGCTGCAGCTACCGCATGGCGCTGGTGCAGATGAGGAAGTCCTATCCCGGCCATGCGAAGCGGGTGATGTTCGGCGTGTGGAGCTTCCTGCGGCAGTTCATGTATACGAAGTTCATCGTCGTGGTGGACGAGGATGTGGACGTGCGCGACTGGAAGGAAGTGATCTGGGCGCTCACCACCCGGGTTGATCCGTCGCGCGATACCACGCTGGTGGATAACACGCCGATCGATTACCTCGACTTCGCATCGCCGGTCAGCGGGCTGGGCAGCAAGATGGGCATCGATGCGACCAACAAATGGCCGGGGGAAACCAACCGCGAGTGGGGCACCGCCATCACGATGACGGAGGAGGTCAAGGCGAAAGTCGACCGCATCTGGCAGGAACTCGGCATCTAGGCTGTGTTTGCCAGGCTGCTGCGCGAACCGGATTGGCGCCTGTGTTGCTCTGCGTCCCTCGTGTACGCATGCGCTACTCGACACCATTCCGGCCTGCTCGCTACGCTTGTCAAACACAGCCTGGCAGGCGCGCACCCTTGTTTTTCGGAAAGCTGTGAAATACCGGGGCGCGAACCATTCTTTGCTGGTAAAATCACGCTCGGCGGGCCCCTGCGCATTGCGGCATGGTCAACCTGGTCAGGTCGGGAACGAAGCAGCCACAGCCATTTCCCGCAAGTGCCGTAGACAAGGCTCGCCTCTTTCGTCTTCCTCCTTCGTCTTCCCCCTTTTTTTGCAGCGCATGTCTGCGCCCGCATTTTCCCTGTTTCATTGATCCTTCGCATGGGTGCGCCTTGCCGCGTGAATGCGCCGGCCGGATCGCCTGAAACCTGCAATCCGCGTCTATAACTTGCAACAGGTCAGGTAAAATGCGACCTGTGACCAACAGCTGGTGCAACCATGTCTTATCAAGTCCTCGCCCGCAAATATCGTCCGAAGAGCTTCGAAACGCTCGTCGGGCAGGAGCACGTCGTGCGGGCGCTCACGCATGCACTGGACCAGCAGCGGCTGCACCACGCCTATTTGTTTACCGGCACCCGCGGCGTCGGCAAGACCACGCTGTCGCGCATCCTCGCCAAGTCCCTCAATTGCGAAACCGGGATTACCGCCAAGCCCTGCGGCAGCTGCGAGGCGTGCACTGCGATCGACGGCGGGCGCTTTGTCGATTACATCGAGATGGATGCCGCCTCCAACCGCGGCGTCGATGAAATGGCGCAGTTGCTGGAGCAGGCGATCTACGCGCCGTCGAATGCCCGCTTCAAGGTCTACATGATCGACGAAGTCCACATGCTCACCAACCATGCGTTCAATTCCATGCTCAAGACGCTGGAAGAACCGCCGGAGCATGTGAAGTTCATCCTCGCGACCACCGACCCGCAAAAGATTCCGGTCACCGTGCTGTCGCGCTGCCTGCAGTTCAACCTGAAGCAGATGCCGCCCGGCCATATAGTCGGCCACCTCGAAAACATTCTCGGGCAGGAGGGCATCAGTTTCGACCCGCCGGCATTGCGCCTGCTCGCGCAGGGCGCGCACGGTTCGATGCGCGACGCGCTGTCGCTGACCGACCAGGCAATCGCGTACGCGGCGGGGAAGGTCACGCTGGAAGCAGTGCAGGGCATGCTCGGTGCGCTCGACCAGTCTTACCTGGTGCGTGTGCTGGACGCGCTGGCGGCCAAGGATGGCGCCGGGCTGCTGGCGGTGGCCGACGAGATGGCCACCCGCAGCCTGTCCTACAGCGCGGCCCTGCAGGACCTCGGCACGCTGCTGCACCGCATTGCGCTGGCGCAGGCTGTCCCGGCGGCATTGCCGGATGACGTGCCCGAGCGCGAGCACATCCTGCGCCTTGCCGGCTCGTTCGACGCCGAGGAAGTGCAGCTGTTCTACCAGATCGCCGTGCATGGCCGCAATGAACTGGGGCTTGCGCCGGACGAATATGCCGGTTTCTCGATGACGCTGCTGCGCATGCTGGCGTTCCGGCCTGGCATCGGCGGCGCGGAAGCGAAGCCGGCCGCGCCTGCGCCGGCAGCGCTTGCTGCGCCGGCCCCGGCCAGGCCGGCAGCCGTGCCGCAGGCGGCGCCGGGAAGTCCCGCCCCGGCCCGTCCCGCAGGAGCATTGAGTCCCGCCCGGGCCGCGCTCGAAGCCGCCCGCAATGCCGGCAAGGCACCTGTTGCGATGCCGGCCGCGCGCCCCGCGCCGGCCCCCGCTGCGGTAGCTGCGGTAGCGGCGGTACCGCAGCCCGCCGCAGAGTCGGTGCCGCCGTGGGAAGACAACCCGCCGCCGCCCGCACCCGAATGGGGCGATTTCGACTCCGCTCCACCGGCGGCGGCTCAAAAAAAAACTGAATTCCAACCTGCCGCCGATGCCCTAGGCGATACCGCGGTCATCGAAGAACCGCCGGTTGCCGCACAACGGGCGGAACCTGCCGCGCCGAGGGCCAAGGCCTTGCCGCCGACGCCGGTGCCGTCGCTGAACTGGGATGGCAACTGGCCGGCGCTGGCGGCAGCCCTGCCGCTGCGCGGCGTGGTGCAGCAGCTCGCGCAGCAAAGCGAACTGCTGCAGTGCGACGACAGTGGCGCCGCTGTTTCCGTCCACCTGCGGATTCCGCTCGACACGCTGCGCTCCGCGGGCGCGGTCGACAAGCTCGCAGGCGCGCTGACGGAACACTTCGGCAAGACGGTGCGCGTCACGACCGAGATCGGCGCGGTCGAACAGACCGCCAATGCGGCGGCCACCGCCGAACGCGAGGCGCGCCAGCGCCAGGCGGAAGAAAACCTCCAACGCGATCCCTTCGTGCAGGCAATGATGCGCGAATTCGGCGCCACCATCGTGCCGGGATCGATCAAACCCATCTGAACAAGGAGCAATAAACCATGATGAAGGGCCAACTCGCAGGGCTGATGAAGCAAGCCCAACAAATGCAGGACAACATGAAGAAGATGCAGGAACAGCTTGCATCGATCGAAGTCGAAGGCCAGTCCGGCGCCGGACTGGTGAAGGTCGTGATGACCTGCAAGTATGACGTCAAGCGCGTCGCCATCGATCCGTCGCTGCTGGGCGACGACAAGGACATGCTGGAAGACCTGGTCGCGGCGGCGTTCAACGATGCGGTGCGCAAGGCGGAAGCCACGTCGCAGGAAAAGATGGCCGGCATGACGGCCGGCCTGCCGCTGCCGCCGGGCTTCAAGATGCCGTTCTGACCGCTTCCATTCGCACAGCACATTTGTGAAATCACCTTCCAGTCTCGATTTCCTGACGGAGGCGCTGCGCCGCCTGCCCGGCGTCGGGCCCAAGTCGGCGCAGCGCATCGCTTACCACATGATGCAGCACGACCGGGAAGGGGCGGCGCTGCTCGGCCGCGCATTGTCGCAGGCGGTGGAACGCATCCATCACTGCGCCAGGTGCAATACCTTTACCGAGCACGAGGTGTGCGAAACCTGCCAGGACGGCGAGCGCGACGCCAGCCTGCTGTGCGTGGTGGAGACACCCGCCGACCAGCTGATGATCGAGCAGACCCTGACCTACAAGGGACTGTACTTCGTGCTGATGGGTCGCCTGTCGCCGCTGGACGGCATCGGCCCTAAGGACATCCACCTCGAAAAGCTGGTCGCGCGCGCAACCGACGGCGTGGTCGCCGAGGTCGTGCTCGCGACCAACTTCACCAATGAAGGCGAGGCGACCGCGCATTACATCAGCGAAACTCTCAAGGCGCGCGGCCTGAGCGTCAGCCGGCTGGCACGCGGCGTGCCGGTGGGGGGTGAACTGGAGTACGTGGATGCGGGCACCATCGCCCGCGCCATGCTCGACCGCAGATCCACCTAGCGCAATGTTTGTCCACACCGCGGAAAACCAGAGCTGGTTACGCGCGCGGTGGCAAGCCCTGATGACGCACCTGGCGTCCGACCGCGCCCAGGCGGATGCCGCGTGGGACGCCCTGCTGCGCCACTACGGCGAGCCGCATCGCGCCTATCACAACCTGGCGCACGTGATGGCGCTGCTGCGCCTGGCCGACAGCGAACGGCCGCGCATCAATCGTCCCGAAATCGTCGAACTTGCGATCTGGTTCCACGATGTCGTCTATAACACGCGCGAGCACGACAACGAGCGGCGCAGCGCACGCTACGCCATGCAGGCCATGCGTCTCGACCGCGAGCTGATCCCGGCGGTTGAGCAGTGCATCCTCGCCACCGAGCGGCATGAGGCAATCGCACCGGAAGTGCCCGACCTGCCGCTGTTCCTCGACATCGATCTTGCCATCCTCGGCGCGCCGGAAGAGATGTACCATCGCTATGCGCAGCTGATCCGCCTCGAGTACGACTGGGTGCCGGAGCAGGCCTACCGGCAGGGGCGTGCGGCAGTGCTGCGGCGTTTCCTGGGCCGGCCTGCGCTGTATTTCACGCCGTCGATGGTTGCGCGTTTCGAGGCGAGCGCACGGCGGAACATCGGATGGGAATTGCAGGAATTATCGACTTGAGGAACATGACAGAAAAAAAATCCTCCGGCCCGCTGGCCGGCATCAAGGTCCTGGAACTCGGCACGCTGATCGCGGGGCCGTTCTGCTCGCGCATGCTGGCCGAGTTCGGCGCGGAAGTGATCAAGGTGGAGGCGCCCGACGGCGGCGACCCGATCCGCCAGTGGCGCGTGCTGAAGGACGGCACCTCGCTCTGGTGGTATGTGCAGTCGCGCAACAAGAAGAGCATCACGCTCAACATGAAGGATGCGCGCGCGCAGGAGATCGCGCGCAAGCTGGCGCTCGAGGCCGACATCATCATCGAGAACTACCGGCCCGGCGTGCTGGAGAAATGGGGCGTCGGCTACGAAGACCTGAAGAAAATCAATCCCGCCACCATCATGGTCCGGCTGTCGGGCTACGGGCAGAGCGGGCCGATGAAGGACCAGCCCGGCTTCGGTGCGATCGGCGAGTCGATGGGCGGCATGCGCTACGTGTCCGGCCACCCGGACCGGCCGCCGGTGCGCATCGGCGTGTCGATCGGCGACTCGCTCGCGGCGCTGCATGGCGTGATCGGCGCGCTGATGGCGCTGCGCCACCGCGACGTGACCGGCGGGCGCTGGAACGGCAAGAGCGGCGGCGAATGCGTCGCCGGGCAGGGGCAGATGGTCGACGTCGCGCTGTACGAGGCGGTGTTCAACATGATGGAGTCGCTGGTGCCGGAATACGACTTTGCCGGCGTCGTGCGCAGCCGTACCGGCGGCGCGCTGCCGGGCATCGTGCCCTCGAACACCTATACGACCAGGGAGGGCGAGAACATCGTCATTGCGGGCAACGGCGATGCGATCTTCCGGCGCCTGATGCTTGCCATCGGACGCGAGGACATGGCGAACGACCCGCAGATCGCGCGCAACGAAGGCCGGGTTGCGCGCGCGCAGGAAATCGACGATGCCATCCAGGCCTGGTGCCGTACGCAGTCGATCGACGAAGCGCTGACGATCCTGAAGGCGGCCGACGTGCCGGTGGGGAAAATCTACTCGGTGCGCGACATGATGGCCGATCCGCAATTCCTCGCGAGGAACATGTTCGAACAGCATGCGTTCAAGGACGGCACGCCGATCAAGCTGCCCGCCATTACCCCGAAGTTTTCCGAGACGCCCGGCGAGACGAAATGGCTCGGCCCGGAGCTGGGCGAACACACTGCGGAAGTCCTGCACGGCCTCGGCTATGCCGACGAACAAATTGCAGCGCTTCGCCGCGACAAGGTTATTTAAGACAAGGAACAACCATGTGGAACAAGAATTTCTGGAAGCAGTTTCTGATTGCGCTGGCGCTTTTCCTGGCCGGCTATCTCACCTTCAACGGCAATTTCTTTTCTTAGAAGAGCAAATGTAGAGGATGGCAGGGCGGGTGGGCCCCACCTCGGCGGCCCCACCGGCTCTACCCGTTCATCGGGTGCACCGCGCACGCGGGCGGAACCACGCCTTCACTTTTCAAGAACGGCACGCAGTACCGCCGCACCGCGCCGGATCTCTTCCGCCGGGATCGATGCAAAGCCCAGCACCAGGCCGGACTGCGCGTCCCGCTCCCGAAGATAAAACTGCGACAGCGGCCGCAGCTCGATCCCATGTTCCGCCGCCATCCGTGCCACCGCCTGGTCGCTGCGCTTCGTGCGAAACGTGGCAGACAATTGCAGGCCGGCGTCGGCCGGGCCGCATCGCAGGTGTTCGCCCAGCTGCCGGCCGATTTCTTCCAGCAGCACCGCGCGCCGCTCCGCATACACTTCCCGCGTGCGCTTGATGTGCCGGCTGAAATGTCCTTCCACGATGAAATCTGCCAGCACGATCTGCGGCACGATCGCCGCCTGGCGGTCGAGGATCGCGCGCGCCTGCACGAAGGCGTCGACCAGGCCGGCCGGCAGCACCAGGTAGCCGAGCCGCAGTCCCGGGAACAGCACCTTCGACAGCGTGCCGACGTAGATCACGCAGCCGGCCTGGTCCAGGCTCTGCAGCGACGCCAGCGGCGGCCCGGTGTACCGGTATTCGCTGTCGTAATCGTCTTCCACAATCCACGCCCTCGCAGCCTGCGCCCATGCAAGCAGTTCCAGGCGGCGCTGCAGGCTCATCGTGACCCCTAGCGGCAACTGGTGCGAAGGCGTGACGTAGGCCATCTTCGCATGCGGGCAGGCTTCCTTTGCCGCGTCGATGCGCAGGCCCTGCGCATCCACCGGCACCGGGCAGATTTCGACTTCTGCGGCACGCAGGGATGCGCTGATGCCACGGTAGCCGGGATCTTCCACCCATGCCGCATCGCCAGGGCCGAGCAGCAGCGTCGCCAGCAGATACAGCGACTGCTGGGAGCCGGAGGTGATGATGATGCAGTCGGGGTCGCAGTGCACGCCGCGCGATGCGGCGAGGTAGGCGCACAGCGCCTCGCGCAGCGGCCGGTAGCCGGCCGGGTCGCCGTATCCGAGTTCCTGCGGCGGCCGCCGCCAGCGCCGCGCTTCCAGGCGCGCCCAGGTCTCGAACGGGAACACGTCGAGTCCGGGCATGCCGATCCGGAATGCGCGCAGGCTGCCCGCGTGAATGTTCAAGGCCGCCTGCGGCCCGGTGAAGTGACGGCCGCGCGCGGACAGCGGCCGCAGCAGCTGCGGCTTCTGCCCGGCAGCGTCGGCGCGCGTTTCCTGCGCAAGGGGGAGATGGGCGCTGACGAAGGTGCCTTTTCCTACCGTGCCGGACAGGTATCCTTCGGCGGTCAGCTGCACGTAGGCGTTGAGCACTGTCTGGCGCGAGACGCCGAGCTGGGAGGCAAGTTCGCGCGTCGGCGGCAGTTGCATTCCGGGCGCGAGCTTGCCTGTGAGCACGGTCTGCTTGATCGCCTCGTAAAGCTGCTTGAACATCGGCGCCTTTGACGAGGGATCGAAACGGAGGGTGGCAAGCGATTGGGCGAGGTGCATGGGCGGGAATGGGAAATTGGTATTTCAAAAATACCATTTATTGGTACTTTAAAAAAGCCAAATACCGGAATATGCTCAGCTCGTCCATCACCACCGATTGCTTGGGGAGAAACCGCATGCATGCTTACGACGCAACCGTCGCCTGGAGCAGGGGCGACCAGGCCTTTACCGACAACCGCTACAGCCGTGGCCATGTATGGCGCTTCGACGGCGGGCTCGAGGTGCCGGCCTCGTCGTCGCCGTCCATCGTGCCGTTGCCGATGTCGGTCGCGGCCAATGTCGATCCCGAGGAGGCGCTGGTGGCGGCCGCGTCGAGCTGCCACATGCTGTTCTTCCTTGCGATCGCCGGGAAGCGCGGCTTCGTGGTTGACAGCTACGTCGACCGC
The DNA here is from genome assembly GCF_035627455.1 of Noviherbaspirillum sp. GTDB lineage: Bacteria > Pseudomonadota > Gammaproteobacteria > Burkholderiales > Burkholderiaceae_D > Noviherbaspirillum. Next base: position 43,098 of record NZ_DASPLS010000094.1, read on the forward strand.
GCATCCGGCGTGATGGAAAAGAATGCCGACGGCAGGGAGGCGATGACCCGCATCACGCTGCGGCCGCAGGTCGTGTTCGGCGGCGAGCGCAAGCCAAGCGCCGAGGACATCGCGCGCATCCACCACGCGTCGCATGACCAGTGCTTCATCGCCAATTCCCTGAAATCCGAGATCGTGATCGAAGCGCCGCTGTAAGGAGAGGAGCCGCATGTACCTGCCATCCCATTTCGAAGAAAAGCGGACCGAGATGCTGCACGGGCTGATGCGCACGCATCCGTTCGGCACGCTGGTGACGCTGTCATCCGGCGCGCTCAACGCGAACCACATCCCGTTCGAGCTCGATGCGGGCGACGGCCCGTTCGGACTCCTGCGCGCGCATGTTGCACGCGGCAATCCGGTGTGGAAGGACCATTCGGATGAGGTCGACGCGCTGGTCGTGTTCCAAGGGGCGCACAGCTACATCAGCCCGTCCTGGTATCCGGGCAAGGAAAAGGATGGCCGCGCGGTGCCGACCTGGAATTACATGACGGTGCATGCGTACGGACCGCTGCGCGTGATCGAGGACAAGGCATGGCTGCGCGCGCAGGTGGAGCGGCTGAGCAACCGGCATGAAGCGGGGCGAGCCAATCCATGGAAGCTGGGCGATGCGCCGGCGGATTACATCGAAAAAATGCTGGGCGCGATCATCGGCATTGAAATACCGATCACGAAATGCATCGGCAAATGGAAGGTCAGCCAGAACCAGCCGGAGGCAAACCGCGCCGGCGTGCAGCGCGGCCTGCTCGATGCCGGCGACGACAATGCCGTCGCGATGGCGCAGGCGGTGATGGAGGCGGTGAAGTAAGGGAGACCGCGGGATGAGTCGAGGAAGCGAAATCTGCCGCAGGGCAACCTGGTCTTCAGCGTCGGCTTTCGCGCCGCTCGCTTCACCCTTCGTCTTGCGGCGCCTCCGCGCGGGACGGGACCGTGCATCAACGCTTCCTTTTCCCCGTCGTCCCCGCGCAGGCGGGAACCCATGGTGAGCCTGGTTCGGCAAGCTCCGTATGGGTTCCCGCCTGCGCGGGAACGACTGGTAATGAGCCAGAAGCGCCTGGTCCCGCCTGCGTTCAGCGCAGCGCTTCCACCATCTTCTCCAGCTTCACCGCGTCCGCGCAAAACAGGCGGATGCCTTCGGCCAGCTTTTCGGTGCCCATCGCATCTTCGTTCAGCATCAGGCGGAATGCCTTCTCGTCCAGCGTCAGCTTCTGCAGCTCGGCTGCCTGCGCCTGTTCCACGCTCAGCTTGCGGGTTACCGGCGCTTCGGACTCCGCCAGCTTCTGCAGCAGGTCCGGGCTGATCGTCAGCAGGTCGCAACCGGCCAGTTCGGTGATCTGCGAGGTGTTGCGGAAGCTTGCGCCCATCACTTCGGTCTTGTAGCCGAACTTGCGGTAGTAGTCGTAGATGCGCTTGACGGATTGCACGCCCGGGTCGTCGGCGCCGGTATATTCCTGGCCGGTGGACTTCTTGTACCAGTCGTAGATGCGGCCGACGAAGGGCGAGATCAGCTGCACCTTCGCATCGGCGCAGGCGATCGCCTGCGGCAGCGCGAACAGCAGCGTCATGTTGCAGCGGATGCCTTCCTGTTCCAGCACCTCGGCGGCACGGATGCCTTCCCAGGTGGACGCGATCTTGATCAGCACCCGTTCACGCGGAATGCCGGCGGCTTCGTACAGCGCGATCAGCGCGCGGCCCTTGGCGACGGTGCCCTCCGTGTCAAAGGACAGGCGGGCGTCGGTCTCGGTCGACACGCGACCGGGAATGAGCTTCAGGATCTCCAGGCCGAAGGCGACCAGCAGGCGGTCGATCACCTCGCCGGTCGGCAGGCGCACGTTGTCGCGTACAGCCTTTTCCAGCAGCGGCTTGTATTCATCCTTCTGCACCGCCTTCAGGATCAGCGACGGGTTGGTAGTGGCGTCCTGCGGCGCGAACGCCTTCATCGCCTGGAAGTCGCCGGTGTCGGCGACGATCGTGGTGTACTGCTTGAGTTGTTCGAGCTGGTTCATAAATGACAAGGCCAAAGGCGGCAAAAACCTAGATCATAACCGGATCGCCGGTTGGAAAGTGTGAGCTGGATCAGCGATGGCCGGTTTGGAAACCAGGCCGCTTGCCTGACTGGAAACAGGCGGTCAAAGCTTGGGCGGGTGCCGGAGGAAGGAATCGAACTGCATGTCGAGTTTCTGCAGCGCCTTTTGCGCGTTTTGCATCTTCTTGCGGAATTCCGGCCCGCGCTTGAGCGCGAGGCCGACCGCGAGGATGTCGATCACCACCAGGTGCGCCAGGCGCGCCGAGATCGGCGTGTACGGGTCGATGTTGAAGCTCAGGTCGATCGGCACCAGCACCGTTGCCTCGTCGGCCAGCGGCGTGCCGCTCGGCGTGAGCGCGATGACGTCGGCGCCGACCTTGCGCGCCAGCTGCACGCTGTGCAGCAGCGCGGTGCTGTTGCCGCGCTGGGAAATCGCGACCACCGCGTCGCCCTTGGTCAGCAGCGCGGCGGAAATCGCGTGGATGTGCGGGTCGGCATAGGCGACCGTGTGCACGCCTGAGCGGAAAAATTTGTGCTGCGCGTCGGCGGCAACGATGCCGGAGGTGCCCTGGCCCCAGAATTCGATCTTGGATGCGCGCGCCAGCACTTCCAGCGCCTTTTCGATCGCCGCCGGCTGCAGGTTGTTGCGCAGGTCGAGCAGGGTGTTGATCGAGCGGCTGCAGATCTTGTTCACCAGGTCCGCCGCCAGGTCATCCTGCAGCGGCGATTCGTCGCCCTTGGGCAGCGCCAGCGCCAGCGTCTGCGCCAGCTTGAGCTTGAATTCATGCCAGCCGTCGCAGCCCAGCGCGCGGCAGAAGCGCACCACCGTCGGCTCGGACACCTGCGCATTCTTCGCCAGCGCCGTGATATTGCCCGACACCGCCAGGTCGGGGTTCTTCAGGACCGCGATGGCGACCTTTTTTTCCGATTTGGACAGCGTGTCGAGCTGGGTTCTGATGGAGTCGAGCAGCATGGATGGTGGGCGAAAGATGGCCGGATCACTCTTCCGGCAGGGCTTCTTCGCGCCATTGTAAACCGTCGCGCCCGATCAGGGCGCTGGCGGCGGCCGGGCCCCAGGTGCCGGCAGTGTAGGGCATGGGCTCGTCGCCTTCCTGTTCCCAGTAGTCGAGGATGGGTTCCACCCATTCCCAGGCCGCTTCCAGTTCATCGCTGCGCATGAACAGGGTGAGCTGGCCGCGCAGCACGTCCAGCAACAGCCGCTCGTACGCATCCATGCGCGGCATCTTGAAGGTTTCGCGGAAGTCGAGTTCCAGCTCGACCGGGCGCAGCCGCATGTTGTCGCCCGGCGTCTTCGCCATCAGGTTCAGCTGCAGGCCTTCGTCGGGCTGCAGGCGGATGAGCAGGCTGTTGGCCTGGAAGCTGCGGTGGGGCTGGGCGAAGATGGAGTGCGGGATGGTCTTGAAGCGGACGACGATTTCCGCCAGCTGGTCGGCCATGCGCTTGCCGGTGCGCAGGTAGAAGGGGACGCCGGCCCAGCGCCAGGTATCGATCTCCGCCTTCAGCGCGACATAGGTCTCGGTGCGGGAATTCGGGTTGGCGTCCTGTTCCTTGCGATAGCCCGGCACCGGCGTGCCGTTCACATGGCCGGAACGGTACTGGCCGCGCACCACGTTCTGCGCGATCAGGTGGGGGGTGAAACGCTTGAGCGAGCGCAGCACCTTGAGCTTTTCATCGCGCACCGCGTCCGGTGTGGCCGACACCGGCGGCTCCATCGCGACGATGCACAGGAGCTGCAGCAGATGGTTCTGCAGCATGTCGCGCAGCGCGCCGGCCGTCTCGTAATAATCCATGCGGTTGCCGACCCCGAGTTCTTCCGCGATCGTGATCTGCACGTCGGAGATCCATTCGCGCCGCCACAACGGTTCGAACAGCACATTGCCAAAGCGCAGCGCCAGCAGGTTCTGCACCGTTTCCTTTCCAAGGTAGTGGTCGATGCGGAAGATTTGCGATTCCGAAAACACCCGGCCGACTTCCGCATTGATCTGCTTGGCGCTGGCCAGGTCGCGTCCCAGCGGTTTCTCCAGCACCACGCGCGACTCCGGCGTGGCGAGGCCGCATTCGGACAGGTTGTGGCAGATCTTGGCAAACAGGCTGGGCGGCGTCGCCAGGTAGAAAACCCGTGTCACGCCGGACGGGCGCAGCGCTTGTGCCAGCGCCTGGTAGCTTCCGGCATCGGCCGCGTCGACGGAAACATAGTCGATGCGCCCGCAGAACGCGTCCCATACAGCAGGATCGGGCGTGCCCGAAGCCGTGTTGGGCCTGGCGTTGCGGTCCACTTCGCCCAGGAATTCTTCCCGGTCCCAGGGATGGCGGCCGACGCAAATAATGCGCGCCGCTTGCGGAATGTCGCGCGAACGCTCTCTGTTGTAGAGCGCAGGCAACAGCTTGCGCATGGCGAGATCGCCGCCGCCGCCGAACAGGACCAGGTCGAAATCGGAAAGTGCCATGGTGGAACCTTGCATGAACAACAAAAGGCCGTAGCCGCCTGTCCGCGGCAGGGCAATCAATTGCCGTGGCGCGGATAGCGTTTCGATGGTGCCGCCCGGCGACGGTTCCGGCCGGCGTTATCCGGACAGCGCGGCGCGCGCCCGTTCGATCAGTGCATTGGTGGAGGCGTCGTGCCGGTCCGGCCGTGGTCCGCCCGCCAGTTCGGCTTCGATGTTCTTCGCCAGTACCTTGCCCAGTTCCACGCCCCATTGATCGAAACTGTTGATGTCCCAGACCGCACCCTGCACGAACGTCTTGTGCTCGTAGAGCGCGATCAGCGCGCCCAGGGTCGCCGGGTTCAGCGCATCCATCAGGAGCATGTTGCTCGGACGGTTCCCGGGGAATACACGGTGCGGCAGCAGGGCTTCGATCCTGTCTTCCGCGACGTTCTGCGCCCGCATTTCCGCGCGCACTTCGTCCGCCGTCTTGCCCTGCATGAAAGCTTCGGCCTGCGCAAAACAATTGGCGAGCAGTACTGCGTGATGCCCGGCAAGCGCGTGCGCCGGCCTGAGCGCGGCAATGAAATCGACCGGCGTGATGTCAGTTCCCTGGTGCAAGAGCTGGAAGTAGGCATGCTGGCCGTTGGTGCCGACATCGCCCCATACCACCGGGCAAGTGGCAACCGCGACCGGCGCGCCGCCGCTTGTCACCCGCTTGCCGTTGCTTTCCATTTCAAGCTGCTGCAGGTAGGCCGGGAACTGGCTCAGATCCTGGTGATAGGGGGCAATCGAGACAGAGGCGCTGTCGAAGAAATTGCGGTACCAGACGCCCAGCATCCCGAGGATGACCGGCATGTTGCGCTCCAGCGGGGCGCCAAGAAAATGCGCGTCCATTGCATGGGCGCCGGCGAGAAATTCGGAAAAGGCGTCGAAGCCGACCGCCAGCACCAGCGGCAGCCCGATCGCGGACCACACCGAATAACGGCCGCCCACCCAGTCCCAGAACGGGAACATGTTATCGGGATCGATGCCGAAAGCGCTGACCGCTTCGGTATTCGTGGATACCGCGACGAAATGACGCGGCAACCCGGCCTCGTCATGCTTCTGCAGGAACCATGCGCGCGCCGACTGCGCATTCATCATGGTTTCCCGGGTGGTAAATGTTTTCGATGCAATGATGAAGAGCGTCGTGCCGGGATTGACCTTCGACAGCACCGCGTCGAGGTCGTGTCCGTCGACATTCGAAACGAAATGCATCGTCAGCCGCGGATGGGCGAAGGTACGCAGCGCGCGGCAAGCCATTTCGGGGCCGAGGTCGGACCCGCCGATGCCGATATTGACGACATCTGTGACCGGTTCGCCAGTGCAGCCGGTCCAGCTGCCCGAGCGCACGCGTTCGCTGAAGGACTTCATCCGGTCCAGCACCGCATGAACCTCTGGCACCACGTCCTGTCCATCCACCACGAGCGAGGCGTTGCGCGGCAGGCGCAAGGCGGTATGCAGCACGGCGCGGCGCTCGGTGGCATTGATCTTTTCGCCGGCAAACATTGCCGCGCGCTTTGCTTCCAGGCCGCTTTCACGCGCGAGCTGGACGAGCAGCTGCATCGTCTCCGGGTTTACGCGGTTCTTGGAATAGTCGAGCAGGAGGCCGGCCGCTTCCAGCGAGAGGTCCGCGAAGCGCGACGGTTGCTGCGCAAAGAGCGCACGCATCTGCCAGTCCCTGGCTTGCGCATGATGGGCAGAGAGCGCCTTGAAGGCGGGCAGTTCGGTCAGGCTCGGGCGGTGCATGTCGGTTGGCTGTCCAGAGTAAGGTCGGTTCATCCGGAAGATCAATTGGGTCAACTATACAACAGATATTGGTAAATTCACTACAAACCATTCCATCATTCTCGCCTTTTCTTGCGAAATCTCATGATCGGAATTCCTGTCGCCTCTCGCGCAAGTTACAAAAACGCGGCTTTGCGGCCGCTCAAGGGCGCGCATTTCGTCCATGTGGGCCGAGACCGGGCAGGTGAGTGGATGTAGTAAAATTACAGAAAATCCCGAGGATCGCATTATGTCTCTTCATCCCGCACTGGTTGCCGTGACTGACCGCGTGGTCAGGCGCAGCCGTCCTTACCGCTCCGCCTACCTCGCGCGGCTGGATGCCGCGCGGCTGCAGGGCGTGCAGCGCGGCGCGCTGGCCTGTACCAACCTGGCGCACGGATTTGCCGCATTCCCCGTGCACGACAAGCTCAAGCTGAAGGAGCAGAAGGCACCGTCGGTGGCGATCGTGTCCGCGTACAACGACATGCTGTCGGCGCACCAGCCTTTCGAACACTTCCCGCGCCTGATCAGGGAGGCGGTACGCGCGGCCGGCGGCGTTGCGCAGTTCGCCGGCGGGGTGCCGGCGATGTGCGACGGCGTCACCCAGGGGCAACCCGGGATGGAGCTGTCGCTGTTTTCGCGCGACACGATCGCGATGGCGACCGCGGTCGCGCTGTCGCACAACATGTTCGACGCGGCGGTCTACCTCGGCGTATGCGACAAGATCGTGCCGGGACTATTGATCGGCGCGCTGCACTTCGGGCATCTTCCGGCCGTGTTCCTGCCCGCCGGGCCGATGACCACCGGTATTTCCAACTCCGACAAGGCAAAGGTCCGCCAGCTCTACGCGCAGGGCAAGGTCGGCCGCGAAGAGTTGCTGGAATCCGAATCGCAGTCCTATCACGGCGCAGGCACCTGCACGTTTTACGGCACCGCCAACAGCAACCAGATGCTGATGGAAGTGATGGGCTTGCACATGCCGGGCTCGGCCTTCATCACGCCCAATACGCCGCTGCGCGACGCGCTGACCGCCGCCGGCGCGCGGCGCGCGGTGGAGATCAGCGCACAGGGCAAGACCTACATTCCGATCGGCCACGTGGTGGACGAGAAAGCGATCGTGAATGCGATCGTCGCGCTGCTCGCCACCGGCGGCTCCACCAACCATACGCTGCACCTGGTGGCGATGGCGAAGGCCGCCGGCGTGGTGATCGACTGGAACGATTTCGATGCGCTGTCGGCCGTGGTGCCGCTGCTAGCGCGCATCTATCCGAACGGCGAAGCGGATGTGAACCACTTCCAGGCGGCCGGCGGCACCGGCTTCGTGATCCGCGAACTGCTCGACGCCGGGCTGCTGCACGAGGATGTGACGACGGTGATGGGCAAGGGGCTGCGCTCGCATTGCAGCGAACCGTTCCTGCAGGGCGATGGCGTGGTGTGGCGTCCGGCCGCGCAGTCCAGCGGCGATGCCAAGGTGCTGCGGCCGGCGGCGGAACCGTTCTCGCCGGACGGCGGCCTGCGCCTGCTGCAGGGGAACCTCGGCCGCGCGGTGATAAAGGTCTCCGCGGTGAAGGCGGAGCACCGGGTGGTGGAAGCGCCGGCGCTGGTGTTCAATTCACAGGAAGAGCTGATGCAGGCGTACAAGGCCGGGCGGCTCGACCGTGACTTCGTCGCCGTGGTCCGCTACCAGGGACCGCGCGCCAACGGCATGCCCGAACTGCATGCGCTCACGCCTGCGCTGGCCAGCCTGCAGGATGCGGGGCGGCGGGTGGCGCTGGTGACGGATGGCCGCATGTCCGGCGCATCGGGAAAGGTGCCGGCGGCGATCCATGTATCGCCGGAGGTGCTGGCCGGCGGCGCGCTGGGACGGGTGCGCAGCGGCGACCTGATCCGGGTGGACGCCAATGCCGGCGTGCTGCAGGCGATGGTGGCGGAGGATGAATGGAGCGCGCGCGGCATGGAACCGGCGGACCTGTCGGCCAACCATGTCGGCATGGGACGCGAACTGTTCGCGATGTTCCGCGGCGGCGTCAGCGAAGCCGAGCAGGGCGCCGCGACCTTCGATCTGCCGCCGCCGCTGCACCTGCCGCAGGAGCTGGACAACCCGCTCGCGGTGCCGCAGGAGCAGGCCTATTCCGACGAGGACTCCCTTGTCCGCCGCTGACTGCAACTCTGGAGGCCAGCCGATCATGACCCTGCTCGACATCATGCATTCCTCGCCGGTGATCCCGGTGATCGCGATCGATGACCTGGCGCACGCGGTGCCGCTCGCAAAGGCGCTGGTCGAAGGCGGCATCCGGGTGCTCGAGGTGACCTTGCGCACGCCGCACGGCATTCCCGCCATCGCTGCGATGATCGAACACGTGCCGGGTGCAATCGTCGGTGTCGGCACCTTGACGCAGCCGGAAGAGTTTGCCGCGGCACGGGAAGCCGGCGCGGTGTTCGGCGTGTCTCCCGGCCTGACCCCCGCGCTCATCGCTGCCGCAAGAAAGAGCGGGCTGCCGCTTTTGCCGGGCGTGATGACGCCGTCGGAAGTGATGGCCGCGCGCGAGGCGGGCTTCCGCCAGCTGAAACTGTTCCCGGCCGTGCCGGCCGGCGGCATCGGCATGCTGAACGCGATCGCCGGGCCGTTGCCTGACGTGAGCTTCTGCCCGACCGGCGGCATTTCGCCGGACAGCGCTCCGCAATTCCTTGCCTGCAAGAACGTGGCGTGTGTCGGCGGTTCCTGGCTGACGCCGAAGGAGGCGATGCAGGCGGGGGACTGGGGGCGGATCACCGGGCTGGCGCTCGCAGCGAGCGCGCTGCGTCAGGGGCGATAGCGCTTGCGTGGAAGGGGGCGGTTCGACAGCCGGGTGTGCTCCGGCTAGTTCTTCGAATCCGTATACACCACCACGCAGTTGCGGCCGGTGCGTTTGGCCTGGTAAAGCGCGCGGTCCGCGGCATGGATCAGGCTGCCGGTCTTGGCCGCGAGTTCGGGAATGAGCGTGCTCACGCCCAGGCTGATCGTCACGCAGCCGGCGACGCCGGAATACGCATGCTCAATCTTCAGGCTTTCCACCTCGGCACGCATCGCCTCGGCGATCTGCAGCGCGCCGTCTTCATTGGTGTCCGGCAGGACGACGGTGAATTCCTCGCCGCCGTAACGCGCCGCCAGGTCGCGCGGCCGGTGCAGCACGCCGCACAACGCGCCGGCGATCCGCGCCAGGCATTCGTCGCCGTGCTGGTGGCCGTAGTTGTCGTTGTAATCCTTGAAGTAATCGACGTCGATCATGATCAGCGACAGCGGCGACGCATTGCGCTTGGCGCGCCGGAATTCATCGTCGAGGTGCTGGTCGAAGCGGCGCCGGTTGGCGATGCCGGTCAGGCCGTCGACCAGCGTCTGCGATTCGAGTTCGACGGCCAGTTCGCGCAGCTTCTTTTCGCGCGCCACCGCCATGCTGACGTCGCCGATCTGCACCAGGCAGTGGCGCGGCAGCGATTCCACCTCGAGCGGCATCACGTGCACCGCCTGCTGCATGCGGATCCCGGCGGCCGCGTCCCCCGCATTCGCGAACAGCGGAAAGGGGGCCTTGTTCAGCGTCTGCGACAGCAGCGACGCGAAGTTGTTTTGCAGCGCCGCGCGCAGCGCGACATGGGTGCGGCCGTCGACCATGTCGGGAAAGATTTCGCCGAAGGTCTTGCCGAGGATGGCGTCGGCCGGAAAGGAGGAGTGCTGCTCCATCCACTGGTTCCACAGCACGATACGCTGTTCGGCATCGAATACGATGATGCCGGCCCGGACCGCCTTCAACACCCCCTGTAGCAAGCTCAGCTGCATCGTGCTCTCCGCGACTTCAGCCCATCAGCTTCGCCAGATAGGCATCGATGTAGCGCTGCAGGTCGTTGAGCGCCGGCATGTCGAGCAGGAAGGCGACATAGCCGTAGATGTGGTGGCGTTCGATGTTGAAGTCGATCTTCAGCGTCAGCACCACGCCGTCCCATTCCTTGCCCGAGACGCCGAGGATGTTGTCGCCGGTGCCGACATGATAGGTCGGCAGCGAGCCCTGCAATTCCTTGCCCGCTGCATTGGCGAACGCGCCCATGCAGCAGTTCAGGATGATGTTGCCGATCTCGCTCATTGCCTCCTGTTCCATCTCCGACAGTTCTTCCAGCGACAGGCTCTGTCCGACCATCAGCCGCACGATCTCGAGGCTTTTCTCCTCGGGGAACATGAGGAAGGCTTCGGTGCTGAAAGCGCCCTGGAAATGCTGGGTGATCGCGCAGATGCGCCGCCCTTCGTCGCTGCCCAGCGTCCTGGCCACTTCGGCGCGGCTCTGGAAGCTGATCATCGGTACCGACATCGTGACTTCATCGCCGACGATGCGGCTCATCGCCGCGGCCGCCTGTCCGACGCCGAGATTGAAGATCTCGATCAGGGCATCGTGCTGAAGTTCGGTGAGCTGGAACATCACTGTTTTCCGAATGCGGAGAGAATCTCGTCGATGAGTGCTTCGGTAATCGGTTTCGCGGCAAAGCCGATGCCGAGCGCGTTGGCCTTCTCGCGGGTGGCATCCTGCACGTTCGCCGTCAGCAGCGTGATGCGGGCGGACGGGCACTTCGCCTGCAACTGGTCGACCGCAGCGAGGCCGCCCATGCCGGGCATGTTCAGGTCGAGCAGGATCAGGTCGGGGCCGACCGCCTCGACCTTGTCGATCGCTTCTTCGCCGCTGGCGGCTTCCGCAATCGTCCAGTCCGGGTGGCGCTGCAGGATGTACTGCTTCGACAGCAGGCGCGATACCTTGCTGTCGTCTACGACGAGTACGGTTGTCATTTTTGCACCGGGTGTATGGATTTGCGCCAAATAATGTCTGGAAATAAGTTTACCACCCGAAGGATACGGGACGGCAGGCAGGATAGAAAAAATCGGGTCGCCGCGGCATCTGCGCTTAAAATAGCGCTTCCTTTTTCATTGCAATGCACCATGACCCAGGACGAACTGAAACAGGCGGTCGCGCGCGCCGCCATCGAATACGTGCCCAGCGGCGAAATCATCGGCGTCGGCACCGGCTCCACCGCGAATTTCTTCATCGATGAGCTCGGCAAGATCAAGGACCGCATCAAGGGCGCGGTCGCGTCTTCCGAAGCGACCGCCGCGCGCCTCGCATCGCACGGGATTGCCGTGCTCGACCTGAACGAGGTCGAGTCGATGTCGGTGTACATCGACGGCGCGGACGAAATCACGGCGACCGGCGCGATGATCAAGGGCGGCGGCGCCGCACTGACGCGCGAAAAGATCGTTGCGTCGGTGGCGCGGAAGTTCATCTGCATCGCCGACGGCTCGAAGCTGGTCGACATGCTCGGCGCCTTTCCGCTGCCGGTGGAGGTGATCCCGATGGCGCAGGCGGCGGTGGCGCGCCAGCTCGGCAGCTTTGGCGGCGAACCGCGGCTGCGCATGAAGGACGGCAAGCCGCTGCTGACCGATAACGGCTGCATGATCCTCGACGTGGTCGGGCTGAAGATCGCCGACCCGGCAGGGCTGGAGGCGCAGATCAACAATATCCCGGGCGTGGTGACGGTAGGCTTGTTTGCGCAGCGCGGGGCGGATGTCGGCTTGCTGGGAACCGCGGACGGCGTGAAGAAGTTGACGTTCTGATAGCGCCGCTTCCATGAAAAAGCCCGCCGGCGTGATGCCGGCGGGCTTTTTTGCTGCTTGCGATATTTGTACGCAGCGGAACCCGCCGTTTCCGAACCCTTACTCCGACGGCGGCACATAGCCCGACGCCACGTCGGCGCCGGAACCGAAGAAATGGTTTTCCATCTGCGTCGCCAGGTACTTGCGCGCACGCGCATCGGCCAGGTTCAGGCGGTTTTCATTGACCAGCATCGTCTGGTGCTTGATCCAGGCGGCCCAGGCTTCCTTGGACACGTTTTCATAGATCTTCTTGCCGAGTTCGCCGGGGTAGGGCGGGAAATCCAGTCCTTCGGCTTCCTTGTTCAGCTTGATGCAGTGGACCATGCGGGCCATGTTCGACTCCTTGTCTATTCAGGTGATGCCGCCATGTTGGAAAAGGCGGCGGATTTAAAGTTGCTTGATCAATACTTGCGACTTGCGTTGCCAGTTGTACATGTGCTGCCTGTCTTTCGGCAGGTCATCCACCGTCGCGTGCACGAAGCCGCGCTTGAGGAACCAATGCGCGGTGCGCGTCGTCAGCACGAACAGCTTGGTGAAGCCGGCGGCGCGCGCGCGGTTTTCCATGTGCTTCAGGATGCGTTCGCCGTCGCCCTGGCTTTGCACTTCCGGGTTGACGGTCAGGCAAGCCATTTCCGCCATTTTTTCCGCGGGGAAGGGGTAGAGCGCCGCGCAGCCGAAGATCACGCCGTCGTGCTCGATCACCGAGAAATACTCGATCTCGCGCTCGATCAGTTCGCGGCCGCGCTTGACCAGCGTGCCGTCGGCTTCCAGCGGCTCGATCAGCTTGAGGATGCCGCCGACGTCTTCGATGGTGGCTTCGCGCAGCGTCTCGAGGTTTTCGGTGCTGACCATGGTGCCGACGCCGTCGTGCGTGAAGATCTCCAGCATGGCCGAGCCGTCCATTTCGAACGGCACCACGTGAACCCGCGGCACGCCGGCACGCGAGGCTTTCACGCAGGCCTGCAGGTAGAACGCGGAATCGGCGGGCAGGATGCCGGCGGCGAGCAGCGCGTCTGCCTGGCTGGCGGTCAGCTCGCGCACCTCGCGGCCTTCGCGGTCGGTCATCAGCGGCGTTTCGGTGATGAAAATCAGCTTGTCGGCGCGCAGCGCCGTTGCCGCCGCCACCGCGACGTCTTCCATCGTCAGGTTGAAGGCCTCGCCGGTGGGCGAGAAACCGAGCGGCGACAGCAGCACCAGGCCGCCGGCACTCAGGATCGGATGGATGGTCTCATAGGCAATCTTGCGCGCGACGCCGGTGAATTCGAGGTCAAGGCCGTCGATCACGCCGATCGGACGCGCGGTGACGAAATTGCCGGAAATGATGCGGATGGCGGCGTGCGCCATCGGCGTGTTGGGCAGGCCCTGGCTGAAGGCTGCTTCGATGTCGAGCCTCAATTCGCCCGCGGCTTCCTTCACGCACTCCATCGCGGCAGCATCGGTGATGCGCAGCCCGTTATGGTAGTGCGCCTCGAGGTTGCGCAGCGCAAGCTGTTCCTCGACCTGCGGGCGCGAGCCGTGGACGATCACGATCTTGATGCCCAGTGCGTGCAGCAGGGACAGGTCCTGCGCCAGCACCGGCAGGGCGCCGGCCATCACCAGCTCGCCCGGAAACGCAACCACGAAGGTCTTTCCGCGGAAGGCATGGATGTACGGCGCAACCGAACGTAGCCACTGAACGAATTGAATAGGGTTTTCCATGACGCGCATTATAATTCGCCCCGATATGTCTGCACCCGAACATGCCCAAAAAAGTCCGCCCCGGCCGGCCAGGCCGCGGCGCGCCGAGGACAAGCCCGCCGCGCCGGTCGTCCGCAATCCCTTGCCGCCGATTACCTTCCCGGAAGAGCTGCCGGTTTCCGGCCGCCGCCAGGAGATCGCCGCCGCCCTGCAAGCGCATCAGGTCATCATCGTCAGCGGCGAAACCGGCTCCGGCAAGACCACCCAGCTGCCCAAGATCTGCCTCGAGCTCGGCCGCGGCCAGACGGGGCTGATCGGCCATACCCAGCCGCGCCGGATCGCGGCATCCTCGACCGCCAAGCGCATCGCGCAGGAACTCGGCTCGCCGCCGGGCGAGCATGTCGGCTTCAAGGTGCGCTTTACCGATACCCTGTCCAGGGGCGCATCGGTAAAGCTGATGACCGACGGCATCCTGCTGGCCGAGACCCAGACCGATCCGCTGCTCAAGCAATACGACACCATCATCATCGACGAGGCGCATGAGCGCAGCCTGAACATCGACTTCCTGCTCGGCTACCTGAGGCAGCTCTTGCCCAGGCGCCCGGACCTGAAGGTGATCATAACGTCGGCGACCATCGACGCCGACCGTTTCGCGCGCCATTTCGGCCGCCCGGACAAGCCGGCGCCGGTGATCGAAGTGTCCGGCCGGCTGTACCCTGTCGAGGTGCGCTACCGCCCGGTGGAGCCGTCCGAGAAGGGCGACGGCAAGCCGTCGGCGCAGAAGGAGCAGCGCGACCTGATGGATGCGGTGGTCGACGCGGTCGACGAGCTGGCCCGCCTCGGCCCGGGCGACGTGCTGGTCTTCCTGCCCGGCGAACGCGAAATCCGCGACGCGGCCGAGGCGCTGCGCAAGCACCATCCGCCGCATGTCGAGATCCTGCCGCTGTTCGCGCGCCTGTCGGTGCAGGAACAGGAGCGGGTGTTCAAGACCTCGAACGCGCGCCGCATCGTGCTGGCCACCAATGTCGCCGAAACCTCGCTGACGGTGCCCGGCATCCGCTATGTGGTCGACACCGGCCTGGCGCGGGTGAAGCGCTACAGCTACCGCAACAAGGTCGAGCAGCTGCAGATCGAGCCGATCGCGCAGTCGGCGGCGAACCAGCGCGCCGGCCGCTGCGGCCGCGTCGCCGCGGGCGTGTGCATCCGGCTGTATGAGGAGCAGGATTTCCTGCAGCGGCCGAAGTTCTCCGACCCGGAAATCCTGCGTTCCTCGCTGGCGGCGGTCATCCTGCGCATGAAGGCACTGCGCCTGACCGATGTCGAGACCTTCCCCTTCATCGAGCCGCCGATGGGGCGCGCGATCGCCGACGGCTACCAGCTGCTGCAGGAGCTGGGCGCGGTCGACGACGCGAACCAGCTCACGCCGCTCGGCCGCCAGCTTGCGAAGCTGCCGCTCGACCCCCGGGTGGGACGCATGATCCTTGCCGCCCGCGACAATGCGGCGCTCAGCGAGGTGCTGGTGATCGCCGCCGCGCTGTCAGTGCAGGATCCGCGCGACCGGCCGCTGGAGGCGCAGGACGCGGCGGACAATGCGCACAGGAAGTTCGCCGACGAGAAATCGGAGTTCCTCTCCTACCTGAAGATCTGGAGGTGGTTCGAGGATGCGATCGAGCACAAGAAATCCAACAAGCAGCTGATGGAAGGCTGCCGCGCGAACTTCCTGTCGCAGCTGCGCCTGCGCGAGTGGCGCGACGTCCATTCGCAGCTGCTGACGCTGGTGCGCGAGCAGGGCTGGCGCCTGAACGAATCGCCGGCGACCTTCGAGCAGGTGCATACCGCGCTGTTGACCGGGCTGCTAGGCAACGTCGGCTACAAGGTCGACGAGGAACAGCATTACCTGGGCGCGCGCGCCATCAAGTTCCATATCTGGCCGGGTTCGCAGCTGGCGAAGAAGGCGGGCCGCTGGGTGATGGCGGCCGAACTGGTCGAGACTACCCGCCTGTACGCGCGCTGCATCGCGCAGATCCAGCCGGAATGGCTGGAGCGCGTCGGCGGCCACCTGCTGAAGAAATCCTGGGGCGACCCGCGCTGGGAAAAACGCTCGGGGCAGGTGTCCGCGTACGAGCGCGCGACGCTGTACGGCCTGGTGGTCTACAGCCAGCGCCGCATCAATTACGGGCAGATCAATCCGAAGGAAGCGCGCGAGATCTTTATCCGCGGCGCGCTGGTCGCCGGCGAACTGGACACCCGCGCGCCTTTCCTCGCGCATAACCAGAAGCTGGTGCGCGAAATCGAGAACCTGGAGCACAAGTCGCGCCGGCTCGACGTGCTGGTCGACGAGGAACTGATCGCGGCCTTCTACGACAAGCTGGTTCCGCAGGACATCCATACCGCGACCGCGTTCGACAAGTGGCTGAAGGAAGCGACCGCGAAGAACCCGAAGCTGCTGCACCTAAACCGCGACGACCTGATGCGGCACGAGGCGGCCGGCGTGACCACCGACCTGTTCCCGAAGACGATGACGGTGGCCGGCGTGGCGATGACGCTGACCTACCACTTCGAACCGGGCAGCCAGCGCGACGGCGTCACGCTGGCGATTCCGCTGTACGCGCTGAACCAGGTGTCCGCCGAGCGCTGCGAATGGCTGGTGCCCGGCATGCTGAAGGAAAAGGTGCACCTGCTGCTGAAATCCCTGCCGCAGAAGCTGCGCCGCCATTGCGTGCCGCTGCCGGATTATGCGGCGGGGTTCTGCGAACGCGCCGAATTCGGCAAGGGCAACCTGATCGACACGATCATCGCCGACGTTCGCGAACAGACCGGCTTGACCGTCAAGACCACGGATTTCAAGCTGGAGACGCTGCCGGCCCACCATTTCATGAACTTCAAGGTGATCGACGAGCACGGACGGCAGCTGGAGATGGGCCGCAGTCTCGCCGGCCTGCAGGCGCAGTTCGGCGGCCAGGCGCGCGAAAGCTTCCAGAAGCTCGCAGAAAAGACCATCGTCGCGCCAAGCGAGCCGGCCTCCGGCGGGACCGAAACCGCGGCGAAGGAGGCGGCAGCCGGCGCTGCCGTCGCCGAATACCAGAACCTGACCACCTGGTCCTTCGGCGAACTGCCGGAGCTGCTCGAAATCGCACAGGGCAAGCAGACGCTGATCGGCTTTCCGGCGCTGGTCGACAAGGGCACGCATTGCGATCTCGAGGTGTTCGACGATCCGGCGGAAGCGGCCCGGGTCCACTGCACCGGCCTGCGTCGCCTGTTCTCGCTGCAATTGAAGGAGCAGCTGAAGTACCTGGAGAAGAACATTCCCGGCCTGCAGCAGATGGGCATGCAGTTCATGTCGCTCGGCACCCAGGAAGAGCTGCGCGACCAGATCATCCAGGCCGGCCTGGAGCGCGCCTGCCTGCAGGACCCGCTGCCGAAAAATGCGGAGGAATTCAACCGGCGCAAGGACGAGGGCAAGTCCCGCCTCGGCCTGCTGGTCAACGAGATCGCGCGGCTGGCGGCGCAGGTCCTGGCCGAGTACTACACGCTGCCGAAAAAGCTGCAGGGCGCCAAGGCGCATGCGCAGGCGGCGGCCGACATCCAGTCGCAGCTGCAGGCGCTGGTCGGCAAGCGCTTCATCGCGGACAACGACTACAGCCAGCTCGCGCATTTTCCGCGCTACCTGAAAGCGATCAACGTACGCCTCGACAAGCTGCGCGCCGACCCGGCACGGGATGCGCGCCTGATGGCCGAGTGGGCGCAGGTGGCCGCGCCCTGGCAGCGCGCGCAGAAAGACCGGCAGAAGGCCGCCGATCCGCGCATGACCGAATTCCGCTGGCTGCTGGAAGAGCTGCGGGTGTCGCTGTTCGCGCAGGAGTTGCGCACGCCGATGCCGGTGTCCGTTAAACGGCTGCAGAAGGTCTGGGAATCGATGCAGCGCTAGGCATACCGCGCTGTCTGGCGTGACGCCTGCGTTGCTCCGCATGCCTCTCGTACGCGTGCGCCGACGCCAATCCGTTCCGCTCGCGACGCTTGTCGAAAAGAGCCGGGGCACGCAGTCCTGTTGCGCTTCCTCAATGCATTCTTGCCGTGGATGATGCGCGCGGTTGATATTGTTCAATTGATAACATTTCGTGCCTCGATATAGTGGGTTTCATCATCCTCATCCACAGGGAAAAGGAATGCAGAAACTCAGCGCAGCGGCCGCGCACAGGATGGCCGCATGAGGCACGTCATTATCGGCAACGGGCCGGCGGGGGTGATCGCCGCGGAAACCCTGCGCAAGCACGCGCCGGATCACGATATCGTGCTGATTGGCGGCGAGACGGAGCAGCCGTACTCGCGCATGGCGATCCCGCAACTGCTGGCCGGCCATATCAGCGAAACCGGCACCTACCTGCGCCGCGACCGCGATTATTTTTCCCGGCTGCGGGTACGCATGGTGGCCGGGCGCGCCGAACATGTGAGCAGCCGCACGCGCACGGTCAAGATGGAAGACGGCAGCGCGATCGAGTTCGACCGGCTGCTGATCGCCACCGGCGCCGCGCCGCGCGTGCCCGCGATTCCCGGTATCGGTCTGCCCGGTGTCCATCCCTGCTGGACGCTGGACGACGCGCGCCGCATAGCGCGGCTGGCGAAGCCGGGCGCGCGCGTGGTGCTGATCGGCGCCGGCTTCGTCGGCTGCATCGTGATGGAGGCGCTGGCGCTGCGTGGAGTGCGGCTGACAGTGGTGGAGCGGCGTGACCGGATGCTGCCCAACATGATGGGCAAGGGCGCCGGCGACATGGTGCAGCGCTGGTGCGCCAAGAAGGGCATCGATGTCCACACCTCGTCCCGCGTGCTCGCCATCGGCGCCGGCAATCCGCGCGACGGCGGCCCGCTTGCGGTCAGGCTGTCGAACCATATGCAGATTCCGGCCGACCTGGTCGTCTATTCAGTCGGCACCGCGCCCAACGTCGGTTTCCTGAAGGGGAGCGGCATCAAATGCCTGCAGGGCGTGGTGGTCGATGCATCGATGCAGACCAACGTACCCGGCGTGTATGCCGCCGGCGACTGCGCCGAGAGCTTCGACGAGGCAAGCGGCCGCTCGCTGATCGCCGGCGTGCAGCCGAATGCCGCCGACCAGGCCTACTGCGCGGCTCTCAACATGACCGGCCGCCATGCGTTCCAGCGCGGCGTGAGGCAGATCGACGTGGTCGATACGCTCGGCCTGATTTCCTCGTCCTTCGGCAACTGGCAGGGGGTGCGCGGCGGGCAATGGGTGGAAATGGCCGATGAGCGCAATTTCCGCTATCTGCGGCTGGAGTTCTGCAAGGACGTGCTGGTCGGCTGCACCACGGTCGGCGTGACCGAACATGCGACCGTGCTGCGCAGCCTGATCCAGCACCATGTGCACCTGGGCGAGTGGAAGGACAGGCTGCTGCAGGACCCGATGCGCCTGAAGGAAGCCTACAGCGCCTGCGTGGAGCATCAGTACATCGCGCAGGCGTCAGCCTTCCACCATGCCGGCGCGAGGCAGCCGCAGCAGATGCGGCAGGCGGTGTAGCCGGTTCGGCAACACGCGCCGGGTTTCCTGATCAGGTTCAATCCTGAAAATAGCCCGCTGGGTGGGTTCCGGCGGGGTGTTTTCGCGTAAAATCGCGGGAATTCGCCCGCCGCACGGCGGATCGCATCACTTACCGAACCCTCTCGCGAACATAATGAGCATTAAATCCGACAAGTGGATCCGCCGCATGGCGGAGGAACACGGCATGATCGAACCCTTCGAGTCCGGCCAGGTGCGGCATGTGGATGGACAGAAGATCGTCAGCTACGGCACCTCTTCGTACGGCTACGATATCCGCTGTGCCGATGAATTCAAGATCTTCACCAACATCAACAGCACCATCGTCGATCCGAAGAATTTCGATGAAAAGTCCTTCGTCGATTTCAAGGGCGATGTCTGCATCATCCCGCCGAACTCCTTCGCGCTCGCGCGCACCGTCGAATACTTCCGCATCCCGCGCACCGTGCTGACGATCTGCCTCGGCAAGTCGACCTATGCGCGCTGCGGCATCATCGTCAACGTGACGCCATTCGAGCCGGAGTGGGAAGGCTATGTGACGCTGGAATTCTCCAATACGACGCCGTTGCCGGCGAAGATCTACGCGGGCGAGGGCTGCGCGCAGGTGCTGTTCTTCGAAAGCGACGAAGTGTGCGAGACCTCCTACCGCGACCGCGGCGGGAAATACCAGGGCCAGCGCGGCGTCACGCTGCCGAAGACCTGAGCCGGCGGAGGCCGGGTGCGGGCTATTGCTGACGCACCTTGGTCCGCACGAACTGCTCGAGTTGCGGCGATGTCGTCGTCGCTTCACAACTTACCCCGGCGGCTTCCCCCGGCGCGCCGCCTTGCGCCCCCAGCACCGTCTCGGGAATGCCGCAGACCCCGGATGCGACACTGACGGGCACTTGCACTGTCAGCGGGATCAGGCTCGCCTGAACGCCGATGTTTTTCGCAATGTCCGTGGCGACGGTTTTGATGTCAACGATGACCAGGCCGAATTCCTGCGGAGGAGAAGACGCCGATGCCGGCGTCCAGAGAGCTGCAGTGGCGCAAATGGCTGTGAAAATTGCCGAAATCGGTTTCATCATCAGGCCCCCTGAAGAGTTATGGCCACAGAAACCCCTGTCCTTCGAGCGGCAAGAACAATCTGCGCAAAGAACAGAACTGGAGAGCCGCCGAAACGGCCCTCATTTCAATATCATTCACGTACCCGGCACTGGCGAGGACTGTTACGATGGCTTACACAGTCGGCCGGCAAGGCGGCTGGGAACCCCGTGGCCTCTGACTAACCGCCGGATCTGCCCGTGGCCGCAGCACCGAAGCATTGCAGCTCTTACCCGAAAGCATTCTTGTTTGCATGCACAGGCGGCGCCCCGGGACGGCCCGCATTCGGCAGGCGAACGGCACCCGCGCACGAGTCACAAACCCGTGGGATTTTTTACACGCGGCGGCAGTGCTGCCCGCCGGTTTTTGCGATTCGTTTTGCCGCGGGTATGCTAGCGACCCGAGCTTTGGTTCAGCACCTGGAGATTGTTGAACACCTGTTGCACGCCGCTGATCTTCAACGCGGTCTGCCCCGCGTCGTATTTCTGCTTTTCCGTGCCGATAAAGCCGGACAGGATCACGACGCCGCTCTGGGTCTGCACCTTGACCGAGTCCGCGCCGCCTATTCCCTGCGTTTGTGCGATTTGCTGTTTGATGCGCCCAGCCAACTGTTCTTCCGGCGACCGGGTGGGAGATGCGCAAGCACCCAGCAGCAGTGCTGCACCGAGGATAAGACCGGCAGTTTTCATGGCAATCCCTTTCTTCATCATTGTTGGATCAACGCGACGCCAGAGCACACAGGCATGACGCCTCGACCTGTGTGCGGGCGTCGTTCCCGCATCGGGATTAGCACGGAACGTGCCACCGAGGGATGGTGGTGGCGAGGAAAAAGCCAGCGCAGGATTTCACCCCACCTAGCCGATCGGGGCAACGACCCGGCAACGGGTATGCGGTTAGTTTGGCTTGCAACCCAGAAATCCGCCGTCATCCGTCGTTCAGTTTGCCGCCGCGCACCGGCCGGTGCATGAGCGATGCGACCAGCACCGCGCCGCATATCAGCAAGCCGCCGAGGAGCGTGCGCGCCGCCGGCGCCTCGTCAAGCAGCAGCCACGCCAGCAGGATGCCGTAGACCGGTTCGAGGCCGAACACGACGCTGGCGGTCTGCGCGCGCAGATGGCGCAGGCTGGCTACCACCAGCGATTGCCCGAGCGCCGTGAACACGACGCCCAGCACGAGCAGCAGCGACAGATCGCGCGAAGTGAGCATCCCTTCCCACTGCAACGCCAGCGGCAGCGTGCACAGCGCGGCGAAAGCCTGCTGGTAGAAAGAGATGCTCACCGCCGGATACCTGCCGGCGTAAGACCGGCTCAGCAGCGACAGCGCCGCATAGGTGAATGCCGACAGCACCCCCCAGAGCAAGCCTTGTGTCAGGTGGTTGCCGAGGTCGAAGCTCGGCGTGACGAGGACCAGTCCCAGCGTGACGACGATGGCGGTGGCGACGTCGCGCCTGTGCAGGCGTTCGCCAAACACGACCGGCTCGAGGAAAGTCACGAATAACGGAAAGGACGAGAACGCGAGCAGGCCGATGGCGACGGTCGAGACCTGGATCGACAGGAAGAAAGTGAACCAGTGTGCCGCGAGCAGCGCGCCGGTCGCGGCCAGCACGAGGAAGTCCTTGGTGCCGTGCAGCCTCAGGCTGGACTTGGCCAGCATCGCGACCGCCAGCAGGGCGAGGCTGCCGAAGACGGTGCGCCCGGCCGTCAGCACGGCGGCGCTGACAGGCAGGAATTTCGCGAACAGGCCGGCGCCGCCGGCCAGGAGCACGGCGGCGTGGATCTGCAGCAGGCCGGCGTGGTGGCTGGAGCGGGTGGCAGGCATGGCCGGCATCATAACCCGCATCTTTCGTTGCTGCACGACGCGCGATGCATCCCATGAATCCGGTATTGCTGCCCGTGTGCGCGCATGTCAGCATGCGCACAAACGATCAAGGTCCTCGCCTTCATGCAGGCAACGCACGGCGATCGACATCACCGACGACGGGAAACGAAGATGAAGACAACAGGATTACCCTTCGCTGCAAGCCTTGCCATTGCCGCCTCGGCTTGCCTGCTGGCCGCGGCATGCGGCGGCGGGGGCGCCTCGGTGCAGGCGCCGGAAAGCGCATCCTCTCCCGGTCTCTACCACCTTGCGGGCGCGTTGGGCGGGCCGGGGAATGTCGATGCGGCCGGTGTTGAAGCGCGGTTTATTGGCCCGCTCGGCCTCGCGATCGATACGGCCGGAAATCTCTTTGTCGCCGATATCGGCGCGGTACGCAAGGTTGATCCGTCGGGTGTCGTCACCACGCTGCCACCATCCGCTGCCAGTCCGGCGGCGGTGGCAGTGGACGGCAATGGAAACGTATATGTCGCGGGCGACGACGACCACGCGATCTTCAAGATCACGCGCGACGGGCAGGTGAGCACGCTGGCCGGAACGGTCGGGCAGACGGGCCTGGCGGCCGATAACGATGACGGGACCGGCGCGCAAGCACGGTTTTCCTGGCCGCTTGGCATGACGATCGACAATGCCGGCAACCTGTATGTGACGGAAGGTCATGGAAGAATTCCGGGCCTGCCCGGTTTCCATAGTGCGGGGAGGATACGCAAGATTACGCCCCAAGGCGTGGTAAGCACGCTGGCGGGCCGCGAGGCAGTCACCGGGAGCGCGGATGGAACCGGAGCCGCCGCACGGTTCCTGCAGCCGACCGGCGCGGCCGTGGACAATGCCGGCAACCTGTATGTGGCCGACACCGGAAATTCGACGATCAGGAAGGTGACACCAGCAGGAGAGGTGACGACGATCGCGGGCAGCGCCGGAAACGCCGGGGATGCCGACGGCCCGGGTTTTGTCGCCCGGTTCCGTAAACCGCGCGGCGTTGCCATCGACGGCGCGGGCAATGTGTTCGTGGCCGATACAGAGAACCATACCATCCGCCGCATCGCCGCCGATGGCAGCGTCACTACGGTGGCGGGAAAGGCGGGGGAAGCAGGCAGCGTCGATGGCGTGGGGCCGGCGGCGCGCCTGCACAGCCCGTACGGCATCGTGATCGACCCGGGCGGCAACCTTTACGTGTCCGACCGCGATGGCACGACATTGAGGAAAATCACGCCGGGCGGCGCGGTGTCCACGATCGCCGGAAGCGCGCGGTCGCTGGGGGCAAGCGACGGTCCTGCTGCGCAGGCACGCTTCGGCAATCCCGTCGCCGTCGCCGCCGATGCAAGCGGCAGCATCTATGTCACCGACGCGTACAACTATGCGATCCGCGCAATCCGCGGCGGCGTCGTGACAACGATTGCCGGGGGCGCCGGCAGGAGCGGCTACGCGGACGGCGCCGGCGACGCCGCGCAATTCACGCTCCCTTCCGGCATCGCCGCCGGCGCCAACGGCGACCTGTATGTCGCCGACGAGTACAACCGCGTGATCCGGAAAGTGGCGCGCGACGGCAGTGTCTCAACCTTTGCCGGCGTGCGTGACGCCGGTTACCAGCTGATCGATGGCGACCGAAGCAGCGCTCGCTTTTCGTCGCCGTCAAGCGTGGTGGCTGACAGCGCGGGCTTCCTGTATGTGACCGACGGCAGCACAGTCCGCAAGGTCGCGCCGGACGGCAGCGTCACAACGCTCGCCGGCGATGCCCGGAATGCCGAAGAAAGCGTGGATGGCACCGGAACCGCCGCAAAGTTCGCCGGCCCGAATGCGATCGCCAGGGATGCGCAGGGAAATCTGTACGTAACGGAAATTTACGGCAAGACGGTCCGGAAAATCACGCCGGCCGGTGTGGTCACCACCCTGGCCGGCACGGCAAGAAGCAGCAGGGGTTCCGTGGACGGCATCGGGCGGGACGCCAGCTTCTCTTTTTTGAAGGGGATCGCAGTCGATACGTCAGGCAACGTCTACGTCTCGGATGCCAGCCTGATCCGCAGGATCACGCCTGCCGGAGTCGTCTCCACGGTCGCCGGCGCGCCGGGCAGGTATGGCATCCACCTGGGTAATCTGCCGGGCAGTCTGTTCTCGCCGAAGGGCTTGTGGTTCGTGGCGCCGAACACACTGCTCGTCGCGGAAGAGAGCAGCGTCCTCCGGCTGGTCCTTCCCCAATAGCACCGTGAAAAAAAACCCTCCCTCCTTGCGGAGGGAGGGACAGGTAAGGGGTAGGGTGTTTGCGATACATCGGCCGTACTTCACGCATCCTGCCCCCAACCCAAGGCCTCCCGATGGCGAGGGAGGCAACCCTCCTCTGGAGCTTGTAATCCCTTACGTCATGAACCCGCGATGGTGAGCGGGGATATGCGGTAGATATCCTTACCGCGCGGCGCCGCCCACCACGAAGCGATGCGAGGCCAGCGATGGTGCGCTCCATGGAGCGAAGCCGGCGTCACGTCGGGATACGAGAGCACAATATCCCGTTGCGGAAATGGAATGATCATGCTTGCAAATGCACGAGCCGTATGTTTCCGAGATGAGAGAGCTGTTGCGAAATGTAAGACGGCAATGAAACCGGGCGGGGGAATCGACGGAGTGAGGCGAGCTGTCGCTCTGTAGCCGTGGCTTCGATCGAGAAGGATGCGTGCCCGACCACGGCCTGCGATAATGCGGGTCAAACTATCGCCCGAGCCGCCATGACTGACGCCCCGCCATTCGATCCGCCTTATTTTTCTGTTGAGAGCACTGCGCAAGGTGTGCGCGTCATTGAGACCCGTGCCGACGGCAGCCAGCAGGAGTGCATGCTGCCGGCAGGAGAAGCGCCCGCGCCGTGGGTCGGCAGCTCGAACGGCGCGTCAGTGGCATCCGCAAGTTCGCGTAGTCTTCCAAAAAAGGGCACGCGGCCGCCAGCCGGTATGCCGCCAGGTTCTACCCTGATCGCAGTCCCATTCGCCGAGAAGGATGCGGCCAAGAAGCTTGGCGCGCGCTGGAATGCCGAGCGGCGATCATGGTATGTGCCGCCTGGTACCGATGCATCCCTTTTCAAACGCTGGCGCCGCGACGAAAACGATTCATGACTGTCCGTGCTCACGCGCGACCGCACGCAGCCTTTCCGGTGGCAGCGGTTGGCCGAATACAGGCGATCCGAACGCTACCTGGACGGGCGCCGCGCTCGCTATGGCGGACCAAGGCTTAAAGCTGGCGAAATCCAGCAGCCGTGAAGCTTGTCGAAAACATTGCAGGGCAGTTCATTCGTACTCGCCCGATCCTAAGTATCCGCATCCTCGCCGGGAGCCTTGAAAAGGTCTTCGAGCGACCGCGATTTTCCCTGCGGCCGGACCGTGCCCCGGCGGCCGGTAAACTCTTCCTCGATGTTGTCGCGGTAGTAGCTCCATGCCGCGCCGGAGGTCGACAATCGGCGCCACACCTCGGCCCCGACACCGGAATAATCTATCGCGGTTCCGTCTTCGAATTCGACCCGCAGCACACGTTCACGCGCGTCGTAGCCGATCGCACGCAGTTTCCCCGCATTGATCCTTTTCATCTCCATGATGCACTCCATCCGTATCCATGACTTGCATGTGGTTCGCTGAGCGGCACGCGCAAGAGCGATAAGGCTTGCTCCTGCATGAATTCGAGCTTGAGAACCCTTGGTGAAGTTCCTTCTGACACCGGTGGAAGAGTAATAGACCAGAAAGGGAATGCGGCAGCGCCTGCCAACGCCAGTTTTTTTACCTTTGGCAGGCGCGAGCGACTGACGGCCGCGGTTCCGCTCGTCCAACCCGCCGGCGGCGAAGGGTGAACTTCAAGCTGTCCGGCAATCTCAAGCGCGTCGTTCACCTCGCGCCGGCTGGCACCAAGATGCGCTAGATCGATTTCGCCTGGAGCATCAGAGCCTCAACCACGGCGCGGTTCGCCTCTGTCAAAGGATGGAAGCGAATACCGGTTCGAAAGATGCCGGGCTCGCATTCGAACGAGTAGACAGTCTTGCCCAGCAGGCCAAGCTTTCGCGACAGCGCTTCCAGCGAAACGGTCACATCGGTCGCCGACGGAAAGAAATGCGGCGAGATGACGCATGCCCCGCCCCGGGAAAGGTCCTTGATCTTGGCACGAAATGCTTCGCCGTCGACGATGAGATGTGCGTCGAGATAAACATCAATGCGTGGAAAACGTCGCGATTCTGGCATAGTCGGTCCAAATATTTCCTGGTGGAAATATACACGCAACAACTGTTGCCGGCAAGTATGGTTTCGCCTGTGCTGCCAGCGGCGTTTCGCCCCCCGCTTTGCCGCGGGTTACGGCAATACCCTTCTGCGCCACTCCGCCAGGGCAGCGGGAATGTCATGCAGGTCCATATTCTTGACCGCTGACTGCGTGCGGCGCCGCAGCACGGCGCTGCGCCCACCGGCCCAGATCTCCACGGAAGGCGGCAATTCGGCGCGCAGGTCTGCCAGCGCGCCGAGCACATGGGCCGGCCGCGCAGAAACGGAGAATGACAATGCGACGATGTCCGCCGCGTGGACTCTGGCTGCCTGCGCGATTTCCGTCACGGGCGTGTGAACGCCAAGCGAAATGCAACGCGCGCCTTCGAGAACGAAAATCGCCTCGGCCATCAGCAGCCCGAGGCCGTGCAATTCGTGCGGGATGGTCGTCAGCACGATACGGGGCAGCGGTCCTGCCCCGGTCGCCGTATCCGGCGCCGGAATGGAGCTGATCGCATTGCGCATTATCACCTGCACCGTTTCGGTGTACAGATGCTCCTCGAAGACGGCAAGCTGTCCGCTCGCCCACTGTGCGCCAATCATTGTCGTAAGCGGTGCAATCACGTCGGTCACGAAACGATATATCCCGCTCCTCAAGAGGCACTGCGTCAGTTCGCGGCGCAATTCGTCAATGCGATGCTCCCTGCAGAGCGCGACAAAGTGCAGCAGATCGTCACGCTCTTCGGCCGGCTCGACGATCGTCCTGCCTCGCTTAGGCGTTTGAGCCGCCATCCCGCGCAGGATGTTCGTATCGGCGCCGACCAGCTTGCCCGGGCGGTGCCCCTGGTCCATCAGGCCTTTTATCAACCGCAGCTTCTCGACCTGCTCCGGCGGATAGGTTCGCTCGCCAGACCCGTCACGTCCCGGTGAAGGAAAGTTGTAGCGCCGCTCCCAGACGCGCAGGGTGTCCTTCGACAGCCCCGTCTCGCGCTCAACGGCGGCGATACTCAAATCGTTTGGTGGGGAATTGGACATTTCCTTTGATTATCAATGATTTCAATGCGCCGGCACCTTTTGCTAAAGCCATTCTATCAACACAGACGTCCTAGACAAATAAGAATTTTTGTCGAACCTTCCGCAGCTGCGGCAGTCCATTCCAATTACCTGCGTCGGAGGCTGACACGGTGAAGTTTTTTGACCGGGAGGCAAGGCGTACGCAGTTTTTCGCAACGACACAAAGGAGATACATCATGGCAACAATTGTTGAAGGTCACCTGCATGAAAGGCGCCATACTCCCGAACGGCGCTCCGGATCACGCACCGCACGGGCAAGTCGCATGAACGCCGTCGACTGGATTTCAATGGCCCTGCTGATAGTCGGCGGTATCAATTGGGGCCTCGTAGGACTGTTCGGCTTCGATCTGGTGGCCACGTTGTTCGGCGAAATGAGTCTTCTCTCGCGAATCGTCTATGCAGTGGTAGGCCTCTCTGCGCTTTACACGATTTACACCAGCAGCAAGATGTCGCGCTCCTGATCCTTGCGGGGTAGACAAAGGAGAAACGCCCGGCGCCGAACGCGCCGGGCGTTTCTTTTTGCTCGCAGATACAAGAAGATGGTGGTACGCACGATCATTTTGTCTTGGACAAAACGTGGTATGGTTTGATGAATGTCAAGCTCTCCGGGACTCGCACTCCTATGCTTTTGATACCGGTGACGGACTTCAACACCCCGTGTTCACTCGTTGACGACACTCATTTCCCTGGAGACCACCATGAAATCTGCGAAATACCTGTTCCCGCTGTTATCCGTCGTCCTGTTTTCCGCCTGCGGCGGCAGCGACAATGACGACCTCGGTGCCGCCCTGCCGGCGGCCGCCGCGCCATCGTCGGCCGGCGCGGCCTCCTCGGCCCCCGGAGCATCTCCCACGATCGACAAAGTCGCCGGGGCAAGCGGCTTCAATGCCTTGCTGGCGGCTGCCACCAAAGCCGAGCTGGGAGCGGCCCTGGCTGACAGCAATGCCCGGTTGACGGTATTCGCACCGACCGACGCCGCGTTCAACCAGCTCGCCGCAAGCCTGGGCTTTGCCAATGCAACGGCGATGGTGGATGCATTGCCGCCCGCTGCGCTGAAGAGCATCCTGACATACCACGTCCTGCCAGCCAGCAGGGCGGCGTCCGAACTCCGTGCGACGCCGCAATCGGCACAGCCGACGCTGTATTCCTTTGAAGGGCAGCCCGCCGCGGTCACGCTCAACAGCAGCCAGTCATCCGTGACACTGACCGATGCGGCGCTTACCACTGCGAACGTGACGGCGCCCGATGTTGCGGCGAGCAACGGTGTGATTCACGCGATCGACAAGGTGCTGGTGCCGCCGGGCGTCCTGAATATCGTGCAAATGGCGCAGGTCAATCCGCAGCTGTCTTCCCTGGTGGGCGCGGTGACCGGAGCAAACCTGCAGGCAAGCTTGTCCGCGCCAGGCGCGTTTACGGTTTTCGCGCCGACCAACAGCGCCTTCGCCGCGGCGCCGGCCGGCCTCACGCCGCAGCAATTGAAGACGGTCTTGACCTACCATGCGCTCGGCACGCAGGTGCTTGCGTCACAGATCCCGTTCGGTGCGCCGGTCAACACGCTCGCCTCGCAATCGATCGTCATCAATGCCGGCACGCCGCCGACGATCAGCGACACGAGTGCGACTCCTGCGCGGATCGTGGCGACAAACGTAAGGGCGAGCAACGGCGTGATACATGTGATCGACAAGGTCCTCATCCCCGCGCTGTAAGCCGGTGTCATCCCGAGCGAGCGCATGGGCGGCCCGAACCGATATTCCTGCGGCTGGCGCACGCGGCATTCTGCGCCAAGCCTCGTGCCGCCTTCGGCGGGATACTTGGCACACCGTCGGAAGCAATAGCCTTTACGGTGTGCTGGATTTTCCAGCGGAAACGCGTCGGCGGGATCTTTTCAGCGAGCCGAAATCGGTAAGGAAACTTTAGTAGATGTCGAACCCGGAACCCTGCCGGCCGCCCTTGGGTCATACAGGAAATGGGCGACATGGCGTTGTCCCTAAAGACCGGAGGTGTGAGATGCGAAAGATGATCATGATGGCGCTGGCTGGATTTCTGTGGCGTAAGGTTCAGGCGCGTGTCTTCAAGCGCGCGTATTCCGGCAGGTCGATGCGCCGCTTCTAGAGCGGGGCGATGGCGCGGCGCTTTTCCTGCCGCGCTTTTTCTTGCCGCGCTTCCCCGCCCTCGCGGGAACGCCACGGGCACGCCGCGGGTCGAGCCATGTCCCGGTGTTCTTGAAGGCCTTGTTCGGCGACGTGCCGTCGCCGCCAATCGAGCCGGAGGGGACCGCGGCGAAAACCACTCCTTGCGGGTTGCGGCTCAGGCCGGTGTAAAGCCCGGATCCGCCGCTCCAATCAATTTCAATGCGGCGTCCCTGCCGGTTGCTGTGACCGCAGCCGTGATCGCCATGCCTTTGCGATCGCATGCTGCCGCGAGTAGCCCCAACCCTGCTGGACCGCGAAATAATTCCGCACCGCGACCTTGTTGTCCCGCAGGTCCGCCACCCCGGGAAATCACCCGGGCGAATCCAGCGCGTCTTGATGTTCCGTCGACTTGGCGCCGCGCGCGTCATAAAGCTCAGCCTGCAGAAGACGCTCGATTTCCTTGCACAGTCCTGCCGGGTTTGGGGGCGGAATGAAGCGTGCCGCGAGTACTGAACACCGAGCACGAATGGCTTCAGAAGCGTGAAGGGCCTGAAGGCGCTTCGCCAGCTTGCGCGGCCGCAGCCGCTTTGCGGGAATGACCGTGCCGACGCCGAGCGACGCGACGCGCGCGCCGTTGTCGAACTGATCCCAGGCAAAGGGAACAATCAATTGGGGCACGCCAGCGCGCAGCGCTTCTGCAGTTGTGCCGATGCCGCCATGATGGACGAGCGCCGCGCTGCGCGGCAGGAGCGCAGACAGCGGCACATACGGTTGCCACAGCACCGACTCAGGAAGGTGTGGCGGAAGCTGGTTGCGCTCCCCGGTCAGGAAAATCGCGCGCCGCCCGAGCCTGCCGACGGCGGAGAGGGCGCAAGCGAAGAAGCCGGCAGCATGGAGATTTCCGGTGCCCGGAGTGAAGACCAGCGGTTTTTCGCCACGAACAAGAAAGGCGGAAAGTTCTTCCGTGAAGCCGTCCTGTCCGCTTGCGTCAAACAGCTGGAAGTCGCCCGAAATCAACGGGTGCGGCCAATCCGGTACGGCGGGCGCGAACCAGGAAGGAAAGAGGGTGACCGACAGGTCAGGCGCTTCGGCGATATGCGTCAGAAAAGAATCAAGCTCCGGCAAACCCAGTGGTTTGCGCACGGCGTTGATCTGGGCGACTGCAACCGGGTCAATCCAGCCTTTTTCGACAAACCGCCAGAGCGCGCGCCGCCACCGCATCGGCACCCAGCGCGGCACTGAGGTCGGGCCGATCTGCAGCGGGTCGTGGCAGGTTCGCAGATTCGACGGCGCAAGATAAGCGGCAACGACAGAGCTGATGGAACCGCAGTCCCGGGCGATCGCAGCAGCGGGCACAGCGAACGGATGCGCGATCGCCACCAGCGGGCCTGGCGGAGAAACGGATCGGATGGCTTCGTCCATCTGTTTCAAATGGTCGCTGTAGCCGGCCATTAGCGCGGAGAACCCTTTCCTGGGATCCCATAAATCGGGATTCGCAATGATGCGCTGGTACTCCTCGTCAGTTCCGATCCCGACACACGGAAGCCCGGCGCGCAGTACATGGTGCGCGTGGCAGGTGTTCGTGATGAAGGTAAGTTTCCGCCCGAGCGCCCGCAGTGCATCGGCAATACGTATGAACGGATAGATATCGCCGGTGGTGCCGACAGTGATAACGAGATAGTCGGGAGTGTTTTCGGACACGGCACGCAGCCTCCTGATTTAGCGCCGGTTTTTTTTCTGTGCTTCCTATCGTTCGTATGCCGGCTGCAAGGACAGTGGCCCTATTAGAAACCAAAAGCACGGAAAACGCGACGCTATGAACGCTGTCTCCCAAAAGGAGGGCATAGGAGGCCTTTCCTGATATTCGTGGCCGATGAAGCTGCATTCGCTGCCTATGACCAGTTGAAGCGCCGTATGTTTCACCAAAGAACGTAAGCACCGCGGCCTGCCACAGGCAGTCGGAACGAAACTTTTCCACACATCCGGGTCTTAACAAAAAGCTCAGAATGAGTGAAATGCGAACGAGCTTTTCCTCGCTGTTCTTCTGCCCTGTCCACCGGCTGGATTGCACAAGGTTGCAAGGTGTTGCAAGCACAAGCCCGGACACCGCCTGCAGTAAGGCGCGGCAATGGCCGCGCGGGCGGCGCGGCGGCGATCAGTTCAGCGGTTGCACCAGGGGCCTTATCGATTGTTCTGCCGGGGCTGACTGCCCTCTGTTGAACCAGTCTTGTATTCGCTCCGGCACAGCCGCGTTCTTTCTCACAAGGAGCGCGTTATGTTAGCAATGAATTACCGAGGTCCCTACCGTGTTCGTGCCGAGCAAAAGCCCGACCCGGTCATCGCCCACCCGAACGACGCGATAGTACGCGTCACGCGGTCATGTATCTGCGGCTCCGACCTGCACCTTTACCATGGCCTGGTGCCGGATACCCGGGTCGGCATGACGTTTGGCCATGAGTTCACCGGCATCGTCGAAGAGGTCGGCCCTTCGGTCCGGAACCTGAAGGTCGGCGACCAGGTCCTTGTGCCCTTCAATATCTTTTGCGGATCTTGTTATTTCTGCCAGAAAGAGCTCTATGGCAACTGCCATAACACGAACCCCCAAGCGTCGGCGGTCGGCGCGATCTACGGTTATTCGCATACGGCTGGCGGCTATGACGGCGGGCAGGCGGATTTCGTCCGCGTGCCGCTCGCCGATATCAATCCCACCGTCATACCCAAAGACCTCCATGTCGACGATGCCGTGCTGCTGACGGATGCCGTCCCTACCGGATACCAGGCGGCGGAGATGGGCGAGATCGAGGAAGGCGACACTGTGGTGGTCTTCGGCGCAGGTCCGGTCGGGATTTTCGCTGCCAAGTCGGCCTGGCTCATGGGAGCCGGCCGCGTCATCGTCGTCGATCACGTCGAATACCGGCTCGAGTTCGTCCAGAGATATGCGCAGTGCGAAGTGGTCAACTTCAAGGATGTGAGAGACATGGCGGAGCACATCAAGAAGATGACGGACTGGCTGGGGGCCGATGTCTGCATAGACGCTGTCGGCTGCGAAGCCGCCGGCAGCGCGGTGCAGAGCCTGACCGGCAGGTATATTCCGCTGCAAGCCGGCGCCGCCACGGCGCTCCACTGGGCGATCAACTCGGTACGCAAGGGGGGCACGGTGTCGATTGTCGGCGTGTACGGCCCGACTTTCAATGCGGTGCCGATCGGGAACGCGCTCAACAAGGGCCTGACTTTGCGCATGAACCAGGCGAGCGTGAAGCGTCACCTGCCACGACTGATCGAGCATATCCAGGCTGGCCGGCTGGATCCCAAGCAAATCATCACGCATCGCGTTCCGCTGGAAGAAGTCTCCGATGCCTATCACATCTTCTCCAGCAAACTCGACAACTGCATCAAGACCGTGCTGATCCCGCCAGCCGCAGCAGGCGCGCCATTGATCCACTAAGCATGCCCATTACCTTTCGAGGAGCAGCACATCATGAATGATGATCAACATGCCGTAACCCGGCGGGACACCAGCGGACAGCACCCGATATCCGCAACCGCACCGCGCTCCGACTACGAGCACATACAGGGATGGGGCGCGGATCTCGATCACAAGAACAGGCCCGCCTATCCGATGGAGCGCACGCCTCCGCGCCTGGAAGGCCTTCACTGGGAGCGGCCCGAGGACCAGCCGCTCAATATGAAGATTTACTATTCGACCGAAAGGCCGGGCGTGACGCCGGTGTTCGGCACCAGCACGCCGCCTTCGGGGCTGAGCGGGAAAATACGCGATATCGCGTACAAACTCAGTGAAAACGATATCCGGCACTGGCTGCTGCTGCTGTTCGCCGACCGCGTCAACGTGGTGGAGGGCATCGCCGACGATCTGATGCGCGGCCACATCCCCAACGTGCTTGCGGAGATGGGCGCCGGCGCGGAGTTCAAGCATAACCGCGCCGGATTTGTCAGAAAGGCCGTGATTGCTTCTGCCATTGTCGGCGCCGGCTATTACCTCTACCGGCGCAAGGCGAGACGTTCAGCGAAATACTGAGCGGATGGGGCGATCGTCGCCCCTGCGCCAGCATTGCTGGCGCGAGGATCGTGCGGCAGAAAGGTCGAGGCGGATTGACTGGGTCAAGAGCGCCGCCCGTTCAGCAAATCGACATATGCGCCTTCGATCAGCTGCGAGGGATGGATGCCCAGGCGCTGCATCAGCAGCTCTGCTTCCTGAACGCCGGCTTCTGCCGTTTCATCGTCCTTCAGCACGACTTCAAGCTCCATGAACTGCCCGAGCCCTTCGACGGCGTCCAGATGGACGCGCGTCCTGCCGACCAGGTAGAGCAGCCGGTTTTTCCTTACCCGTCCGGCCACGCCATAGGCTAACGATAGCGCTTCCCGCAGCGAATCCGGTGAGCTTGTCTCGGACAGTACGTAGAACGATTCTTTCGGGCCTTGCGTGTCCTGACGCTGATAGAAGATCAGTTGTCCCGATCCTGGAGCGAATACCCGCAGCTTCAGCCGGCCGTTGTCGCATGTGAAGAACGTGTCGTCCTGAAAAATCGTGCATGGCGCTTCTGTAGCCATCGGATTCAATTTTTCTGCGAGCGCGCTCACGCTCCCGACACGGGCCTTGATTTCAATGTTTCTTGCCACGATTTCGTGTCCCTTGACTTGTTTCAATTCTTCGCCGCCGGGTGCAGCTTTCGCCATTCCCTGTAGGCATAAAACTGGATGATGACCAGCGTCCCGACCAAGACGGAAATGACGGCGAGCCCGCTTCGTGGTCCGCTTGATCCGGAAACCGCGATCAACATCGCCGCGAGGCCTTCGGCAACGAAGATCCGCCCGGCGACGCGGTGGGTGCGGTCCCAGACCCGCTCATCCGACAGGGTCCAGCGGTTCCGGATCCCGAATGCGAAATTGGAGCGCGTCTTTCCCATGTAATTGCCACTGATTGTCAGAAGCAGCCCGACGCAGCCGATTGCCAGCGCCGGGATGCTGACGCCGATGCCAAGCGCCACAGCAAGTATCGCAAGGTGAGCCGCCGTCACCACGATCGCCAGCGCAATGACCGAGACGGTGAGGGCGGTGGACGAGCGCTGCAGATTCACCTTGCGGGGATCGAACCGGTGGGCGAGTCCGTGCAACGCGGATGTCAGCAGGATCACGACGGGCAGGAAAAAGGCTGCGAACGGGCGCGGCGCGAAGCCGTCCGGTTCCCCATGAAGGTTCCAGTGGATCGCAACGGTGTGGGGAAGGCGGGTGTACAGAACCGCCGACACCGCAAACGCGAGAGCGGCGAGAATTGCTGGAACGATTACTGCCGGACGCTTCATTTCTTCCCTTTCTTTTTCAGCGGCGCGGCGCCGCGGTGAAAGAATTCCATGAATGGAATCATCGCTTCTTCGAGGACGCTGAGCTTCAGCCGGTACATCAATACATTGCCGTGCCGTTCCATATCGACGAGGCCTGCCTCCTTGAGCACCGAGAGATGCCCGGAGATCGTGGGCTTGGAAACGTCGAAATGCGCGGCGATGTCGCCAGCGCTCAGATCGCTCGCGCGCAGCAGCTTGAGTATTTGCCGACGGGTCGGATCGGACAAAGCCTTGAATACGGAATCCATTTCGGTATTTTGGCAATTACCTAAATACCGGTCAAGCGGAAGGACCGCCCTGGCATTGGCATGCGTCAAATATCCGGTCCTTCGCGCAATTTCGTTCGCGCGCGGCAGATCTGCGCGCCTAGGTCCCGGATTTGCCAAACAGATTCAGCGCGGCGTATTGCAGC
Organism: Noviherbaspirillum sp.; assembly: GCF_035627455.1. GTDB lineage: Bacteria > Pseudomonadota > Gammaproteobacteria > Burkholderiales > Burkholderiaceae_D > Noviherbaspirillum. The sequence goes on from NZ_DASPLS010000094.1 coordinate 78,465, forward strand.
AGCATGATGGTTTTGCAGTCGATGATCTCGCCTTTCTCCATCATCTCGCAGGCCTTGTCGAAGGGGAGTTCGAGCACCTCGATATCCTCCCCCTCGGCCGCGACGCCGCCCCCGGCATCCTTGCGTTTGTCGGGCTGGTATTCGGCGACGAAGAAAAACGCCCGTTCCGCGACGGCGCCGGGTGTCATGTACGCTTCGAACACCTTGGTCACCTGGTCGACCTCATAGCCGGTCTCTTCCTCGATTTCATGGCGGATGCGGTCCGCCGGCGCCTGGTCTTCCAGGAGCCCGGCCGGCGTCTCGATGAGCATGCCGTCGGCCACGCCGTTCAGGTAGGCCGGCAGGCGGAACTGGCGGGTCAGCACGACGGTACGCTGCAAGCGGTTATACAGGAGCACCGTTGCGCCGTTGCCGCTGTGGTACACCTCGCGCGTCTGCCGTTGCCATTCGCCATTCTTGCGCCGGAAATCGAAGCTGTATTTTTTCAGCGTGTACCAGTCATCGGACAGGGTCTCGACGTCAACTATCTTGATCTGGTGATCTTCGGTGGGCATGGGATTTCCTTTTGGAGCGGAGCAGTCGATACCAGAAGTCTTGCGCAAAACGGCGAGCGGCTCGCGCCGTCCTGTCAATGCAAGGGCGGGAACCATTTCCGGAATCCGGCGCACCCCCTCAATTGCTGAACTTTTGCGTCACCATGATGCCTCTTGCTCCTGCATCCATGATGCCGATGCCTACCTTCCTGAACTGGGACCTCAGGATGTTGGCGCGGTGCCCGGGAGAATTCATCAGGCCGGTATGCGCGATGTTCAGGTTCGGCGCGAAAGCGAGGTTCTCTCCCGCGAGCAGGAAAGGTATCTTTGCCGCGCGCAAACGGTCGGACGCATTTTTTCCTTCCGGCGAGTAATGCGAGAAATAAGCGCGGGCCAGCATGTCGGCGGAATGCTTTCTCGCGGCCTTTGTGAGCTCATCATCCATCGCCAGCGGCCGCAGTCCCTCCTTGGCCCTTTCCTGGTTCACAAGCGCCAGCATCTGGACTTCGAGCTTCGCCAGCGGCCTGGATTCCTTTACGGAAAACGGGAGCTTCATACTCTCCGTCGGCGGCCTCCTGACGGTACGCATGGTCAGGGTTTCGTTGATCGCATCGTCGAACACCGGACGCAGCCGGGACTCGACCGCGTCCGCATAGCTCGTCAAGCGTTCATTGAGCGCGCTGCCTCTCGCATCGGTCTGCAAGCGCTCCGGCAAGGGCAGGGCCATCAGCAGGATGGCGACGATCATGGCGTGGATCAGGCCGTTGGCGAGGCCGGGAAGGAAGCCCAGCACCTTGTTGACCGGGTGCATGTGGGCGTTCGCCGGCAGCGCGGCGATGGGTTTTACGAGCGCCAGCCGCAGCACGATCAGGCTCAGGAAGAAGATGGCCAGGAATCCGGCCGGCCGGCCCCAGATGTCGGGCCAATCCGTGACGCTGGAGAGCCACCGCGCGACAGGCGCGTAAAAACGCAGCCCCAGCCAGAGACTGGCCAGCCAGCTCGCAAGGTCAAGGAATTCCAGCAGGAAGCCCCGGCGCCATCCCGCAAACACGCTAAGCAGGATGAGTGTGCCGAGCAGCAGATCGATCCAGTTGAGGTTCATGGCGCCGTCACGGTTTTGCTCTTCCCCTTAAGACCGTCCAAAGGAGTGGCAGTTACGTCCGGCGTTCCGCAAATATGGGGGGTGTTTGCTTCCGGTCGATCGCGCCGGACTTCAGGTTCCGGGAAAACGCCTGCTTTGCATGTAGAACGGCGAACCGGCGCCAAAGCGCAACGCAAAAAAAAGGGCGCCGGTCGGCGCCCTGGTGCATCGCTTTATCAATGCATTACTTCACGCAGTCCACGAAATACCCGCGCCTGCCGCCCGCTTCCTGCGTCACCAGGCCGTGCACGTCGGTTTCGAAGCCCGGGAATTTCTCATTGAAATCCCGCGCAAACTTCAGGTAGTCGACGATGGTCTTGTTGAAGCGCTCGCCCGGGATCAGGAGCGGAATGCCCGGCGGGTAGGGCGTCAGCAGGATCGCGGTGACGCGGCCTTCCAGTTCCTCGATCGGCACGCGCTCGATGTCGCGGTGCGCCATCTTCGCGAACGCGTCGGAAGGCTTCATCGCCGGCTGCATGTCGGACAGGTACATTTCCATCGTCAGGCGCGCCACGTCGTAGGTCTTGTACATGTCGTGGATGGCCTGGCACAGGTCGCGCAGGCCGACACGCTCGTAGCGCGGGTTGGCCGCCGCGAATTCCGGCAGGATGCGCCAGATCGGCTGGTTCTTGTCGTAGTCGTCCTTGAACTGCTGCAGCGCGGTCAGGAGCGTGTTCCAGCGGCCCTTGGTGATGCCGATGGTGAACATGATGAAGAACGAATACAGGCCGCACTTCTCCACGATCACGCCATGCTCGGCCAGGTACTTGGTGACGATCGACGCCGGGATGCCGGACTCGCCGAACTTGCCGTCCAGCGCCAGGCCCGGGGTGACGATGGTCGCCTTGATCGGGTCGAGCATGTTGAAGCCGGGCGCCAGCTTGCCGAAGCCGTGCCAGTCGTCTTCCGCGCGGATCATCCAGTCCTCGCGCGAGCCGATGCCGTTGTCGCCGAAATTGTCCGGGCCCCAGACCTGGAACCACCAGTCCTGGCCCCATTCCTGGTCCACCTTCTTCATCGCGCGGCGGAAGTCGAGCGCCTCCAGGATGCTTTCCTCCACCAGCGCGGTGCCGCCCGGCGGCTCCATCATCGCGGCGGCGACGTCGCAGGACGCGATGATCGCGTACTGCGGCGAGGTCGAGGTGTGCATCAGGTAGGCTTCGTTGAACATGTCCTGGTCGAGCTTGACCGTCTGCGAGTCGCGCACCAGGATCTGCGATGCCTGCGACAGGCCGGCCAGCAGCTTGTGGGTGGACTGGGTCGAGAAGATCAGCGATTCCTTCGCGCGCGGCCGGTCCTTGCCGATCGCGTGCATGTTCTTGTAGAAGTCGTGGAAGGTCGCGTGCGGCAGCCAGGCTTCGTCGAAGTGCAGCGTGTCGATCTTCCCGTCGAGCATTTCCTTGATGGTCTCGACGTTGTACAGCACGCCATCGTAGGTCGACTGCGTGATGGTCAGGATGCGCGGCTTCTTGTTTACCGCTTCGCGCGCGAACGGATTGGCCTCGATCTTCTTCATGATGTTTTCCATCTTGAATTCTTCGAGCGGGATCGGGCCGATGATGCCGAGGTGGTTGCGCGTCGGCATCAGGAACACCGGGATCGCGCCGGTCATGATGATCGAGTGCAGGATGGACTTGTGGCAGTTGCGGTCCACCACGACGATGTCGCCGGGGCCGACGGTGGAGTGCCACACCATCTTGTTCGAAGTCGAGGTGCCGTTGGTGACGAAGTAGCAATGGTCGGCATTGAAGATGCGCGCCGCGTTGCGTTCCGAGGCCGCGACCGGGCCGGTATGGTCGAGCAGCTGGCCGAGTTCCTCGACCGCGTTGCAGACGTCGGCGCGCAGCATGTTCTCGCCGAAGAACTGGTGGAACATCTGGCCGATCGGCGACTTCAGGAAGGCCACGCCGCCCGAGTGGCCGGGGCAGTGCCAGGAATAGGAGCCGTCCTGCGCATAGTGCACCAGCGCGCGGAAGAAGGGCGGCGCCAGGCTGTCGAGGTAGGACTTGGCCTCGCGGATGATGTGGCGCGCGACGAACTCCGGCGTGTCCTCGAACATGTGGATGAAGCCGTGCAGCTCGCGCAGGATGTCGTTCGGGATGTGGCGCGAGGTGCGGGTTTCGCCGTACAGGTAGATCGGGATGTCGGCGTTCTTGTAGCGGATTTCCTCGACAAAGGCACGCAGCGACTTGAGCGCGACGTCGGTTTCCTCGTCGGTGCCGCCGCCGAATTCCTCGTCGTCGATCGACAGGATGAAGGCGGAGGCGCGCGACTGCTGCTGCGCGAACTGGGACAGGTCGCCATAGCTGGTCACGCCGAGCACTTCCATGCCTTCGGCTTCCATCGCTTGCGCCAGCGCCCGGATACCCAGGCCGGAAGTGTTTTCGGAGCGGAAGTCTTCGTCAATGATGACGATGGGGAAACGGAATTTCATTTGGTCTCCAGAACGGACGATTACTTGGGAGACGCCTGGGCGGGAAAGCTTGCGCGCCGAAAACTGCAAAAACCGAATTGTCGCAGATATGCAGAACTCGTGCGAGAAAACGATGGGTTTTGAAAGAAAAAGCCGGCCGAAGCCGGCTTTTCGCTGCTGATGGTTTGTGTCAGAAATGCAGCCAGGCGGCCACGCCGAGCGCAATGCCGACCCCGGCCACCCCATAGGAGGCGAACTCCAGCCATTTCTTGCGGGTGAGCAGGGTGATCGCCGCCAGCGAGATCGCGATCTGTTCGGCGGTCATCGCCTGCGCCCAGCGGTGATGCTGGTGCATCTGCTGGTCCGACTGCCTGTCCCAGTCGACCGACACCGCTTCCAGCCTCTCGGCGTCGGCCTTGATCTGCGCCTTTTCCGACTTGTAGCGCTCGACTTCCGACCTGTACTTGTCGGTGTCGGCGCCCGGCAGGCTCATCGCCAGTTCCGCCAGGTTCTGTTTGTTCGACTTGGCCTGGTAATAGTTCCACTGGTTGGAGGCTTCCGTCTTCTTGATCGCGGCATTGTTCTTGTACAGCGCCGCATTGTTCTGGGTGGCGCCGGCCTGGTAGCCGAAGACCGCGCCGATGGTCGCCAGGATCGCGGTGGTCACCGCGATCTTGCTGGAAAAACCGTCGCTGCCGTGGGCAGCGTGTTCCACCTCATGGTCGTGCGGACCATGCACGTGAAAACCGTGTGCTGACATTTTCTCTCCTGCTTCCTAGGCTTTTTCGTAAGTGACGAATGCGTAGTCGAAACCGTTCGACGCCGAATGATGCACTTCGCGCGCGATTTCCTTCCACTGCGCGCGGTCGATTGCGGGGAAGAAGGTGTCGCAGGCGAAGCCATGGGCGATTTCCGTGACGATGAGGCGGTCGGTGAGCGGCAGCGCCTCGGCGAAGATCTGGCTGCCGCCGATGATGCAGGCGGCGACATCGCCAACCATGCCGATCGCCGCCTGCAGCGAGGAAGCGGTTTCCACGCCTTCCTGCTTCCAGGCCGGGTTGCGGGTGATGACGATGTTGCGCCGGTTCGGCAGCGGCCGGCCGATGGAATCGTAGGTCTTGCGGCCCATGATCACCGGATGGCCCATCGTGATGCGCTTGAAATGCGCGAGGTCTTCCGGCAGCCGCCAGGGCAGCTTGTTGTCGATGCCGATGCCGTTTTTTTCGTCGACGGCGACGACGATGGTCAGGTGCGGCATCAGACGGCTACTGGTGCTTTGATGTGGGGGTGGGATGTGTAGCCGGCGATCTCGAAATCCTCGTACTTGTAGTCGAAGATCGAATCCGGGCGGCGCTTGATCACCAGTTTCGGCAGCGGATGGGGCGTGCGCGAGAGCTGTTCGCGCACCTGGTCCATATGGTTGGAATACAGGTGGCAGTCGCCGCCGGTCCAGATGAATTCCCCCGCGTCCAGTCCGGTCTGCTCGGCCATCATGTGGGTGAGCAGCGCGTAGGATGCGATGTTGAACGGCACGCCGAGGAAGATGTCGGCGCTGCGCTGGTACAGCTGGCAGGACAGCTTGCCGTCGGCGACGTAGAACTGGAAGAACGCGTGGCACGGCGGCAGCTTCATGCGCGGGATGTCGGCCACGTTCCAGGCCGACACGATCAGGCGGCGCGAATCCGGGTTGTTCCTGATCTGTTCCACCAGCTGCGCGATCTGGTCGATATGGCCGCCGTCCGGTGTCGGCCAGGAGCGCCACTGGTAGCCGTAGATCGGACCGAGGTTGCCGTCCTGGTCAGCCCATTCGTCCCAGATCGACACGCCGTTGTCCTTCAGGTACTGGATGTTGGTCGAGCCGGCGAGGAACCAGATCAGTTCGTGGATGATGGACTTCAGGTGCAGCTTCTTCGTGGTGACCAGCGGGAAGCCTTCCTGCAGGTCGAAGCGCATCTGGTAGCCGAACACGGAACGCGTGCCGGTGCCGGTGCGGTCGGTCTTTTCGGTGCCATGTTCATACACATGGCGCATGAAATCGAGGTATTGGCGCATGGTGACCCTGTTTTAAGATGCGATATTTTAACGGGTAAAGCGCGCCCGGATGTGTCATTGTCATGCAAGGAACCGCAAGCGCACCGGCGGCCTTGCCGTTGCAACAAAGGACGGCGACGATGCTCAGGATTGCGAAAATTGCAAGGCGGCGAGATTCGCATACAGCCCGCCCTGCGCCACCAGCGACGCATGCGTGCCGCTTTCCACGATGCGGCCGTGCTCCAGCACGACGATGCGGTCGGCGCGCTGCACGGTGGCCAGCCGGTGCGCGATCACCAGCGTGGTCCGACCCGCCATCGCCGCTTCCAGCGCGCCCTGCACCAGGCGCTCCGACTCGGCGTCCAGCGCGCTGGTCGCCTCGTCGAGCAGCAGCAGCGGCGGATTCTTGAGCAGCGCGCGCGCGATCGCGATGCGCTGGCGCTGGCCGCCGGACAGCCGTACGCCGCGCTCGCCGAGAAAGGAGCGATAGCCCTGCGGCAGGCGCTCGATGAATTCATGTGCCGCGGCGAGCTTCGCCGCGCGCACCACATCTTCGTCGCTGGCGTCGGCGCGGCCGTAGCGGATGTTTTCCATCGCGTCGGCGGAAAAGATCACCGTATCCTGCGGCACGATCCCGATCGCCGCGCGCAGGTCGTGCAGCGCCAGCTCGCGGATGTCGACGCCATCGAGCAGGATCGCGCCCTGTTGCGGATCGTAGAAGCGCAGCAGGAGCTGGAACAGCGTAGTCTTGCCGGCGCCCGAGGGACCGACGACGGCGACCGTCTCGCCCGGCCGGATCTCGAGCGTCAGGTCGCGCAGCGACGGGGACTGCGGCCGCGACGGGTAGTGAAACGTCACCTGCCGCAGCGCCAGCGCCGCGCCGTTCGCGGTCCGCGTGGCGAATTTGCGCGGCGCGGGCGGCGGCTGGATCGGCGAGCGCGCCGTCAGCAGCTCCAAGAGGCGCTCGGCCGCGCCGGCGGCGCGCTGGGCCTCGCCCATCACTTCCGACAGCGCGGCGGTGGCGCCGGCGACGATGGTCGCATACAGGATGAACTGGCCGAGTTCGCCGCTGGTCATCCGGCCCTGGATCACCGCGTGCGCGCCCAGCCACAGCACGAACACGATCGCGCCGAACACCAGCAGGATGGCCAGCACGGTCAGCAGCGAGCGCGCGCGGATGCGCTGCATCGCGGTGTGGAAGGCGCGCTCGACCGAGCCGCCGAAGCGGCGCGCTTCCTCGTGTTCCCGGGTGTAGGCCTGGACCGTCGGCATCGCATTGAGGATTTCGCCGGCCATTGCCGACGCGTCGGCGACCCGGTCCTGCGAGTCGCGCGACAGCTTGCGCACGCGCCGGCCGAAGATCACGATCGGCAGCACCACCGCGGCCAGCATCACGATGATGATCGATGACAGCCGCACGCTGGTGACAAACAGCATCACCAGCCCGCCTGCGAACAGCAAAGTGTTGCGCAGCGCCAGCGAGATGCTGGTGCCGACCAGCGTCTGGATCAGCGTGGTGTCGGTGGTCAGGCGCGACAGCACTTCGCCGGTCTGCGTGGTTTCGAAGAATTGCGGGCTCTGCTGCACCACATGCCGGTAGACCGCGGCGCGCAAGTCCGCGGTGACGCGTTCGCCCAGCCAGGACACCATGTAGAAGCGCGCCGCCGTCGCCACCGCGAGCACGCAGGCGACGCCGAACAGCGCGAGGAAATAGAGGTCGATCTGCGCGCTGTTTTCCGCGCCCATGCCGGTCGGCCCGAAGCCGGCGTCGATCATGCGCCGAAACGCATAAGGAATCGCCAGCGTGGCGCCGGCGGCGATCAGCAGCGCGATGCCGGCCAGCAGGAACTGTTTCCGGTACGGCGCGAGAAAGGGCAGCAGGTCCTTGATGGTGGCCAGGCTGCCTTTCGCGCGTTCTGTCGAATCCGTCATAGTTTCAGGGGTTTCACGTAACCGGTGAGTTCGAGATAGCCGCGCCCGACGGCCTGCCCGTCGCGCTGCAGCGTCACCGCGCCTTCCCAGTAGACCGCGCCGGTGGACTGGCGCGAATCCAGCTCCTGGTCGTCCTGCAGCGGCAGCAGTTCCCATGCGGTGGCGCCGGTCTCGACGCGCACTGCAACCGGATAGCTGGCGCCGGTGCGCGGCGAACGCCATTGCCGTTGCGGCACGAATCTTACCTGACCCGGCGCATAGACCGTGATCCGGCCGCTGCGGTCGCGCAGCGCCGCATATGCCCAGAGCGTCGTGCCGTTCCTGCCGCGGATGCGGAACGCCGTCAGCGCGCCGCCGTCGTCGAGATTGGCGCCGACCCAGTCCCAGCCCGCCGCTTCGGTGTCCAGCACGCTGGTGGACCACTCATGGTCCAGCCATGCGCTGCCGCGCACCGGCAGGCTTTTGCCTTCCCGCGTGACCGTTCCTTCGACCTGCAGCTGCGGCTCGCTGTAGTAATAGCTTGCCTGCTCCGGTCTCGGTCCTTTGCGGGAAAAGCCGCGGTCGCCCTGCAGCAGCGGCGGCTGCGTGGGCGTCAGCGTGAGCGCCAGCGTGAAGTCGCGGGCGGGAAGGCTTGCTTCATAACGCCCGTCCGGCTTGCGCACAAAGCGCCAGTCGCCCAGCCGCACATCGGTATCGCCCTCTTTCGCATGGGCATGGCCGAAGCCTTCGCGCGCGCTTCTCTGGTCGTGCAGCAGCCTGCCGACGGCCGGGTCCGACAGCGCGGCGTGCGCGACGATCAGTTGCCTGGGGGCGAAGCGGCTCGGATTGCCGGCGTCGTGTTCGGTCGCCGAACGGAAGAAGGTGACCTGGAAGCCGACTGGTTTGCCATCGGGAATTTCCAGCCAGCCGGTGGCATACCACCACTCGGTGCGGAAGGCCGGATGCGCGCCGAAGTCGGCCGGGAAGGACAGCGCTTTTCCCGGCAGCACCGGGGCAAACTGCGGCGGAGCGGCGACGGCGGACAGCGCAACCGACAGCAGCATGATCGCAAGACGGCGCATCACCAATCCTCCCTCACGGCCCGCACCGCGTTGCCCGACACCGCATACCGCCCGGAAGCCAGCGCGGTCAGCGCCGACGATACCAGCAGCACGGCGGCGACCGCGAACAGCATGGCCCAGGGCAGGTGCAGGCGCATCGTCCAGTGGAAGGATTGCGGATTGACCACGAACACCAGGATCAGGCTGATCGTGCCGCCGAGCAAAAAGCCGGCAACGATGCCGAGCACCGTCAGCAGCGCGCCTTCCGCCGCGAGCATCGCGAGGATCTGGCGCCGCAGCAGGCCGAGGTGGCGCAGCATGCCGAATTCCTTTGCGCGTGCCAGCGTCTGCGCGGAAAAGGTCGCCGCGACGCCGAACAGGCCGATCACGATCGCCACCGCTTCCAGCAGGTAGGTGACGGCGAAGCTGCGGTCAAAGATGCGCAGGCTGATCGCCCTGATCTCCGCCGGAACGGAAAATTCGAGCATGCTGCCGAACGGCAGCCGCCGCAGCGCGGCCGACACCTGCTCCACCGTCGTGCCGGGCTGCAGCCACAGCGCGCCGTCGTTCACCTCCCGGTCGCCGGTGGCCGCACGGTAATCCTCCAATCGCATCTGGATCGCGCCGGATTGCCGCGCGTAGTCGCGCCAGACGCCGGCGACCACGAATTCCGGCTGCTGTGCGCCGAGCGGCAGCCGTACCCGCGCGCCCACCCGGTAGCCATACAGGTCGGTCATAGCTTCCGATACCCATACCGGCGCGACGCCGGCGGGCAGCTGGCCGGCGGGCAGGGCGGTGTCGACCAGGGGCAGCGCCTTGCCCGGATCGGCGATGTCGATCGGGCGCGCGATCAGCGCTACCGGCGGGCGCGCCGGATCGAGCACCAGCTGCGACGAGCGCAGGAAGTCGGCGCGCGCCACGCCGGGCGCCGCCGCGATCGCCCGTTGCTCGTCTTCGGAAAACGCGCCGGTATTGCCGCCCCCCGCCGAACGCACATACATGTCCGCCGACAATACCTGCCCGAGCCAGTCATCGACCGATACCCGGAAGCTGGAAACCATGATCGCCATCGCCACCATCAGGCTGAAGCTCGACAACACCCCGCCAAGCGCAATCGCCGCCTGGTTCGGCGCGTTCGCCAGCCGCGCGAACACGAGTCCCGTAACCGGACCGGACAGCGCCGGCGTGCGCGCCAGCGGCGCGAACAGCAGCGCGGCCATGCGCGGCATGAGGCCGATGCCGCCCACCAGCAGGAGGGCGATCGCGAGATAGCCGAATACCGGCAGCTCGAACACCGGGGGCAATTGCGTCAGTACCGCGCCGGCCGCGAGGCAGGCGAGGGCGGGCCAGGGCGAGGCCAGGCGCGCCAGCGCGACATCCTCCCCGCCCGATTTCAGTGCCTGTGCCGGGCGTGCCTTCGCCGCTTCCCATGCCGGGCCGGCGCAACCGAGCAATGCGGCGGCCGTGCCGAGCAGGAAGAAACTCAATGCCGCCGGCAGCGAGAACTGCACCGTCGGCTGCACCCCGGGGAAGTAGCCGCCGCCCAGGTCGCCGCCGAAGAAGCGCAATACGGCGGCGGCGATCCCGTAGCCGGCGCCCAGCCCGGCGAGCGAGCCGGCGACGCCGAGCAGCGCGCCCTCGCCCAGGATCTGCGCAAGCAGCTGGCGCCGCGTCATGCCGGCCACGCGCAGCAGCGCCAGCTGGCTGCGCCGCCGCAGCACCGACAGCGCCTGCGTGGAAAACACGAGGAAGGCGCCGGTAAACAGCGCCACCAGCGCCAGCATGTTGAGATTGACGCGGTAGGCGCGCGACATGTTGGCCGTGCGCGTTTCCTGGTCTTCGGTTTCGGTCACGAGCAAGCCGGGCGGCAATTGCGACGCCAGCGCGGTCCTGAACGCCGCGCGCGAAACGCCGCTCGCCAGCCGCAGGTCGATATGCGACAGCAGGCCGAGGCGCTGGAAACGCCATTGCGCGGCGCCGATATCCATCACCCCGATACGCTGCCCCGGCCGGGCACGCACCAGCCCGCCCGCCACCCGCAGCGTCACCGTCTGCGTGCCGGATTGCAGCTGCAATGCATCGCCCTGCCGGACCTGGAGCCACTCCATCGCGGCCGGGGAAAGGAAAACCGTGTCGTCGGCCAGGAGGTCGAAAGGCCGGTCCTCGGCCGGCATGCCGATCAGGTCGGGTGCGATGGCGCCGGCCTGCAGCACATCGATGCCGAGGATCTTCAGCGCGCCCGCGCGGTCCGGCACCGCGGCATCGATTTCCAGCACCGGATTGGCGACGGCGATCTCCTTTTGCTGCAGCAGCTCCGCATAGATAGCCTCGTCGAAGGTGGGCTGGCTGCCGCGCAGCTGCAGGTCGGCCTGTCCGGACAGGCTCTTGATCGCGGCGGAGAATTCATTGTATGCGGCCGCATTGATCAGGTGGATCGCAAAACCGAGCGCCACGCCGAGCGCGATCGCCGCCACCGCGACCAGCGCGCGCAGCGGATGCGCGCGCCACTCGCCAAACGTCAGCCAGCGGTGCAGCAGGGAAAGGGATGCCTGCCTCATGCCTGCTGCCGCAAGTCCATCGGGCGCAGGCCGTCCCTGGTCAGCAGCAGCACCCGGTCCGCGGTTGCCGCCGCCGCCGGCGAGTGCGTGACGATGATGCCCGATGCGCCGTTCTGCTTGATCTCGTCGCGCAGCAGCAGCAGCACTTCATGCGCGGTGTCCGGATCGAGGTTGCCGGTCGGCTCGTCCGCGAGCAAGAGCTTCGGCCTGTGCACCAGCGCGCGCGCAATCGCCACGCGCTGCAGTTCTCCGCCGGATAGCTGGCGCGGATAATCCTGCGCCCGGTCGCCGAGACCGACCGCGTCGAGCATCTGCAGCGCGCGCTGCGGCGCCTGGCGGTTGAGCAGCAGCGGCAGCGCGACGTTCTGCATCACGGTCAGGTGCGGAAGAACATGGAAGGCCTGGAAGACGAAACCGAATTTCTCGCGGCGCAGGCGCGTGGCCGCATCGTCATCGAGCGCCGACATCGCGGCGCCGTCGACCAGTATCTCGCCGGCGTCGGGCACGTCGAGCCCGGCGATCAGGTTCAGCAGCGTCGATTTTCCGACACCGGACTCGCCCATGATCGCGACGTATTCCCCCGCGCCCAAGGTGTAGTTCAGCCCGGCAAGCACCCGCCTGCCGGCGCCATAGGATTTGGTTACGCCGCGCAGGTTCAGCATGCGCGGCAGGCAGGGAGGCAGGTCAGGGAAAAGCGTCGCATTTTGTTTCGGAAAGACATATGCGCGGTTGATGTCCTCAAAGGGATGAAAGCCGGAAACGACGGCAGCAATTGCGCCAAGCATGCTTGTGTCGCCTCAAGAAGCGGAACGCAGCCGACAACTATGATAGCGAAAAACCTTGCGACAGCGCGCCCGGCAACGGACGAGCATGCCTGAAAGCAGACACCGTGTCCTTTCCCACCAGCGACTTGCCAAACGGCTTCATCCAGCTCTACCGATACGACACGGACGCAATCCGCACGGAGCTCGGCGCCGGTTTGCTGGCGCAGCAGGCGTCGGCGTCGCCGAAGTACCTGTACGACGCGCTCGGCTCTAAATTGTTCGAAGCGATCTGCGAACTGCCGGAGTACTATCCGACCCGCACCGAAGCGGCCATATTCGAGCGATACCTGCGTGACATCGGGCAGTCGGTCGGAAAGGGCGTGACGCTGATTGACCTCGGCGCCGGCAACTGCGCAAAGGCGGCGCGCCTGTTTCCGGTGCTGCAGCCGGTGCAATATGTGCCGGTCGACATTTCCGTCGACTTCCTGCGCGACGCGATCGAACGGCTGCGCCTGCGCTACCCGGTGGTCCGGATGACCGGCGTGGGCATGGACTTTTCGTGTTCGCTGGAACTGCCGGCGGAAGTGCGGCGCGACAAGCGCCTGTTTTTTTATCCGGGCTCGTCGATCGGCAACTTCACACCGGAAGAAGCGGCTTGCATGCTGGGCCGCATCCGTGCCGCCTGCGAGGCCGGCGGCGGATTGCTGATCGGCGTCGACCTGGTCAAGGAAAGACGGGTGCTGGATCGGGCGTACGACGACGCGCTCGGCGTGACCGCCGCGTTCAACCTGAACCTGCTGCGCCACCTGAATCTCCTGCTCGATGCGGACTTCGACGTGAGCGACTGGCGGCACCTGGCATTCTTCAACGACGCGCAGGGCCGTATCGAAATGCATCTGGAAGCGCGGCGGTCGGTCGCGGTGCGCTGGAGCGGCGGGCAGCGCGTGTTTCGCGAGGGCGAACGCATCCATACCGAAAACAGCTACAAGTACACGCGCCAGGATTTCCTGCAACTGCTTGAACGCGCCGGTTTCGGCAGGGTCAAGACCTGGACCGACGAGCGCGGCTGGTTCATGGTATGCCATGCGCACGCCGTCTGAAGGAGCGTGGATGAACGACGATACGCTTGCCGCGCGCTACCGCGCCGTGCGCGGGCACACGCAGGCGCTGGCCGGGCCGTTGTCGGAAGAAGACTGCTGCGTGCAGTCGATGCCGGATGCGAGCCCGGTGAAATGGCACCTGGCGCACACCACCTGGTTCTTCGAAACCTTTCTGCTGGAACGGCATGAGCCGGGATTCCGGCCTTTTCATCCGGCGTTCCGGGTGCTGTTCAATTCGTATTACAACGGCGTCGGCGACAAGCATCCGCGTCCGCAGCGCGGCATGCTGACCCGGCCAGGCCTGCACGAGGTGCTGGCATACCGGCGCGACGTCGATGAGCGCATGGGCTGGCTGCTGGCGAACGGAAATCTTACCGCGGAACGCCTCGCGCTGGTCGAAACCGGCCTGCAGCATGAACAGCAGCACCAGGAGCTGCTGCTGACCGACGTCAAGCACATGCTGTCGATGAGTCCGCTGTATCCGGCCTACAGCGAGGCGCCGCTCGCGCCCGCGGCAAGGGGGGCAGAGCCGGCATGGCGCGGATTCGATGCGGCACTGGCGGAAATCGGCTTCGGCGGCCCCGGATTCTGCTTCGACAATGAGATGCCGCGCCACCGGCAATTCCTCGAGCCGTTCGCGCTGGCGTCGCGCCTGGTGACGAACGGCGAGTACCGCGCCTTCGTGGAGGACGGCGGCTATGCCAGTCCCGCACTCTGGCTGTCGGAAGGCTGGGACTGGGTGCAGGCGAACCGGCTGTCGATGCCGCTGTACTGGCGGCGCGACGGCAGCACGTGGCAGGAATTCACGCTGCACGGGCTGCAGCCGCTCGATGCGCAGCGCCCGGCCACCCATCTCTCCTTCTTCGAGGCGGATGCCTATGCGCGCTGGCGCGGGGCGCGCCTGCCGACGGAGGCGGAGTGGGAATATGCGGCGCACGGCGCCGGCGATTTCGGACTGCAGGGACTGCATCCGCAGGCGCAGCAGCGCGAGCAGGCTGCCGGCCTGGCGGAGTTGTTCGGTGCCAGCTGGCAGTGGACGCTGAGCAGCTACTCGCCCTATCCGGGCTACCGCATCGCGGAAGGCGCGCTCGGGGAGTACAACGGCAAGTTCATGGCGAACCAGTATGTGCTGCGTGGCTCATCCTGCGCCACGCCGGCAGGACATGCGCGCATCAGCTACCGCAATTTCTTTCCGGCCAGCGCGCGCTGGCAGTTCACCGGGATCCGGCTGGCGAAGTCGCTGTAGCCGGTGTCAGTCGAGCGGCAGGCTGTAGTGACAGAACCCGCTCTCGCGCGTATAGCCATGCGCCTCGTACAGTTTCCGGGCCGGGTTGTCCTGCGCGGTCGACAGGTCGATCCGTTTCGCGCCGGTTGCGCGCGCATGCGCCTTCGCCGCATCCAGCAAAGCGCTCCCCACGCCCTGGCCGCGCGCCAACGGCGCGACGTACAAGTCGTTGAGTACCCAGATGCGGCGCGCGCCGACCGAGGTGAAGGACGGATACAGCTGCGTGAAGCCCACCGGCTCGTCGCCGTTCAAGGCAAGAAAGATTGCCGACTCCAACAGTGCAAGCCGCTCCTGGATAAAGGCGCGGGCGAGCGCGGCGTCAGGCGCCTGCCGGTAGAACTGGCGGTAGGCATCGAACAGCGGTGCGACAAGGTCGATATCGGCCAGCCCGGCCTGCCGGGTAATGACGGGCATGCAATTCCCCTGGAAAAAGGTTGAAGGCGGCGTAAAGGTAGCACAAAGCGGGAAAGAATCGTTCCCGCCGTCATTGGCTTTTGGGGACCGCAGGCCGATAATGAACCGGGGCACAACCGACTTGGCCAAACACGATGAATTTTTCCTTCCGTACTGCGACATCGAACGAACTGGCAATCGGGTTGCGGGATGCGCGCGAGTACACGCTCGAACTGTTCGAATGCCATGCGGCGGAAGGATTGGATAGCGCGGCCCGGGTCCCCGTGCTGCCGCATATCAATCCGCCGCTATGGGAACTGGGCCGCATTGCCTGGTTTGCCGAGTGGTACATCCTGCGCGACGCGCAATCGAGCGACCCGGTCGCAGCCCAGCGCAATTCACTGCTGACCAAGGGCGACGACTGGTTCGACGCGAACACGGTGCCGCACGCGGCGCGCTGGAAGCTGGAACTGCCGAGCAGGGGCGCGCTGAAGACGTATTGCCATGAAGTGCTCGACCGCGTGCTCGACAAGCTCGGGCGCGCGAAGAGCGATGCCGCGCTCTATCCGTACCGGCTGGCGCTCGCCCATGAAGACATGCGCGGTGAAGCGCTCGCACAGAGCCTGCAGACGCTCGGCGTCGGTGCGCCGCTGCAACTTTCCCGGAATACCATGCCTTCCTGGGCACAGGGAGAGATCCGTTTCCCCGGCGGGACGATACAGATGGGCAGCCGGCGCGATGCCGGCTTCGTGTTCGACAACGAAAAATGGGAACATGCGTGTTACGTGCCTGCGTTCACGATGGATTCCACGCTGGTGTCGAACGCGCAGTTCGGCGATTTCGTCGAGGATGGCGGCTACCAGAAGCCGCAGTACTGGACAAGCGCCGGGCGCGCCTGGCTGATGGCGCGCGAGCGCTCCGCGCCGCGTGACTGGATGCGCGACGGCAGGCGCTGGCGCATCGAGCGTTTCGGCACCCAGGTGGCGCTGGCGCCGAACGAGCCGGTGCGCCACATCAGCCTGTACGAGGCGCAGGCGTATTGCGCCTGGGCCGGGCGCAGGCTGCCGACCGAAGCCGAATGGGAATATGCGGCGCAATCGGGCCATGCGGCGTTGCGCTGGGGCGACCTGTGGGAATGGACGTGCACGCCGTTCGAGCCTTATCCGGGGTTCAGCGCGGGCGCGTGGCGGGAATACTCCGAGCCGGCGTTCGTCAGCCACCAGGCGGTGCGCGGCGCATCGTTTGCGACCAGGCTGCGATTGCGCTCGCCGAAGTTCCGCAATTTCTGCCTGCCCGGGCGGGATGACCTGTTCATCGGCTTCAGGACATGCGCGCTATAGCGCGCCGTGATGTTTCTCCTGCCTGCCGGACGGCGCAAAAAAAACGGCCGCCCCGTTATCCGGAAGCGGCCGTTCGATGACAGCAGCGTCGATCAGCGATCGCCGTACGAGCGGCGCCCGCCGCCGTTGTCGCCGAAGTGCGAGCCCTTGTTGTAGCCGCCGCCGTCCTTGCGCGGCGCGCCCGGCTTGCTGAAGCTGCGCTGGCCCGGCTTGCCGCCGCGGCCTTCGCCCGGCTTCCAGCCCTGCGGCTTGCGGTTGCTGCGCGGGGCGGAAGCCGATTTCTTCGGCTCGTAGCCTGCGATCACATCCACCGGGATCATCTGCTTGGTGAAGCGTTCGATGCGCTTGATGTTGATGTTTTCCGAGTGGTTCACCAGCGAGATCGCCAGGCCGTTGCGTCCGGCGCGGCCGGTGCGGCCGATGCGGTGCACATAGTCTTCCGGGAACTTCGGCAGGTCGTAGTTCACCACGTGGGTAATGCCCGGCACGTCGATGCCGCGGGCGGCGACGTCGGTTGCCACCAGCACCCGCACCTGGCCGCGGCGCAGCGCGTCCAGCGTGCGGTTGCGCGCGCCCTGGTGCATGTCGCCGTGCAGCGCGGCGGCGGTGAAGCCGGCGATATTCAGCCGGTCGGCGATGTTGTCGGCGTCGCGCTTGGTGGCGGTAAACACCACAGCCTGGTCGATCGACGCGTCGCGCAGCAGATGGTCGAGCAGGCGGTTCTTGTGCGACAGGTCGTCGACGAAGTGCACGCGCTGCTGGATGTTTTCATGCTTGGTGGCGGCGCTGGCGATCTGGATCACCAGCGGGTCGCGCGTGATGCGCTTGGCCATGCTGCCGACCACGCCGTCGAGCGTGGCGGAGAACAGCATGGTCTGGCGCGATTCCGGCGTGGCGTCGACGATCTTTTCGATGTCGTCGATGAAGCCCATGTCGAGCATGCGGTCGGCTTCATCCAGCACCAGCATCTGCAGCTGCGAGAAATCGATCTTGCCCGATTCCATGTGGTCGATCAGGCGGCCGGGCGTGGCCACCAGGATTTCCGGATTCTTGGCCAGCAGTTGCATCTGCTTCGGATACGGCATGCCGCCCAGGATGGACACGGTGCGCACGCGGCGCAGGTAGGTGCCGTACTTGGCGGCGGCATTGGTGACCTGCAGCGCGAGTTCGCGTGTCGGGGTCAGCACCAGCATCTTCGGCTGGGCCGGCTGGAAGCGCGGGCGGTCGCCGCGGGCGCGCGCGGCCTGGCGCTCCTGGTTCGGGGTGCGCTGGGCGGCTTGCGGCTGCTCCATCAGCGCGAACTTGTGCAGCGCCGGCAGCATGAATGCGGCGGTCTTGCCGGAGCCGGTCTGCGAGGACACCATCAGGTCGCGGCCTTGCAGCGCCGCGGGAACTGCCTGCTCCTGCACCGGAGTAGGTTTGGTGTAGCCGGCTTCCGTCAGGGCTTTTTGAACGGACGAATGCAGGCCGAGTGTTTCAAATGTCATTGTGCTTCTTTCTTAAAATGCAACGCCGCGACCGCGTTCATCACGCATGCGCGAACGTATTGAAAAGGCAACGCCAACCGACGAAACAACTGAGAATTCTTTTGAGAAATTTCGGCACAAAGCTTTGCGCCGGGACGGTGTCTGAAAAAAGGCGACACCAAGAGGCGGGAGGGCTTTATCGTTTCTTGCTACAGGGTTTGCGATGCTGCTTGGTGCATGCTTGTTGCGATGCACAGCGGCGCATTATACAGACTTCCCGATGCCGCTGCGGGTTTATTTTCCCCGGTACGTGTTAATGCGGACCGGAAAGAAAAACGGGCGGGGAAAACCCGCCCGCTTGCCTGTTCCGCAGAGCGCTTACTCTTCGGTCGGTGCGTACATCACATGCGAGAAGCCGCCGTCGACATACATGATCTCGCTGGTGATGCCGGCCGCGAGGTCGGACAGCAGGAAGGCGGCGGTATTGCCGACGTCCTCGATCGTGATGTTGCGGCGCAGCGGCGCATGCGCGGCGACGATGCCGAGCAGCTTGCCGAAGTCCTTGATGCCGGAGGCTGCCAGCGTCTTGATCGGGCCGGCGGACACGCCGTTGACGCGGATGCCTTTCGGGCCGAGCGATTCGGCGAGGTAGCGCACGCTCGCTTCCAGCGATGCCTTGGCCAGGCCCATGGTGTTGTAGTTCGGTGTGGCGCGGGTCGAGCCCATGTAGGTAAGCGTGAGCAGCGAGGAGTTCGGGCGCAGCATCGGCAGCGCCGCCTTGGCCATCGCCGGGAAGCTGTACGAGGAAATATCATGTGCGATACGGAACGATTCCCGAGACAAACCATCTAGGAAGTCACCGGTGATCGCTTCGCGCGGCGCAAAGCCGATCGAGTGCACCAGGCCGTCCAGGTGGTCCCAGGACTTCGCGAGGTCGGTGAAGACGTTGTTGATCTGTTCGTCGCTGCTCACATCGCAGTCGAAGACCAGCTCGCTGCCGAATTCCTTCGCGAATTCCGTGATGCGGTCCTTGAAGCGTTCGCCGACATACGTGAACGCCAGTTCCGCGCCTTCACGATGGCAGGCCTGGGCGATGCCATAGGCGATGGAACGGTTGGACAGGAGTCCGGTGATCAGAATTTTTTTGCCTTGCAGGAATGCCATGAACGACTCCAGATAATTGGTCTGTATTTTATCGCGATACGGGTTTCATCCCCCTTGCCGCGGTTAAGGATTCCGGGAAAAGCGCGTGATTACGGGGTTTTCCGGGCTCCTTTTTTCAAACTGGGCAAGATTGTAGGGTGGGTTGACGCGGACGGCAACTTTTTGCGTTCTTGGGTGAAATCAAGCCAAGGGCCCCGGTCGCGTGATAAAACCGCAAAACCGCTTACCGCCGGGCAAGCAAAAAACTTAATCGAATATAAATTGCTGCCTTCCCTTTGGGTAAAATACCTATCCCGAAGCGGCGGACTGCATCACTTTATATACAGGCGAATGCGACAACTCCTTCTTTCCTTCCTGCTCGTCGGATTCATGCAGTACAGCGGCGGCGCGCTGGCGGCGCATGCCTATTCCTTGTACGGCAAGCCGAAATATGCGGCCGGCTTCCGGCATTTCGACTACGTCAATCCGGACGCGCCGCGCGGCGGCGAGCTTTACCTCGCCAACCCGGACCGCCGCACCAGCTTCGACAAGTTCAATCCGTTCTCGCTCAGGGGCGTGGCCGCGGCGGGCGTGTCGAACCTGATGTTCGAAACCCTCGCCACCGCTTCGTCCGATGAAATCGCGACCATGTACGGCTTGCTGGCCGAGGACATGGAACTGGCGCCGGACCGGATGTCGATGACTTTCCGCCTGCATCCCAAGGCCCGCTTCAACAATGGCGACCCGGTCACGGCCGCCGACGTCAAGCATTCCTTCGACAGCCTGGTCGCCAAGGGCGCGCCATCGTTCAAGATCACGTTTGCCGAGGTCAAGCAGTGCGTCGTGGTCGACGAGCGCACCGTCCGCTTCGATTTCAAGTCGCTCAACCATGAACTGCCGCTGATCGTCGGCGGGGTGCCGGTGTTTTCGCGCAAATGGGGCGCCGGTACGAGCTTCGACCGGATCCAGCTGGATCCGCCGATTTCGACCGGCCCCTACCTGATCGACCGTTACGACGTCGGCCGCTCGATCAGCTACAAGCGCAATCCGGACTACTGGGGCAATGAGATTCCGACGCGCCGCGGCATGTTCAATTTCAACCGGATCAACTACCAGTTCTACAAGGACGACGTCGCGCGCCTGGAAGCGTTCAAGGCGGGCGAGTTCGACGTGGTGGTCGAGAACACCGCGAAGAACTGGGCGCGCGCCTACATCGGCCCGAAGTTCGAGAACGGCGAGATCATCAAGCGGGAAATGCGGCATTCCAACGGCGCCGGCATGCAGGGCTTCGTGATGAACCTGCGGCGGCCGCAGTTCCAGGACGTGCGCGTGCGCCGCGCGCTCGGGCTGGCGCTGGATTTCGAGTGGATGAACCGCCAGCTGTTCTATAACCAGTACAAGCGCATCTATTCCTACTTCAACAACAGCGAGCTGGCGGCGACCGGCCTGCCGTCCGCCGACGAACTGAAGCTGCTGGAGCCGCTGCGCGCGCAGCTCGACCCGGCGGTATTCGGCCCGGCGCCGGTGCAGCCGGTAACGACGCCGCCTTCGTCCCTGCGCGCCAACCTGGTGCAGGCCAAGGCGCTGTTCAAGGAAGCCGGCTGGGAGTACCGCGACGGCGCGCTGCGCAATGCGAAGGGCGAGCCTTTCACGCTGGAAGTCATCGACGACCAGGGCGCGATGTCGCGCATCATCAGCGTCTATGTGCGCAACCTGCAGAAGCTGGGCGTCCAGGTGAACCAGCGCACCTCGGATTACGCGCTGATCCAGCGGCGCATGCAGGAATTCGACTTCGAGATGACCAGCGTCAACTTCGGCGCGTTCACCAGCCCCGGCAACGAGCTGTTCGACATGTACAGCTCGGCGGCGGCCGACGAGAAAGGTTCCAGCAATATCTGGGGCCTGAAGGACCCGGCGGTCGACAAGCTGGTCGCGGCGGTGGTCGGCGCGACCAGCTGGACGGATCTGGTCGCCGCCTCGCGCGCGCTGGACCGCGTGCTGCTGCACAAGCACATCGTCGTGCCGCACTGGTTCTCGGCGACCCACCGCGTCGCCTACCGCAACCGTTTCGGCTTTCCGCAGGTCGTGCCGCTGTACTACCAGGCCGACGGCTACGTGCTCTCCACCTGGTGGGAAACCAGGCCGCGCTAGGAATTCATCATGAGGGTTGATCCATGAACTTGTGGGCTTACATTGGAAAGCGCCTGC
The DNA here is from genome assembly GCF_035627455.1 of Noviherbaspirillum sp. Classification (GTDB taxonomy): domain Bacteria; phylum Pseudomonadota; class Gammaproteobacteria; order Burkholderiales; family Burkholderiaceae_D; genus Noviherbaspirillum. The sequence continues at coordinate 99,812 of NZ_DASPLS010000094.1, forward strand.
TGCTGATGCTGCCGACGCTGTTCGGGGTGATTGCGATCACCTTCGCCGTGATCCAGTTTGTTCCCGGCGGTCCGGTCGAGCAGATGCTGTCGGAACTGAAGGGGCAGGCCGGCGCCGGCGAGGTATCGACGCGCGGGCCGTCGGAGTATCGCGGCCGGCAGGGCATCGATGCCGAACGCGTCAAGGAGATCCAGACGCTCTACGGTTTCGACAAGCCGCCGCTGGAGCGTTTCTGGCAGATGCTCAAGGGTTTCGCGACCTTCGACCTCGGCCAGAGCTTCTATCACCACAAGGATGTCTGGGACCTGGTGAAATCGAAGCTGCCGGTGTCGATCAGCCTCGGCATGTGGACCTTCTTCCTGACCTATCTCATATCGCTGCCGCTCGGCATCGCCAAGGCGGTGCGGGAGGGCAGCCGTTTCGACGTCGCCACCAGCATTGCGGTGCTGGTCGGCTATTCGATCCCCGGTTTCGTGCTGGGCGTCTTCCTGCTGGTGATGTTTGGCGGCGGCAGCTTCCTGCAATGGTTTCCGCTGCGCGGCCTGACCTCGGACAACTGGGAGCAGCTGTCCTGGTTTGGCAAGATCACCGACTATCTCTGGCACATCGCGCTGCCAGTCACCGCTTCGGTGGCCGGTTCGTTCGCGGTGATGACGATGCTGACCAAGAACACCTTCCTCGAAGAGATCCGCAAGCAGTATGTGCTGACCGCGCGCGCCAAGGGTCTGTCCGAAAAGACGGTGCTCTACAAGCACGTGTTCCGCAATGCGCTGATCCCGCTGGTGACCGGCTTTCCGGCGGCCTTCATCGGCGCCTTCTTCGCCGGCAGCCTGCTGATCGAGACCCTGTTCTCGCTCGACGGGCTCGGCCTGCTGTCCTACGAATCCGTGATCCGCCGCGATTATCCTGTGGTCATGGGCACGCTCTACCTGTTTACCCTGATCGGCCTGGTGGTCAAGCTGCTGGGCGACCTGTGCTACGTGTGGGCCGACCCGCGCGTGCAGTTTGAAAGCCTGGCCCGATGAATACCGTGACCCCCGCCTCCGCCGCCACCGCCCCCGCCGCCGCACCCGGCGCGGCCGCCGCGCCGTCGGCCGTCTCCATTTCCCCGGGCCGGCGCGTGTGGCTGCGCTTCAAGCAGGACCGGCGCGGTTACTGGAGCCTGATCATCTTCAGCGTGCTGTTTGCGATCAGCCTGGTCGCGGAAATCGTGTCCAACGACAAGCCGCTGGCGGTCGGGTACAACGGCAAGATCCTGTTCCCGATCGTGCAGACCTATTCGGAAAAGGTCTTCGGCGGCGACTTCGATTCGCCGGCCGACTACCTCGATCCCTTCATCCAGGAGCAGTTCGCGCGCGACGGCAACTGGGCGATCTACCCGCTCAACCGCTACCGTTACGACACCCTCAACTATTTCGCGAAATCGCCGAACCCGGCGCCGCCGTCCGCGGACAACTGGCTCGGCACCGACGACCGCGGGCGCGACGTGTTCGCGCGCCTGCTGTACGGCTTCCGGGTGTCGGTGCTGTTCGGCCTGGCGCTCACCATCACCGGCGTGATCCTCGGCCTGATCACCGGTGCGATACAGGGCTATTTCGCCGGCAGGGTCGACCTGTTCTTCCAGCGCTTCATGGAAATCTGGGGCTCGATGCCAGAGCTCTACCTGCTGATCATCTTCGCGTCGATCTTCGAGCCGGGCATCGGCTTGCTGCTGATCCTGTTGTCGCTGTTCGGCTGGATGGGGCTGTCGGATTACGTGCGCGCCGACTTCCTGCGCAACCGCAACCTGGAGTACGTGCAGGCCGCGCGCGCACTCGGCCTGTCCAACGGACAGATCATCTGGCGCCATGTGCTGCCCAACAGCATGACGCCGGTGGTGACCTTCCTGCCGTTCCGCATGAGCGCGGCAATCCTTGCACTGACCAGCCTCGACTTCCTCGGTCTCGGCGTGCCGCCTTCGACGCCGAGCCTGGGCGAATTGCTTGCGCAAGGCAAGAACAACCTGGACGCCTGGTGGATCGCCACCTCCACCTTTGTGGTGCTGACCATGATGCTCTTGCTGCTGACCAATATTGGCGATGCCCTGCGCAATGCGCTGGATGTGAGGAGGCAAGCATGAGCCTGCTCGAGGTGCAAAACCTGCGGGTCGATTTCGGCCAGTCGACCGTGGTCGACGACGTCAGCTTTTCGATTGCGCCGGGCGAGAAGTTCGCGCTGGTCGGAGAATCGGGTTCCGGCAAGACGGTGACCGCGCTGTCCGTGCTGCGGCTGAACCAGTACGCGCGCTATGGCGGGCGCATCCTGTTCGAGGGCAGCGACCTGCTGCAGAAGCCGGAACCGGCGATGCGGTCGGTGCGCGGCAAGGATGTCGCGATGATCTTCCAGGAGCCGATGACGGCATTGAACCCGCTGTTTACGATCGGGAACCAGATCGCGGAAGTCCTGATGCTGCACGAGGGCGTCAGCGCGAAGGAGGCGGCGCAGCGGGCGGTCGCGCTGCTCGACAAGACCGGCATTCCGGAGCCGGCGCGCCGCGCGCTCGCCTTTCCGCACCAGCTCTCCGGCGGCCAGCGCCAGCGGGCGATGATCGCGATGGCGCTGGCCTGCAGGCCGAAGCTGCTGATCGCCGACGAGCCGACCACGGCGCTTGACGTGACCATCCAGGTGCAGATTCTCGAGCTGCTGAACCAGCTGCAGCGCGAAGAGAACATGGCGGTGCTGATGATCACGCACGACCTGAACCTGGTGCGCCATTTCGCCGACCGCGTCGGCGTGATGGAAAAAGGCAAGCTGATCGAAACCGCGAGCACGCGCGACCTGTTCGCGCAACCGCGCGAGCCCTATACCCGCAAGCTGCTCGGCAGCCGTCCGCAACGCGTGGTGGACACCGTCGACCAGGGCGCGCCGGCGCTGTTGACCGCCGAGCGGGTGCGCTGCACCTTCTCGATCCCGCGCGGCTGGTTCAAGAAGACGGAGTTCGTCGCCGTCGATGCGGTCGACGTGCAGCTCAAGGCGCATGAGACGCTGGGCATCGTCGGCGAATCGGGCTCGGGCAAATCGACGCTCGGAATGGCATTGCTGCGCTTGTCGGCGGCCCAGGTCCAGGGGAAGATCGCGTTCCTCGGCAAGCCGATCAGCGAGATGTCGAGCACGGCGCTGCGGCCGATGCGCGCCAGGATGCAGGTGGTGTTCCAGGACCCGTTCGCGTCGCTGTCGCCGCGCCGCACCATCGAGCAGATCGTCGGCGAAGGCCTGGCGCTGCACCAGCCGCAGCTCGGGCGCGAGAAGATACGCGAGGCGGTCGCCAATGCGCTTGCCGAGGTCGGGCTGGTGCCGCAGATGATGTCGCGCTATCCGCACGAATTTTCGGGCGGCCAGCGCCAGCGCATCGCGATCGCGCGCACGCTGGTCCTGAAGCCCGAGCTGATCCTGCTTGACGAGCCGACCTCGGCGCTGGACGTGTCGGTGCAGCAGCAGGTGCTGCTGCTGCTGGCCGAACTGCAGCGCAAGTACGGCATGGCCTATCTCTTCATCAGTCACGACCTCGCGGTGATCCGCGCGATGGCGCACAGGGTGATGGTGATGAAGGACGGGAAAGTGGTGGAAAGCGGGACGACCGAGGAAGTGCTGTCGCGTCCGAAGCAACCCTATACGCAGCGGCTGCTGGCGGCGGCGACGTATTCCACGCTGAGCAGCGCGGTGCCGGAGAGCGAGAAGGTCGGGTTGACCTGAAAGCAGGGCGGCTGTTGCGGTGAAACGGGGCGCGGCCGTGGCGGTGAAATGCAGGCTGGCTGTTGCGGTGAAATGCGGGCTGGCAAACGAATCCGGGCCTGTCCTTTCCCCGTCGCCCCCGCGAAGGCGGGGGGCATAACCCGGTAATAAAATCCGCAGGCCTCACAAGCAGAATCCGGCGCCACGCCCGGCGTTAAGCGCCGGTGCGGGCACAACTGGGTGGGCCTCCAGCAGGACCGGCTTGCCGGGCCCGCGTGCGAACCAGGCCCGCCGCAGAACGCCGGCTAGCGCTTCTTCGGCTTCGCCGCCGCCTTGGCCTTGCGTGGCGCCGGCGCGGCCTTGCGGTGGGTCGTGCCGCCGCTGCGCGATACCTGCCGGGTCGCCGGCTTCGCCGCTGCCTTGTTTGGCACATTCAGCTCCAGGCTCGTGCCCGCCGCCACCTTGTCCTGTTTCAGGTCGTTCCACGACTTGATCTGGGCGACGCTGACCCGGTGCCGCTTCGCGATCGATGCAAGGTTGTCCTTCTTGCCCACCTTCACGTAAATCTTGCGGGTCTCCGGCACGTCCGGTGCGGTGACCAGTCTGGCGGTATCGATCAGTTCCGGCGCAATGTCCTTGTCCGGTGCGTGATCGTTGCGTGGAACCAGTACGGTCGACCCTGCCGCCACCGCCATCTTCGGCGGGATGTTGTTCGCTTCGCGGATGACCTCCGGCGTGGTGCCGAACTTCTTCGCGATGCTGGCAATGCTTTCCCGGGCGTTCGTGACCTTGTGGGCAGTCCACGAGGAAAGCGCCCGTCCCCAACGCGCCAGGTTGGACTTGAATTTTTCCGCGTTGCTTTGGGGAAGGAGGATCTGCGTGCCGGAACCGGCCGGAATGACCGGGCGGTTGAACTGCGGATTGAGCGCCTTGAATTCCTCGATCGACAGCTCGGCCAGTTGCGCGGCGACTTTGACGTCGATGTCCCGCGTCTTGCCGATGGTGACGAAATACGGCTGGTTGTCGACCTTGGGCAGCGCCAGGCCGTACTCGGCCGGCGACGCGATGATGTTCTTTACCGCCTGCAGCTTCGGCACGTAGTTGCGCGTTTCCTGCGGCATGTACTGCGACAGCGTGTTGAAATCCTGCGGCAGGCCGGCCGCGCGCGCCTTGTTGATCGCCCGCTGCACCGAACCCTCGCCCCAGTTGTACGCCGCCAGCGCGAGCTGCCAGTCGCCGAACATGCCGTACAGCCGCTGCAGATAGGTCAGCGCGGCATCGGTCGAGGCCAGGATGTTGCGGCGCTCGTCCTTGAACATGCTTTGGGTCAGGTTGTAGTCGCGGCCGGTGGACGGGATGAACTGCCACATGCCGGCAGCATGCGCGGTCGAGTAGGCCTGCGGATTGAATGCCGATTCGATGAAGGGCAGCAGCGCCAGCTCGGTCGGCATGTTGCGCTTTTCCAGCTCCTGCACCACATGGAACAGGTAGCGCGATGCGCGCGTGGTGGTGCGCTGGATGTAATCCGGCCGCGAGCTGTACCACTGGATGTGGTTGGCGACCAGCGGATTGTCCAGGTCGGGAATGCCGAAGCCCTTGCGGATGCGCCCCCAGACGTCGACTTCCTCCATCGCCAGCACCTGGGCGAGCGGATCATCCGGATCGTACGGCCGCTCGATCGCCGACACCTGCGACCAGTTATATAAGGGAAGGGAAAGATCCGCGGCCTGCGCCGCCACGGGCGCCCCGAGGACGAGGATCGCTGCCAGAGTCAGTTTTCTTATTTTCAGCCGCTGCATGAGTCCTCGCTTGCTGTTATATGGTCCGGCGATCGTCGCGCCGGTAAATCGATGGAGTTTACGTAATGGTATTTTCCTGCGTCAAGAATTACTGGTTTTATTGCAAAAAAAGCAATGAATGCCGGTGCCTTAACGGTAGGAATTCTTCCACCCGCGTAAGGCCGCAAAAACGGCAATTGGTTCCCTGCTGGAAAGATGTCCTGCGGCAATCAGCCTGTCGGCGATATGCTGCTCCCGGAACCGGAGAAACGGATTTGTTTCTTTTTCAATACCGACGGTGGAAGGCACGGTCGGTTCTCCGCGGTCGCGCTTGGCTTGCTCGCGTTCAATGCGCGCCTTCAACGCCATATTATCCGGCTCGACTTCGTTAGCAAAGCGTAAATTTGCCAAGGTGTACTCGTGCGCGCAGAAGATTTGCGTTTGCTCAGGAAGCCCGGCGAGTTTTTCCAGGGATTCCGCCATCTGATCAGGCGTACCCTCGAACAGCCGGCCGCAGCCGCCGGCAAACAGCGTGTCGCCGCAGAAGAGCCAATCTTGCTCCCTTGCATGATAGGCAATATGTCCGCTGGTGTGGCCGGGCACGTCGAGGACGGACAATTGCACGCCGATGCCCGGCACCGTCACACGGTTGCCTTCGCCCAGCGGATGCGTGATCTGCGGAATGTTCTCGCCGCGCGGCCCGAATACCGGCACCGGGAAACGCTGCAGCAGCGCCGGAACCCCGCCGACATGGTCAGCATGATGATGTGTCAGTAGAATAGCGGCCAAGGCAAGGCGGTTTTCCGCCAGTGCGGAGAGGATGGGCACCGCGTCGCCCGGGTCAACGACTGCGGCATGCACGCCATCGTGGATCAGCCACAGGTAGTTGTCCTGAAACGCCGGTACAGTCAATATTTTCAACATACGATGGAACGTCCTTCCGCTGAAAGACCCATTATAGCCCTCGGTCCCTGGCTCGAAACGCCGACCGGCGGCTATGTGCGCGCCTGGCAGCAGCAGCGCCTCGATATGCTCACGGCGGACATTTTCGGATTCAACGCGGTGCAGATCGGGCTGCCGCAGGTCAATGCGTTGCAGGCGAACCGGATGCCCAACCGCTGGCTGACCGACACCCACTTGCCGGCCGAGATGCACGATGGCAGCAAGTCGCCGGTGGTGCTGGTGCATGATTTCACCGAATTGCCGTTCGCGTCGCAGAGCCTGGACCTGGTGGTGCTGCCGCACGTGCTGGAATTCGCAAGCGAGCCGCACCAGGTGCTGCGCGAAGTGGAACGCGTGCTGCGGCCGGAAGGCCAGGTGATCATCACCGGCTTCAACCCGGCCAGCCTGTGGGGTCTGCGCCAGGTGGCCGGGCGCATCACGGGAGCCCATTTTCTGCCGCAGGATGGGGAATTCATCAGCCTGCCGCGCCTCAAGGACTGGCTCAAGCTCCTCAACATGGAAGTCAACCGCGGCCATTTCGGCTGCTATGCGCCGCCCTGCCTCACGGAGAAATGGCTGAACCGCTTCGCGTTCATGGACAGGATGGGGGAGCGCTGGTGGCCTTTCCTCGGCGCCATGTACGTGGTCCAGGCGATCAAGCGCGTCCGCGGCATGCGGCTGGTCGGACCCGCATGGACGAGAAAGCCGGCGACGGCCCGGCAGGGCGTGCCGGCGACCAATCGAATCAACAAGAACGAACACCTATAAGATGGAAAAAGTGGAAATATTCACCGACGGGGCATGCAAGGGAAATCCCGGCCCGGGCGGCTGGGGCGCATTGCTGGTTGCCGGCGCGCACAAGAAGGAAATGTATGGCGGGGAGCTGAACACCACCAACAACCGGATGGAACTCAGAGCGGTGATCGAAGCGCTGTCGGCGCTCAAGCGGCCCTGCGACGTTATCGTGCATACCGACAGCCAGTACGTGCAGAAGGGCATCAGCGAGTGGATCCACGGCTGGAAGGCACGCGGCTGGAAGACCGCGTCGAAGGAGCCGGTGAAGAACGCGGACCTGTGGCAGGCGCTTGATGCCGCACAGTCCCAGCACCAAATCGAATGGCGCTGGGTCAAAGGTCATGCGGGACACGATGGCAACGAACGCGCGGATGCGCTGGCCAACCTCGGCGTCGCGTCCGTCGCACGATCCGCTTGAGCTTGTGCTACATTCGCCAGGAGCAACTTTTGTTGCTATCTGACAAATTACCATTCCATTCTTCCAGATGAATCCTCGGAGACTCCTGTACCCCGCCGTCGCGGCGATCGGCATTTCCGCGCTTGGCGGCTATGCGTATTATGTGCAGCGGCAGCCGCAGGGGCCGACAGAACAGAAGGCGGTGGGAGGCGCCGCGGCGCCGGCAACGGCGGGCGCGGCCAGGGCGGCCGGCCCGATCTCGGTCGACGTCGGCAAGGTCGTCGGCATGAAGCTGGTGGACGACATCAATGCGGTCGGCACGGTGCGCTCGAATGAATCCGTGATCCTCCGGCCGGAAGTCTCCGGCCGCATCGTCAAGCTCAATTTCGCCGATGGCCAGCAGGTGAAGAAAGGGCAGCTGCTGGTCGGCTTCGATTCCACCGTGAACCAGGCGGAAGTGCGGCAGGCCAAGGCCGAACTCGGCATCGCCAGGGCGAACTACGAGCGCACGGTGGACCTGGCCAAGCAGAAATTCATTTCCGAGCGCGCGCGCGACGAATCGCAGGCCAATGTGCAGGTGCTGGAAGCCAAGCTGGCGCTGGCAGAAGCGCGACTGTCCAAGCTCGAAATCCGCGCGCCGTTTTCCGGCATCGTCGGCATCCGCACCGTCAGCGTCGGCGATTACGTGAAGGACGGCACCGACCTGGTGAACCTGGAAGACATTTCCAGCGTCAAGGTCGATTTCCGCGTGCCGGAGCGTTATGTCGACCAGGTGCAGAAGGGCCAGGCCATCGAAGTCACCGTCGACGCGCTGCCCGGCCGGCCGTTCCGCGCTCGGGTCGACGCCATCGATCCGCAGGTCGACAGCTCCGGCCGTTCCGCGCTGCTGCGCGGACGCATCGACAACCAGGAGAGCAAGCTCAAGCCCGGCATGTTCGCGCGGGTGCGCCTGATCCTGGCCGAGCGCGACAACGCGCTGGTGGTGCCGGAAGAGGCGATCGTCCCGCAGGGCGACAAGTTCGTCGTATGGAAGATCGTCGACAACAAGGCGGTGCGCACCGAGGTCAAGACCGGCTTGCGGCGCGCGGCGAAGGTCGAGATCGTGCAGGGCCTGCAGGCCGGCGACCTGGTCGTCACCGCGGGCCAGGTCCGCCTGTCGAAGGACGGCACGCCGGTGCGCGTGGCCGAAGGCGGCGGCGAACAGAAACCGGCCGACGGCGTTCCTGCCAAGAGCTGACCGGAGCGAATCGATCATGATGTTATCCGACGTCTGCATCCGCCGTCCCGTGTTTGCGACGGTGATGTCGCTCATCATCCTGCTGGTCGGCCTGGTGTGCTACAAGCGGCTGGCGGTGCGCGAATACCCGAAGATCGACGAGCCGGTGGTCACGGTCGAAACCCGCTACCCTGGCGCGAGTTCGGAGATCGTCGAATCGCAGGTCACCAAGCCGCTCGAGGATTCGATCGCCGGCATCGACGGCATCGACGTGCTGACCTCGATCTCGCGCGCCGAGCAAAGCCAGATCACGGTGCGTTTCCGACTCGAAAAGGATCCCGACTCCGGCGCCAATGACGTGCGCGACCGGGTGTCGCGGGTGCGCTCCAAGATGCCGCAGACGATCGAGGAACCGGTGATCGCCAAGGTCGAAGCTGACGCCAGCCCGATCATCTGGCTCTCGTTCGCCAGCGAAAAGATGTCGCAGCTGGACCTGACCGACATCGCCAACCGGATCGTCAAGCCGCGCCTGCAGCTTCTGCCTGGCGCGGCCGACGTGCGCATCAGCGGCGAACGCCGGTACGCGATGCGCATCTGGCTCAACCGCGACCGGCTGGCTTCCTACCGCTTGACGCCGGCCGACGTGGAAGACGCGCTGCGCCGGCAGAACATCGAAGTGCCGGCCGGGCGCATCGAGTCGCGCCAGCGGGAATTCTCGGTGGTGTCGCAGACCGACCTGACCACGCCGGAGCAGTTCGAGAACGTCATCGTGCGCAGCGTCAACGGCTATGCGGTGCGTATCCGGGACGTCGCCAGCGTCGAGGTGGGCCCGGCGGCGGAGCGCACTTCGGTGCGCTTCAACGGACAGAATGCGGTCGCGCTCGGCGTGATCCGGCAGGCGACCGCCAATCCGCTGGAGCTGGCCGGCTATGTGAAGGCCGAGTTGCCGAAACTGAACGAGGAACTGGCGCCGCAAGGCGTGCAGATCGCGATTTCGGTGGACAACACCCAGTTCATCGACCGCTCGATCAAGTCGGTCTACACCACCATCGGCGAGGCGATCGTGCTGGTGGCGCTGGTGATTTTCGTGTTCCTGCGCTCCTTGCGCGCGTCCATCATCCCGCTGGTGACGATCCCGGTATCGCTGATCGGCTCGTTTGCGCTGATGACGCTGGCCGGCTTCACCATCAATACGCTCACGCTGCTGGCGCTGGTGCTGGCGATCGGCCTGGTGGTCGACGACGCGATCGTGGTGCTGGAAAACATCTACCGCCACGTCGAAGAGGGGATGAAACCGTTCGAGGCGGCCCTGAAGGGCGCCAGGGAAATCGGCTTCGCGGTGGTGGCGATGACGCTCACGCTGGCGGCGGTGTATGCGCCGGTGGCGTTTACGCCCGGCCGCACCGGGCGCCTGTTCGTCGAATTCGCGCTGACGCTGGCCGGCGCGGTGATCGTGTCCGGCTTTGTCGCGCTGACGCTGTCGCCGATGATGTGTTCGATCATGCTCAAGCATCAGGAGAAGCATGGGGCGGTCTACCGCGCGATCGAAAACGTGCTCAATGGAGTCACCTCCGCCTACCGCCGCCTGCTCACGCTGACGCTGTCGGCACGCTGGCTGGTCATCGCGCTGTACCTGGTGGTGATCGGCGCGCTGGTGTGGCTGGGCACCAGCATGAAGAAGGAACTCGCGCCGATCGAGGACCGCGGCACCATCTTTACCGCGCTGACCGGGCCGGATGGCGCATCGCTGGCATACACCGAGAAGTACGCGCGCCGGCTGGAACAGATCGCCGCCGACATTCCGGAAATCGACCGTGTTTTCGTGATCGCCGGCAACCCCACCGTCGAGCGCGGCGTCGCATTCTTCCGCACCGTCGACTGGAGCCAGCGCGAGCGCAAGACGGTCGACATGATCAAGGAAATGCAGCCCAAGATGGCTGCCGTTCCCGGCGTGCTCGCGTTCCCGAACGCACCGCCCTCGCTCGGGCAGAACATCCGCGAGCGCCCGGTCAGCCTGGTGGTGATGACCAACGAACCGTATGAAGACCTGCAGCGCATGGTGCAGCAGATCGTCACGGAAGCGAGCAAGAACCCGGGGCTGTCCAATATCGACACCGACCTGCGCCTGAACAAGCCGCAGGTCAACGTCGAAGTCGACCGCGACAAGGCGGCCGACGCCGGCGTGCAGATCGAGACGGTCGGCCGCACGCTGGAAACCATGCTCGGTGGACGCAACGTGACCCGTTTCAAGAAGGGCAGCGACCAGTACGACGTGGTGGTGCAGATCCGCAACGGCGAGCGCGACGCGCCGGATGACATCAACAACATCTTCGTGCGCGCCACCGGCAAGAACGGCGCGCCGGAACAGATGGTGCCGCTGTCGAGCCTGCTGAAGGTGCGCGAAACCGTGGCGCCGCGCGAGCTGAACCACTTCGGGCAGCGCCGCGCGGCGATCATTTCGGCCAATCTCGCCAACGGCTACACGCAGGGCGAAGCGATCGAGTTCATGGAAGCGACCGCGCGCGGCGTGCTCAAGCCCGGCTATGCGACCGACCTGTCCGGCTCTTCCCGCGAGTACCGCTCGTCCTCCGGCAGCCTGGCGCTGACCTTCGTGCTGGCGCTGGCCTTCATCTACCTGGTGCTGGCGGCGCAGTTCGAGAGCTTCGTCGACCCGTTCATCATCATGCTGACGGTGCCCTTGTCGATGGCCGGCGCGCTGGCGGCGCTGCAGTGGAGCGGCGGCACGCTCAACGTGTACAGCCAGATCGGCCTGATCACGCTGGTCGGCCTGATCACCAAGCACGGCATCCTGATCGTGGAGTTCACCAACCAGCTGCGCGAGCAGGGCAGGGACATCCGCGAAGCCGTGGTGGAAGCGGCGATCCTGCGCCTGCGGCCGATCCTGATGACCACCGGCGCGATGGTGCTGGGCGCGGTGCCGCTGGCGCTGGCCACCGGCGCCGGCGCGGAATCGCGGGTCCAGATCGGCTGGGTGATCGTCGGCGGCATGAGCTTCGGCACGCTGCTTACGCTGTTCGTCGTCCCGACCTTCTACACTTTCTTCGCGCGCGGAAAAAAAACTGTCGGAACCGTTGCCGCTCACGGCCCGGCGCATGCGCCGGCCGCGATACAATAAGCCACCATGCGACAAATCGTACTCGACACCGAAACTACCGGCCTGAACCCGCGCTCCGGCGACCGCATCATCGAGATCGGCTGCGTGGAGATCGTGAACCGGCGCCTGACCGGCAACAATTTTCACCACTACATCAACCCGGAGCGCGATTCGGAAGAGGGCGCGCTCGCGGTGCACGGCCTGACCACCGAATTCCTGAGCGACAAGCCCAAGTTCGCCGAAATCGCCGACGAACTGCGCGACTACGTGCGCGACGCGGAAATCATCATCCACAACGCCCCGTTCGACCTCGCCTTCCTGGACGCGGAATTCGACCGCCTCGGTTTTCCGCGCTTTGTCGAGCACGTCGCGATGGTGACCGACACCCTGGTGCAGGCCAAGGAGATGCACCCCGGAAAACGCAACTCGCTGGATTCGCTCTGCGACCGCTACGGCATCTCGAACGCGCACCGCGCGCTGCACGGCGCGCTGCTGGACGCCGAACTGCTGGCCGAGGTGTACCTGGCGATGACGCGCGGCCAGAACAGCCTGACGATCGACCTCGCCGCGCCTGAAGCCGGAGCTGAAGCGGAGCAGATGGTGGAAGTCGTCTCGCTTGCGGAAATCGTGATCCTGACTGCATCCGAAGCGGAGCTCGCGGAGCACGAGGCCTTGCTCGACCGCCTCGACAAGGAAGTCAAGGGCAAATGCCTCTGGCGCTTCGAGCCGGAAAGCGCGGCAAGTTAGTTGATTCCCTGCAGCGACTGTGCCATAATGCGCACCTTCTCGGACGGTTAGCTCAGGGGTAGAGCACTGCCTTCACACGGCAGGGGTCACTGGTTCAATCCCAGTACCGTCCACCAG
>NZ_DASPLS010000095.1:0-13396 GCF_035627455.1 Noviherbaspirillum sp.
CGGCACCACCTGGGTCGCGGCGATGATGGCGTCGAACGCGCTGGCGGACCGCATGCGCGAACTCACGCGCGGCAATGCGCACCAGATCGCCAGCCTCGACCGCGCGACGATCTTCGAAACCCTGAAGAAGCGCGTCGATTCCGGCGGCACGGTAATGGTCGATTCCGATATCTATCCGGTGGCCCCGATCGGCACCGATTTTGCCGATATCGTGCTGCCTGCCGCGACCTGGGGCGAAGATAACTACACCCGCTGCAATTCCGAGCGCCGCCTGCGCCTGTACGCAAAGTTCTACGATGCGCCCGGCGAGGCGAAGCCGGACTGGTGGGCGGTGCAGAAGTTCGCGCACAAGATGGGGTTTGCCGCGGACGGCAGCTATGCGTGGAAGGATTCGAACGACGTGTTCGAGGAAGCGGCGCGTTTCGGCCGCGGCGGCGTGCTGAACTATCATCCGCTGGTGATGCAGGCAAAGGAAAAAGGCGTGAAGGGCCAGGAACTGCTGCGCACCTATGGCACGACTGGCATCCAGACGCCGATCCGCGTCAGGGACGGCAAGCTGGTCGGCACGCAGCGCCTGCACGACCCGAACAACAACTGGGGCGAGATGGAAGGTCCGGAAGTGCAGAGCCCGGCCATGTACGCGTTCAACACGCATTCCGGCAAGGCGATCCTGCTGAAGAGCCCGTGGAAGTTCCCCGGCTGGATCCAGTTCTACGAGGCAGCGAAGCCGCGTGCCGAGAAGGGCGAGATCTGGGTGACCAATGGCCGAGCGAACGAAACCTGGCAGTCCGGCTTCGACGACCTGCGCAAGGATTACATGGCGCAGCGCTGGCCCGACTCCTTCATCTACATCCATCCGGATGACGCGAAGGGTAAAGGCATCGAATCCGGCGACTTCGTCGAGGTGGTCAACGACACGCTGTACGTCCAGACCGGGCTGCCCCAAGGCGTGCTCGATCCCGACCTGTTCTTCAACAACCTGTTGAAGGACGGGCACATCAAGACGACGGTCGGCCGCTTCAAGGCGGTGGCGATCGTGTCGGACGAGATGCGCCCCGGGGTGGCAATGGCGAACTTCAACTTCCCGAGTTCGCCGGCAAATGCGGTGGTGCACGCGGTCCCGGACCCGATCACCAACAACTATCGCTACAAGCTCGGGCGCGGCGTGCTGGTGAAGGTGGGCGAATCGCCGTACAAGCACAGCTTTACGCAGATGAGCCTGAAGCCCCGGCCGATCGTCTGAGGCCTGGAAATGGCGCCCTCCCCGCTTCACGGGAGGGCGCTCACCGCTTGTTTCGGATTCGCTTCATGTATCCAACCGACAGTACTGAATTGAAGGACCGGTCCGGCCGGCCTATCTCCTACCTGCGGCTTTCCGTCACGGACCGCTGCGATTTCCGGTGCAGTTACTGCATGCCCGTGTCGGCCCGTTTCCTGCCGCGGGAGCAGGTCATGACGCTGGAAGAAAACCTTGAACTGGTGCGGGTGTTTACCGAACTGGGGGTGCGCAAGGTGCGGCTGACCGGCGGCGAGCCCCTGGTTCGCAAGAATCTGCCCTGGCTGGTGCGCGAGATCAAGGCGCTGCCGCTGTCGCCGGATGTGGTGCTGACCACGAACGGTTCGCAGCTAGCCAAACAGGTCGACGCACTCGTCGCCGCCGGCCTCTCCCGCATCAATGTGTCGCTCGACTCGCTCGACAGCGAGAAATTCACGCAAATCACGCACAGCGGCCGGCTGCAGCAGGTACTGGATGGCCTGATGGCGGCCAAATGGGCAGGCCTGGAGGGCATCAAGCTTAACGTGGTTGCGATGCGCGACGTCAACGACCGGGAACTGGTGCCGCTGGTCGAGTTCGCGATCGAAAACGGCTTCAATATTTCCTTTATCGAGGAAATGCCGTTCGGGGATGCGCGGCGGGACAGGGCCGGCAGCTTCATGTCCAGCGGGGAAGTCAAGTCCATCGTCGAGGCCGCATTTCCGCTCGTGGCGACGCTGGAATCGTCCGGCGGGCCGGCGCGCTACCATCGCATTCCGGGGACGGAAACCCGGGTCGGTTTCATCAGCCCCCACTCGCACAACTTCTGCGACACCTGCAACCGGCTCCGGGTCTCGGCCGCCGGCGAGCTCTATACCTGCCTCGGCAGCGAAGGGGCCGAGCCGTTGAGCCAGATAATTCGCTCCCCCGCGTATGTACCGGTGCAGCTCAAGGAGGCGATCCTCGGCGCGGTTGCAAGAAAACCGCGCCGCCATGACTTCAGCACCACAAACGACTATCGCCCGCTGAGGTTCATGTCGAAGACGGGCGGCTGAGCGGGCGCTGGAGGGCGCAAGTGCGTGCTGGCGCGAATGGGTTGTCAGGCAAGCCTCTTGATCGCCGGGACGGTATCGAATTCTTCTTCCGGCGCATGCTTCCTGAGCGATTCGATGGTTCCGTATCCCCATGAAACGGCGCCGAACGCAACGCCTTCCTTGCGCGCCGCTTCCAGGTCGGTGACCTGGTCGCCGATGTAGATCGCCCTGGCGGCTGGCACCCCGGTTTTTTCCAGCAGGTTGCGGATTCGGGTGGCCTTGCCGAAGATCGACATCCCGCACGCGGAATGGCTGATCAGGCCGGTATTCGCGGGCCCGAGGATTTGAACCACATTGTCATGCGAGTTGGATGTGATGATCGCAAGCCGTACGCCCGCCTGCGACAGATGATGCAGCATGTCGTCGACGCCCGGGAAAAGCGCAATGTCTTCCGCCTTCTCCCTCATCAGGGCGATGAAGCTTGCCGCGACCAGCGGCAGTTTCCATTTCGGCAAGCCGACTATCTGCATCAATTCGCGGGCGCTCCGGTGGCGCAATGCCGGGATGTCGTCCGGATCAAGCTTCCTGAAGCCGTGCTGCTCGGCAAGCCCATGAAACACGCTGATGAAAAATGGAAATGAGTCGGCCAGCGTGCCATCGAAATCGAAAATCGCGAGCTGATACTGCATTGCCATGGTCCTGGGTAAATGTGATTGTCGGGCGTCCGGTGGGGCAAACTACCGCCGCCGTGTTGCCAATCGCGCACGAGTGCGCGATTACCGGCCGGTGTCCGGCCCCGGTGCCTGTTATACCCGATTTTCATGCCTGGGGCGACGCCTGCGCCCCATTGCCGCGAAAGAACGCCGCAGCGCGCTCAGTTCGAGGGGTGCACGGGGCCGGCGACCGCCGACAGGGTGCCGAGGAATGCAACAAGATCCCGCACCTCGCTTTCCGACAGCCTGACAGGCTTGAGTTCGCTGTGCCCGGCCTGCGCCGGCGGCGCGGCGGCATAATGCCTGACTACGCCGGTCAGTGTTGCGATCTGGCCGGCATGCATGTACGGCGCCCTTAACGCGACATTGCGCAAACCCGGCGTCTTGAACGCCGACGCCATCGCATGGTCGTCCGTGGCGAGGAAGCGCAGTTCTTCACACTGTTCGGGCTGCGCGTCGCTGAAGCGGCCGAGGCAGTTGAATTCATCATCCCGCACGCGTGCCAGTGCCGCGCGGCGTCCGGGATCCGGCTGCCCCGGATGGCGCGGCGCGACGCCGGTATTGTGGAAATGCTGGTCCGTCAGCAGCGGGCCGTTATGGCAGGTGATGCACTGCCCCTTGCCGATGAAAATACGCAGCCCGTTTTTCTCCTGCGCGCTGAGTTGCGCAAAGGCTCGCGGATCGCGGTCGACGAGGCCGTCGACGTACCGGTCCAATCGCGATTCGCCGTGCCGCAAGGTCTTCTGGTAGGCCGCCAGCGCCTTGCCGATGTTGGCAAACACCCTCGATACCTGCTGCCGCGCATCCTCGCTCATGCTGCGCCAGGCCGCCCTCTGTTCCCGCGTGCCAAGCGGGCTTGCGTCTTCCGGCAGCCGGTCGAGCTCCGGCAGCGCGCCGAACACGGCCTCGTACTCCGCGCGGTAATGCGATTTCAGCAGATGCGTGTACGCCAGGCGGCTGCCCCCATGCTCGGCCGGGTCTTCGAGCGGCCCCAGCGCCTGCGCCCACAGACTGTCCTTGCGGCCGTCCCAGAACAGGAATGGACTGTATCCGGCACCGACCACCGGCATCGTCCGGCGCGCGCCGGTGCCCATGCCCTGCCCCAGCGGCTTTCCGTCCTGGAACTGCCGGTCCGGTTCATGACAGCTGGCGCAGGACACGGACCCGTTGCCGCTGAACCGGCGGTCGAAGAAGATCTGCCGTCCCAGGCTGGCAGCGGCAGGGGATGCCTCGTAGGCGTTCGACGTATCCGGCGGCGCCGGGGGCAACTCTTGCAACCGGATCGAGGCCAGGAGCGTAATTTCATCGGCGCTCCAGCCGTCGATCGATGCGAGGCCGAAAGTGGCGGCAGCCGCGGTGGCCGCCAGCGCGGCGCCGAGCAGGCCGACCCATCGTGTTGCTGGTTTCATGGCGGCCCCTGTCAGCGCGCGGTATTGGCAGCACTGGAGATGCCTGCGGCGCGGGAAGCAATGATCGTATTGAACGTGACTTCGTCGGGGCCGGCGGGAGCGTCAACCTTGAGCCTGATTTCCCACCAGCCGGGCATGCTGAACTTCATGCCCTCGAGCAGATAGCGGCCGTCGCCAAGTTCGCGCGTCACCCTCGGCTGGGTCGGGAAGCCGTGACCATGCTGCGGCATGCCGCCGTCGACGCTGATGCGGGCGCCGGAGACTGCTTCGCCGGACGGCGTGTGCAGCCGGATTTCCCAGGCGTGCATCTTGTTGATGGTGACCGGCTCGGCCAGGGAATGCGCAGCGATCCGGTATTTGGAGCCGGCGCTGGGCCGGTCCAGCGACAGGTCCAGCCCCGACGGCGGCGACATGCAGGCCGCCAGCAAGGCGAGGCCGGCGCAGGAAAGTATGCGAAGCGGTATTCGAAGCATGGCGTTTATTCCTTGATATCTGGATCCGGCACATCCGTTGCTGAAAATGCCCGCGACCGGCGCGTATTGCACAGGCCGGCGCGGGGCAGCACGGACAGGCTTCAGTGCTGGTTGCAGGCGCAGGGGGCGGTGCAGCGGCATGGCTGCGCGCACCGGCAGGCGTGCTGCGCGGCGGGTGTCCCGCAGCCGCAGTGACAGCCGGCACCGGGGCAGGAAGGGCATTGGCATTGGGATTGGGATTGGATGGGGGTCTGCATGGCGATTCTCCTTTCAGTGGAAACGAGACGCCAGTGTAGGAGCGCGTGCTGGGCGCGGCTTGAACAAAACGGCTGCTTTTCAGATGCGCCCGACGCTGACCGCCGGCACGCCGAACATGCGCTTGAAGGTGCGGGAGAAATGGGCGGAATCGGCGAAACCGCCGGCGTACGCCGCTTCCGTCAGGCTCTTGCCGGCTGCGTACGCGGCAAGCGCGACTTCGATCCGCAGCCACAGGACGTACGGCCGGAAGCGGATGCCGGTTTCCTGCAGGAACAGATGCCGGAAGCGCTCGGAAGACAGGTGGACCGCGTCCGCGACCTCGCTCAGCGTGACGGTCTCGCCTATCCTTTGCCGCAGCACTTCGATCGCGCGCGCGATCCGCCGGTCGAGCGGCCCGGGCGGCATCGCCTGCATCGAGGTGAGCATGGTGGTGACCGCACGGGCACGCGCGGCCAGTTCTTCGTTGCCGGTGCCCGCGGCCCAGGCGGCGCTCAGCTCCGCCGCCGCGACAGCGAGGGCATCCGGCGCAAGCGAGGCGACGCCGGCGGGGTAACGTTGCCGCAGCGCCCGCCCTTCGCGCGATTCGGGTTCGATGAGGATCAGTGCGACCAGCCCGCCCCGTCCGTCGAAGGCATGCGGCTGGTGAGCGGCAATCACTGCCGCGGCATGGGCCTGCCAGTCTTCGCCGGGGATTTTGAAATACAGCGCGCCGCCCGACAGCGAGAGCGTGACCTGGATTGCGTGGTGCGAGTGAAAACCGGTTTCCTCGCCCGCGTGGCCGATCCATACGATGCCACCATGCCAGAGCGCGATCCGGCCCGCGCCGAAAGACTTGACACTTCCTCCTCGTCGCCCGTTCGTCATCGTTCCTCCGCGCCCGCCCCGTCGATCCCGCCGCGCCGGCATTCCTGCCAGCGCGGCCGGTATTCCGGATATTGCTTCAGCAATAAGCATATTGCAAGAAGCAGGCTCATGCCGGGGCAGCGGCGGCAAGGAAGGGACGGGCTGCGGCAGCTGAACACGCTCCGTTGCCGACTGCAGCGCGGCAACGATGCGGACAGCGAGAAACCCGCACTGTTTCACTGCGGCCATGCTGTTGCTTTCGACGTTTCCATGAGGCAAGTCAAGCAACTGGTTCGCGGAAGCGTGGTAAAGTCTCGGCCTTTTGCCGTTCCGGCTGTCCGTTTCACAATCCAGTGCGGTATTGCCCAACTGCTCCTGTCCCGGACCTTCGCTGCATCCCGCATGCAGCTATCCGCCGATTTCACTCCTGTCTATATCATGGCCAACACGACAACCTATCCTGTTTTCAGTCTTTTCCATCGAACGAGCCTGGTCACGCAGATCGTGATCGGCCTGGTTGCCGGCATCGTGCTCGCGCAGCTGTCGCCGGCGGCGGCGGCGTCGGCGGGCTTCCTCGGCAACGTGTTCGTGTCGGCACTGAAAGCCGTGGCTCCGGTCCTGGTATTTGTGCTGGTTGCTGCGTCCATCGCCAATCATGAGCCGGGACAGCAAACGCACCTGCGTCCGATCCTTGTGCTTTACCTGATCGGCACCTTCTCGGCGGCCGTCGTTGCCGTCGTCGCGAGCTTCGCCTTTCCTTCCACCCTGGTGCTGGCAGCCGGGGACACGAAAGCCGCCGCGCCCGGAAGTATCGTCGAGGTTCTGCGCACGCTGCTGATGAGCGCCGTCGATAACCCGGTCAAGGCGCTCACGAGCGGCAACTACATCGGCATTCTGGCCTGGGCAGTCGGTCTCGGCATTACCCTGCGGCGCGCAAGCACGACCACGCGAGCCGTGCTTACCGATCTTTCCGAAGGCGTGTCGGTCATCGTCAAGGCCGTGATCCGCCTTGCGCCGCTGGGCATCTTCGGCCTGGTCGGCGCGACGCTGGCAGAAGCCGGCCTTGGTGCATTGCTCGGCTATGCGCAACTGCTCGCGGTGCTGGTCGGCTGCATGCTGTTCATCGCCTTCGTAGTCAATCCCGCCATCGTCTACTGGAAGATCCGCCGCAATCCCTACCCGCTGGTGCTGACCTGCCTGCGCGAGAGCGGCATCACGGCCTTCTTCACCCGCAGTTCGGCCGCCAATATCCCGGTGAACATGGAACTGTGCAAGCGGCTGGGATTGCATGAGGATACCTATTCGGTTTCCATTCCGCTGGGCGCAACCATCAACATGGCCGGCGCCGCCATTACCATCACCGTCCTGACAATGGCCGCCGTCCATACGCTCGGGATTGCCGTGGACGTGCCGACTGCCATCCTGCTCAGCGTGGTCGCGTCGATCTGCGCCTGCGGCGCCTCCGGCGTGGCCGGCGGCAGCCTGCTGCTGATTCCGCTGGCCTGCGGCCTGTTCGGGATATCCGGCGAGGTCGCGATGCAGGTGGTCGCGGTCGGCTTCATCATCGGCGTGCTGCAGGATTCGGCGGAAACCGCGCTGAATTCCTCAAGCGATGTCCTGTTTACCGCTGCCGCCTGCATCGCGCAGGATGAAACCCCCGGCAAGTAAGCCCCCCTATTCGAAAGTAACGAGATTCATGGAACACACCGGACAGCACGCAAAACGCGACGGATTCAGCTCCGGCTTCGGCGTTCTCGCCGCGACGCTCGGATCCGCGGTCGGCCTCGGCAATATCTGGAAATTTCCCTACCTGACCGGCGCCAACGGCGGTGCCAGCTTCCTGCTGGTGTATGTGATCGCGACGCTGCTGGTCGCGCTGCCGGTGATGATTGCCGAGATCGCGCTGGGCCGCAAGGCGAAAGCCAACCCGATCACCGCGCTGCAGACCCTCGCTCCGGGGCGCTTGCCCTGGTGGCTGATCGGCGCTTCCGGCATGCTTGCGGCCTTCCTGATCCTGTCGTTCTATTCCGAAGTCGTGGCCTGGGTGTTTGCCTATGTGGCAAAGTCGGTGGCCGGCTCGGTGCTCAGCAGCGACCGCGCGGTCACGGAAGCGGCATTCGGCACCCTCATCAGCGATCCGGTGCAATCCCTGGTCTGGCAGTGGGTGGTATTGCTGTCGATGGGCGGCATCCTGCTGCTGGGCGTGGCCAAGGGCATCGAAGCATTGACGAAGAAGCTGATGCCGCTGCTGTTCCTGCTGCTCGTGCTGCTGTGCGCGGTCAGCCTGTCGCTCGAGAAGGCGGCGGACGGGCTGGCGTTCCTGTTCAATCCCGATTTCGGCAAGCTGACCGGCGGCGTGGTACTGACGGCGCTCGGGCTTGCCTTCTTCAAGCTGTCGATCGGCATGGGAACGATGATGACCTACGGGAGTTATTTCCGCGACGATCAGGACATTCCGGCGACCGCGATGCGGGTAATGAGCGCCGACCTGTGCGTGTCGCTACTCGCCGGCATTGCCATCTTCCCGGCGGTCTTCACATTCGGATTCGAGCCGGCCGCGGGCCCGGCGCTGGTGTTCATCACCATTCCGGCGGTGTTCGCGCAGATCCCGATGGGCCAGGCCCTGATGGTGGTTTTCTTTGTGCTGACCGCGATTGCGGCCACCGGCGCCACGCTGTCGCTGATGGAAGTGCCGGTGCTGATCATCCAGGAGCGGTTCGGGCTGCCCCGGCGCAAGGCCACCGGCGTCACGCTCGGACTGCTTGCGCTGACCGGTTCCACCTGCGCGCTGACCAACAGCACGCTGGCCGGCGTCACGCTGTTCGGGATGAACCTCTTCGACCTGTTCGACTTCGTGTCGTCCAACCTCCTGTTGCCGGCGGGCGGAATTTTCATTGCCTTGTTCGTGGGCTGGGTATGGGGTCTGGACAGCTTCCGCCAGGCGCTGTCGAATGAAGGCCGGCTGCGCAACGACAGGCTGGCGTACATGGTGTACTTCCTGCTGAGGTTCGTGTCGCCGCTGCTGATTCTCGTCGTGATGTTGAAGGGTTTGAACCTGATCTGAACAAGGGGGGCGCTTCGAGAAAATCCGCAAGCGCCCCTCCCCTTTGCCTCTGTCCTGCCTTCCTCCGGTCTTCCTCCGGGGGCGCCGCCCTGCAGCAGCTACGTCGCGCGCACCGGAGCCTCTCCCAATCGCGTCGCGCCGGCCAAACGCGCCTCGTTTTTTATTGTCTCCCAAATGCACTCGTGTTCAGCCTGCAGCCGGCGCTAACATGCCCGTTCCCGCCAGCGGCAGCCGCAGCGTGAAGGTGCTGCCATTTCCCGGCCGGCTGTCCAGCACCACTTTCCCGCCATGCTTTTCCGCGATCTGGCGCACCAGGAACAAGCCGATCCCAAGTCCCATTGTGCCCCGGTCGTGGTGCACGCGCACGTATTTTTCGAAGATGCGCGCCGCATCTTCCGGCGCGATGCCTGACCCTCGATCGGCCACGCGGACGCAGACTTCATTGCCGTCGAGCTCGACCGACAAGGTAACGATGCTGTCGGCGGGCGAATACTTGTGTGCATTGTCGATCAGGTTCACGAGGGCGACGGAAATCATGGCTTCATCCGCCCGGATCATCGCATTCGCCGTGCATCCGGCGACCGGCAGCTGGACAAGCCGCGCCGGTTGCGCGCCGTACTGTGCCGCCACCCTCGGTATCCAGTCGCCGACACGTACCGGGTCAAAGACCGGCTCGAGGCCGTTTGCCACCGCGCGGTCCCCGTCCAGCCACTGCTGGAACAGGACTTCGAGCCGCGTGGCGGCGCGTCCGATCGCCGAATAGCGCTGCGTGTGGACGGTTCCGCTATCCGCTGCTTCATCCATCGCCAGCTGCGCCTGGCTCTTGATGATGGCCAGCGGGTTGCGGAACTCGTGGGAGATCATGGAAATGAAGTGGCGCTGCTGATCCAGCACTTCCCTCTCCTGTCGCAAGGCCCGTTCGAGACGGATGCCGTGTGCGAACAACTGACGCTCGCTGCGAAACAGCGCGCGCGTATTGATGAAGCTGAGAATATTGATTGCCAGGAGCCAAAGCGCGGCCTTGGACACGAAATTGGCCTCCGGCGCCGGGTCGCGCAAGACCGCCCAGGCGAACCACATGGTGATCGTATTTCCCAGGGCAATCGCGACGATGGCCAGGAAACGCACCGGAAGGTACAGGTAGATGATGACGACCGTCCCCAGCATCGTCGCCGGGCCGATCAGGTAAAGCGCGGGATGGGTCGCAACCAGCGGGATGTTAACGATCATCGTGAAGACGCCGTACGCCATCGTGACCGGCTCGATCTTCCGGTACGAGCGGATCGTTCCGACCCAAAACCCGATGGCGGCGCTGCCGACAAAGATTGCCAGGCGCAGCGGCAGGATCTGCGCGAGGCCGGGGCTGCCATGCAGATGCTGGTACCAGTCCACCAGCCCCGAGACGCCGCCGATCAGGGCCAGCGTCCACACGAGATTGCGAAGCCGCCGGCGGTCGCGCTCGAAATGGGCCTCGCGGTAAGTCCGTTCGAGTTCGGGATCCCGCAGACAAACCGAGAATGGATCGATTTCTATGTTGTCATTTTTAACATTCATGGGTTCCTGCCGGCGCCCTGGCCTCTTTTTCCGGGCCGGGAGTCACAAAAATGTCGCTTTTTGTAAGATTTGATCAGAATTAATGCCTTACTCTTAGTATGGTTTTCCAATAATCTAACTCAAAACAGGCAGTCATGGATGTTTCGCAAGGCAGTGATGCGCAGCAAAAGACGGACATGTGTGCGATGACGACGAAGGACACCGATCCGCCGCGCGTGCTGATCGTGGAAGACGAACCCGACCTGCGCGACGCGATGGTCGCCTGGCTGAACCGGAAAAACGTCGTCGCGGATGGGGTCGGCGATTGCGCGAGTTTTGCGGCATGGAGCCGCACGCATGAATGCGACGTCGTGGTGCTCGACCTTGGCCTGCCTGACGGCGACGGACTGGAGATCGCGAGCGCGGTGCGCACGGCGGGAAGCAGCGCGCTTGTGCTGGCGACGGCGCGTGGGCACATCGATGATCGCCTGAAGGGCTATGAAAGCGGCGCGGACGCCTATCTGGTCAAGCCGGTGGATTTGCGCGAACTGCTGATGGTGGTGCTCAACCTGACCAAGCATGTGCGCAGCCGCGAAGTGCTGCCGCCGTGGCGCTTCGATGAGCTGTCGTGGATGCTGGTCGCGCCGAACGGCAGGAAGACGCGCCTGACGAGAACCGAATGCGGCGTGCTGCGTCGGCTGGCGGAACAGCCGGGCAAAGTCGTATCGCGCACGGTCCTGGCGCGCGCCATCGGCTATGACCCGGACATTTACGACCGCCGCACGATGGATACGCTGATCAGGCGGCTGCGCCGCAAATGCGAGGAGGTACTCGGCATCCCGCTACCGTTGGAGACCGTGCACGCGATGGGCCTGGCCTTCACCGCCAGGATACGCGTCGAGAAAGGCACGGTAACGCCGGACCCCGGCTAAGCCGCACTCCCTGCCTCCCACCACACATGCTGGCACCCCGCCCCGTGCCTGGCAGGGGCGCGTTTTGCCCGACATTTTCAAGAATCATTACAACCAGAACCGGAGGCCAGGATGGAAAACCCGCAGGTAGTTGCAGGCGCAGCGAGCCGCGAGATTGTATTTGTCGAAAACAACATCGACGACTGGCAGGCGCTGGTCGACGCGCTCGTTCCGGGCACGGAAGTCGTGGTGCTCGACAGCCGGTCAAACGGCCTGCAACAGATGGCCGACCACCTCGCCGGACGGAGCGGGATCGACGCCATCCACGTGTTCTCGCACGGCGCCGGCGGCCGCATCGACCTCGGCGCCTCCGCGCTGTCGGCGGCGACGCTGGCGCCGAATGCCGGTTTGCTGGGAGACATCGGGCGCGCGCTCGGCGATGGCGGCGACTTCCTGGTTTATGGCTGCGAACTCGCGAAGGACGACGCCGGGCGCGCCCTGATTGCGTCCGTCGCGCGATTGCTGCAGGCGGATGTCGCGGCTTCGGTCGATGCGACAACGCCGGGCAGTCTCGCGCTGGAGTACGCAACCGGCAGCATTTCCGCAGATCCCGCGCAATTGTTCGACAGCGCGAAACTGGCGGCGGGCAAATGGGTGCTGAGCGCGCCGGCCATCGCCAACCTCGACGGCGAATCGGTGGCGCTGGCGGCGGCCGGCTCCAGCGTCAAGCTCGATGCGGGAACGGCGCTTGCCATCAGCGATGCGGAATTCAGCGGCGACTGGGACGGCGCGACGCTCACCGTGCAGCGCAGCGGCACCGCGATCGGCAACGACGTGTTCGGCTTCGACACCAGCGCCAATCCCGGCTTCACCGTCGGCGCCGGCGTGCTGCAGGCCGGCGGCCAGACCTTCGCCACCTTCACCAACAGCGGCGGCGTGCTGAGCATCGATTTCAGCGGCAGCGGCACCACTGCCACCAAGGCCCTGGTCGAGAAGGTGATGCAGAACGTCACCTACCGCAACGACACGCCCTACGGCGACGCCACCATCCGCTTCGCACTGTCCGACGGCACCGATACCGCCACGGCGGACGTGACGGTCACCAGCAGCAGGATCTACGTCGACCAGAGCGCCTACGACACCGATGGCGACATCGCCGACGGCTTCAACCTGGCCGAGGCGCTGGCGGCGGCCGGCGACGGCGACACCATCCTGATCAAGGACGGCAGCTACCGCGGCCAGTTCGTCGCCACCAAGGCGGTCACCATCGACGCGGCCAATGGCGCTGCCGGCAATGTGATACTGGAGTCGCCCGACCGAGCCGACCTGCAGTTCTCCAGCCGCCAGACCATCCACGGCCGCGAGCGCATCCCGATCCTCGACCTGCGCACCTCCACCGCCGGCCAGGGCACGGTGACCGTCAAGAACCTTACCGTCGACGGCCGCAACCAGGCGCCGAGCGACACCCAATACCCGACCATCACCGTCCCCCGCACTAACGGCCTGATGCACCAGATCGGCATCGCCACCTTCGATACCAATGCGCTGATCGACAACGTCAAGGTCAAGAACATCTCGACCACGGTCGACCCTGTGAGCGGCGATTACTCCGGCTTGAGCGAGAACTTCGGCATGCTGGCCGAGGGCCGGGCCGAACTGGCGGCGAAGGTCTCGGTCACGATCAGGAACTCGACCATCACCACCTTCCAGAAAGCCGGCATCAACGCCTGGGGCCCGAAGCTTGACGTCAACATCCTCGACAACACCATCACCGGTGTCGGCGTGCACGGCACCTCGAACCAGAACGGGATACAGATCGGTTCCCTCAGCCCGCGCACCGGCACCACCGGGGTGGTCAGCGGCAATACCATCAGCGGGCTGGATACCAATGACAACAACTGGG
>NZ_DASPLS010000096.1:0-17671 GCF_035627455.1 Noviherbaspirillum sp.
TTTACTGACGGAGAGGGAGGGCGCGATGCCTATCATTGACACCATACTGGAACGCAGGTCGCAGCCGATCGTCGAGGGAGCGATCGACGCGGCGGCGCTGGAAACGATCTTCCGCTGCGCGCTGACCGCACCCGACCACAAGCGGATACGGCCTTGGCGCTACATCGTCTGCAACGACGAACACAAGGCGGCGCTGAAGCAGCTGATCCTGTCGACGCTGCCGCCGCACGCGGATGCCGCGGAGCGCGCTCAGCAGGTGGAGCGCAAGCTCGGCTTCGCGCCGCATATCGTGATCTGCGCGCTGGAGTTCAACCGGCGCTGCGGCGTTCCCGATATCGAACAGATCCTGTCCGCAGGCGCATCGATCCAGAACATGATCGTCGCCGCCGAGGCGCTCGGCTGCAAGTGTTACTGGAAGACCGGTGAATGGGCGTACAACCCGTCGCTGCGCGACAGGCTCGGGCTCGGCAGGGATGCGGTCATCACCGGTTTCCTCGGCCTCGGCCGGCGCGCGGGCGCCGGCTGCAGCGCCAGGCAGGTGGAACGCCCGGCGCTCGATGCGCATTTCAGGCTGATGGATGCACCGGTTCCGCAGGCGCAGGACTGCGTCCAGATGCATTGAACAACGACAGTATTCAATTTTCCGGAACAGCAAAAAATGATGACCTTGACCCTGCTTGTCGCCATGACCGTGTTTTCGCTGACGATGTCGATTTCCCCCGGACCGGTCAACATGGTGATCGTGTCCTCGGGAGCCAACCACGGTTTCCGCCGCACGCTGCCCTTCGTGTCGGGCGCGACCATCGGCTTCACGCTGTTGCTGATCTTCGTCGGCTTCGCCTTCATGCAGGTCGTCACCGGCTATCCGCGGGTGATGCTGCTGATGGGGCTGGCCGGCTCCGCCTTCATCATCTACATCGGCTGGCGGATCGCGTCGTCTTCGCCTTCGATCACGCTGGAGAAGGACAACGTGCCGACCTTCATGCAGGGCTTCCTGTTGCAATGGCTCAACCCCAAGGCCTGGATCGCGTGCGCGTCCGGCGCGGCGCTGTTCTCCGACCCGGACACCAAGGCCACGCTGATCACGTTCATCACGATCTATTTCCTGGTCTGCTATGCATCGCTGGCGGCATGGGCGGTGCTGGGCGACCGCGTCGCGCTGGTCCTCAACAGCCGGGAGCGCATCCGCGCGTTCAACATGCTGATGGGCGGTCTGCTGATCGCCTCGGCCTGCTACCTGGTCTATGGCCAGCTGGGCGCTTATGCGGCGTGACGCAGGCCGAGCGCGTCGTAGACCCAGTTGATCAGGGTATAGGCGACGCTGCTGGGCGAAATGTTCGACGGCCATACCGCATGCACCCGCAGCGGGCTCAGCGACCACCCCGGCAGGACTTCCTCGATCCGGCCGTGCGCGATGTCGTCGCGCGCCAGGAACTCCGGCGGCGCCGCCAGGCCGGCGCCGCGCCTGGCGAGCTGGTACGCGGCTTCCACGTTGTCCATGCGGATCCGCGGCACGTACCGGACGTCATGGCGCTCGCCCTTGGCATTGATGAAGGTACGGAAGTTGGGCCGCATGGTCAGGCCGATCCACGGGAGTTCCGCCAGGTCGCGCGGATGGCGGATGCGCGGATAGGCATTGAGCAGCGCGCGGCTGGCCACCACCTTGCGCGTGAATTCGAACACCGGCTTGGCCTTCAGCGAACTGTCCGGCAGGTCGCCGACGCGGAACGCGACGTCGATGCTTTCGCTGATGATGTCGTTGCGGTTGTCGCTGCACAGGATGTCGAGATGGATGTCCGGGTGCAGCTTGATGAAATTGCCGACCTGGTCCATGAACGCGGGGCTGTTGATCAGCACTGCCGGCATCGACACGCGCAGGTTGTTGGTGGTCGAGACGGAGCGCTGCTTGAATTCGATGATGCCCTTTTCGTACAGCTCCAGCATCGACTTCGCGGTTTCCAGCAGGTTGATGCCGTCGTGGGTGAGGGAAAGCTTGCGCGTATTCCGGTACAGCAGCGCGGCGCCCAGGTTCTTTTCCAGCTTCGCGATGTGCATGCTGATGGTCGCTGTGGTCAGCTGCAGCGCCTCTGCCGCGCGCGAAAAGGAACCGGCTTCGGCAACCTTGGCGAATACGATCAGATAACGGATGTCTTCAATCATGCGGCGCTCATACTTCCTGGCGGTTGAATCCCCTGCCTTGCAGTCCGGGGAATCGGACGCGGCACCGGCAGAGCCGAATTATCGGTGAACGGCGGCGCGCTTGTCTAATGGATTTGCGGGTAGATGCCGGAGAATTGCGCCAGCTTAAGGATGTGGTCGAGATCGGCGTGATGCGGCGCCTTGGTTCAAGGGATTGGCTCCAGATGCACCATGATTCTTTGCTGTTTTGATAGAGCCATTTCCGCGCAATCCATTGCTGCAGCGCATATTCCTGATGCGCTTGCGTATCGGGTAAGATCGGCGCATGGATATCATCTACAGCCCCGACCACCACGCCCACCGCGGCCAGTTCGAATTCTTCCGCGGCGAACTCGTCCCCTGCTTCGAAAAGCCCGAACGGGCCGACTACGTGTACAACGCGGTGGTCGAGCACAAGATCGGCACCGTGTCTGCGCCGGAAAGCTTCCCGCTCGCCGCCATCGAGCGGGTGCACGCGCGGCGTTACCTGCGTTTCCTCGAACGCGCGTGGGACGCCTGGTCCGCGCTCGGCAATACCCGCGACGCGATCCCCGCGGTATGGCCGATCCGCGGCTTCCGGCACGACGTCGAGCCGGACAATTTCATTGCGCAGCTCGGCATGTACTCCTTCGACAGCGGCACGCCGTTTACCGCCGGCTCCTGGCGCGCCGCGCGGCTGGGCGCCGATATCGCGCTGACCGCGCAGCGCCGCATCGCGCAGGGCGCGCGCGCCGCGTTCGCGCTGTCGCGCCCGCCCGGCCACCATGCCGGGCCGGATTTCCTCGGCGGCTACTGCTTCATCAACAATGCGGCCGTCGCGGCGCAGGCTTTCATCGACGGCGGCGCCGCGCGGGTGGCGATCCTCGACGTCGACTACCACCACGGCAACGGCACGCAATCGATCTTTTACGACCGTGCCGACGTGCTGTTCCAGTCCATCCACGGCGACCCGAAGACCGAGTATCCGTTCTATCTGGGTCATGCGGACGAGACCGGCGCGGGCGACGGCGCCGGCTTCAACCGGAACTATCCGCTGCCGGCGGGCAGCAGCAATGCGCAGTGGTTCGACGCGCTGGAGGCGGCCTGCGCGCGCATCCGCGGCTACGCGCCGGACGCGCTGGTGGTGTCGCTCGGCGTCGATACCTATCGCGGCGACCCGATCTCGAAGTTCATGCTCGATGCGCCGGAATACCTGGCGCTCGGCGCGCGGCTCGCCGGCCTCGGCCTGCCGACGCTGTTCGTGATGGAAGGCGGGTATGCGGTTGCCGAAATCGGCACCAATGTGGCGCATGTGCTGCGCGGCTTCCGCGACGTGGCGGGCTGAGCCGCGCCCGGCCTGCTTCCGGCGCGCGCATTTGCGGAATGACGTCCCGCCTACTGCATCTGCAGTAGGCGGTTGTGCGCGATGCCCGGTTTCGCTCCCTGGCCGCCACAACCGCATGCAGTAAACCGCACCATCTCCGCAGTTATGGCTACAATGGTTTTCAGACCTAGCGACAAGCACGTCACGTGCAGACCCGGAGATGCCGACCAACCCAGCGAAGCAGCGCCACCGGTTGAAGCGAACCTGGTTCGCCTTCGCCTTCTATTCGCTGTGCGCGGCGACTCTCGGTTTCGCACACTGGCAGGGCTTGTATCCGCTGTTTCCGCTGCTGGTGTACCTCGCCTGTTACATCGGGCTCTGCGCGCTGTTCATGGCGGCGATCCGCAGCGGATGGAACCTGCGTTTGCGCGACCCGAGCATGACCCAGGCGCAGATCGCGTGCTCCGCGGTGCTGTGCAGCTATGCGGCGATTTACAGCGGGCCGATGCGCGGCGCCTTCATGCTCGCCTATGTGATCGGGCTGATGTTCGGCGGCACGCAGCTGAGCGTACGCCAGATGGCGGTGCTGGCGGTGATTCCGGTACTGCTGTTTCCGCTCTCTGCCGTGGTGGCCGCGCGCGAGAATCCCGCCGCGATCGACTGGCGCATCGAATTCGTGTACTGGATCGCGCTGTGCGTGATCCTGGGCTTTACCGTGATGCTGGTCGGGAACCTGGGACGCCTGCGCAAACGCCTGCGCGAGGCGAACGCGGAGCTGGAGGCGGCGCTGGAACGGCTGACCGATGTGGCGGTGCATGACGAGCTGACCGGCCTGTACAACCGGCGTTATCTGCTTGACATGCTGAGGCGCGAGAAAAGCCGGGCCGACCGCGGCGAAATCCCGTTCTGCGTGTCCATCCTCGACATCGATCATTTCAAGCGCGTCAACGACACCTACGGGCACAGCGGCGGCGATGCGGTGCTGCGCGCCTTTGCCGGCGCGGCCCTGGGCCAGGTGCGCTCTTCCGACCTGCTGGGCAGATGGGGCGGCGAGGAATTCCTGCTGCTGTTGCCGAAGACGTCGATCGACGAGGCGGAAGCCTGCCTGCAGCGGATCAAGGGCGAACTGGAACGCGCGGCATTCGATGGTGTCGCGGCGAAGGCGAGCATCACGTTTTCCGCAGGTATTGCGCAGTACCAGCCGGGGAAAACCATCGACGAACTGATCGAGCGCGCGGATCGCGCGATGTACGCGGCGAAGCATGCGGGAAGGAACCGCATCTTCCAGGATGCCGGCGAGGTGCTGCGGCGCGAGAGCGCCGGCATGCGGTATGGGAACATTTCTGCCGCTCTCCCTAAAAGTCCGGCCTGACTCAATGCGAGCGCGGGCGCAGTCCCCCAGCATCACCTCCCAGCTCCGCCGTCGTTCCGGCTGGGGGAAAGACGGGAGCAGCGCCACGCTTTCTTAAGTGAAATGTCTTGGCCGGCTTCCCTCGCCGCGGTATCGAATGGAAAACCGCCATTAAGGACGGCACTGTTTCCCGCTTATTGATAATCGCGTAGTGTCTTCCGCCGACTGCAATTCCGCCGAAACCTCCCCGTACGGCAGCACTCCAATGCAAGACAGGCAACCCCGAATCCTTCCCGGCTGCCGCCCTCACCGGTCCCTGCCATGCCTACCCTCCTCGCCAAGCTGCTGTTGCTGCTCCTCGCCCTGACCATCGTCATTCCCGAGTCTTACGCCAAGCGCGCCGGCAGTGGCCGCTCGGTCGGCCGCCAGGCCGGGGTGGTGCGGCAGCAACGCCCCGCTACCCCGCCACCCGCGCCGCCAGCCATGTCGCGCGCGCAGCCCGCGCCGCCGCCGCAACGCCAGCAGCCCGTGCCGCCGTCTTCCGCGGCCAGGCAGGACAACGCGCCGCTCACGCCCGAGCGCACCCTGCCACAGCAGGCCCGCAGCCCCTGGGGCGGCATCCTCGGCGGCGCACTGATCGGCCTCGGTCTCGGTTCGCTGCTCGGCGGCGACCGTGACGCCAACGCGGCGAACCAGAGCGAAGGCAGCAGCGGCGCCGGCACCGGCAATGCGGCCTCGGGTACCGGAGACGAGCAGGCGCAGCCGGCGCAGGCGCAGCGCAGCGGCTTCGGCTCGTTCTGGCTGTGGGGAATTCTCGCCGCCGTGGTGATCTACCTGGTGCGCCGCGCGCGCAACCGCCGCCGCTGATCGTTGCAACCGGTCGTGCCAATTCGCCTACAATGGCGTGCATTCCCGGCGCATCGCGCCGACACGACCACAAGGACCCGATGCCTACCCAAACCGAAATCACCAGCATGGCTCTGTTCTGCGACTTCGAGAACATCGCGCTCGGCGTGCGCGACGCGAAGTATGCGAGCTTCGACATCCGCCGCGTGCTCGAGCGGCTGCTGCTCAAGGGCAGCATCGTCGTCAAGAAGGCGTACTGCGACTGGGAGCGCTACAAGGAATTCAAGGGGACGATGCATGAGGCATCGTTCGAGCTGATCGAGATCCCGCATGTGCGGCAGTCGGGCAAGAACTCGGCCGACATCCGCATGGTGGTCGACGCGCTCGACCTGTGCTACACCAAGTCGCATGTGGACGCGTTCGTGATCATCAGCGGCGACTCGGATTTTTCGCCGCTGGTGTCCAAGCTGCGCGAGAACAACAAGTATGTGATCGGCATCGGCGTGCGCGATTCGACCTCCGACCTGCTGGCGGCGAACTGCGACGAATTCATCTTCTACGACGACCTGGTGCGCGAGCAGAAGCAGCGCCGCAAGCCGGCGGAAAAGAAGGTTGTGGCGAAGAAGGCGGCGAACAACGGCGCCGAACCGGCGGTGAAGGCCCCGGCGCCGAAGGGCAAGGCAAAGCCCGAGGAAAAGAACGACGACGAGCGCCGCCAGGAGGTGCTGGATTTCGCGGTCGAGACGGTCGAGGCCTTGAGCGACGAGCGTGGCGGCGACGAGAAAATCTGGGGATCGATGGTGAAGCAGACCATGAAGCGGCGGCGTCCCGGCTTCAACGAGGCTGCGTATGGCTACCGCTCGTTCCGCGCGCTGATCGAGGATGCGCAGAAGCGCCAGCTGCTGGTGGTGGTGCCGGATGAAAAGACCGGGCAGTACACGGTGAGGCTCGGGGTGGGGGCAGAGTAGAGGCCTGACCGCGCGCCAAGCCGGCGCGTGCGGAAAAATACTGCATTTGCAGTATTAATGATTCCGAAGGCTCTGCGGATGATGGTCGCTTTGAACCGGCAAGGCGTCGCATGCCGCACCTCCCTGTTACTGCCAGCTTTCTTTCCGCCGCTACCGGCGGCTTACTGAGCCAGTCCCATGTGGACGCCGGCGCCCGCTGCCGGCTGCCGGATGCGCTCGGCCGTTCCTGGTTTGCCGGCGATGCGCGCGGCTTTGTCAGCCTGCCTTCCTATGATGCGATGCACAGGCCGGTTGCCGTCACCATTGCCCGGCGCGGCGCCGGCGACCCCACGGTCTCCGCACGCATCGGCTACGGGGAAAGCCTGCCGCAGCAAGAAACCCAGGCACTGAATTTGCGCGGAAGCGTATCCGAATACTTCGGCCAGGACGGATGGGACCAGGTGCGCGGCGTCTCCCTGCTCGGCCAGCCCTGTGCGGCGTTGCGCTACCTCGCTTGCGACTATGCCGGCGGCGAAGACGGCATGCCCGCGCTTGCCATTCCGGCGCTGGAAGGCTCGGTGCCGGCGGATGCCGGCTTGCAGAGCCAGGGTTACAGCGGCGCGTGGCCGCGCACCGATGCCCTCGGCCGGGTGCTGGAATTCGTCAACCTGAGCGGCAACGTGCTGCGGACCTCCTATCTGGCAAGCGGGTTTCCCGATACCGTGTCCGCGGACGGCATCAGCTGTCTGTCCAGCTTTGCCTTCAATGCAAAAGCCCAGTTGCTCTCGATGCGCGTGGGGACCGCGGAAAGCGGCGGGGACGGCCTGTTCAGCGCCGCTCTTCGTTACGATTCCCGCAGTTACCGGATCCTGCAGCGCTATGCCAGTACCGATGCCGCGCGCATCGCCGCCGCGCCCGGCACAGGCTGGATCGACGGCGCCGGCGATGCAGGCAGGCGCCAGGACATGCGTTTTGCATTCGACCCCGGCGGCAATGTCGTCGACGTGCAGGACGCCTATCCGGCCATCGTGTTTGGCGCGGACGACAGCGCGCGATCAAGTTACGGCTACGACGCGCTGTACCGGCTGCTGACGGCGAGCGGCCTGGAAAGCGCCGCCGCCAGCCCGATCGAGGGCAGGACGGGTACCGCCATCCCGGCGCCGGCCACCGCTTCCGGCAGTGCCGGGCAGCTGCTTCCCTATCAGCAGCGCTATGCGTACGACGATGCCGGCAATATCACTGCGCTGGCGCATTACCGTGACGGCAGCCCGAGTGCGAGCCGCAGCGCGGCGATGATGGTGTCGTCCGGGTCCAATCGCTCGATTCCGGCCAGCTACTACGAAAACCTTGCAGGCGCCGCAAAAACGGGCGCGGTCGACGAATCCTTCCTGGCGAACCACGGCGTGTTCGACGCCTGCGGCAACCAGCTGAAAAACGCCAGCCTCTCGGCGATCGCATGGAACTACGAAAACCAGGCGACCTGCGCCGCCTATCCCGGCGCGGACGGCGCCGTTGTCACCGAATACAGCGTCCATTCTCCCGGCGGCGCCCGCAGCCGGAAGGTGACCGAAACCCGGAATGCGCAGGGATTGCTCACGCAACTTGCCACGGTCACGTACCTGGGCGGCGTGGAATGGCGCGCGAGCTACATCCAGGCGGATCCGGAACAGGGCATCGGCTACGACGGCGAGACGGTGACCAATGCGATCCCGCAAACCGACTACAGCGAGCTGCACATCCCTCTCGGCCACACGCAGCAGCTGCGCATTCTCTCCTGCCGCCTGGGTGCGCAGGGCGAGGCGGCCGGACGTACCCGGTACACCCTCTCGGACCAGATCGATTCCTGCCAGATGGAGCTGCAGGCCGACGGCAGCATTGCCAATTACCAGGGGTTTTACCCTTACGGCGGAACGGCTCTCAGCGTGGCCGGTGACGCCACTGGCGATGACGGCGCCAGGCTGAAGGCGAGGCAGTATTCGGGCGAGGAAAGGGATAGCACCGGTTTGTACGCTTATGGCTATCGTTTCTTCAAGCCGTACGAATTCTGCTGGCTGAATCCGGATCCGGCGGGCTTTGAGGGCAGCGGATTGAACTGGTACCAGATGGTGGGCGGGAATCCGGTCAGCTTCCGGGATGAAAAGGGGCTGACGAAATTTCTCATGGTGGAGCCGAAGCGCGGCGAGGGTAAAGCTTTTCCCCTGAAAGTGCATCCATTGAGTGACTTCAGGGACTTGGTGAGCAAGCGCCGTGACACTGCTGCTGGAAACACTTCACTCAAATTCCTGCTGCTGGAAAATCATGAAGTGCATACGGCAAGCTTTGTGACGCTACACATGCTTTTCGAGAAGAAGGTGCTTCCTGCCAAGTCGGACATACTTATCGAATCCTGGCCCCCGGCACGTATGACGCCGTCGTTCTTCAGGAGCAGGAAGAAATTTTTCAGGAACGACGTGGCGTACGAACTGGAGTTCTATAAAAAGTACCGGAAGCGAATTGGATCAGCGGAGTCGCTCGGACACTTTTTGAGGGTGGAAACCGGCCAGGCATCTTTTCCGCTCTGGTCGGATCTTGTTGAGCGCTATATTTTCGGACCGGACCGGATCCTCCATCCAGAGTCGCCGAGGAAAATTTACATGAGAAGTATCAGGGCAATGCGCCTCGACATGGACGAACGGTTGAGCCCGGCCAGCGCATGGACAACGAGAACCAAGACGATCGTCGTCGGCCTCGCGCACTTCTTCAGTTTGCCGACCACTTGGAGCGCCCCCTACCGCGACCCCGGTGACCCGGATACCTATCGGCACATGGAAATCGATTTCGGTTTGCAGAACCTGCCGGGAAATATCGCAATTGTCCCCTTTGCCACGGCAATGGCATTCTGGGGGAGGGCTTACGATGCAGCGAGCAACCTGGGATCGCTACTAAATACGGCGCGTTCTGAAGGATATCGAGCAAAATTATATGAATTCTCGGATCAGAATGAAAAGACGCCGTGTAGAACAGAGGACTGTACCTTTGTGAGTTTGCGTAACCTTGCCAGCAACGACATATATCGGATGTTCTTCGTGCTTGAGCCTCGCCGTTAGAGCGTTTCCAGCCTGAGATGTCCGACGTGGCGGAGCGCGCGGGCCGAGGCGCGGCGAATGCTGCAGGCCACGGCACGGACGCGCAACGCAGTAGCGCATGCAAGACGCCCGGTATCAGGAGCCTGTCAGGCTGAAACGCTCCAGCGGCCTTCGGTCGTGGTTGTCGCGCTCGCACGTGTCGCGGCGTACGGCCTGCGCCGAATGGGACGCGACGTTCCTTCGCGTCGCATCTGAATGATCCGATTACTCGTCGCCTCATTTGCGCGGTTTCCTTCATGCGCCTTTTTTTCTACCCTGTCTGGCGGCACTGCCGCAGCCGGTTCAGATCGTCAAGCCCGGCAACGCCTTCCTGCGCACCTGCGCCAGGCGCAGCGCCATATGCTCCAGCAAAACCGCCTCCAGTTCATCCATGCAGGCCCTGGCCGCGCCGGGATTGCCGGGATGTTCGGCGTTGAGCGCCGCCTGCAGCGCCTCCCGCTCGCTCCGGCAATTCCACATCGCCGCCTGCATCACACCGTCTTCCGACGCGTCTTGCGCCGCATCCGGGAAGGCGCGCGCGAGGGCGCAGCCCAGGTACGCTTTTCGTTCAGGGAAGTCGCTGGCGGCGGCAGGAACGGGCTGCCGGGTCAGGCAGCCGGGCAGCACGAGCACCGCGAGCACGAATACGGGGGCAAGGCGCCGGATCATGGGAATGGCGGGTAACGTCGATCCTCATATGCTAGCCGTGCGTTGCACCCGCGCACTGCGGAAGAACAACGAATGTGAAAAACGGTATTCGCCAGACAAGACCGAGGGGCGGTGCGCTGCTGCGATCCGGTCAGCTGCGGCAAGGCGGCGCCGACGAACGTGAAGGCGCTTTAGGGGCCCAGGCGTGCCGGCATCAGCCCGTGCTGCCCTGCCAGCCGAACAGTTCCCGCAGCGCGCGGCGGTATTCCGGTTTCCCGAGCCGCATCGCATTGTTGTGGCCGCCGCCTTCCACCAGCAGCAGGCGCTTCTTGCCGCGGGCAGTGGCGTAAAGCTCCTGGCTGAAGCGCGGCGCCACATACCTGTCGCTGTCGCCGTGCACGATCAGCACCGGCAGCTCGACCCGGCCGATCTTGTCGATCGAGTCGAACTTCTGCGACATCAGCAGCTGCACCGGCAGCCAGCGATAGCTCAGCGCGCGGGCGATGTCGGCCAGCGAGGTGAACGAGGATTCGACGATCAATCCGGCCGCCTGCTCCGGCTGCAGGCGGGTCGCGAGATCGACCGCCACCGCGCCGCCGAGCGAATGGCCGTAGACGTAGCGTTTTTTCGGGTCCGGCTGCAGCTGCGCAAGTCGCTCCCATGCGACCCGCGCGTCTTCATACACGCTGCGCTCCGACGGCAGCCCGCCGTCGCTCTTGCCGAAGCCGCGGTAATCGATCGCCAGCACCGAAAAGCCGAACTCGCGCAGCTGCTCGATGCGGAACAGGTGGCCGGTCAAGTTCCAGCGCGCGCCGTGCAGGTAGAGCAGCGCAGGCGCATCCTTGCGCGCCGCGGGCCACCACCACGCGTGGATCTGTTCGGACTTGTCGCCGGCGGCCACCGGAATGCTGAATTCGGTCACGCCCTCCGGCAGGCCCGAGTACCAGCTGGCGGTGCCGGGTTCGATGCGGAAGGTGAGTTCGCGCTCCTTTTGCGCGAGCTGGCTGCAGCCGCCGGCGGTCAGCACCGCGGCGACGCCGGCCAGCGCCGCCGCGAACGCGCGCCGGCGCCGCAGCGGCGGGAGCAGCAGGTCGGGAGAGAAACGGTCAAGCATGATTCCAGTGTATAAGGCTGGCGCGGCGAAGATTGCCGACCGGCATGGCAAGAGTGAATAAGACGTGCGAAGCGACAAAACGTTCGCACGCGAGGGCGCTACCGTGGAGCGGATTCCCGGGGCTTTTGCGACGTCTCTGTTTCCGTCTTGGAATCCGCGCGCCGCATCCTCATATTCGCGCCAGGCAGGGCGTGTCCGTTCCCGCCTCGTGCGCGGAACGCTCCCGGCCTCCTTCATGAAATATGGGAGAAAACATGATCTTCAAGTACCGTCGTTGCGCCGCCGCTCTCGCGTCCGCGCTTGGCGCGCTGGTGCTCGCCGCCTGCTCGCCGTCCGACAAGGAAGCGCCGCCGCCGAAGGCGGAAGAAGCGAAGCCGGCCGCGCCCCCGCCCGTCACCGCCAGCGGCGTGCAGCTGCCGAGCTTCGTCAACCTGGTCAAGCAGCAAGGGCCGGCGGTGGTCAACATCAGCGCGGTCCGGGCCGGCAACGGCGGGCTGCCGCCGGGACATCCGCTGTATGAATTCTTCCGGCGCTTCGGCGGCACGCCTGACCAGGGCGAAGCACCGGGCGTGGGCCTGGGTTCCGGCTTCATCATCAGCGAGGACGGCTATGTGCTGACCAACGCGCATGTGATCGACAAGACTGACGAAGTCACGGTCAAGCTGACCGACAAGCGGCAGTTCAAGGCCAAGGTGGTCGGCGCCGACGTCTACACCGACGTGGCGCTCTTGAAGATCAATGCGAAGGACCTGCCGGTGGTGAAGATCGGCGACCCGGCGAAGGTGGAGCCGGGCGAATGGGTGGCCGCGATCGGCTCGCCGTTCGGCTTTGAAAGCAGCGTGACGGTCGGCGTGGTGAGCGCGAAGGGACGCCTGCTGCCCAACGGCAGCTACGTGCCCTTCATCCAGACCGACGTCGCGGTCAATCCGGGCAATTCCGGCGGCCCGCTGTTTTCCACCAGCGGCGAAGTGGTCGGGATCAATTCGCAGATCTACAGCCAGACCGGCGGCTACATGGGCATCGCGTTCGCGATCCCGATCGACATCGCGATGGGCATCTCCAACCAGCTGCGCGAGTCGGGCAAGGTCACGCGCGGGCGCATCGGCGTGCAGTTGCAGGAACTGACGCAGGACATCGCCGCGTCGCTCGGCATGAAGAACGCACAAGGCGCGCTGGTGGCGGCGGTGCAGCGCGGCGGCCCGGCGGACAAGGCCGGCATCCAGCCCGGCGACGTGGTGGTCTCCTTCAACGGCCAGCCGGTGCAGACCACCGCCGATCTCGCGCGGCTGGTCGGCGGCACGAAGCCGGGCACGGCGGTGCCGGTGCAGGTCCTGCGCGATGGCAAGACGGTGGACGCGAAGATCACGCCGGACGCATTGGAGGGCTGAAACCGGCCCGCAAGGGTGGGTGCTGCCCGTCCTTTCGCAGGCCGGCCCCGCGCATGACCCGCTTCACCCGGCACAGCGCGCAACGGCCGCCCCAAAGCGGGTCGGGTCCCGCAAGAGCGGGCCGCCATCCCTTCCGGGCCTGCCAGGGGCTTGTCAAAATACCCTCCTTCCGTTGTAATTGACGGTCACTTTTTTCAATCTACCCATAGCATCGGGCCGCCGCGCATGGCCCGGCCTCCATACATGACCACATCCTCGCTGCGCGGCGATGCCGT
Source organism: Noviherbaspirillum sp. (assembly GCF_035627455.1). Classification (GTDB taxonomy): domain Bacteria; phylum Pseudomonadota; class Gammaproteobacteria; order Burkholderiales; family Burkholderiaceae_D; genus Noviherbaspirillum. The sequence continues at coordinate 13,155 of NZ_DASPLS010000096.1, forward strand.
CGGCGGCGCGTCCGCCGCCCTCGGCGGCCTGCCGCTCGAACTGATTTACGGGCCGATCGCCTTTTCCGCGCTCGGCGCCGCAAGCGCCCAGCTCGGCGTGCAGGCCGCGATCTGGGCATGCGCGCTGTGCGGCGTGCTGGCGCTGGTCTTCCGCACGACGCCGGGCATGATCTACGGCTCGCGCGCGCCGGCCGCTTTCGTGCTGGCGACGCTGGGGGCCGCATTGATGCAGCATCCGCAGGTCGCGGCATCATCCCATCCCGCCGAAACCGTGGTCGCGCTCATCTTCCTGTGCGTGTGCGGGTCCGGACTGCTGCAACTGCTGTTCGGGCTGGTGCGCATCGGCACGGCGCTCAAGTTCACGCCCTATCCCGTGCTGTCCGGGCTGATGGCGGGCGCCGCCATCCTGATGGTTGTCGCTTCGCTGCGCCCGGTGCTGGGCATCGCCGATGGCACGCCCTGGAGCGACACGCCCGGCGCCTGGCATCCGGCCAGCCTGGCGGTGGCGGCGGTCACCTTCGGCCTGTGCCTGCGGCCGCCGCGCCCGCTGAAACGGGTGCCCTTCATCCTTACCGCGCTGGCCGCCGGCACGCTCACCCACTATGCGCTGGCGGCCGTTCTTGGCGCGGGCCACCTCGGCGCGGTATTGGGCGCATCCGAGGTGCAGTTTCCGGCAGCGCCGCTGTGGCAGTACCTCCATGCCGGCAATGCGGCGCTGATCCTGGAACTGCTGCCCACGCTGCTGCCCTATGCGCTGGCGATCGCCGCGATCGGCTCGCTCGAATCGCTGACCTGCCTGCCGCCGATCGAGGCCGCTGCGGGCACGCGCGCCGATGGCGACCAGGAGCTGCGGGCACAGGGACTGGCGAACCTGTGCATCGGCCTGCTCGGCGGCACCCCGGCGATCGGCAATTTCTCGCGCGTCACCACCAATCTGATGTCCGGCGGCCTTACCCGCCGCTCCACGCTGTGCTATTCGCTGGCGATGGCACTGCTCGCGTTGTTCGCCGGTGCCGGCATCCAGTGGCTGCCGCGCGCGGCGATCGCCGGCGGCGCGCTGTTCTTCGCCTACGCGATGATCGACGACACCACGCGGCGCCTGGCGGTTCGCCTGCTGGCGGGCAGGGAAGCGGGCAGGGATGCCGGCAATGCCGCGCAGCAGCGGCTGCAACTCGCGAACTTCGCCGTGATCGTGCTGGTCGCCGTGGTCGCGGTGTTCGGCGACATGGTCAAGGCAGCGGGGATCGGCGTCATTGCGGCGATGTTCCTGTTCGTGCTGTCCAATGCCAAGCCGCTGGTGCGGCGCACCTTTACCGGGGAGCGTGCGCATTCGCTGCGGGTGCGCACGCCGGAGGCCAACGCCGTGTTGCGGCAGCACGGCAAGGACGTGGTCGTGATCGAGATGGAAGGCATCCTGTTTTTCGGAACGGCGGAGCGGCTGATCCGGGTGGTGGCGGAGATGGAGCCCGGCGTGGTCGCGGTGATTTTCGACATGCAGCGCGTGCGCGATACCGACAGCACCGGCGCGCGCGCGGTCCAGCAGGCGGCCCGCACCCTCGCCTCGCGCGGCGCGACCCTGATGATCGCCGGCGCCAACCGGGCGGTCGAGACGGCGCTGCGCGCGTTCGCGGCCGACAACGCGATCGCGGACGAATGCTGGCATGTCGACCTGGACCAGGCGCTGGAGGCGGCCGAGGACGCGCTCCTGGCGCGCCACGGCTTTGCACATGCAGAATCGGTGCTGCAACTGGGCCAGACCACGCTGGCCGCGAACCTGACGCCGGCCGAGGTGGAGGTGCTGCGCGCGCACCTGATCGAGCATGAAGTCGGCGGCACCGCTACCCTGTTTTCCGCCGGCGACGGCGGCGACAGCCTGTACGTCGCGGCCAACGGCCTGGTCAATATCCTGGTGCCGGTCAAGCGCGGCGCGCGCAAGCGGCTCGCGAGCTTTGCGCCCGGGGTCATCTTCGGCGAGATGGCGTTCATCGAAGGCAGCCGGCGCTCCGCCGATGCCGAGGCGGCGGGCTGCTCCATCGTGTGGGAGTTCCCGCGCAGCCGGCTGGAGGCGATCGAGCGCGAGCATCCGGCGGTGGCGCACAAGATCATGGCGAACCTCGCGCGCAGTCTGTCGGACCGCTTGCGCGTAACCACGCGGGCGCTGCGCCTGTCCTGGAAGTAGGGCCGCATCCGGGCCGCCGTCCGGACTTTGTCAAAGAACGAGAAATTCAGGGCGCCGGCAGAGCGTCATGCAAGATGGAGCGTGAGATGGACGGCTGGTGGTACCTGCGCGACGATGAACGGATCGGCCCGGTGAGCACCGCGGCCTTGCAGCACCTTTACCAGCAGGCCCTGGTCGATGCACGCACCCTGGTGTGGCAGGAGGGCATGGCGGCGTGGCTGCCGCTGGGCCAGGTCGCGGCGCTCGACGCCGCGATGCACGCGGTGCCGCCGCCGGCGCCTGTCACGGCCGACGCCGTATTGCGCCAGGAGCTGCCGATGGCCGGACGCTGGCGCCGGTTTTTCGCGCGGCTGTTCGATCTCGGCTGGGAATGCCTGCTGGTTGCCTTGGCAGCGGGCTTCCTGCTGGACGCGGTTTCCGCCGGCTTCGTCGCCTGGACGAACCTGCCCGGCTGGGACGAGGCGTTCGTTTTGCTCAGCCTGCCCTTCGCGCTGGCGCTGGATGCGCTGTGCTACGCGGCATTCGGCAATACCCCGGGCAAGGCGTTGCTCGGTCTCCAGCTCACCTCGATCCGCGGCGAACGGCTGACGCTGGCCGCCTGTCTGATCCGCAACCTGCGGCTCTGGGCAAGCGGCCTGGGACTGGGCATTCCGGTCGTTTCGCTGTTTACGCTGGCGCGGCAGAGCGGCCGCCTGCATAAGGGCATGCAGGCTTCCTACGACGAAGAGGCCGGCGACCGGGTGCATGCGAGGCCGATCGGCCGGGGGCGGCGCGCCGCGTTCGGCACCGCCTTCGGCGCGTTCGCGCTGCTGCTCGGCGCCTCCTGGCTGGCGGGGCTGGAGGATGACATCGAGCGTGCCGGCGTGGCGGCGCAGAAATTCTATGTCTGGAACAACCCGGATACCGGGGAGGATGTGCTGGTTGACGCGCGCTGGGAATTTGCATCGCAGACGAATGCCTATGGCACGCGCATGTTCGTGTTTACCGAACGCACCGACCATGCGCAGGCGATCTTCGGTCCCGAGGACGCGCCCGGCATGAGCCTGTCGAAGTATGTCGATGGTTTCCTACATAACATGGATGCGACGATGCGCTTCGATGACCGCGGACGCTTTGCCGAGCGCGAGGAACTGCCGGTGTGGGAGGGGCGGGGAACGATGCCGGGAAGGCCGGGAAGCGTGCTGCTGGTACGCATCCTGCAGATCGACGACACATTCTGGCGCTTCATCGTGGTGCAGGAGCCGCCGGTCGACTATTCGTCGCCGCTGGTCGACTTCCTCGAGCAGGCGCTGTGGGACAGCGTGCTGCCGCACGCGCTGCGCCCGACAACCTGACACCGGCACACCCGCGGCGGCGTCCCTGTTGTACCTGCCAGCGATATAATGTCCCCCCTGCTCTTGCCACCGGCGCACGCCGGTCGCGGTGTTGCCGCCAATGCCGGTACGGGAAGCCCGCCAGCACAGAACCGGTGGGGGCGCTTCGCTTGCCAAGGATTCAGCATGTCACTTCATCACCCTTCCGAAGACCTGTCCGCATGGACGCACGACCATGTGTTCGACGAAGGCAACCAGTCCGCCGAGCGCGGCACGCGCTTGGTCATGTGGATCACCGCCGCCATGATGGTTGTCGAGATTGCGGCCGGCTGGTGGTTCAACTCGATGGCGCTGCTGGCCGACGGCTGGCACATGAGTTCGCATGCGCTGGCAATCGGCCTGTCGGCGTTCGCGTATGCGATGGCCCGGCGCTACGCGCGCGATCCGCGCTTTGCATTCGGCACCTGGAAGATCGAGGTGCTGGCGGGCTTCACCAGCGCGGTGCTGCTGGTGGGCATCGCGGCGCTGATGGTCGTCGGTTCGATCGAGCGGCTTCTGTCGCCGCAGCCGATTCGTTACCAGGAAGCGATCCTGGTCGGCGTCCTCGGCCTGGCGGTCAACGTGGTGTGCGCGTTCATCCTCGGCGGCGCGCACCATCATCATCATGACGACCACCATCACCACCACCACGGTCACGATCACGATCACCACCATCATCACGACCTGAACCTGAAGTCCGCCTACCTGCACGTGATCGCCGATGCCGCGACGTCGGTGCTGGCCATCGTTGCGCTGATCGGCGGCTGGCTGTACGGGTGGTCATGGCTCGACCCGGTGATGGGCGTGGTCGGCGCGGCGCTGGTGGCGATCTGGGCGAAAAACCTGATCCGCGACACCGCCAAGGTGCTGCTTGACCGGGAAATGGATCATCCGGTGGTGGATGAAATCCGCGAAGCGGTGGAAGCGAACACCGGGGCGGAACGCACGCGCGTCGCCGACCTGCATGTGTGGCGCGTCGGCAAGCG
>NZ_DASPLS010000097.1:0-111401 GCF_035627455.1 Noviherbaspirillum sp.
TCAGCACGAGCGTCACGCGGGCGGCAGGCACGCTCGGAACCTTGACGCTCGCAGCGGACGGCAGCTACGTGTACTCGGTCGACAATAGCGCCGTGCAATATCTGAACCCGGGTACACGCAAGATCGACACGTTTACCGTGAAGGCCGTCGACGACACGCAGAAGCAAGTGAGCTTTACGATTAATGCCGCCGACCGGTTGGCTCCGAAGATCCTTTTCGTCGACGATGACGGCGGCGCAGCAAGCAGCAATACCTGGCTCAGTATATTGAGAGATCTTAACTACACCGTGGATTCCCAGGTGCTGGCGGTCGACGGCGACCCAACCAATCTTTCCAATTACGATATGGTGATCTGGGCTGCCGGTGACCATGTCGGCAACCTGACGGCTGCCAACGTAACGAACCTGTCATCCTACCTCGATAACGGGGGGAATCTTCTCTACTCCGGCAAGCTGCATGGTGAGCCTTCCGCGTTTGTCGACAAGTACTTGGGTGTGAGGAATTACAATGACAATTTCGCCTATACCACCTATACCACCTATCCCGCCGATGCTGAAGGAATTGGTTTTTTGGTCGGCCGCACTCCACATGATGTAAGGAATTTTAGTTGGTTTTATTTTGGCAAAGGGAATTCAGGCGGAAACGCAATGAGCATGTTCGGCATGGCAACGGCAAGGTCTGTGGTGGAGCTTATCGATGATGCAGGTTTGGCGTACTTCGATGGGAGCAAAGACCATCACGTCGCGGCCTTCAACCAGACGGAACAGTTCCATACCGCGACAATGGGTTTCGACATCAATCAGCTTGATCCTGGCTACCGCTACGGACTCATGGATAAGCTTGTCCAGCTGGTGGGCGGCGCTTCCTGGCAAGACGTGTTTTGACGCAGCGATGAGAAGCGGGCCGGGACGTCACGCGAAGTCCCTGCTCCGCGTTCGTAAATCCCCGAGCAGGTGGGTCATGTCGACCAGCCGCTTCGCCACCAGATGCCGCACCTGGCCCTCGCACTGCCAGACGCCGTAGACGCCGAGCAGCCGCGAGGCGAGCAGCTCCCTGCGGAAGCGATCCACCAGCGCTGGCCAGACGATCACGTTCACCAGCCCGGTTTCGTCTTCGATCGTGACGAACATCGTGCCGCTGGCGGTGGCCGGGCGCTGGCGCACGGTGACGATGCCGCAGCCGCGCGCGAACTGGCGGTCGGCGAAAGTATTGAGTGCGTCCGCCGGCAGGAAACGCAGCTTCGTCAACGCCGGCCGCAGCAGGGACAGCGGATGGCGGCCGAGCGTGAGGCCGAGCGCATGGTAATCGGCGACGATCTCCTCGCCCTCGGTCGGTGCGGGCAGCGGCACCGGGTCTTCGTGCAGCGGAGCCCGGCGCAGCAGGTCCTTGTCCGCTTCGCCGGCCACCGCCTGCCACAGCGCCTGCCGGCGGTTGCCGGCCAGCGCCGCCAGCGCGTTCGCATCGGCCAGCATCTGCAAGTCGCGCCGGGTCAGCTGCGCGCGCAGCGCGAGATCGCCGAGATCGGAAAAACCGCGGATTGCGCGCGCTTCCTCGATGCGCCAGCCGGCCTCGCTGGAGAGCCCGCGCACCAGGTTCAACCCGAGGCGGACCGCGGGCTGTACGCCCGATGCCGGTTCCAGCGTCGCCTCCCAGTCGCTGGCATGGACGTCGACCGGGCGCACCTCGACCCCGTGGCGGCGCGCATCCTGCACCAGCTGCGACGGCGAATAGAAACCCATCGGCTGGCTGTTGAGCAGCGCGGCGAGGAACACCGCCGGCTCATGGCGCTTGATCCAGGAACTCGCATACGCGAGCAGCGCGAAGCTGGCCGCATGGCTCTCCGGAAATCCGTACTCGGCGAAGCCTTCGATCTGGCGCACGATGGCATCGATGAATTCTTCCTCGTAGCCTTTCCTGCCCATGCCATCCCGAAGCTTCTGCTGGAACTGCCCGAGGTCGCCCTTGCGCCGCCAGGCCGCCATCGAGCGGCGCAGCTGGTCGGCTTCGCCGGGTGAGAAATCCGCCGCCAGCATTGCGATCTGCATCACCTGTTCCTGGAACAGCGGCACGCCATGGGTGCGCTCCAGCGCCGGCCGGATCTCCTCGCGCGGATAGGTGACCGGCTCCAGCCCCTGGCGCCGCCGCAGGTAGGGATGCACCATGCCGCCCTGGATCGGCCCGGGACGCACGATCGCGACCTGGATCACCAGGTCGTAGAACTCCCTCGGCTTCAGGCGCGGCAGCATCGTCATCTGCGCGCGGCTTTCGATCTGGAACACGCCGACGGTGTCGGCTTCGCCGATCATCGCGTAGGTGGCCGGGTCTTCCGGCGGGATGTCCTGCATGGTGAACACTTCGCCGCGCCGCTCGCCGATCATGTCGAGCGCGCGCCGGATCATCGACAGCATGCCGAGCGCGAGGATGTCGATCTTCAACAGGCCAAGCGCATCGAGGTCGTCCTTGTCCCACTGCACCACGCTGCGCTCGGGCATCGCCGCATTTTCGATCGGCACCAGCCGCGACAGCTTGCCGCGCGCGACCACGAAGCCGCCGGGATGCTGCGACAGGTGGCGCGGAAAGCGCATCAGCTTCTCCGCCAGGCCTGCCCATTGCTGCGCGACGGGTGATTCCGGATCCAGCCCGCATTCCGAAAAGCGCGCCGCCAGGCCCGTCTTGTCGTCCCACCAGCGATGCGATTTCGCGATCTGGTCAATGATCACCAGGTCCACGCCGAGCGCCTTGCCGACGTCGCGCAGCACGCTGCGCGGCTTGTAGCTGATCACGACCGCGGTCAGCGCGGCGCGCAGGCGGCCGTATTTTTCATAGATGTACTGGATCACTTCCTCGCGCCGCTGGTGCTCGAAATCGACATCGATGTCGGGCGGCTCGTTGCGCTCCTTCGAGATGAAGCGCTCGAACAGCGAGTGCGCCCGCGCCGGATCGACCTCGGTGATGTAGAGGCAGTAGCAGACCGCGGAATTGGCTGCCGAGCCGCGCCCCTGGCACAGGATGTCGCGGCTGCGCGCGAAGCGCACGATGTCGTATACCGTCAGGAAGTAGGGCTCGTAGGCGAGTTCGGCGATCAGCTTCAGTTCGTGCTCGAGCTGCGCCTGCACCTTGGCCGGGATGCCGGACGGATAGCGCCGGTGCGCGCCGGCGTAGGTTTCGCGGCGCAGGTAGTCGGTGGGCGTTTCGCCCGGCGGCACCAGCTCGTCCGGGTATTCGTAGCGCAGCTCGTCGAGCGAGAAGGTGCATCGCTCTGCGATGCGGATCGTCTCGGCCAGCGCTGTCGCCGGATAGATGTTCCCCAGCCGCAGCCGCGAACGCAGGTGCTGCTCCGCATTCGGCGCGAGCTCGTAGCCGCATTCCGCGATCGCCTTGCCGAGCCGGATCGCGGTCAGCGTGTCCTGCAGCGGCTTGCGCGAGCGCACGTGCATGCACACGTCGCCGGTTGCCACCACAGGCAGCGCATGCGCCTGCGCCACCTGCTCGACAGCGGCGCGATGGCGGTCGTCGCCGGCGCGGTGCAGGAGCGTCATCGCCATCCATGCGCGCCCGGGGAAGGTGCGCAGCATCCATGCCGCCTGCGGCGCGAGCCTGTCGGCGTCGATGCCGTGTTCGGGCAGGAGGATCGCCAGGCAGTCCGGCAGGCTGCGCAGGTGGGCAAAGGCGGGAGCGGGCGTACTGATGTCCTCCGGCCTGAGCAGGTAGCTGCCTTTGCCGGCACGGGTACGCGCCAGCGTGATCAGCTCGGACAGATTGCCGTAGCCTTCGCGGTTCTGCGCCAGCAGGAGCAGGGAAAAGGCCGGGGCGCCGGCGGCGTCGACCAGTTTGAACTGGCTGCCGATGATCAGGTGCAGGCCGTGCGCCTTGGCCTCCGTATGCGCGCGCACCACGCCGGCGAGCGAACACTCGTCGGTGATCGCCAGCGCCGCATAGCCGAGCCGCACGGCGCGCGCCACCAGTTCCTCGGCATGCGATGCGCCGCGCAGGAAGGTGAAATTGGTCATGCAATGCAATTCCGCATAGGCGGGGAGGGTGGCCGGCAGAGAAGACAGGGAGGACATGCAATGCAGAATATACTGTACAAAAACACAGTATATGATCTATACCAACTTTTCGTCACGGCATTTGCATTTTCGCCTCGCATCCTCCGGTTGCGGCCTCTCAAAGGTTGTTTATCCTGCAACGATAGACTGCGTTGAAACCACTTTTGGAGACCGCAGATGAAAACAACCGGACGCATGCAGACCTTCACGCTCGCCCTGCTGGCAGTCGCCGGCATCAGTGCCTGTGGCGGCGGAGGCGGTTCTCCGGGCATTTCTCCGCATGCGGCCAACAGTCCAGCCACCAAGCTGCATGGTGAAGCGGCGCAGGGCGGGGCCGCCACGGGAGAAGCGGCCGCGCCGCAGCAGTGACGCCGCGCGCTCCAATGCACAGCGCTCCGATGCCCATCGCACCGATGTTCTCCATTCAACGGCACCGCTTCCTGCGCCTGCACCAGCGGCGGTTGTTGCGCCTGCTCCAGAGACGCCACCGCATTCAGCGGCGGGTGTTCAGGCTGCGTCCGCCTCTGCGCGCGCGCTGACCGCCAGGCGCGCCGATACCGGGGCGCGGGTTTATCATGCCGTGTAATGCCTGATTCGTCCGCCACCGTCCCCGTCATCCTGTTCGGCGCCTTCGACCGCCACAACTTCGGCGACCTGCTGTTTGCGCATGTCGCCGCCGCCTTGCTGCCCGGCCGCGAACTGATCTTCGCCGGCCTGGCCGGACGCGACCTGCGCCCTCATGGCGGGCACCAGGTCGCCGCGCTGCCAGCGCTTGCCCGCCAATGGCGCGGCCGCGCGGTCAACATCATCCACGCCGGCGGCGAAATCCTGGACTGCGATATCTGGGAAGCGGCGGTGATGCTGCTGCCGCAGGACGAAGCGCAGCAAGCCATCGCGCACTTCGGCCCGCATCCTGAAGCGCGGCAGGCATGGGCGCAGCAGATGCTCGGGCTGCCCACGCTCGCGCCCTATGTGGCGCCGCGCACGCTGTTTCCGCAGGCACGCCGCGTCATCTTCAATGCCGTCGGCGGCGCCGGGCTCGTGCAACGCGATGCCGCGTTCCGCGCCGATGTGACCGGCACGCTCAAGGATGCCGATGCGATCGGCGTGCGCGACATGCGTACCCAGGCGATGCTGCGGCAGGCCGGCATCGCCGCGCAGCTCATGCCCGACCCGGCGGTGATGGCCGCGGAACTGTTCGGCGGCGAAATTGGCCGCCATGCGGCCGCGGGCGAAACGGCGGACATGCGCACCGCTTTCCCGGATGGACACATCGCCGTGCAGTGCAGCGCGGACTTCGGCGACGAGGCGACCCTGCGCGCGATGGCGCTCCAGCTCGACAGCATCGCCGCTGCGACCGGCTGCGGCATCGCGCTCTTTCGAGCGGGAGCGGCGCCCTGGCATGACGACCTGTCCTGCTATGCGCGTCTGATGGCACACATGCGGAGCAAGGCGGTGCGCATCTTCCACTCGCTCCACCTGTGGGATATCTGCGCGCTGCTCGCGACCAGCCGCTGCTACGTCGGCAGCAGCCTGCATGGCAGGATCGTCGCGATGGCTTATGCGTTGCCCCGTGTAAATCTGCTGCATCCCGGCTACGGCGGCCCGCATGTAAAGCAGGCCGCGTATGCGGCAACCTGGGATGCCGGCCTGCCGGGCTGCACTAATGTGCAGAGCCTCGCGCAGGTCGCGCTGCAAGCGATCGTCACCAGCGAGGACGTGCGCCGCTCGAGGGCGCAGGAACTGGTGCGGCAATATCGCGATGGGTTTTCTCGCCTGGTGGAAACATAAGATATTGCTTATCCATTCACCAAAAAAATTAATTTTTGTTTTGCTTTTATTGCATCTATATTGACTGTGCGGTCTGAGAGCCAGGCCGCAATCGGCATGTCCGCCCACGAGGCGGCATGCGCGGCGCAAGATCGTTCCGGCGCCGTTCTTACGTTGGATATGGAGACCTCGCATCACGGCTGCCGGCATGGCGGCGATGCGAAAAAGAGAGCGGCGCAGCCGCCACGCATTTGACGCGCAAGCGTGATGCGGCAACCGGCCGCCGCGCCTTGCGTCCGCAAGACCAACCACCATATTCAAGACACTATGACGATCGACCCGACCATGCTCGCGCGCGTCCAGTTCGCGAGCAACATCACCTTTCATATCCTGTTCCCCACGATTTCGATTGCGCTTGGCTGGATGCTGCTGTTCTTCAAGCTGCGGCATGGGCGCACCGGCGACGCGAAATGGATGGAGGCCTACCAGTTCTGGGTGAAGATCTTCGCGTTGACCTTCGCGCTCGGCGTGGTCTCCGGCATCACGATGAGCTTCCAGTTCGGCACCAACTGGCCGGGTTTCATGGAAACCGTCGGCAATATCGCCGGGCCATTGCTCGCCTACGAAGTGCTGACCGCATTCTTCCTCGAGGCGACCTTCCTCGGCATCATGCTGTTCGGCGCGCAGCGCGTGTCGAACCGGGCGCATACGCTGGCCACCTTCCTGGTCGCCGCCGGCACCACGCTGTCGGCGTTCTGGATCATTGCGCTCAACTCCTGGATGCATACGCCGGCCGGCTTCGAGATGGTGGACGGACGCGCCCATGCGACCGACTGGCTGGCGATCCTCTTCAATCCCTCCATGCCTTACCGCCTGGTGCACATGCTGCTCGCGTCGGGCCTGACAGTGTCCTTCCTGGTCGCCGGCATTTCCGCCTACCGCTGGCTGCGCGGCGACCGCGCGCCGTCGGTGGCGGCCGCATTGCGCACCGGCGTCGCCGTCGCGGCACTGCTGATTCCGCTGCAAATCTTCGTCGGCGACATGCACGGCCTGAACACGCTGGCGCACCAGCCGGCGAAGATCGCGGCGATCGAGGGCATCTGGCAAACCGAACGCGGCGCGCCGCTGCTGCTGTTCGCGCTGCCCGACGAACAGGAAAAGGCGAACCGCTACGCGATCGGCGTGCCCGGCATGGCGAGCCTGATCCTCAAGCACGACATCGCCGGCGAACTGCAGGGACTGGAGGCCTTCGGCGACAAGCGCCCGCCGGTCGCGCCGCTGTTCTGGGGATTCCGCGTGATGGTCGGTACCGGCCTGCTGATGCTGGTGGCATCCTGGCTGTGCGTGTGGCAGTTGCGGCGCAAGGGCGAGCCGTCGCGCTGGATGGCGCGCGCGCTGGTGGCAATGAGCTTTTCCGGCTGGGTCGCGACGGTGGCCGGCTGGTATGTGACGGAAATCGGCCGCCAGCCCTACCTGGTGTACGGCGTGCTGACCACAGCGCAGGCGGTGGCGCCGGTGCCCGCGGCCATGGTCGCCAGCACGCTGGCGATGTATCTCGCGCTGTATGCGGCGCTCACGCTCGCCTATGTGACGGTGCTGTTCCACCTCGCACGCAAGGCCGGCCATGCGGCGCGCGGCGATGCGCGGCCCGTGCACCGGCTCCATCCGCAACCCATCCAAGCCTCTGGAGAACAACATGCCTGAACTGTCCCAACCCGGCGCCTGGCTGCCGCTCGTCTTCCTGCTGCTGATGGGCGTGGCGATGATGGTCTATGTGATCCTCGACGGCTTCGACCTCGGCGTCGGCATCCTGCTGCGCCGCGCCGACGACGAGGAAAAGGACATGATGGTCGCCTCCATCGGCCCGTTCTGGGATGCCAACGAAACCTGGCTGGTGCTCGGCGTGGGCATCCTGCTGGTCGCCTTTCCGATGGCGCACGGCGTTATCCTCGGCCACCTGTATTTCCCGGTGGCGCTGATGCTGGCCGGCCTGATCCTGCGCGGCGTCGCCTTCGATTTCCGCGTGAAGGCACGGGCGGCGCACAAGCAGGCGTGGAACACCGCGTTCTACGCGGGCTCGGTGCTGGCCGCCGGCGCGCAGGGCGTGATGATCGGCCTGTACATCGTCGGCTTCGATACCGGCACGCCGCAGCTCGCGTTCGCGATGTTCACCGGCGTGTCGCTGCTGGCCGGCTATGCGCTGCTCGGCGCGACCTGGCTGATCATGAAGACCGAAGGCGGCCTGCAGCGCAAGGCGATCGGCTGGGCGCGCGGCAGCCTGCTGCTGTGCGCGCTGGGCATCGCCGCGGTGTCGGTCGTCACGCCGCTGGTGAGCCAGCAGGTGTTCGACAAGTGGTTCGCGCTGCCGAACATCCTGCTGCTGGCGCCGGTGCCGGTGATGACCGCGGCCTTGTTTGTCGTCGCCGACGCGGTGCTGCGCCGGATGCTGGCGGCGCCGCCGGCCGATGTGGAACCGCTGTGCTGGCTGCCGTTCGCGGCGACGGTCGGCATCTTCCTGCTGGCCTTCAACGGACTGGCCTACAGCGTCTTCCCGTACCTCGTGGTCGATCGGATCACGATCTGGCAGGCGGCGAGCGCGCCCGAGTCGCTGAAAATCATTCTGTGGGGTGTGGCGCTGGTGCTGCCGACCATCATCGGCTACACGGTGTTTTCCTACCGGGTGTTCCGGGGCAAGGCGCGCGCGCTGAGCTACAGCTGACGCGGGGCGGACAGGCACTGCTTCCCCCGTCCGTGCACCCGGCTGCGGCGTGCGCCGGCCGCTAATCCAGCGGCTTGTCGGTGTGGCGCCAGACCGCTTCCGGCTCGCTGCGGGCCCGTATGCGCTCCCATTTCGCGCCGCAGGCGTTGCAGATGTAATAGGCGACATGGCCGGTCGCGGTCGCGCCGAAGTTGATGCCTGCGTCGGAATGCAGCAGCAGGTTCGCATGCGGCGATACCACGGCGTTCGCGCCATCGAGGGCAATGCAGTCGGGACAGTCCGGCATGGTGCATACGGGATGAGTGGAAGAGGGCATACTTCTGACTGTGCGAAGCCGCTTTGGTTTTCGGCGCCGGCATTCTATTCCATGCATCAACCAGCTGCGAAGCTGCAGCGCGGGCCGGAATAGGTGAAGCGGTGCGGCATGCTCTTGCTGAAGGATGGAAAATGAATCGACTGGCGCGCGGAGCGCTGTATCTGCTGGCGATATTGCTCGCCGGATCTGCCCACGCGGCGGAAACCTTGAAGGATGTGCTGGAACGGGTGTCTGCCGCGTATGGGAAGACGCCGCCGGCGGCGATGGTCGAGCAGGGAACGACCACCTCGTTCCGGCGCGGCGAGGGCGCGCTGCTGCGCCAGTACCGGGCGCCGGACCGCTTCAGCATCCGCATCCGATACGCGACCGGCAGCGAGTCGCGCGTGCTCGCGGGGGAGCAGGCATGGCAACAGGGTGCGGCAGCCAACCCCATCCTGCGCGGCGCCATCGTGCTGCAGGTCGCGCGCATCGCGCTGCCCTGGAACATGCTGGCGCAGGCATCGGCACTGGTCGATCTCGGACCGTCCGCAATGGAGGATGGCAAGCCGCTGCGGGCGATCGGATTTCCGCTGGAAGAAAACCTCAGGCTGGTCGTGGAAGTCGATGCGCAAGACGGACGCATCCTGCGTTCGCGCGGCATCCAGCGCATCGGCGCCGGCAGCATGGAATTCGCTACCGTCTATTCGGAGTTCCGCCATGGACAGGGCCGGATGCATGCCGCGCGCGAAGAGCATTATGCAATGGGGCAGCACACCGGCTTTTCGGTGATCCACAAGGTCGCCTACCCGGAGAGCCTGCCGGATGACGCATTCGCGCCCTGAAAGCGCGAACGCCATGCGTGCGGCGCTATGCCGCCTGCGCCAGCAATTCCTTCAACCGGACATGCAGCCTGAGCGGCATGTCGTCGCGCTTCTTGGTCGCCATATAGCGCGTCAGTTCGCTGCAGCCGTCAAACTTCCCGCGCTGAAAGGCCGGGTCGGAGGCGTGCTGGCGCGCGCCGTTGAACGCCGCATCTTCGATGGTGGCCGCATGGCGCAAATCGCAGACGTTCTCCAGCAGGTCGCGGAACAGCAGCGTGCACGCACTGCCGGTAATGACGCGCTGCTCGCTCGCCGGTACCTCCCATTGCTGGCACAGGGAATCGAACATGCCCATCATGTAGCCGAGGCAGTAAGGATCCTGGCTGAGCGAAGTCGCCAGGCGCAGCAGGTTGCCTTTCTTGCCGCTGGCCGGCGCGGTGCCGGGCGCCTGCAGCAGGATCAGGAATTCCACCAGCTCCGCCATATGCCTTGGGGACGAAGCCGGGGTGTCGAGCAAGGGCGCCTTGGCGCCGCCGAGCAGGTCTTTGAAGAATTTCAACACGGTAGCGGAGGGGGAGAAGATCTTCCCGGTAAGATCATTCTGACCGGAAATAGTTCTCTTCGGAATCGCACCTGCCGCGTACTTGCAACCGGATCAACAGACCCGGCTGCGCAATGTTGCGCCGGGCCGTCATCGGCGTATCGGCAATGCCGATCGGCTTGAGCGCCGTGCTGGCGTCATCCGCCTTGACCGCTGCCGCGATCGCCATCCCCCGGGTCAAAGGGGAGGTGGCTGCCTTCGCGGCAAGTACAACGGACACCGCCATCCTGGTGCCAGGCATGCCGGAAATCGCGCGGCACAGGCGGAAAGGGGCGAGGTGCCGCCCAGCCGCTCAGCCGTTCGCTTGTGCCGGCTGCGCCGCTTCCGTGTGGAGCGTGTCCAGCTCCGACGACAGCCGGCCTTCCATCCAGTGCAGGATATCCGTGAAGATCTGCACCCGGTTGAGCTCGTTGAAGTTCTCGTGGTAGTTGTCGGGGTAAAAATGATAGTCGAGCAGCGCGGGGTCGATGGACTTGAGCATCGCATCGGCCGCATGCCAGTCGGCCAGCTTGTCATCGCCCGCGACCACCGCAAAGGTCGGATAGCGCCACGCCGGCATTTTCTCCGCCAGCCCTTGCTGCGCGAGCTGCAGTTCGTTGGCAAAGCGCATGGTGACCTCGGTTGCGCGGGTGTTGTCGCGCTCGTCCTCGAAGTGGCGCCGGGTGATCGCCTCGTCATGCGTCAAGAGTCCGGTCAGGGACGCAAGCGGAACCTTCATCGTCGGGAACAGCTTTGCCAGCAGGCCGGAGAGCTTGACCAGCAGCGCCGGCACCTTGATCGCATTCACATAATAGGGCGAGGACAGGATGAATCCCTGGATGCCGGGATCGCGCGGAAAGCGATGCAGCCCGAGATGGGTTGCGATCAGGGCGCCCATCGAATGTCCCATCACGAACACGGGCAGCCCCGGATAGCTTGCTTTCGCCCATTGCAGGAACAGTTCGCCGTCGTCGAGGAAATTGTGGAAGCCGGGAATGTCGACCCGCTTCTTGCGGTCGTGCCCGCACATGTCGTAGCTGACGGTGGCGATCCCGTGCTCGCGAAACCAGAGCGCCGGCGTCACATAATCGCCCGCATGCGCCATGCCGCCGTGGATCGCCAGGATCACCGCGCGCGGCTGCACCGGTTCCCACAAATGGATGGTGCGCTCGATGCCGTCGGAGCACCTGAGCTTCGCTAGTCTGTCTTCGGAAAAACGCATGGTCTGTCCCCGGATGATTTCGTTCTTAACTGTAGGGGGGATGGCGTCACCGCGTTTGAGAAAACTCAACCTTCGCCCGGCGTGGAATTCCCGGATCAAGTCATTCAGGTCATGCCGGGTGCCGGCGGAAGATGCGACGCGAACCGGATGATGTATCGAGGCCGCGGATGGAGCCTTGTTCAGGAATTGTCAGGCCGGAGTTTACTTCGCGCTGCAATTCGGGTGGCGCCATGCTGACGCCACCCCGTTTCGTGATCGCTATCCGATCAACGGCACTTCTCGCTGTATGCCTTCTTGATTTCGGCGATAAGATCGGCCCTCTCCGGCGCGCCGCCGATTGCCTGGCCCGCGACGTAGGCGAACGGGCAGTTCATGCGGTCGGCCTGGACCTGATAGCCGGCGTACAGCTTGATCATTTCGGCGGCACTGGCGCAATCCTTCGACGTCGGCTTGTTCCCGCGCATATGCGGCAGGCTGTCGATTTTCGCCTCCAACGGTTTTATCAGTGATTCGCATTGCTGCTGCGTCGCCGCGTGTGCGGTGTTCAGGGCAGAAGTCATCGTCAAAAGCGCGGCCAGGACAAGGCGCATACGTTTCTCCTCTCGGGTTGTTTTTGATGGGGCGGTCCGCCTCGGTAGGCCGAACCGGGGCCGCAGGTATTCAGGAGATGTCCCGGGCATCCGCAGGGCTGCATGGGACATTCGGTCGACAGGATAATGCTTTTCCTGCTTTCTTGCCGGAGGCGCCCTGGACGCCGTTCTCGTCAGGCGCAACAGCCAGATTCAAAATGCATTCGGTGCTGCCGGTCGCGGGAGCGCGCTTCAGTGGTTCTTTCTGTAGCTGACAGCAGCCCTCAACTGAAAAATCCCTGCAAAAACCAGCAAACCTCCTCCCCGAACCGCTCCCGGTACACCCAGTAGCAGGTCGATGCCGCATCCTGCGCAATGAAGTAATCGCGCATCACCAGGCCGCCGTCCCACCAGCCGCATTCGATCCGCTCCGGTCCCTTGAGCAAGCGCAGCGGCGAGCCATAGAAAGGGCGGTTGTCGCGCATGATCAGCGCGATGGGGGTTTCCAGCAGCCAGAACGGCCGCTCGGCCTGCAGCGCCGGTGCAGGCGCGGCACGGCCAGGAGCTGCTGCCGGTGTCCAGGCATTGCTCACTTCCGGCCGGTGATCGGCGCGCGGGGAAGGCGACAACACGCCGCAGTCGCCGAGGCGCGCGGTCAGCAGCTCCAGCAGGCGGTGATAGTCGGCGGGCGAACTGCCCGGATCGGGAAACAGCGATTCGGTAGGCGGCTGCATCGCGGCGACCTGCAGCGCTTCCAGCCGCAGCGCGATCACAGGCGCGGGCAGTGCCACGCGGCCGAGTCTTTCCTTGAGCAGCCGGGTCAGGTGCGCTTCCTGCCAGGCGGGATCGGCGAGCGCGATCTCGACCGGCGTCGGCGCCACCGCGCTGCGGCCGCGCTCGTGCAGCAGCAGCAGCACGAAGCGCGAGACCGCAAGCTGCTGCGCAACCAGCCAGCCGGTCATCTGCAACAGCAGCCGGCGCGCGGCAAACAGCACCGCTTCCGCATGCTCGATGCGGTCGGGCAGTTCCATCTGCGCGGCGAAGGTCTTCGGCGCCTCCACCCATTCGAACAATTCCGGCGCATGCCCGTAGGCGCGGTCGAGCGCATCGAGCACGCTCTTGTCGCAGCGCCGCTGCAGGCCGGCGCGCGGCAACCGGCGCAGGTCGGCGAAGGTGTGGCAGCCGATGCCTTCGAGCCATTCGCGATAGGGGTAAAGCGCGGGCAGCAGGGTGCAGCGCAGCCGGTCCATGCGCCGCACCATTGTCTCCATGCGCACCGCGCGCCGCTGGCGCAAGGCAGCTTCGCTGCGGTGGCGCGCGAACAGCCAGGCGGCTTGCGCGGTCGGCGCCATGCCGAGCTGCGGCGTGAAGCCGAGCGCGCCGACGGCAGCGCGCACCAGCCGGCACAGTGCCAGCCGCCCGCCGAAGGCGCGCAGGCTGGCGGTGACGTCGAGCAGCAGGCTGGATTCCCCGGCCAGCGCCACCTCGGGCGTGTACTGCAGCAGCGCGAGCGCGATCGACGACAGCGCTTCCTGTTCCCGCGCCAGGTCGCGCTCATGCAGCACCGCATCCGGGCACAGCGTCTGCACGCTGGCGCGTCGCATGCCGAGGCGCACGCCGCCGGCGGCCGCCTGCGCGCTCGCCGCCCGCACCTGCTCGCGGTCGACGACGACATGCGGACCGGGTTCAGACCAGCGCGGCCGGAAGGTTTCGAGCGGCAGCTGCGGCAGGTGCACGCCTATCCATGTGCGCATGAGCGGAACCCGTGTCGGAGGGCGCGGCCGGCAGGTCTTCCAGCCGCAGGTGGAACGCTTCGTCGTGCTGCGGGCCGCGCCGCTTGACGATGCGCAGATCGATGCCGCCCGCCGCGGGATGCAGCGCCAGGCGCAGCGGCGAGGGCGATGCATCCTGCGCGCAGGCGAGCGGGCGCATCATCCAGAACAGGATGTCGGTGCCCTGTGCGGCGAGATGCAGGCGGCGCAGGGATTCGGCGCGCACCTGCTGCTGCCAGAACAGCAACGCGCCGCAACTGCCGTTGCGCAGCACCTGTTCCGCGCTCCACAGCGCATCGACGCTGCGCGCCGGCCGGATCCACAGCAGGCTTTCCGCCGGCAGGCCCCATGCGAGCCAGGCGGCGATGTGCGGGCGGTGCGGCGGCTGCAGCAGCGCGATGCGCCGCCTGCGGGCAATGGCGCGCAATGCGGGGCGCAGCAGGCGCATCTCGCCGATGCCGGCTTGCTGCAGCAGCAATTCGATCAGCACCGCGCTCGGCCAGCCGCCGTTGGGCAGTTGGGCATCGAGCGCGGGATGGCCGGTGGGAACGACGGCCGCCTGGTACGAACCCATCTGGTCGGCACGCCAGACCGAGGCGGGCAGTGCGGGAGATATCGCTTCCGAAGGCGATATGGAGGAAACTAATGCGGACATCCGGACCTCTTAATTCTTCTTTTGGGCAAGATGCAGCCCATCAATCTATACTGTACAAATATACAGTAATAAGCGAAGGCCGATTAGTCAAATTGGTTATGCGACTGATTGGTCTTTATTCTTTTTCCCGGTCTTTTTGTTTTTCATGCAAGCCCGTATCACCTCCGTCGGACTCCTGGTCAAGCCCGATCCGGCAGACGCCTTCTCCTATCCGGACCATATCGACCGCGCCAGCCTCGATGCCTTGCCTTCGAAGCCCGGCATCTACATCTTCCGCGACGAGCAGGACCGGCCGCTCTACATCGGCAAGAGCGTCAACATCCGCAGCCGCGTGCTGTCGCACCTGCGCACGCCGGAAGAGGCGCGCATGCTGCAGGCCAGCCGCCATGTGGAATTCCGCCGCACCGCCGGCGATATCGGCGCCTTGCTGCTGGAGTCGCGGCTGATCAAGGAGATGCAGCCGCTGCACAACAAGAAGCTGCGCCGCACCCGCGAGATGTGCACGCTGCATCTCGGCCCCGATGCGCATGCAGTGCCGCAGATCGTCCATGCGCGCGACGTCGACTTCGCGACCACGGCGGACCTGTTCGGCCTGTTCGCCACGCGCCGCGCGGCACTGGAAAAACTGCGCGAGCTCGTCGATGCGGAAAGGCTCTGCCCGGCAATCACCGGGCTGGAGACGCGGGTGCGCGGCCGCGCCTGCTTCGCGCGGCAGATCGCGCGCTGCCTCGGTGCCTGTGTCGGTACCGAACCGGCCGAGGAGCATTACCTGCGGCTGCGCGCGGCGCTCGAGGAAATGCGCATCCTGCTCTGGCCCTATCCGGGGCCGATGGGCATCGTGGAAGAGTGCGACGGCTGGGAGCAGGTCCACGTGGTCGACCACTGGTTCTATCTCGGCTCCATCGATCGCGGCGCGGCCGCCTTGCCGGTCAAGCATGCGGCGCGGCGCAGCTTCGACGTGGATACCTACAAGATCCTGGCCAGACCGATGCTGCGCGGGGAGTTGCGCCTCGAACCGGTGCCGCTGCAACGAGGAAAACAGGCGCGGAAATAGGCGGGTCAGCCCGCGTCGGATGCGGATCCGGCATCGGTAAGCAGGTCGTGCGCATTCAGGATCGCATAGACGATGTCCGGACTCCTTTCGAGGCAGCGCCTGACCGCCGCCGGGACCGATTGCCGGATCTTCCTGCACAAGCCTGGCTGTTCGTCGAGCCGGATGGACAGGCCGCGCACCGTGCGCACTTCGTTCGCCCTGGGCGCGATGCGCAGCACGATGCCGAGCTGGGCGCGCATCAGGTCCGCCACATGCATCAGGTCGGCGTAGCTGGTGATGCCCTCGATGCGCGCGATCAGCCTTTTTTCTTCCTCGCGCGTCAGGCGCAAGGCACGGATATCGGCGTGCGGATCGGCGAGCAGTTCATCGCGCCCGCAGATGCAGGCGCCGGGCGGGCACTCCTTGCGGATCGGAAAGGGGAGCGGTTCTGGCATGCGAATCTCATTGCGGGGAAGGGCGCTGAACGGGAATCATGCGTTGTGCGTCGAGTATCCTGCGCGGGCGAGGGGCTGTCAAACCGCACTGCCGCGTCGGCGCGTTCCGCACTTCCGGCGGGCACCGTTATACTCTTGCGGACAAGGAAGGCGGTGAAAAGTCCATGCCGACCGCCGCCGTATGTCCCATGTGCGTGTGCCGCAAGCGCGATCGCGCTCTCCCTTTTGGAGGCCTTTCATAATGACTATCGGGCAGAGAATCTTCGCCGTTGCCGACCATGAGCAGCCGTCGCAGGATGAACCGGTCCGCTCGGTGGTGCTGGAGACGCCGGACGCGCTGATCGTGGTCTGGCATCTGCGCCCCGGCCAGGAAATCGCGCCGCATGTGCATCCGCGCGGGCAAGACACCTGGACCGTGCTGTCGGGTGCGGCCGAGTATTTCCAGGGAGGTGGCGTCATGCGATCGCTGCAGGCGAAGGAGGTCGCGGTCGCCTTGCCCGGCCAGGTGCACGGCGCACGCAATACGGGCACCGTGCCCTTCGTGTTCGTGTCCGTCGTCGCCCCGGGCAATGCTGGCTTTGCACTCGCACCTCCATAGCATGGAGGGCATTCACATCTGTTGGGGGAGGCGCCGACGACACCGCGGGAACTGGTCATGGCCTGGGTCGGTGCATTCAACCGCGCCGATGCCGATGCGCTTGCCGGCTTTTATGCGGAGGATGCGACCAACCACCAGGCCGCCGAATCCCCGGTGCATGGCCGGGAAGCGATACGCCGCATGTTCGCTGGCGGCTTCGCATCGGCAAACATGGTCTGCATCGTGGAAAACCTGTTCGAGGACGGGGAATGGGCGATCCTCGAATGGCGCGATCCGCTCGGCCTGCGCGGTTGCGGCTTCTTTCACGTCATAGAGGGAAAACCGTCTTCCAGTTGCCGCTGCCGGAGCGCTAAGCGGACCGCGACGGGCGGGCAATAAAAAAGCGGTACAACCGGCAGACGCCGATCGTACCGCTTCCATCACGTTACCTCAAACGGAGACTGCTTATTTCGAAGGGGAACCGGGCGTGGCCGAGCTGCTGCTGCCGGAACCTGTGGTGCTTCCCGGCGTGGTGCTGCTGCTGGATCCTCCGGTCGAGCCGCCCGCGCCGCTGCTGGAGCCGCCCGTCGAACCACCCGTCGAGCCGCCGGCACTGCTGGAGCCGCCCGTCGAGCCGCCCGTGGAGCCGCCGGCGCTGCTGGAGCCGCCCGTCGAGCCACCCGTGGAGCCGCCAGCGCTGCTGCTGTCCGAGCTGCTGGTTCCGCCGGTCGTGCCACCGCTGGAGCCGCCTGTGCTTCCCGCCCCGGCCGAGCCGCCGGTGCCGGAACCGGTCGCGCCGGTGCTGCCCCCGGTTCCGCCGCTGCCGCCAGCAGTGCTGCCGGTCGAACCGCCGGCGCTGCTGCCGCCCGCACTTGAGCCGCCTGCGGTGCTGTCGGTGCTGCCAGGCGTGCTGCCCGTGCTGCCGCCCGCGCTGCCGGCGCCGGCACTCGGCGATGCACTCGAGCCGCTGCCTGCGGTGCTGCCGCCGGTCGAGCCGGGGCTGGCGGCTGAGCCGCTCGATCCGCCGGCGCTGCTACCTGCCGCACCTGGGCTGCCGGTGCCGCCGCCAGCACTGCCCGAATCCTTGTTACATGCGCCTAGTGTCAGAGTGGCGAGAAGCGCCGCGAGCAATACTGAATATTTCATGTTTGTTCCTCTCAAAAAATATAGTTGTAGAACCGATTTCACTCATATCGCATGGTTGAATGGGCTCCAATATTGCGTTCTCGGCTAATTGGAGGAATCCAAGGGGCGTAAGTGCCTGCGGGACGTTTGATAAATCTCAATGACGATATGTTTATTTCAATAAGGGTATCGCCCTGCACCAGGTTCTCACATGGGAACTTAGTGCACGTCTTCTAATGTTGTTGTTGGGAAATAAATTGCCTCAAAGATATATAATCGGGACCAAACAAGATCAATAACCGGAGCCCTGCGGCCTCGGTCATTCGGGGCTACCATGAACAATTCCTCCTTGCGGCGGCAACTGGTTCTGCCGTATGTGCTGCTGGTGATATTCGTCTCCGCGGCGATCGCCTGGGTGTCCTACCAGGCGGGGAAAGAGGCGGTCGCGATGCTGTCGCAGCGCGTTCTCGCCGATATGGTTGCCCGCATTGGCGGCGCCACCGAGCGCCACCTCGCGGGCGCGCTGACTGCGCTGAAC
This sequence comes from Noviherbaspirillum sp., assembly GCF_035627455.1. GTDB lineage: Bacteria > Pseudomonadota > Gammaproteobacteria > Burkholderiales > Burkholderiaceae_D > Noviherbaspirillum. The sequence goes on from NZ_DASPLS010000097.1 coordinate 18,181, forward strand.
GCGGTCGATCCCGATCCTGCGATGCTGCCGCAGCCGCGGCCGTTTTCCGACGACCTGCCCTCCCTCGAATCGCGCCTCTGGGTCGCCAGCGGCTTGTCCATGGACGTGAACAACTACGTGTACTTCGGTGGCGCGGACGGGCGTTTTGCGGGCGTGCACCGGATCGGCAAGGATCTCATCGAGCTGTACTTGCGCGAACCCGGCGCACCGCGCCGCGCGGTCTACGCGGTCAAGTCACCTGGGGAACGCGAACGCCTGCTGCGCACCGACGACTATGATCCGCGCGGGCGGCCATGGTATGGCGTCGCCGCGCAGCGCGACCGCCAGGTCTGGTCGCCGGTGTACAACGACTTCACCTCGAGGGAGCCGACCATCACGCTGGCAAGGGCCGTGCGTCACCCGGGCGGCGCCCTGGCCGGCGTGATCGCCACCGACGTGACCCTGAAGGCCCTGACCGATTTCCTGCGCACCTTGAAGGTGAGCGAAAACGGCGTCGCCTTCGTGCTGGATCGCGAGGGCTACGTGGTCGCGACCTCCGGCAGCGAGCTGCCGGTCAAGATGGAAAACGGCCTGCCGGTTCGCCTGCGCGGCGACGAGATGCGCACTCCCGCAATGCGCCTGGCGTATGCGCAGGTGGCGCAATGGAAGCGCGGCGCGCGCGCCGCCGATACCCTGCTGGCGGAAGTCGGCGGACTGGACATCGCCGCCAGCCGCCTTGGGGCGCAATACGGCCTGGACTGGACCACGGTGGTGGCGGTGCCGCGTTCGGATTTCATGGGCGGCGTCACGCGCAGCCTGGTCCAGGGGATGGCCATCGCGGTGCTGTGCGTGGCCATGGCGCTGATCCTGGGGCTGACCGTCCTCAATCGGCTCTTGCGCGACGTCCGCGTGCTGGCGGAAGCGGCGAGGAAGATCGGCGACGGCGAGCCGCTGCCGTCGATCAATATCCGCCGGCGCGACGAGATCGGGCAGCTGGCGCGGCGTTTTTCCGAGATGGAGCACAACCTGCGCATCGACAAGCTGACGGCCGTCTTCAACCGCGCCTCGCTGCTCGCGCAGGTCGGGTTCCTGCGGCGCCAGCTGGAGCAGAAGGCCGGTGAACAGCCGCGCTTCGCGCTGCTGTTCATCGATCTCGATCATTTCAAGAAAATCAATGACCAGCACGGACACGACGCCGGCGACCGGGTGCTGGTGGCAGTCGCTGCCCGCCTGAAGGAAGCGGTGCGGGTGAGCGACGTCGTGGCGCGTTACGGCGGCGACGAATTCATCGTCCTGCTCAAGGGCGTGACAGCGACCGAGGACATCGTCGCCGCCGAAGAAAAGATCCGCCGAGCAGTGGAAGAGCCGGTACCGCTCGAACCCGGCACCGCCTGCGTCGGCGTGTCGGTCGGCTGGGCGGTATTCCCCGACGATGGCGAGGACGTGGATGCCCTGCTCAGGATTGCGGACAAGCGCATGTTCGATACCAAACGGTCGCGCAAGGCGACCCGTCAGTCACAATAATTCTTCACCCTAATTTATTTTCCCTGGGAAACACGGCATACTGCTGGAAGAACGACAACCCCCGGGGATTTCATGGCCGACGACGTGATTTCGCATCCGTCGCATCCCGCAGACGACATTGGTACGCCCGCTTCGACGATCAGCAAGAAGATCGCCGCGGTGTTCTGCGTGCTGTTCGTGGTGGCTGTCGCCAATATCGTCGTCGTGCGCACCATGCTCGATGATGTCAACGGCGTTGCCGAGACAATGAACGTGGCCGGCCGCTTGCGCATGCTGAGCCAGAAAGCCGCGTTCGATGCCACGCGAGCGCTGCAATCTCCGGACGCCGGCGCTCCCGACCTGCCGGCCTCGCTCGAAGCTTTCGACGACGCCCTTGCCGTACTGATCCATGGCGGCGACGCGCTTGGCTACCGAATCAAACCGCTTTCCAGCCGCCACCTTCCCTTGCTCGAAGCGATCCGCAGCGACTGGATGCATTTCCGTTCCCTGGTCGAGGCTTCAGGCGTGCAGCCGGCCGCGCCCCGGATCGCCGAAGATGCCGCAAAACTGCTCGGCCATGCCGAGAACCTGGTGAGCTCGCTCACGCGGGAAGCGCAGCAGGCGCAGGAAAAAGCGCTGATGAAGATGTACGGCCTGCTGTTCATCGACCTGCTGGTGCTGCTGGCGGTCTTTGCCGCGGTGCGCCGGCGCATCGTGCGCCCGCTGCGCGAGCTGGCGCAGCGCAGCCGGGAACTCGCGGAGGGCAATTATCGGGTGAGCATCGACTGCAGCTCCGATGACGAGATCGGCATGCTGGCCAGCCGTTTCAACGAATCGGCGCAGCGCATCGGCGAACTGGTCGGGCGCATCGAACGCGACCGCACGAGCCTGAAGCAGGCCGAGTCGATGTTCCGCGGCTTCGCCGAGAACTCGGTGGTGGGCGTCTACATCGCGCAGAACGGGCGCTTTCGTTTCGTCAACCCGAAGATGGCGCAGATGTTCGGCTACACCCAGGATGAGATGGCCGCTTCGGTCACCGTCTACGACCTGGTTGCCGAAAGCGACCGTGAAGTTGTGGCGGAAAACGTCCGCAAGCGGCTGCGCGGCGAAGCCAGGGAGGTGCATTACGAGCGCCGCGCGCGCCGCAAGGACGGTGCGCTGTTCGATGTCGAAGTATTCGGCTCCCTGATGAAGCTCGACGGCGAGCACGCGACCATCGGGATCATGCTCGACATCTCCGAGCGCAAGCGGCTCGACCTCGCGCTGCGCGTGCTTAGCGCCTGCAACCAGGCGCTGGTGCGCGCGACCGACGAGACGGCGCTGCTCAATGAAATCTGCTTCATCATCCGCGATATCAGCGGCTTCCCGTTTGCCTGGGTCGGCTTCGCCGAAGACGGGCCGCAGAAGAAGGTCCGACCGGCCGCGATGGCGGAAATCGAGGAGGGCGCACTGGTGGAGACCCTCCGTCATGTCAGCTGGGACGATGCGGCGACCGGGCGCGGCGCGACCGGGACCGCGATCCGCGAGGGACGCGTGGTGGTAGTGCGCGACATGCAGACCAGCGCGGTGCATGCGCCGTGGCGTGACTTCATGGTGCGTTACGAGATCGTCTCAGCGATGTCGCTGCCGCTGCGCGCCGGCAACCGGATCCTGGGAGCGCTCTCCATCTATTCGCACGAAGCCAATGCATTCGGGCCGAACGAAGTGAAGGTCGCGGAAGAGCTGGCCGACAACCTCGCGTATGGTATCGCCGCGCTGCGCGCCGAGGCCGCGCGCCGCCGCTATGCCGAGCAGCTCGAGTACCACGCCGCGCACGACATCCTCACCGGTCTGCCCAACCGGGCGCTGCTGCAGGACCGCCTGACCCAGGCGCTTGCCTACGCCTCGCGCTACTGCTACGCGGTATGGGTGCTGTTTCTCGATCTGGACCGCTTCAAGCTGGTCAACGACAGTCTCGGGCACAAGGCCGGCGACATCGTATTGCAGAGCATCGCCGCGCGGCTCGAAGCGGCGGTGCGCGAGACCGACACGGTGGCCCGCCTGGGTGGCGACGAATTTGTGCTGGTGCTGCCGGAACGCGCGGACGAGTGTCTGACGAGCGCAGTGGTGCAGCGGATCATGGACGCGGTTGCCCAGCCGCTCGAAGTGGACGGGCATGAATTCGTGCTGGGCTGCAGCATCGGCGTGGCGGCCTATCCTTCGGACGGCGAGGATCCGGAAACGCTGATCAAGCATGCAGACATCGCGATGTACCGGGCCAAGGAAACCGGGCGCAACAACTTCCAGTTCTACACCCCGGCAATGAACGAGCGCCTGATGGAGCGCCTGCGCATCGAAAGCGACCTGCGCAACGCGCTCGAGCGCGGGGAGTTCGTGCTGCATTACCAGCCGCAGATCGACCTGCGCACCGGTTCCACCATCGGCATGGAGGCGCTCATCCGCTGGCAGCATCCGACGCTGGGCATGGTGCCGCCGCTGCGCTTCATCAGCCTGGCGGAAGAAACCGGACTGATCGTGCCGATCGGGCAATGGGTGCTGCGCACTGCCTGCACGCAGGCGGTCGCCTGGCAGAATGCCGGCCTGGGCAAGCTGCGCGTAGCGGTCAACCTGTCGGCGCGGCAGTTCGCCGAGCAGGACCTGGTCAGTTCGATCGCCGGCGTGCTCGCGTCGACCGGGCTGGCGCCGCACCTGCTGGAGCTGGAGCTGACCGAGAGCCTGGTGATGACGGATGTCGACCGCGCCATCGGCATCCTGCGCGACCTGAAGCAGCTGGGCGTGCTGCTGTCACTGGATGACTTCGGCACCGGGCATTCCAGCCTGTCCTACCTGAAGCGCCTGCCGATCGATGCGCTCAAGATCGACCAGTCCTTCGTGCGCGACATCACCCATACGGCGGATGACGCGGCGATCGTGGCGTCGATCATTTCACTCGCGCACAACCTCAGGCGGCATGTGATCGCCGAGGGCGTGGAAACCCATGAGCAGCTGGCCTACCTGCAGCGGCACGGCTGTAACGAGATGCAAGGCTATTACTTCAGCAAGCCGGTGCCGGCCGAGCTGTTCGAAAAGCTGCTGCGCATCGATTCCGGCGCGCCGGCCGGCTGGGTGCGCCCGGCTCAGACCGGTGCCACGTAACTGCTCAGGAAGGTCCTGGTCCGGCTGTCGGGAAAGCGGATCGTCACCTTGTCGCCTGCGCACGAGACCACCATCCCTTCACCGTATTTCGGCACCTTCACGGTGCTGCCCGCTTGAAGAGGCACGACTTGCTGCAGCCGCGCCTGAGGCGGCACATGCTCGCGCACATGCTCCGGCGTCAGCGCCTGCTCGGGCGGGCGCCGGCAATTGTCGCAGACGCCGCAATGCGACCAGTCGGCCTGTTCGGCGAAGTATTCCAGCAATACTTTCCAGCGGCAAAAGCCGGTTTGCGCATAGAACACGATGCGCTCGAGCGCATCATGGTCGTGCACGCTCTTGTCGCGATAGGTGGCGACCAGCTCCTTGAGCTCGCGGGTCTTGGCGCGGTTGCGCAGCAGCCGGTACTCGAGATGTTCATCCTGTTCCAGGAAGCCTCCGTCCTTCAGCAGCTTGAGCGAGACCTGCAGGCGGGTATCCGACACCTGGCCCAGATGCGCCTGAACCTGTGCGGCCGACACCCGGGGATGCTCGGTCGCCAGTGCCTGCAGCGCCGCGTAGACCTCGCCCAGGTCTTCCACGCCGGGATAGCGGCGCGCCAGGAAGAACTGCTGCACCTGCTTGTCCTTGGCGTAAAACAGCAGCACGCATTCCGCGTCTTCGCCGTCGCGCCCGGCGCGGCCCGATTCCTGGTAGTACGCCTCGAGGTTGGCCGGGATCTGGTAATGGATAACGAAGCGGATGTCGGGCTTGTCGATGCCCATGCCAAACGCATTGGTCGCCACCATCACTCGGCAGGCGCCGCTCATGAACGCGTCCTGGTTCGCGTGGCGCGCCCTGGCTGCCATCTGCCCGTGATAGAAGGTGACGCTTTCGCCGGCTTCCTTCAGCGCATCATGCACTTCCTCGACCGCCTTCACCGTTGCCGTATAGACGATGCCGGAGCCGCCCGTCTCGCGTACCAGGCGCAATACGGTGTCGAGTTTTTCCGATTCGCTGGTCGCCGCCGCGACGCGGTAATGCAGATTTGACCGGTAGATGCCGGTATTAATGACATGCATGTCGGGCAGGCCGAGCTGGCGGATGATGTCGTCGACCACATTCCCGGTCGCGGTCGCCGTCAGTGCCAGCACGGTCGGGTTGCCCAGCGCATTGATCGCGGCACCGAGCTGCAGGTAGGCAGGACGGAAATCATGGCCCCAGTGCGAAATGCAATGGGCTTCATCGATCACGAACAGGCTGACGCGGTGCTGGCGGATGGTCGCCAGGAAGTCCGGGTCGGCGAGGCGCTCGGGCGTCGCGAACACGAACTCGTTGTCAGCCTGGCGGATGCTCTCCAGCACCGAGGCTTCCTCGCGCGTGCTCAGCGTGCTGTTGACCTCGGTAGCGCCGACGCCCGCTGTTTCGAGCTTGCCGGCCTGGTCTTTCATCAGGGAGATCAGCGGCGATACGACGAGCGTAATGCCGGGCATTTTCAGCGCCGGCAACTGGTAGCACAGCGACTTGCCGGCGCCGGTCGGCATCACCGCGAGCGTGTGGTTACCGTGAAGTACGCTGTCGATGACTTCCTGCTGGCCCGGGCGCAGGTGCCGGATGCCGAACGTCTCGTGCAGCGTTTTTTGCAAAGCCTTGGCGCCCGGGATCACCTTCAGATCGGCTGCCTTTTGTGTGTCTGAAAGCGCGGCGTCGCCGGCACGCGCAGCAGGTGCGTGATTCGATGCATGCATAATGGTGGGAATGCTGAAGCGATGGAAGTTGCTCGCGTCCATGCAGCAAGCGTGCCAGAGCAAAGGCGTTCGTGAAAGCAAGGGATTGCGGCCGCAAACTTGCAACCAGGAATATGAATAAGATAATTTACAGATTCGCGTGCATATGCAGTACAATGAGCTACCGATTGAAGTTTGAACTAGTAGTGCCGGGTTTGTCTGTCATTTCTTTCTAGCTTCAAAGGATCTACCGGGCAACAGCCCATTCACTTAAAAAGGAAATGTAATGGCAACAGGTACTGTCAAGTGGTTCAACGATGCAAAGGGTTTTGGTTTCATCACTCCGGATGAAGGCGGCGAAGATCTGTTCGCGCACTTCTCCGCGATCCAATCGAATGGTTTCAAGTCGCTGAAGGAAAATCAGCGTGTTTCCTTCGAAGTGACGACTGGCCCGAAGGGCAAGCAGGCGTCCGCGATCCAGCCGCTGTAAGCTGATCCAGCTTCAAAGAGAATGCCGTCCGGCGCTAAGCCGGGCGGCATTTTTTTTGTCTTTCGCACTGAAGACAGTGCGGCGACCGACGCGGTGCGCGAGCCGGCCGCAAAGGTGGAGCAATCGTCCAAGCTGATCATTTGCACCGTGACGGAGCTGGAGCAGCGCATCAAGAAGCTCGCCGACGACATTCAGTCGAGGGAACACAGCCAGAAAAGCGCGGACCGCAGCGAGTCCGGAGGAACTGATCGAGATGGCGGCCGAGAGCGGTGTGTGGGCGGCAGGCATTGGGGTGCGCTCCGCATCGGCTGCCGGTACTGAGGTCCATGAAAAAAACGGCCACCGCAGGGTGGCCGTTTCGTCTGATAAGGTGCGCTGTTATTGCTTGTAGATCCCGGCGCCGACAAAGTAGTCATCCACTTTTTCGACGTAGCTCGACTTCGCTTCCACCGTGTTGTTCACCGGGTTCGGCCATTTGTAATCGACCCAGCCCTTGCCCTTGGTGCTGGAGACTTCGATCAGCTTCTTGATCAGGTAGGTTCCGTCGGCGTCGCGCATGTCGATCAGGTTCTTGCCGACCATTTTCTTCGCATTGCCGTTACCGATCGCCAGATTGTTGCCATTCATGTCGTAGACAAAAATGTAGAGGTTGCGGTCGACGAACTGGCCTTTCGTGTTGTTGAATTCCTCGAACGCCTTTTCCTTGCCGTTCGCCTTGATATAGGCGACCGCCTTCTTCACCATCGCGACCGCTTCGTCAGCCGTTGCCCTGTCGCCGGCGAGCGCAGGGGTATTGAAAAATGCAAAACATAAAGCAAGCACACATGCCTTGAGCAGCGCGTTCATCCGAGGTCTCCTTGAATTGATTGAGTGGGGCGCGATCCTTGTCCGGGACAGGTCGCAGCGATATTCCGCGTTCCTGTGAGGCAAGTTTTTCCACTATATGAGCAGGGTGCACGACATCTACTTGACCCGGATCACATTGTCGACGGGAAACAACGGAATGGAAGCATGGTGACACCGGGCGCAGCGGCGGTGGTTGAAATGGCTTCATGCCGCGCTTGAAATAATTGCACGCGCGCGCTTATCCCTTGCGCCAGTAATCCGGCTGCGCGTACGCATGACGCAGGAAATCGACGAATGCGCGGATCCGCAACGGCAGATGGCGGCGCTGCGCGAACACAGCGTAGATGTCGTTGCCCGGAGCGGCGAATTCATCCAGCACCGTCACCAGCTGCCCGGCCTCGATGGCCGAGCCGACTTCCCACATCGAACGCCAGGCCAGCCCTTTGCCGGCAAGCGCCCAGTCGTGCAGCACCGCACCGTCGTTGCAGACCATGTTGCCGGTGACCTTCAGCGTCACATTCTTGCCGCTCTGGCGGAAAGTCCAGCCGCGCTGGCTGCCGTCGCTGCTCATCGCCAGGCAATTGTGCTTCGCGAGGTCGTCGAGCGATGCCGGAGCGCCATGCCGGCGCAGATAAGCGGGGGATGCAACCACGACACGCTTGTTGTCCGCCAGTTTGACGCCGATCAGGCTGGAATCCGTCAGCGCCGCAATACGGATCGCGACGTCGATGCCTTCGCCGATCAGGTCGACCACGCGGTCGTTCAGGTTCAGCGTCACGCTCACGTCCGCATGCTGGGCCAGGAAGGAAGGGATCAGCGGCGCCACATGCTGGCGGCCGAAGCCGGCCGGGGCCGAGATCAGCAGATGGCCGGAAGCGCGCGCGCTGCGTTCCGATACCGCCGACTCGGCATTTTCCAGGTCAGCCAGGATGCGCTGGCAATCTTCCAGAAAGGCAATGCCTTCATTGGTCAGCGCGATCTTGCGCGTGGTCCGGCGCAGCAGTTTTACCCCGAGGCGCTCTTCCAGCGCGTCCAGCCGGCGCCCGATCATCGCCGGTGCAATACCTTCGGCGCGCGCCGCCGCGGTCAGGCTGCCCCTGGCGGCAACGTCGACAAAGGTGGAAATCTGTTTGAACTGGTCCATGGGCCGACGATAGGGGATTTGATACTAAAACGCAATAATAAAGTGATTTTTTGTATGGTTTAGGTGGATTTGCATTGCATATACTTTCAGTCATCTATAAGACTTGAACTGTGTAAATGTCCATCCAAGCCATCGCCTTCGACGCCTACGGCACGCTGTTCGACGTGTATTCCATTGGCGAACTCGCGGAGCGGCTGTTCCCCGGCCAGGGGCCGGCGCTGGCGGCGCTGTGGCGCGACAAGCAGATCGAATACTCGCGGCTGCGCACCATGTGCGCGACCTACAAGCCGTTCTGGGAGGTGACGCAGGATGCGCTGGTGTTCAGCTGCAAGAAGCTTGGCCTTGACCTGACGCTGGATGCGCAGAACGCGCTGATGGGACAGTACGCGAAGCTGAAAGCCTTCCCGGAAAACCTCGGCGTGCTGCAGGCGCTGCAGCAAATGGGATTGAAACTGGCGATCCTTTCCAACGGCAATCCGCAGATGCTGGACTCGGCAGCCGAAGCGGCGGGCATGCGCGACGTGTTCCACCATATCCTGTCAGTCGATGCGGTGAAGAAGTTCAAGCCGGCGCCGGAAGCCTACCAGCTCGCGCCCGATGTGTTCGGTCTGTCGCCGCGGAGTATCCTGTTCGTGTCTAGCAATGGCTGGGATGTCTGCGGTGCCACCTGGTTCGGCTACACCACCTTCTGGGTCAACCGCGCGGCGGCGCCGCTGGAAGAACTGGGCGTGGCGCCGGATGCAACCGGGCCGGACATGAATGCCTTGCTGCAGTTCGTGCAGCAGCGCAATGGAGCGGCCAAATGACAGCATGGCAGATTGCCCTGGTCGGCATCGCCGCGTTCTGCGCAGGCGCAATGAATTCGGTGGCTGGCGGCGGCACGTTCTTTTCCTTTCCGGCGCTGTTGGCGGCAGGCGTGCCGCCGGTGGTGGCCAATGCGAGCAATTCCGTTGCGCTGTGGCCGGCCAGCTTGTCGGGCGCCTGGGCCTACCGCAGCGAGCTCGCGCGCTACAAGCGTTATCTGGTACCGATGGGCATCGTGTCCCTGGTCGGCGGCATTGGCGGCGGGCTGCTGCTGCTGGCTACCAAGGATGCGACCTTCTCCAAGCTGATTCCGTGGCTGCTGCTGTTCGCAACGCTGCTGTTTGCGTTTTCCGGCCGCATTTCCCTGCTGCTGCGCGGCGCGCATGCCGGCAAGCCCGACAACACGCCGGCGGCACTCGCCGGCCAGGCGGTGGTCTCCGTCTATGGCGGGTTCTTCGGTGCCGGCATGGGCATCCTGATGCTCGCCAGCCTCGCAATGGCCGGCCACGACGATGTGCACGAAATCAACGCCATCAAGAACCTGCTGTCGGCCGTCATTTACAGCGTCACCGTGGTCACCTTTGTAGTCGCCGGCGCGGTGGACTGGCCGTACACCATGATCATGCTCGCCACAGCGACCCTGGGCGGCTACTGGGGAGCAAGCATTGCGCGGAAGATCCCCGCGCTCTGGCTGCGCCGGTTCATCATTGCGGTCGGCGGCACCCTGACCGTCTTCTATTTTCTAAAAACGCTATAACCATTCCCAACTTTCAGGACTCAACACCATGACCGAACGCACCTCTGTCCACGGCCTCAAGGTCGCCACCAATCTCTACCGCTTCATCGAGGACAAGGTCCTGCCGGGGAGCGGTATCGACAGCGCCGCCTTCTGGAAAGGCTTCGATGCCATCGTCCACGAGCTCGCGCCGAAGAATGCCGCGTTGCTGGCAGAACGCGACCGCATCCAGGTCGAGATGGACAAGTGGCACAAGGCCAACCGCGGCCCGATCCGCGACAAGGCTGCCTACAAGCAGTTCCTGCAGTCGATCGGCTACCTTCTGCCGACGCCGGCGGAAGTGAAGGTCACGACCGCCAATGTCGATGCCGAACTCGCCCAGCAGGCCGGCCCGCAGCTCGTGGTCCCGATCCTGAATGCGCGCTACGCGCTGAACGCCGCAAATGCCCGCTGGGGTTCCCTCTATGACGCGCTGTACGGCACCGACGCGATTCCCGAGAGCGACGGCGCAACCCACGCCGGCCCCAACGGCGAAGCCTACAACCCGGTGCGCGGCGCGAGGGTGATCGCCTTCGCGCGCGATTTCCTCGACCAGGCCGCGCCGCTGGCCAAGGGCTCGCACAAGGATTCCACCGGCTACCGCGTCGAAGGCGGCAAGCTCGTGGTCGCACTCAAGGACGGGTCGGCCACCGGCCTTGCCGAGCCCGCGAAGTTTGTCGGCTACCAGGGCGATGCAGCCGATCCGTCTTCCGTCCTGCTGAAGAACAACGGCCTGCACATCGACATCCGCATCGACCGCAGCAAGGGCATCGGCAAGGATGACCCGGCGGGCGTGGCCGACCTCGTGCTCGAAGCCGCGCTGTCGACCATCCTCGACCTGGAAGACTCGATCGCCGCGGTGGATGCCGACGACAAGGTGCTGGCGTACGCGAACTGGCTCGGCATCCTCGACGGCACGCTCTCCGAAAGCGTGAGCAAGGGCGGCAAGACCTTCACCCGCACGCTGAACCGTGACCGCGTCTATACCGGCGCCGACGGCGGCACCGTCACGCTGCACGGCCGCTCGCTGCTGTTCCTGCGCAACGTCGGCCACCTAATGACCAACCCGGCCATCCTGTGGGGCGACAACAAGGAAATCCCGGAAGGGATCATGGATGCGGTAGTGACCACCACCATCGCGCTGCGCGACCTGGCCGACAAGCCGGGCCGCGACATCCGCAACTCCCGCGCCGGCTCGCTCTATATCGTGAAGCCCAAGATGCACGGTCCGGCGGAAGTCGCGTTTGCCAACGAACTGTTTACCCGCGTCGAGCAGCTGCTCGGCCTGCCGGCCAACACCGTCAAGCTGGGCATCATGGATGAAGAGCGCCGCACCAGCGTCAACCTCAAAGCCTGCATCAAGGAAGCCGCGGCACGCGTCGCCTTCATCAACACCGGCTTCCTCGACCGCACCGGCGACGAAATGCATACCGACATGCATGCCGGCCCGATGATGCGCAAGGGCGACATGAAGACCAGCACCTGGCTGACTTCCTATGAAAAGAGCAACGTGCTGACCGGCTTGTCCTGCGGCCTGCGCGGACGCGCGCAGATCGGCAAGGGCATGTGGGCGATGCCGGACATGATGGCCGCAATGCTCGAACAGAAAATCGGTCATCCGAAGGCAGGCGCCAACACCGCCTGGGTGCCGTCGCCGACGGCCGCCACGCTGCATGCGCTGCACTACCACCGCGTCAGCGTCGCGTCGATCCAGCAGGAGCTCGAAGCGGCGGCGAACAATACCGAGATCGAGCGCCTGCTCGACGGCCTGCTCGAGATCCCGGTGGTCGCCGAAGCGAAGTGGTCCGCCGCCGAGATCCAGCAGGAACTCGACAACAATGCGCAGGGCATACTCGGGTACGTCGTGCGTTGGGTCGACCAGGGCGTGGGCTGCTCCAAGGTGCCGGACATCCATAACGTCGGCCTGATGGAAGACCGGGCGACGCTGCGTATCTCCAGCCAGCACATCGCCAACTGGCTGCTGCATGGAGTCGTGACCGAAGCCCAGGTGCGCGAAACGCTGCAGCGCATGGCCGGGGTGGTGGACCAGCAGAATGCCGGCGATCCGTTTTACAAGCCGATGGCCGGGAATTTCGAGACCTCGTTCGCCTTCCGCGCCGCGTGCGACCTCGTGTTCAAGGGCCTGGAACAGCCGAGCGGCTACACCGAGCCGCTGCTGCACGCATGGCGCCTGCGCGTGAAGGAAGCTGCACGCTAGGGTTTATCTGCTGCAGTCGAAACGGGCCGCGATCGCGGCCCGTTTTTGTTTATCCCGCCAGGAAGGGGGGCAAAATTCCGGCGGGCAGTATTTCCATGCCGATGCGAATTCCTGCCACTGCGCCTGTACGAAAAAGTGGACAGATCCCGCTTCAGCGCCCGCGGCAGCGCACGAAAGAACGGTTTCAGCCGGATTTCTTCCCGGCTTTTGCTTTCCTGCTCCGGTTGACTAAGATGAATTAGTGACATGATCAACCGGGGAAAACATGCACGCATTGAAACTGGTTCCCTTTGACAGGGAGGTCGGCGTCGTCCTGCCGCGCGAAGTGCTCGCCAAACTCGGGTGCGGCACGGGCGGTACGCTCTACCTGACCGAAACTGCCGACGGGCTGTTGCTGTCGTCGCAGCATCCCGTGATCCAGGAGCAGATCGACGCCGGAAGGGCGTTCATCGACGATTACCGGGACGCGCTGCGCGCGCTGTCGGAGTGAACCTGTTCTGCATCGAGCCGGACGCCTTGCTCGTCCTGCATCAGGAAAGCCTGGATGGCGCGGATGCGAATGCCTGCGTCTGCGACAGCAGCCTGCTCGAATCCGCCTTGTCCCATCCGTTGAATGAAGCCGAGGCGCGCCCCGTCGACATCGCCGACATCGCCGCCGCGTATGCGTGGGGAATGCTGAAATACCGGCCTTTCGCCGCCGGCAATGAACGCGCGGCGCTGCTGGCAATGGGGCTGTTCCTCTACCTGAACGACTGGCGTCTCGAGGCGCCGCCGCAGGAAGCCGCGCGGGTGATCTGGCAGGCCGCCACGGACGTGCTGGACGAGGCCGACCTGGCGAACTGGATCCGCGGCTATCTGTAACGCAGGCTGCGCCTGCGCCTGCCTGTACTGCCGGAACCGCGATCCGGAAAAGCGGCAGCAGCCGGTTTTGCATGCCGCCGGCGTATCGCTACATCAGTTCGCGCCAGGAGATCCGCTTCCATCGGACCGGGCTGCCGGCCGGCCTGGGAGGTTCATGGATCACCGGGCTGCTGAACGACTGGTCCGACAGCCTGATGACTCCGTGCTTTTCGTTTGCCGCCTGCACGACGACCGGCCTGCTTGCCAGCGCATAGCCGACCAGGCTGATGGTCTGGTGATATCTGGACGAGCCATAGGAGGTTTCCACCGCGCCGCCATTGCGCGCATCGACATTCACGAAATAACTGGAGCCGCCCGGATCGCAGGTCTGGTTGGTCGGGATATTGGCGGTAAACACCAGCGCGTCGCCGGCCGTGAGCTGGGGATGGGTGACGACGCGCGCATTCGCGATCGGCAAGTCGAAATACCACCCGCTACGGGAAGACGAGAGCGTGTTGTGCGACGCGGTGTAGCCATTGCCGGCAACGGAAAATCCCTGGCACACGAAGGCGCCGTCGCCGCCGTTGCCGGGGCAGCTCGCGCCGTTCGTGCCGCGGATGTCGGGCAGCGCCGGCGCGGCGTTTGCCGTATTGTCGATGATGCCGTACATCGACTGCGTCTGCGTGCTGAAGGCGTTTGCGGGCGTGTTGCCGGGGACATCGCTGTCGCCGAGATATAGACCGGTGCCGACATAGACGAAATACTTGCCGGAGCCACCCAATGCCCGGCCCACCACCGGCGCGGTGGATACCGGTTGCGGGTTGCCGCTGCCATCCCTGAGCACGGCTATCCTGGTCGCGCTCCAGTTCGACAGGTCGAAGCGCCATACATTGCCTTTCAGGTCGCCGCCCCAGACATGGCTGATCACGTCGGTCGCCGCCGCCGAGCCCGGCTTGGCCAGATAGGCGAGTCCGGCAGGATCGCTCGCACTGCCGGCGCCGGTGCTGATGGTTTGCATCACCGCGCCGGTCAGCGGGTCAAGCACGAAAACCTTGCCCGACCCGTCGCTGTTGTTGTAGCCCGACGGGACAAGGACAACCCAGCCGCCGGGTGAGTTGACGATCAGCGGCGTGCCGTAGGTGTAGCCCACGCTGGAGGCGACGCTGGGTGCGCTGGCGGGGAACTCCCATTTCACCTTGGCGGCCGCCGCGCTGTCATCGGCCGCAGCATAGGACGTGACGTCGAGCGCGTAATAGCCGTTGCCGCCTTTGCCGAGGCCGCCGACGAGTAGCTTGGTGCCGTTGGCGATCGTCACGACCGCCGGCGTCGCATCCACCATGTACCGGTGCGTGTAGTTGGGGTCGGCCAGCCCGCCGTCCGCATTTTTCAGATGTCCCCAGACCATTTTCGGCACGTACGCCCACAGTTCGTCGCCGCTGCCGTTGAATGCATGCATCATGCCGTCATTGGCCGCCTGGAACACCACGACCGTGCCGTCACTGTACTTCTCCACCAGAGGCTCGGCGTTGATCACATCCCCCAACAGATTTTTCCGCTTGCGGAAAACCGGGCGCTGCTGCTGGCCGGCCTTGCCTTCCTCGTTCGACTTGTCGCCGCGCAGGTAGTTGATCAGCTCGGCATTGTAGGAAGCGGTCAGCGTGACGTTGGACGGGAGGAAGGGCGTCCCTGCCGAACCGTTGAAGGTGGCGATCTTGCGCGATGATGCGGGCGAGCGCACCGCGTCCATCCGCTCCTGCGCCGACCACGTAGGCGCGGCGTTCGGAAGTCCGGTGGAAGTATTGATGGTGTAGGCGCGCAGGTCGCCGGTCCAGTAGCCCGAGTTGTAGCTCGATGCATAGGCGGTGTTGTCGACTGTCAGCTGCGTGTTGACCACGGCCACCGCCGCTGCCGCGCCGTCCTTCGCAAACGCGTCGTTCATCGCCTTGTTGAATGCGGCAACGAGTTCCGCTTCGTTCCCGGCGACTTCGGCGATGCCGCCGCCGCGCGTTGCGGTTTCCTTCAGCAGCGGATCGTTCTTCGCCTGGTCGTCGGCGAAGCCGACGGTGTAGGTGCGGATATTGTTCTTCTTGGTTCGGCCGGCGGGCGCCGCCAGGTCCGGACGCAGGTCCGTCTCGTAGAGGGCGAGCGCGACGTCGTTCAGGTAATCCGATCCTTCCGACTCGTAGCTGTGCGTGCCGCCTTCGTGCCCTGGATGGCTGGTGGCCGCGTTGCCGGTCTTCTTGTCGTAGGCTTTCGCGCCGCTGGTCGTGCAGCCGTTCGAGTCGCCGTCGTAGTCGCACAAGTATTGGTTGCTGGAAAGCGCCTGGTCGCTCTGCGGCCGGCCGTCGGTCATCAGGATCGCATAGGAACGCTGGCACCAGTACTGGATCGGGCTGGTCGCCGCTCCCGACAGTGTCGTGTTCAGGCGGTGCGGGGTGGCGGCGCCCTGCCGGAATACATTCGCAACCGATGCCGCGGCGGGCGTCTTGTCGTCCGGATGCAGCTTCAGGTTGCCGGTGTACGGCAGGGTGAAGTAATGGCCGATATCGGCCAGCGTTTCGGACAGCGGCGTGCTGCCGGAGGACGTCAAGCTGTTGACGCTGGTCCTGAGGCCGGCAAGGTGCGACGCATCGAGATCGGCGACGTTCTTTAGCAGCGCGCCGCCGTCGGCGCCGTTGTAAGTGGTCAGGCCGACGCGCGCCTTGGCCTTGCCGGTGCCGGTCTTGAGCGGAATGGATTCGAGAACCGCAATCGTGCTGCTCTTGGCGATTTCGAGGCGGGTGCGGGTGCCGCTCTTGCGCCCGGCGGCATAGTCGAGCGTGCCGGCGGAACTGTAGCCCGGCGCGGCTCCGAAGTACCAGTTCAGGTAGTTGCCGCTGTAGACCGCGTCGAGATAGCCGGTGCCCGGATGCTTGCAGGGCGCGTTGCCGGGGCCGCAGGTCGCACTGCTGGTCGAGCTGGAGTCGGCCAGCAGGCGGAAGTTGTAGTAGCCGGCGGGATTGAAGCATGCCTGCCCGTTGCCGGTGCCGAAGCTGTAGATGGTCGAGCCCTTCTTGAAGCGGGGCTTGCCGTCACTTCGGATGAGGATGTCATAGCTGGGCGAGGAGGGCGGATTGTTCGGGTCGGAAAATCCCTGTTCCACGAACTTGTCCTGGCCGCATGCAAGATAGATCGTTTTCGCGGAGTACGGCTCATCCGGCACGATATTGCTCATCGAACCGGAGTTGTCGATCATGTACATGAAATTCGGCGCAACGTTGTTCTTCACCGCCATCGGGGTATCGGAAATGTCGGTCACCGCGCCGGCCGCCTGGAAGGCCGCGAGCAGGATCAGCGCCGCGCCGGCGGGGCGTGCGAGGAAGCGATGGAAATGGCGGTGCATGTCGTGTCCGATTCCGTTAGCTTGAAACAGGGCCGCTGACCATGGCCTCGACCATGCCGGTCGCGTTGCGCGGGCCGCGCACCCGCACGATGATGCGATAGCGTACGGCGAGCTGTTCGGGCGAGGCTTCGCGAACTTCGTAGTCGCAATTGGTCTTGACGCTCTGCGGGTCGGACAGGACCGGATTGTCCGAACACTGGCGCTCGATCACGTACTGCACCCGGTACTTGCCGGTGTCCTTGTCCGCGTCGCAGTCGTTGTTGTCTTCGTCGCGGCACTGTACGTTGGACCAGTTGACGGCGCTGGGCACGCCCAGACTGTCCACGTCGTTGCGCCGCGTGCTGAAATAGCGGTTCGCCTGGTCGGCGTTGCCGCCGCCCCCGGCGACAATGGCCGCGAGGTTGTTGGTCGCATCGGTGATGCCGCGGTCGGATACCTGCATCGCCGCCTGCTTGAAAGCGAAATTCCCCGAGATCACGTTGCCGATGTCCATCGAGCGGACCACGCTGAGCGTTGCCGCGGTGATGATGATCAGGATGATCAGCGCGATCAGCAGCACGCTGCCGCTTTCGCGCGATCGAAGCTGCATGCGACGCCGCTGCCTCAATAGTTCCATAGCACGTTCCTCAGGGGGATCACGCTGTGATAGACACGGTACCGGTAGTGACGCCAGGTTTTCCCGGGCGCGACCGGCACGTTCGACAGATCGATGACCGGACTGTCGGCGTCCTGGAAAGAGCAGGGTCCGTTATTGGCCACGCCTGCGGCGTTGGTGCAGGGGGCGCTGACCTGGCTGCCGCCCGGTTCCACGCTGCGGCTGACCACCGCAACGCGAATTGCCTTGATCCTCGGCACGTCCGCGGCGGCGGGCGCCGACCAGGTCGGCCCGCTTGCGTTCTGCCAGGACGTCACGACGTCGCTGTCGGCCTTGTCGCTGATGCCGTATTGCGCCTGGAGCATCACGACGTTCGCCACCCATGGTATGGCATCGGTGAAGGCCAGGGGCGAACTTGTGCAGCCGGGCGCTTTGCTTGCGTCGTGCGAAACGAGCGAATTGCATAGCACCTCGTAAGTGTCATGATGCAATGCGCCGATGCGGGAGACGACCGCCGGCCCGGCGGTTGTTCCGGTCTTTTCATAACCGTACTTCGGCGAGTCGCTGAACGCATGATCCGGATTGGACGGGTTGTACGGCGTCGATCCGCCGGGGTTGTGCTGGATCTTCACGCAGTCGGTGGTGATGCCGTTGCAGTTGCCGCCTCCGGGGACCAGCGCGCTGACCTGGAACAGCGTGCAAGGCCGGCCGCTTCCCGGCACGCCAATCAGTGCGAGGTCGCCTTCGGCGAGCGCGCCCTTGTTGTTGACCACGAAGTTCGACGAGGGATTGGGCATGTTGTCCACGATGTGGCTGATAGAACTTCCCCTTGCGGCTTCCGCGTAGACGAAGGTGATCTTGTCGGAGCCGCTCGTTCCGCCGTCGCTGATCTTCACCGGCGCGAACGGAGCGCCATCAGAGACGACGCTGCCGTTGTAATAGGCATTGAGCGTGGTGCACAGCAACTGGCCGTTGTAGAACAAGCCGTTGCCGGCCGCGCGGGCCGCCCGGTCGAGCAAGGCGATCGCGTTCTGGCCGTTTTCCTTGGCATCGTTCCCGGACACCGTGGTGCGGCGCTGCAGGTTCATCGTCGATACCGCCGACGTGATGGCGAGCATCACGATCAATCCAATCGTCACACCGACCATCAGCTCGATCAGCGTAACCCCGGCCTGGCGCGGCATTGCGGGCCCGCGCATGTCGGCGCGCATCATGAGGATTGCCACTGCATCTGCGTGGTGACGACATGCCGGTGGAACTTGCCGTCCGGCGGCTGCCAGCACAGGGTGACAACCACGACGCCGGTCGCGGTGTCGATGACGACCTGCTGCCTGGACTTGTCGGCGCCGGGAAGGCTCGCCTCGACTTCGGTCAGCCATTCGGTCACGGTACTGTCACTCGATTCCGCGCCGCTTGGGGCGCACGCGGCATTGCCGCCCGGCCGGTGCGCGAACCCCGCCGCCGATGCCGGGGAGGCGATCGCCAGGCGGCCTATCAGCTGGTTTGCGAGTATCGCCGCGTCGGCACGTTGTTTGGCGTCCGTCGACATCGCCACGGCACGGGCCTGAAGACCGACCAGGCCCAGGATGCCGATCGAAAAAATCAGGATCGCGACCAGGGCTTCGATCAGCAGCATGCCGCCTTGCCTGTTCATGTCGGCCGCCATCAGCATTTCCTCGGATCTCCCGCGGCCGTTACCGCGAGATTGCACATGCGGATCTGCCCGCCCGCGAAGACGTCGATCTGGTAGCTGTCGCCGCCTGTTCCGGACGTGCCCGGCGTCACCGTGACACGCGTGAGCGTGCTGCTGCCGTAGGAGGCTGCCGCACCGAGCGGGTTGAAGGTAACGCTGGTCCGGTTGTTCGCGCTGTTGACGCGTACGTTGCTGCCCGCCTCGGCGGCGGGACGGGTTTGCACGACGGATTCCGGGCTGACGGTGGCGACGGTCCATGCGGCGCCGGAATCGAGCCGGAACGATACATTCGTATTGCGGCGGATCGCTTCCGCCCGAGCCAGTTGCAGGCCGGAAAGAATGCCTTCCGCGCCGGTGCGCACCCTGCTGTTCGTCAAGATGGAGCTGAAACTGGGGGCGGCCAGACCGGACAGGATGGCGACGATGGCCACCACGATCAGCAGTTCGACCACACTGAAACCGCCGCCGCGCGGCATGAGGCGCAGGTGATTCAGCATGATTCGCCCGCACTCGTGATCCAGCAGTTTTTCGGCAAGCCGCTGGCACCGGGGAATGCGGTGGTCTTGCGGTTGTTGTCCTGGTCGACGGAAAAGGCATGGCCGCTCATGCTGCCCTTGCCGGTCGCCGTCAGCAGGAAGCCCTGGTTGCTCGCAGCACTGCCCCAGTTGCAGCTGAAGTCAAAGTAACTTGTGGACGCTGAACCGGTGTTATCGCCGCAGGCCGAGGCGCTCGCTCCATAGTTCTTGTTGTCCTGGTAAAACTGTTCCAGCCGGACCCGGTCGCTTGCCAGCCGGCTGGTGGCCTCGGTAATGCGCGCGCGCTTCAGATGCTGCGTGTAGGCGGGCAGCGCGATGGCGGCGAGGATGCCGACGACGGCGATCGCCACCACGAGTTCGATCAGGGTGAAGCCGCGGTTCTTCATGACGATTCCTTTAGGAATTCGAAAAGATGTTTAACTGACAATAAGTTAAACAAATAAAAAGGGCGGTGCGTGTCGAAATGGCAATATTATTGCTAAGCCGACACTCGATATTGATATTTTGCAAACAATTTGCCGGAGCTGGGGTCGTGTCGACTCCGGCTGCTGCGGGGCAAAGCAGGGGCAGGGGGGGAGAAAGAACCTTGCGCCGGAAGGGCACCGGCGCGTGGGAGGTCAGAGGGATTTCACGTAGGCGCGTATCCCGGCGAGCAGCATTTCCACTGCCATTGCCGTCAGGATCAGGCCCATCAGGCGCTCGAACGCCGTCATCACGCGGGTGCCGAGCACCCGCTGCATCCGTTCGGCCCCCAGCAATACGATCAGCCACACGGTCGCGACGACCGAAAGCACCGCGACGTGCAGCACCGCTTCCCTCGCGGTGCCGGATGAGAACAGCAGCACCGTCACCAGCGCCGACGGCCCCGCGAGCGCGGGCACGGCGAGCGGAACGATGAAGGGTTCCTGGCCGGTTTCACCGTCGCCGAAGACGCCGCCGGGCTGCGGGAAGACCATCCGCAACGCGATCAGGAACAGGATTACGCCGCCGCCGATGCGCAGCGCGATATCGCTCAACTGCAGCGCCGCCAGGAAATGGCGGCCGAAGAACATGAAGATCAGCAGGATCAGGAAGGCAATCGCGCATTCGCGCACGATCACGCGCCCGCGCCGCTCGGCGGGCACGTTGGACAGGGCACTGACGAACAAAGGCACGTTACCGAAGGGATCGGTAACCAGCAGCAGGATGATGAAGGATTGGAAAAAATTTTCTGTCATGTTTATTGGCGGAATTTATAGAGGAAACCCTCGATGTCGCGCCAGCATCGGCGGGCAAGGTTTCGCGTAGCATGCCATAAACATTGCAAAACAATATACGGAGACTGCATGCAGGTAACCGAATCAAAACGGAAATCCCGCCGCCGTTTTTTGCTGGGAGGGCTGGGCGTGGCCGGGGCGCTGATCGTCGGCTGGGGCGTGATGCCGCCTCGCCAGCGCTTGCACGCTACCAATCCGCTTCCCGCCGAGGACGGCGAAGTGCGCCTGAACGGCTGGATCAAGATGGCCGGCGACGGCACGGTGACGGTGGCGATGCCGCAATGCGAGATGGGCCAGGGCGTCTACACCGCCTTGCCTATGCTGGTCGCCGAAGAGCTGGATGTGCCGCTATCCGCGATAAGGATCGAGCGTGCGCCGATAGACAAGATCTACGGCAATGTCGCCGTGCTGCAGGACGGCCTGCCGTTTCATCCGGATGGCGCCGGCACTTTCAAGGAGGCGGCCGTCTGGTTTACCGGCAAGGCCGCGCGTGAACTCGGGCTGATGATCACCGGCGGCTCTTCCTCGGTCAAGGATACCTGGGGCCCGCTGCGCGAAGCCGGCGCCACCGCGCGCGCGATGCTGGTCGCGGCGGCGGCAAGGGAATGGGGCGTGGCCGCGTCGGAATGCGTCACCGACAACGGCGTGGTGCGCCATCCGGCCGGCAACAGCGCAAGCTATGGCACGCTGGCCGCGAAGGCGGCGGGCAGCACGCCCTCCGGCATCCGCCTGAAGGACCCGAAGGAATTCAAGCTGATCGGCACCGCGCAGCCGCGCCGCGACGCGCGCACCAAGGTCGACGGGACGGCCGTGTTCGGCCTCGACCCGCGGCCGGAGGGGCTGGTGTATGCGGCGGTGAAGATGTGCCCGGTGTTCGGCGGCAGCGTGCAGGCGTGCGACGCCGCGGCGGTCAAGGATATGCCCGGGGTGCTGCGGGTCGTCGATTTTTCGGGTGCGGCGCCGGGGATGGCCGGTATCGCGGTCATCGCGACATCCTGGTGGCAGGCGAAGCAGGCGGCCGCCGCGCTGCCGGTTTCCTGGAATGAGGGCCCGAACGCCAGGCTGTCGAGCGACGCGGTGTTCAAGGAACTCGCGGCCCGCCTCGATGGCAATTCCGGCTTTGTCTATCACGAAGCGGGCCAGCCGGATGCGTCGAGCGCAGTGAAGCATCTCAAGGCGGAGTACAGCGCTCCCTTCCTGGCGCATGCGACCATGGAGCCGGTCAACTGCACCGCGCAGGTCAGGGATGGCAAGGTCATCCTTTGGTCGGCGACGCAGGTGCCAAGCCTGGCCGTCGATACCGCCGCCCGCGTGGCCAAGGTCAAGGCGGAGGATGTCAGCCTCAACGTGACCTACATCGGCGGCGGTTTCGGCCGCAGGCTGGAGGTCGACATGATCGCGCAGGGGGTGGCGATCGCGGCACAGGCGGGCGGCGCGCCGGTGCAGGTGATCTGGAGCCGGGAAGACGACACGGCACACGACTTTTACCGGCCGGCGGCACTGGGGCGGTTTTCGGCGGCGCTGGATGCGGACGGCAACGTGGTCATGTACGACAACCGGCTGGCATCCGGCGCGATCACGCATCAGGTGATGGAGCGCACCTTCGGACTGATGGGGGCGGGCCCGGACAAGACCACCGCCGAAGGCGCGTTCGACATGCCCTATGAATTCGCGCACCAGAAGATTGCGCATGTCACGGTACCGACGCCGGTGCCGATCGGCTACTGGCGCTCGGTCGGCCATTCGCACAATGCATTTTTCAAGGAAAGCTTCATCGATGAACTGGCGCATGAGGCCGGCAAGGAACCGGTCGCATTCCGGCGCGGCCTGCTGAAAACGCATCCGCGCCACCTCGCGGTGCTCGACGCGGCGGTCGCGAAGGCGGGACGGCCGGGCAGGGGAAGGGCGCACGGTGTCGCGCTGCACCGCTCTTTCGGCTCCATCGTCGCGCAGGTTGCCGAAGTGTCGGTCGAAGGCGGCCAGATCCGGGTGCACAAGGTGACATGCGCGATCGACTGCGGCATTGCCGTCAATCCGAACATCATCGCGCAGCAGATGGAGTCCGGTGTGGTGTTCGGCCTGAGCGCCGCGCTGTTCGGCGAGATCACGCTCAAGGACGGCAGGGTGCAGCAGCAGAACTTCAACGACTACCCGGTGCTCCGGATGAACCAGGCGCCAATGGTCGAAACGGTGGTGATTGCGAGCGCGGAACCGCCGGAAGGCGTCGGCGAACCGGGCACGCCGCCGGTCGCGCCGGCTGTCGCCAATGCAGTGTTCGCGCTGACCGGCAAGCGGCTGCGCAGCCTGCCGCTGCGCCTGGCTTAGTGGCTCAGGCCGCTAGTCCGCGGTTTCCCGCAGCCGCGTGCGCAGGTTGCACACGCGCTGCCATTCACGGCGTTCCGGCGATGCTTCGGCTTCCGCGCGCAATTCCGCGGTGGTCTTTTCCGCCAGCGACGCGATCAGACGGTCGGCCAGCTTCGGGTCCGGCAATACCGTGCCGAAAAAGGCGACCGTGTCGCCGTGCTGGGCCAGCAGGGTGGGAAAGTTCTCGACATCGATATCGCCGATGAAGTCGGCCTGGTCTTCGATATCGATCCACACGAAGCGCTTGTCCGGATGCCGCGTGGCGAGCTGGTCGAAGCCGGCGCGATAGCCGCGGCAGGTGTCGCACCACGCCGCGCACAGGCAGGCGACCACCCATGCGTCCTGCTCCAGCCACTCGGCCAGCCGGGGACGATTATGGTTTTCGAGGGTAATGCCGTTGGAGGACATGGCGATGCCGCGAGTCGAGGAGGACGTATTGTAAGGGATGGCACGCGGCGCTGCTTGGCCGCGGCGGGCGGACGCGGCCGGATCCGCCCTGAATCTCAGGCGGTGATGTCGATGTTCTGGCCGAGATGCGGCGGGTTGTTCACGCCGGTAGCGGGCGGCAGCGCTTCCAGCATCGCCGCCGCGCTGCTGGCCTGCACGTCCATGGCTTTCTTCAGGACGGCGACGCCGACCGCCTGGTTGGTTGCCGTTGTCGCAATAGTTGTTGCCAGATTGGCGATGGTTTTGACTTCCATGAAATCCTCCGCTGCTGTTCCCCCTGTTTACGGCGGCGACGCAGCGCAATTTAGGGTGCCTGTCACGGTAAAATACAGGCATGCCTACCATTCTTGCCATTGAAACATCTTCCGAACTGGCGTCCGTCGCTCTGTTGCACAATGGGCAACTGATATCGCATGAAGCCTCCGGTGTGCAAACCCATTCCCAGACTGTGTTGCCGATGACGCAAAGCGTGCTGGCACAGGCCGGCCTGACGCTCTCCCGGTGCGACGCCATCGCCTTCGGCGCCGGCCCGGGTTCGTTCACCGGCGTGCGCACCGCCTGCGGGGTGGCGCAGGGACTGGCATATGGCGCCGATCTGCCGGTGGTGCCGGTGGTGACCCTGCTTGCGATGGCGCAGGCATGCCGCGAAGCCTGCGGCGCCGACGATGTGCTGGTGCTGCTCGATGCGCGGATGGAAGAGGTGTACTGGGCGCAATATCGTTTCGACGACGGATGGCAGGTCGTGACCGCGCCGTCGTTATCCGTGCCGTCGGCCGTGGCGGCCAGCGGTTCACCGGTTGCCTGCGGCAACGGTTTGACAGCTTATGCGCTGGCCTTCGCTGCGCTGCCGCTGTCGAAGATGCTGCCCGAGGTACAGCCGCATGCAGCGCAGGTGGCGCAGCTCGCGGCGCGCGAGTACGCCGCCGGCCGCCAAGTCGCGGCGCGCGACGCGCAGCCGATCTACCTGCGCAACAAGGTGGCGCTGACCACGCGCGAGCGGCAGGCAAAGGTGGCGGCATGAGCGCCATCTACAAGATCGCGGCGAGCTCGCCGGCACTATCGTCGCTGCGCTTTGCGCGGATGCAGGTGTCCGATCTGCCCGAGGTGCTTGCCATTGAGACCGACGTCTACCCACACCCCTGGACACGTGGCAATTTCCTCGACTCCCTGTACAGTGGCTACGAAACCTGGACCTTGCGCGAGCCGGACGGCGCGCTCTCCGGCTACTTCCTGCTGATGCTGGCAGTCGATGAAGCGCATCTGCTCAATATCAGCGTGCGCCGCGATCTGCACGGCCAAGGGGTTGGCCGCATGCAGCTGGACAAAGTGGTCGAGGTCGCGCGCGACAAGGGCATGGCTTCGATCCTGCTCGAAGTACGGCCGTCGAACCTGCGTGCGCTCAGCGTGTACCGGAAGTACGGCTTTGAACAGATCGGCGTGCGCAAGGGGTATTACCCGGCGGCCGGCAATACGCGCGAGGATGCGATCGTGATGAGGTTCCATTTATGAACGCCGGACGCAGCGCCGTATTTCTGGATGAAATGGGTATCGGTCCGCTCTGGCGCCGCCGCGGGATGCCGCTAGCGGAGCCGGCCGCGCCGGTCGCGGTCGCTGCAGCTGCAGCTGCAGCTGCGGCCGAAGCCGAGCCCGTGCCTGCGCCTGCCACGATCGCCGTGGCGGAGCCGTTTGCGCCGGTCGTCCCCGAGGCGCCGCCGGCCGACGATGTCGCCGGCATGGACTGGATGCGGCTGAAGTCCACGGTGGCCGGCTGCGTGAAATGCGGTCTGTGCAACGGACGCACCAAGACCGTGTTCGGCGTCGGCGACGAAAAGGCAAAATGGCTGTTCATCGGCGAAGGCCCCGGCCGCAACGAGGACCTGAGCGGCGAGCCTTTTGTCGGACCGGCCGGCAAGCTGCTCGACAACATGCTGCGGGCGATCGGCTTGAAGCGCGGCGAGAATGCCTACATCGCCAATATCGTTAAATGCCGTCCCACCGACGACACCGGGCGGGACCGTCCGCCGACGCCGGAAGAAGCAGCCGCCTGCCTGCCTTACCTGCAGCGCCAGATCGCGCTGATCCAGCCGACCGTGCTGGTGGCGCTCGGCAAGACCGCCGCTGTCTCGCTGCTCGAACTCGGTCACGACACCCCGGTGTCCTCGCTGCGCGGGACTGTCCACCGTTACGCCGGATTGCCGCTGGTGGTGACCTACCATCCGGCTTACCTGCTGCGCAACATGGCCGACAAGCGCAAGGCATGGGCGGACCTGTGCCTGGCGACGTCGGCATATGCAAGCGCCTGAGCCCGCGCTCACGCATCAGCAGCAGTTCCACGAGCGCTGGGATTTCCTGCACGACCCGCACGTGCGCACGCTGGCGTGGCTCTTGGATGCCCCCGATCTGCTCGACCACGCCGCTTCAGCGTGGCAGGGCAGGATCGCCAGCCTCGGGCCCGCCGATGCGGAAACCCTCGGCTGGCTCGCGGCGTTGGACCGCGAGCCGCAGCAATTGCATGCCTACCTCGCGCTCCAGCCGTTTACCCGACTCGGCCGCTATGCCGAAAAGCTGATGGCGTATTACCTGGAGCACAACAAGCTGCTCTATGCGCATGGCGTCCAGATCCGCAATGACAGGAAGGAAACGATAGGCGAATTCGATTTCCTGCTGCATGGCGAGCAGGGCCTGGTGCACTGGGAATTCGCGACCAAGCTCTACCTGCTCGAGTCAGGCGGGCACGGCCACCATGCGGATTATTTTGTCGGGCCGAATCTTGCCGACACGCTGGGGGCGAAGGTGCGCAAGATGATGGACCGGCAATTGACGCTGCACCTGCATCCGGCAGCCCAGGCTCAACTGGCAAGACCGGTTTTCGCAGCGCAGGCCCTGGTAAAGGGATGGCTGTTCTACCAGGGTGAGACGCCGGCGCCGGTGCTTCCGCAGGGCGTGGCGAGCGCGCATTGCCGCGGGTTCTGGCGCGCACTGAGCAAGGCCGCCTTCCTGCCGGGCGAGCATTACGCAATCCTGCCGCGGCTGAGTTGGCTCGCGCCGGCAAGAGCGGCGCCGGACGAGGTCGTCGGGAAAAAGGAATTGCTGGAGGCGCTGGCCGTGCACTTTGCACAAAGCCCCGCGCCGGTACTGGTTGCGCTGATGGCGCTTCACGGCGACTGCCTGCTGGAGACGGACCGCGGCTTCATCGTTCCGGACGATTGGCGCGAGCGCGCCGCGCGGCGCGCGACAGGTTAATGCTTGTGTTCCCCGATCAGTGCCAGGGAGTCGAACTGGCGCTGGTTGGCAGCATGCTTTTTCATCGCAAGCAGCATGGTGCCGGCCACGAACAGGCCGAACAGCACGATGACGATATTGATGTCCAGGTTCAGCTTCACCATCAGCGCATACAGCATCAGCATTGTCAGCACCGACAGGTTTTCGTTGAAATTCTGCACCGCAATCGAGTGGCCGGCGCTCAGCAGCACATGGCCGCGGTGCTGCAGCAAGGCATTCATCGGCACCACGAAGTAGCCGGCCAGCACGCCGATCAACACCAGCAGCGGATACGCAAGCCAGACGGAGTGGACCATGGTCATGGTGGTCACGATCAGGCCCATGCCGACACCGAGCGGCATCACCGTCAACGCCTTCTTGAGCGGCACGAAGCGTGCAGCAGCGGTTGCGCCGACCGCAACGCCGACTGCGAAAATACCTTGCAGGATTGCAGCTTTGTCCAGCGGCATGTTGAGCGAGCGTTCCGCCCATTTCAGCACGATGAACTGCAGGGTCGCGCCGGCGCCCCAGAACAAGGTCGTGACCGCGAGCGAAATCTGTCCCAGCTTGTCTTTCCACAATGTGGTGAAGCAGCCGGCAAAGTCGGCGATCAGGCGAATCGGGTTGCGCTCCTGGTCAGGATAGTGCGCGCCGGTATCGGGAATCTTCAGATTGAATGCGGCAGCAAGCACGTAGGTGACCATGATGACGGCAAGCGCCGCTTCAGCGGCGGTGTCGATGCCGGAATCAATCAGCGGCAGGTCGAAGCTCAGCAGCATCGTGGAAACATGGGAGTTCACCAGCGCGCCGCCCATTACGGTGCCGAGGATGATGGAGATCACGGTCAGGCCTTCGATCCAGCCGTTTGCGGCGACCAGTTTTTCCGGCGGCAACAGCTCGGTCAGAATGCCGTATTTCGCCGGCGAATAGGCAGCGGCGCCGAAGCCGACCACTGCATATGCCAGCAGCGGATGCACATCGAAGAACATCATCGCGCAGCCTGATATCTTGATCAGGTTGGTGATGAACATCACCCGGCCCTTGGGCATCGAATCGGCAAACGCGCCGACGAAGGCAGCAAGCAGCACGTAAGACAAGACGAAGAACAGCTTGAGCAGCGGCGTCATCCACGCCGGCGCTTTCATGGTTGTCAACAACGCGATGGCTGCAATCAGAAGCGCGTTATCCGCGAGCGACGAAAAAAACTGCGCCGCCATGATGGTATAAAAACCGCGATTCATCCGCATTTTGAGGTGTGCCAGTGCTCTCGTATGTGTCCGGCTTGCTTTATACCATGAAAATATAGGGCAGCACCGGATTTCCTCCGCTTCGGAAATGCAGCGTCCGGTAAAATGCGGGATCTTTCAGCTTCCCCGTGTTTCGACCGGGATCGCACTCCATGCCAAGACCTCTCGTTGCCACCATCAGTATCGCTGCGCTGCAGCACAATCTCTCCGTTGCCAAGGCATGCTCGCCCGGCGCCAAGGCCTGGGCCGTGGTGAAGGCCAATGCTTACGGGCATGGACTGGCGCGCGCCGCCCGCGCGTTTTCCGCCGCCGACGGGCTGGCGCTGATTGAAGTGGAAAGCGCGATCGGCTTGCGCGAACAGGGTTGGCAAAAACCCATCCTGTTGCTGGAAGGCTTCTTCGATCCAAGCGACCTGCCGTTGTGCGCGGCGCACCAGGTCGAATTCGCGGTACATTGCAATGAACAGATCGACATGCTCGAAAAGGCGAGGTTGCCCGCGCAGGTCGACGTCCACCTGAAAGTCAACAGCGGGATGAACCGGCTCGGTTTCGCGCCCGATGCGGTACGCGCGGCGCATGCACGGCTGCAGGCGCTTTCGGCGGTGCGCAGCATTACCCTGATGACGCATTTCGCGAACGCAGACGATGCGGGCAATCCCGGCCTGCCGCTTGCGGAGCAGCTGCGCCGCTTCCGCCTGGCGACCGAGGGATTGCCGGGCGCGCGCAGTGTTTCCAATTCGGCAGCGGTATTGACCCAGCCCGAACTTGCGTGCGATTGGGTGCGCCCGGGCATCATGCTCTATGGCGGCACG
Source organism: Noviherbaspirillum sp. (assembly GCF_035627455.1). Taxonomy (GTDB): domain Bacteria; phylum Pseudomonadota; class Gammaproteobacteria; order Burkholderiales; family Burkholderiaceae_D; genus Noviherbaspirillum. The sequence continues at coordinate 47,211 of NZ_DASPLS010000097.1, forward strand.
CCCGGCGGCAGGAGCGCGCAGGACTTCGGCCTGCGGCCGGCAATGATGCTTGCCAGCGAGATCATCGGCATGCAGCATATCGAAGCCGGCGAGGCGATCGGCTACGGCAGCCGTTTCATCGCCGGCAAGCCGATGACCGTCGGTGTGGTCGCCTGCGGTTACGCGGACGGCTATCCGCGTCACGCGCCTACCGGCACGCCGGTGGTCGTCGACGGATCACGGACCGCGATCATCGGCCGGGTATCGATGGATATGATCACGGTGGACCTGACCGAGGTGCCCGGTGCGCATGTCGGCAGCAAGGTCGAGCTGTGGGGCGAACAGTTGCCGATCGACGAGGTCGCGACGGCGGCCGGCACCATCGGCTATGAGCTGATGTGCGCGCTGGCGCCGCGCGTGCGCGTCGTCGAGCAATGACATCCCAACAACATCTCGCGGTCGATTCCGTCCATGGCTAAACAGAAAACGAATTACACCTGCACCGAATGCGGCGGCGTCGCCAGCAAGTGGTCCGGTCAGTGCCCGTCCTGCGGCCAGTGGAACACGATGGTCGAAACGGTGATGGAAGCCGCCGGCAACCGCTTCTCCGGGCAGTACCAGGGACTGGCGCAGACCGCGCCGGTGCTCAGCCTCGCCGACATCGAGGCGATCGACGTGCCGCGCTTTGGCACCGGCATCGATGAATTCGACCGGGTGCTCGGCGGCGGCCTGGTCGCCGGCGGGGTAGTGCTGATCGGCGGCGACCCGGGTATCGGCAAGTCGACGCTGCTGCTGCAGGCGCTGGCCAACATGTCGAAGGTCAAGAAGGTCCTGTACGTCAGCGGCGAAGAGTCGGGCGCGCAGATCGCGCTGCGCGCAAAGCGCCTGGCGATCGATGCGAAGGATCTGCAGCTGCAGGCGGAGATTCAGCTCGAAAAGATCCTGAATACGCTGGCCGAGCACAAGCCGCAGGTGGCGGTCATCGATTCCATCCAGACAATTTATTCGGACGCGCTCACCTCGGCGCCGGGCTCGGTGGCGCAGGTGCGCGAGTGCGCCGCGCAATTGACGCGCGTGGCCAAGCAGTCGGGCATCACCATCATCATGGTAGGCCATGTGACGAAGGAGGGCGCGCTGGCCGGGCCGCGCGTGCTCGAGCACATCGTCGACACGGTGCTGTATTTCGAAGGCGATACCCATTCCAGTTTCCGCCTGGTGCGCGCATTCAAGAACCGCTTCGGCGCGGTCAATGAACTCGGCGTGTTCGCAATGACGGAAAAGGGCTTGAAGGGCGTCTCCAACCCGTCGGCGCTGTTCCTGTCGCAGCACGACAGCCAGGTGCCGGGCTCCTGCGTGATGGTGACGCAGGAAGGCACGCGGCCGCTGCTGGTGGAAATCCAGGCGCTGGTCGATACCTCGCACGTGCCGAACGCGCGCCGGTTGTCGGTCGGCCTGGAACAGAACCGGCTGGCGATGCTGCTCGCGGTGCTGCACCGGCACGCGGCGATTGCCGCCTTCGACCAGGATGTATTCATCAATGCAGTGGGCGGCGTCAAGATCACCGAGCCGGCGGCCGATCTCGCGGTGCTGCTGGCGATTCACTCATCGATGCGCAACAAGCCCTTGCCGCGCGGACTGGTGGTATTCGGCGAAGTCGGCCTCGCCGGCGAGATCCGGCCGGCGCCGCGCGGGCAGGAGCGCCTGCGGGAGGCGGCCAAGCTCGGTTTTTCGATTGCGCTGATTCCGAAGGCGAATGCGCCCAAGCAAAAGATCGAGGGGCTGAATGTGATTGCGGTAGAACGCATCGACGAGGCGCTGAACCGCGTGCGCGACGCGGAGTGAGCGTTCAGGCGGTAAGTTCGCGGGCGGCCGCCACGGCGCTGCGCACCGCCGATTCCAGCGTTGCCGGATAATCGCCCGCGGTGTAGTCGCCGGCGATATAAAGTCCTTCGATTCCCGTTGCGTTCGCGGGGCGCGCCAGTCCCGGCGTGCACGCGAAGGTTGCGCGTTTTTCCGAGATGACCTTGCTCCAGGCCGGCGTAGCCAGCGACGGCTGCCGGAACACCTGCGCCAGCTGCGCGGCGATCGCAGCGGCCAGCGCCTCCTGGTCCAGCGCAACGGCCTCGCCCGATGCGCTTACCACGACTGCCAGCAATCCGGCATTGGACGGTTCCAGCTGCCCGCGGTCGAACACGAACTGCCCCCAATGTCCGGTAGCCGGATCGTCCCGCAGCGCAAAGAAAGGTTGTGCCAGCGCCAGTGCCGGATCGTATTGCAGGTAGCAGGTGGTGATCGGTTCGAACGCGAGTCCGCCGATCGCGGAGGTGTCGGCAATGCCGTCGAGCAGGGATGCGGCGTGGCCGGGCTGGGTGGCGATGATGACCGCGTCGAAAGCCGGCAGAACAGTGTTCGCCGCTGCGCTCATCTCGATGCGCCAGCCGGCGTCGTCGCGGCGCAGGCGCTGCACCCCGCTGCCGAGCCGGACCGTGCCGCCGTGCTGTTCGATGAATGCGCCGGCGCGCTGCGGAAACAGCGCGCTCAGGTCCACGCGGGGGATCAGCATGTCTGAAGCGGCACGGCGCGCGCCGAGGCTGTCGCGCAGCACGTTCAGGAAGACCTGGGCAGAGGCGTGCTGCGGCGGGGTATTCAGCGCCGCGATGCAGAGCGGGCGCCACATCAGCTGCACCAGCCTCTCGGTCTGGTCCCAGCGTTCAAGCAACTCCGCAACCGTGCAGTCGTCATTCAGCGTCCAGTCCATCCAGCGCGCCGTGCTGGAGAAGCGGGCAAGCGCAAACTTGTCATCCCGGTCCAGGCCCTTGGCGCGCAGCAGGCCGGCAAGCATGTGCAGCGGCGCGGGCAGGCGCGGCGTGACGAAATCCATGCCGCTGCCCTCCGGATAGCGCATCTGCAGCGGCAGCCGCAGCAGCGCGCGCGCGGGATCGATGCCGGCGATGCGCATCAGGCGCAATGTCTCGCGATAGGCGCCGAGCAGGATGTGCTGGCCGTTGTCGAGCAGGCGGCCGTTGACTTCGACCAGCCGCGCGCGGCCGCCGAGGGTGCGGGCGGCTTCGAACAGGTGCACCGACACGCCGCTTTGTGCCAGTTCCACACCGGCGGCGCAGCCCGCCCAGCCGCCGCCAATCACGGCTATCTTCCTTGCGGAGGAAGACTGTGCGCTCCTCGCCCGCTCACCGGGCGCGAGGTTGGGAGTGGAGGTGTGAGGGGCGCGCACGGATTGCGTCAATGTCAGCCTCTGACATAAGTCTTCCACGCCAGCCACAGCTTGCGGATTGGCGTGAGCGAAATCTTCTGGTTCAGCACATGGAAACCGTCGCGCTCGACCTCATCGAGCAGCGCGCGGTAGATCGCGGCCATCATCAGCCCGGGCCGCTGCGCGCGGCGGTCTTCGGCGGGAAGCAGGGCGAATGCCTCGTCGTAGGCGGCGCGGGCGCGCTCGGCCTGGAAACGCATCAGCTTCTCGAAGTTCTCGCCATGCCGCCCGTTGAGGATATCGGCCGCCGTCACGTTGAACTGCTGCAGTTCGTTGACCGGCAGGTAGATGCGTCCCTTGCGCGCATCCTCGCCGACATCGCGGATGATATTGGTCAGCTGGAAGGCGAGGCCGAGCTTTTCCGCATACTGCAGCGTCTGCGGACGGGTGGCGCCGAAGATGCTGGCCGACAGGATGCCGACGGCGCCCGCCACATGCCAGCAATAACGCTGCAAGCCCTTGTAGTCCAGGTAGCGCGTCTGGTCCAGGTCCATTTCCATGCCGTCGATCACGGCCTGCAGATGCTGGCCTTGGAGCGAGTACGTCGCTATGTGCGGCTTGAGCGCCTGCGTGACCGGATGGGTCGGCGTGCCGTCAAGCATCGTCTTGATTTCCTTGCGCCACCATATCAGCTTGTTGCGTGCGACCATCGGGTCGTTGCATTCGTCGACCGTATCGTCCACCTCGCGGCAAAACGCATAGAGCGCGGTGATCGCGCGCCGCCTGTCCTGCGGCAGGAACAGGAAGCTGTAATAGAAGCTGGAGCCGCTTTGCACGGCTTTTTGTTGGCAGTATTCGTCCGGGGACATGAAAAAGGGAGGTGGACTGTTCGGAAGCCGTAATGCTAGCCGACATGCGCGGTGCGCGACAAACTGAATTTCATGCGGGCAGCGCGCCAGAGCATGCACAACCAGTCGAACGGACCGAGTACCGGCCGCCGGCGGAAGACGTCGTAGTCCGCCGCCTCGATGCGCTCCAGAATACGCAGGCCGCCCTGGACCACCAGCCGCAGCTCCCATCCGACGCGTCCCGGCAATCGCAGCGCAAGCGGCGCGCCGGACAGCATCATCGAGCGCGCGCGCTCCACTTCGAAACGCATCAGGCGCCGCCACGCATCATCAATCCGCGCCTGCCCGATGTGCGCTTCGGTCACGCCGAAGCGCGCCATGTCTTCCTGCGGCAGGTAGATCCGCCGCTTGTTCCAGTCCACTGCGACGTCCTGCCAGAAATTGATGAGTTGCAGCGCCGAGCAGATCGCGTCCGAGTCCGCCAGGTTGCGCTGGTCTGCCGCGCCGTACAGGTGCAGCATAAGGGCGCCGACAGGGTTGGCGGAGCGCCGGCAATAGTCGAGTAAAGCCTCTAATGTGGGGTAGCGGGTAGTGACGACGTCTTGCCGAAACGCTGAAATAAGGTCGCGCAGCGGCTGCAGCGGCAGGCGATATTCCGTCGCGATGCCGGCCAGCCGGGAAAACAGCGCGGCGCCGGCGGCCTCGCCTCGTTCGATGCGGTCGAGCGCTTGTTCATAGCGCAGCAGCGCCTGCAGCCTGGCTTCGGCAGGCGCATCGCCCTCGTCGGCAATGTCGTCGGCGCTGCGCGCGAACGCATAGATCGCTTCCACCGCTGGCCGCAGGCGCGCCGGCAGCAGGAGGGAGGCAACCGGGAAGTTTTCATAGTGCTCGACCGGCATTGTCTTTTCACCAATGAATAAAAAGCCATAGGCAAATCGCGTCTGGCGTGCTTATAATTACTAACCGGTCAGTCATTAATATCGATGGCGTTTTGGCCATTTCTGACATTGCATTTTTCAGCCCGAATAGTAAAGGAAAAACCGTGGCCGCTCTGATCAATTCATGTCTTCAGAACAAGCTAAGCCGCCTCGCGGCCTTATCCCTGGTGGGCGCCGTGTTCCTCGCAGGCTGTTCCAAGCCCGTGGAAAAGACGGAAGACATCCGCCCGGTGCGCGCCGTCAAGCTTGCAGCAGATAATGTAGAGGTTCTCGCAGAGTTTTCCGGCGACGTCCGGCCCCGCGTGGAATCGCGCCTCGGCTTTCGCGTCGGCGGCAAGATCGTTTCCCGGCAAGTCGATGTCGGGACGACGGTCAGGCGCGGCCAATTGCTGATGCAGCTTGACCCGCAGGATCTGCAGCTGGCGCAGGCGCAGGCGAATGCGGGGCTGAAGGCGGCGGAGAGCAACCGCGACCTGGCGAAAGCCGAACTGAAGCGCTATCAGGATTTGCGCGAAAAGAATTTCGTCAGCCAGGCTGTGCTGGACGGAAAGGAAACCGCGTTCAAGGCGGCGCAGGCGAGCTTCGAGCAGGCCCAGGCCGCCTATCGCAACCAGACCAACCAGGCCGGTTATACCAGCCTGGTGTCGGATGTCGACGGCGTGGTGACCGGCGTGGATGCCGAGGTCGGCCAGGTGGTCGGCGCGGGCAGCCCGGTGGTGCGCGTGGCACGGGCGGGCGAAAAGGAAATCGTGATCGGCATCCCCGAGGACAAGGTCGATGCGTTGCGCCGGATCTCCGACGTGCGCGTGCGTACCTGGGCCAAGCCGAACGAAAGTTTCCCCGGCAAGCTGCGCGAGCTGTCGCCGGTGGCCGATCCCGCCACCCGCACCTATGCCGCGAAAATCTCGATCCCGAACGCCAAGGATGACATCAAGCTCGGGATGACCGCCTATGTCGCGTTCGCCGCAAAGACGGAGCAGCCCATGATCAAGCTGCCGCTGACCGCGCTGTTGCAGGACAAGGGCGCGACCTCGGTCTGGCTGGTGGAGAACGGCATGGTGAAGCTGGTGCCGGTGCAGATCGCCGGCACGGCCGGCAACGACATCCTGGTCGGCGGCGGCGTGGCGCCGGGCCAGACCATCGTCACCGCTGGCGTCAACCTGCTCAAGCCAGGGCAGAAGGTCAAGATCCTCGGCGACGATCCGGCGCGCTCGGATCACAGGCTTGCGGAGAGCGCCGTCGCGGCGCAGGCCGCCAACGCCGGCTCCGCCATCGGAGTGGCGAAATGAAGGGTGGTTTCAATCTCTCCCGCTGGGCGCTGGAACACATTCCGCTGACGCGCTACCTGATCGTGGCGTTGCTGTTGGGCGGCATCCTCTCCTACGGGCGCCTCGGGCAGGATGAAGACCCGCCGTTTACCTTCCGGGCGATGGTGGTGCGCGCCTACTGGCCGGGCGCCACCGCGCTGCAGATGGCCGAACAGGTCACCGACAAGCTGGAAAAGAAGCTGCAGGAAACGCCTTACATCGACAAGATCCGCAGCTATTCCAAGCCGGGCGAAACCCTGATCATCCTGCAGCTGCGCGAATCGACGCCGCCGAAGGAAACGCCGCCCGCGTGGTACCAGGTGCGCAAGAAAATCGGCGACATCCGCGGCACGCTGCCGCCGGGCGTGGTCGGACCCTTCTTCAATGACGAGTTCGGCGACACCTATGGCTCCATCTTCGCGCTGTCCGGCGACGGTTTCAGCTATGCGGAGATCAAGGACTATGCCGACTTCGTGCGCCAGCAGCTGCTGAAGGTGCCGTCCGTCTCCAAGGTGGAAATGTTCGGCGTGCAGGATGAAAAGATCAACATCGAATTCTCGAGCAAGAAATTCGCACAGCTCGGCATTCCGTTCGAATCCATCGTGTCGCAGCTCAACGCGCAGAATGCGGTCGAGTCCACCGGCGTGCTGGTGACGCCGACCGACAACCTGCAGGTGCGCGTGAGCGGCGCGATGATGACCGTCAAGGACCTGGAGAGCCTGGAACTGCGTGCCGGCGCCGGCACCTTCCGGCTTGGCGACTTCGCGACCGTCAAGCGCGAGTACAAGGATCCGCCGCAGGACAAGATGCGCTACAACGGCAAGGAAGTCATCGGCCTCGGCGTGTCGATGGAGAAGGGCGGCGACATCATCCAGCTCGGCCGCAATCTCGAAGCCACGGTCGGCACGATCAAGGAAAAGCTGCCGGTCGGCATCGAGCTCGAGCGCGTGTCCGACCAGCCGAAGGCGGTCGCGTCCTCGGTCAATGAATTCCTGTTCACGCTGGCCGAAGCGGTGCTGATCGTACTCGCCGTCAGCTTCGTGTCGCTCGGCCTGCATACGCGGCCGTTCCGCATCGATGCGCGGCCGGGTCTGGTGGTGGCGCTGACGATTCCGCTGGTGCTGGCGGTGACCTTCCTGTTCATGAGCATCCTTGGCATCGACCTGCACAAGATTTCGCTGGGCGCGCTCATCATCGCGCTCGGCCTGCTGGTCGACGATGCGATCATCGCGGTCGAAATGATGGTGCGCAAGATGGAAGAGGGCTTTTCCCGCTTCGACGCCGCGACCTTCGCCTATACATCGACCGCGATGCCGATGCTGACGGGGACGCTGATCACGGCCGCCGGGTTCCTGCCGATCGGGCTGGCGAAATCGGCCGCGGGCGAGTACACCTTCTCGATGTTCTCCGTAAACGCGCTTGCGCTGATCATTTCCTGGTTCGTCGCGGTACTGTTTACCCCCTACATCGGCTATGTGCTGCTCAAGGTGAAGCCGGCGACCAACGCGGACGGCCAGCATGAGCTGTTCGACAGCCCGTTCTACGTGCGCTTCCGCCGGCTGGTGAACTGGTGCGTGGAATGGCGCAAGACCACGATTCTCGCGACGCTCGCCATCTTCGCGCTCGGCGTGCTCGGGTTCCGCTTCATCGAGCAGCAGTTTTTCCCGGACTCGAGCCGTCCCGAGCTGATGGTGGAACTGTGGATGCCGGAGGGGACCGCGTTTGCCGCAACCGAGGGCCAGGCGAGGAAGTTCGAAAACTTCATCCGCAAGCAGGAAGGCGTGGAAAGCGTGACGACCTATGTCGGCACCGGCAGCCCGCGCTTCTACCTGCCGCTGGACCAGATCTTCCCGCAAAGCAATGTGTCGCAGGTGGTGGTGCTGGCCAAGGACCTGAAGGCGCGCGAGACCTTGCGCCTGAAGATCGTCGACGCGTTCAAGAACGATTTCCCTGAGGTGCGCGGACGCGTGAAGCTGCTGCCGAACGGGCCGCCCGTTCCCTATCCGGTGCAGTTCCGCGTCACCGGCTTCGAAGTGGCCAAGGTGCGCGCGATTGCCGACCAGGTAAAGGAAGTCATGCGCGCCAATGTGAATACCATCGGCGTCAACGACAACTGGAACGAGTCGGTGAAGGTGCTGCGCCTGGACGTCGACCAGGACAAGTTGCGCGCGCTGGGCGTGAGTACGCAGACGGTCATGCGCGCGGCGAACACCATCCTGACAGGTACCACGATCGGCCAGTTTCGCGAGGATAACAAGCTGATTGATATCGTGATGCGCCAACCGGTGGAGGAGCGCTCGACCATCAGCGCGCTGAACGAAGCCAACATCCAGACCGCCAGCGGCCGTTCGGTGCCCCTGGCGCAGGTGGCGCGCGCCCGTTTCGTGTGGGAGCCGGGCGTGGTCTGGCGCGAGGGCAGGGAATGGGCGATCACCGTGCAGTCGGATGTGGCCGACGGCATCCAGGGCCCGACCGTGTCGAGCCAGATCAGTCCGGAACTGGACAAGCTGCGCGCAGCGCTGCCGGCCGGCTACCGCATCGAGCTCGCCGGCGCCGCGGCCGACAGCGGCAAGGCGCAGGAGTCGATTGCTGCCAACGTGCCGCTGGTGATTTTCATCATCTTCACCTTGCTGATGCTGCAGCTGCACAGCTTCTCGCGCGCCTTGCTGGTGTTCCTGACCGGACCGCTCGGTGTCGCGGGCGCGGCGATGGCCTTGCTGATCCTGCAACGCCCGTTCGGCTTCGTCGCACAGCTCGGCGTGATCGCGCTGTTCGGCATGATCATCCGGAACTCGGTGATCCTGATCGACCAGATCGAGCATGACATCGCGCAAGGCGCCGCTCCCTGGAATGCGGTCGTGGAAGCCGCAGTGCGCCGCTTCCGCCCGATCATACTGACTGCGGCTGCGGCGGTGCTGGCAATGATCCCGCTGTCGCGCTCGGTGTTCTGGGGGCCGATGGCAGTCGCGATCATGGGCGGACTGATCATCGCGACGGCGCTCACGCTGCTGTTCCTGCCGGCGCTGTACGCCGCATGGTTCCGCGTGAAGAAGCCCGGGCCGGAGCTGGCGGTGATTCCGTAACGCGAAGGAGGAGGGGCCATGCCGGCGCGGCTCCTCCCATTCCCGCAGCGAAAATTCGGGACAGCCGGGATAAAAATCCAGTAAAATGCCGGGTTGAAGTTGAAGAGCTAATAACAAAGGCGGTGTCCGCGGACACCTAGGTGGGCGACCGGACTTCAGGGTCGCCCTTTGCTTTTGTGCATAATCAATACAAAGCCGCGCGAGGATGGCGAAATTGGTAGACGCACCAGGTTTAGGTCCTGACGCCAGCAATGGTGTGGGGGTTCGAGTCCCCCTCCTCGCACCATAGAGAACAACATTTTTTGGACGATTCAAATGGCAACTGCAGTCGAAACCCTGGAAAAACTCGAACGTCGCATGACCATCACCGTGCCGCTGGCAGATGTGAAGGCGGAAGTGGAAAAGCGCCTGAAAATCCGTGCGCGCACCGCTAAGGCCCCCGGCTTCCGTCCGGGCAAGGTGCCGATGAAGATGGTCGCCCAGCAGTACGGTTACCAGGTCGAGTCCGAGGTTTTGAACGACAAGGTCGGCCGCGCGTTCAGCGAAGCCGCCAGCGAGAACAACCTGCGCGTGGCGGGCTATCCGAAGATCGAGCCCAAGACCGGCACCGGCGACGACGTCGTGGCCTTCGACGCCACCTTTGAGGTGTATCCCGAGGTGAAGATGGGCGACCTGTCCACCGCCGAAGTGGAGAAGGTCAAGAGCGAAGTGACCGACGCCGAAATCGACAAGACCGTCGACATCCTGCGCAAGCAGCGCGTGCATTACCACACCAAGGGCGAGCACGGCGCGCATGGCGACGGCGGTGCGGACCAGTCGGCACAGGATGGCGACCGCGTCACCGTGGACTTCGTCGGCAAGATCGACGGCGTGGAATTCCAGGGCGGCAAGGCAGACGATTTCGTGTTCGTGCTCGGCGAAGGCCGCATGCTGAAGGAATTCGAAGACGCCGCGCGCGGCCTGAAGGTCGGCGAGTCCAAGACTTTTCCGCTGACCTTCCCCGAGGATTACCACGGCAAGGATGTTGCCGGAAAGACCGCCGAATTCACGATCACGATGAAGAAGGTCGAGTGGGCGCACCTGCCGGAAGTCGACGCCGACTTTGCCAAATCGCTCGGCATTCCCGACGGCGACCTGGCCAAGATGCGCGAAGACATCAAGGTCAACCTCGAGCGCGAAGTCAACGGCCGCGTCAAGGCGCGCACCAAGGACAGCGTGATGAACGCCCTGATCAAGGTTGCCGAACTGGACGTGCCGAAGGCGCTGGTGGACCAGGATGTCGAGCGCCTGATCGAAATGGCGCGCCAGGACATGGCGCAACGTGGCATGAACGTCAAGGACATGCCGTTCCCGCCCGAACTGTTTACCGCGCAGGCAGAGCGCCGCGTGCGCCTCGGCCTGATCCTGGCCGAAGTGGTCAAGGCCAACAAGCTGGAAGCGACCCAGGAGCAGGTCAAGGCCCAGGTCGAGGAATTCGCACAGAGCTACGAAGATCCGCAACAGGTGATCAAGTTCTACTTCAGCGACCGTCGCCGCCTCGCCGAAGTGGAAGCCCTTGTTTTGGAGGATAATGTCGTTAACTATGTGCTTGGCAAGGCCAAGGTGACCGAGAAGCCGGTCGCATTCGACGAATTGATGGGCAATACCGCACAAGGCTGATTCCGGCCGGTGCGAACTCCATGAGGAAAAAGCACATGTCAGGCATGTTTAGAAATTCCGCACTCGATACCGAAATGCTCGGTATGGTGCCGATGGTGATTGAACAGAGCGGCCGCGGCGAGCGCGCGTACGATATTTACTCGCGCCTGCTGAAGGAGCGCGTGATCTTTCTGGTGGGGCCGGTCAACGACCACAGCGCCAACCTGATCGTCGCGCAACTGCTGTTCCTGGAAAGCGAAAATCCCGACAAGGACATTTCGCTGTACATCAATTCCCCCGGCGGGTCGGTCTCGGCCGGCATGGCGATCTTTGACACCATGCAGTTCATCAAGCCGGACGTGTCCACCCTGTGCACCGGCCTGGCGGCTTCCATGGGCGCCTTCCTGCTGGCCGCGGGCGCCAAGGGCAAGCGCTACTCGTTGCCGAACTCGCGCATCATGATCCACCAGCCCCTGGGCGGCGCCCAAGGGCAGGCGGCGGACATCGAGATCCAGGCGCGCGAGATCCTGTACCTGCGCGACCGTCTGAACCACATCCTGGCTGAAAAAACCGGCCGGAGCGTGGAACAAATCAGCAAGGATACGGACAGAGATAATTTCATGTCTGCCGCGGATGCGGCCGAGTATGGCATGATTGACAAGGTGCTGACGTCGCGCGTCTGACGCGGTTGTCCCGCGAAAAAACGCCCGGACGAAAGCCCGTCCGGGCGTTTTTGTTTTACGCCTCGGATGTCGTGGAATTCCCCAATTTATTGCGCGCTGTCGTGACGAATTTGGATTTCGCAGGTAATATCAGTTCAATCTCCACCCATAATTTGCTTTATGTCTGACAAAAAATCCTCCAGCGGCGAAAAATTGCTTTACTGCTCCTTCTGCGGTAAGAGCCAACACGAGGTAAAGAAACTCATAGCGGGCCCGTCGGTGTTCATTTGCGACGAGTGCATCGACCTGTGCAACGACATCATCCGCGACGAGGCGTCGAGCATCGAGTCGGTTTCCGGTCCCAAGTCCGACCTGCCCACGCCGCAGGAAATCTATGAATTGCTGGGCCAGTACGTGATTGGCCAGGAGACGGCAAAGCGCATCCTGTCGGTGGCGGTGTACAACCACTACAAGCGCCTGAAACACCTCGGCAAGAAAGACGACGTCGAACTGGCGAAAAGCAATATCCTGCTGATCGGCCCCACCGGTTCCGGCAAGACGCTGCTGGCGCAGACCCTCGCGCGCATGCTGAACGTGCCGTTCGTGATCGCCGATGCGACGACGCTGACAGAGGCCGGTTACGTGGGCGAGGATGTCGAGAACATCATCCAGAAGCTTTTGCAGAACTGCAATTACGAAGTCGAAAAGGCACAGAAGGGGATCGTCTATATCGACGAAATCGACAAGATCTCCCGCAAGTCGGATAACCCGTCCATCACGCGCGACGTGTCCGGCGAAGGCGTGCAGCAGGCACTGCTGAAGCTGATCGAAGGTACGATGGCGTCGGTGCCGCCGCAGGGCGGGCGCAAGCATCCGAACCAGGATTTCGTGCAGATCGACACGACCAACATCATGTTCATCTGCGGCGGGGCGTTCGACGGCCTGGCCAAGATCATCTCCAACCGTTCGGAAAAAAGCGGCATCGGTTTCTCCGCGTCGGTGAAGAGCCAGCAGGAGCGCAATGCAAGCGACGTGCTGCTTGGCGTGGAGCCGGAAGACCTGATCAAGTTCGGCCTGATTCCGGAGCTGGTCGGCCGTCTGCCGGTTGTGGCGACCCTGAGTGAACTAAACGAGGACGCCCTAATCCAAATCTTGCTTGAACCCAAGAATGCCCTGATCAAGCAGTATGCGAAGCTGCTGCAGATGGAAGGGGCGGAATTGGAGGTTCGGCCAGCAGCATTGCACGCAATTGCCAGAAAGGCGCTGGAGCGCAAGACTGGTGCGCGCGGGTTGCGCTCCATCCTGGAGCATGCTCTGCTGGAGGTAATGTTTGAATTGCCCAGCCAGCAGAACGTCGCCAAGGTGGTGATTGATGAAAACTGCATCGTCAACGGAGCGAAACCCCTGTTGATCTATCACGAGCAGCCCAAGGTTTCAGGGGCGAAGTAGCCGACAAGCCAAACGCACATGGAGCCAGGCCCGTTTTCTTCCAGAAGCAGTAGAATTTGAACAGACCGGAATCACTTCAGGCTTCCATCGTAAAGCCACCCGAGGGCGACTTCGTGTGTGGCTTTTTTTATTGCGAACTTTGAAAGAAAGGGTTGAAACGAGTGATTTTTGTTGCCGCTTGGACTTGAGTTTTGGCTGCTCGCGCCTACATCATTAACAAGCTCTTAGATAAGGTTCGCCATGACGACTTCTACAACACTAACTGACCACACCCAACTGCCGCTATTGCCGTTGCGGGACGTTGTTGTCTTCCCGCATATGGTGATCCCGCTTTTCGTTGGCCGCCCCAAGTCGATCAAGGCGCTGGAAGCAGCAATGGAGCAAGGCAAGAGCATCATGCTTGCCGCCCAAAAAGCAGCGGCCAAGGACGAACCATCAGCGTCCGACATTTACGAAATCGGTTGCGTTGCCAACATCCTGCAGATGCTGAAGCTGCCGGACGGCACCGTAAAGGTGCTGGTTGAAGGTGCGCAGCGCGCGCACATTCATCACATCAGCGAACTCGATACCCACTTTGTTGCCGAACTCACGCCGGTCGAATCCGAGCCGGGCGACGAATCGGAAGTGGAGGCGATGCGCCGCGCCATCGTTCAGCAGTTCGACCAGTATGTAAAGCTGAACAAGAAAATTCCCCCGGAGATCCTTACTTCGTTAGCCGGGATCGACGATGCAGGTCGCCTAGCAGATACCATAGCAGCACACCTGCCGCTTAAGCTTGAGCAAAAACAGATCATTCTCGAGATCTTCAATGTGGCCAAGCGCCATGAGCATCTGCTTGGCCAGCTTGAAGCCGAACTCGACATCCTGCAGGTCGAAAAGCGCATCCGCGGCCGCGTCAAGCGCCAGATGGAAAAATCGCAGCGCGAGTACTACCTGAACGAACAGGTCAAGGCGATCCAGAAGGAACTCGGCGAAGGCGAAGAGGGCGCGGATCTCGAAGAACTCGAAAAGAAAATCATTGCCGCCCGCATGCCGAAGGAAGCGCGGGAAAAGGTGCAGTCCGAGCTGAAGAAGCTCAAGCTGATGTCGCCGATGTCGGCCGAGGCGACCGTGGTGCGCAATTACATCGACACCCTGCTCAGCCTGCCGTGGCGCAAGAAGTCCAAGGTCAACAACGACCTCGCCAATGCCGAGAAGGTGCTCGAGGGCGACCACTACGGCCTGGAGAAGGTCAAGGAACGCATCCTGGAATATCTCGCGGTGCAGCAGCGCGTCGACAAGGTGAAGGCGCCGATCCTGTGCCTGGTAGGTCCTCCGGGTGTCGGCAAGACCTCGCTCGGCCAGTCGATCGCCCGGGCGACCAACCGTAAATTCGTCCGCATGGCGCTGGGCGGCGTGCGCGACGAGGCCGAGATCCGCGGCCACCGCCGCACCTACATCGGTTCCATGCCCGGCAAGATCCTGCAGAGCCTGGCCAAGACTGGCGTGCGCAATCCGCTGTTCCTGCTCGACGAAGTGGACAAGCTCGGCCAGGACTTCCGCGGCGACCCGGCATCGGCGCTGCTCGAGGTGCTCGATCCGGAGCAGAACCACACTTTCTCGGACCACTATATCGAAGTCGACTTCGACCTGTCCGACGTGATGTTCGTCGCCACCTCGAACTCGTTCAACATTCCGCCGGCGCTGCTGGACCGGATGGAAGTCATCCGCCTGTCGGGTTACACCGAGGATGAGAAGACCAACATCGCGCTGCGTTACCTGCTGCCAAAGCAGATCACCAACAACGGCCTGAAGGAAGACGAGATCCAGGTGTCGGAATCGGCGATCCGGGACATCATCCGCTACTACACGCGTGAAGCCGGCGTGCGCTCCCTCGAGCGCGAGATCTCGAAGATCTGCCGCAAGGTGGTCAAGATGCTGCTGCTGAAGAAGCAGGATCGGAAGATCGTGGTGTCGTCGAAGAACCTCGACAAGTTCCTCGGCGTGCGCCGCTACGACTTCGGCATCGCCGAGAAGGAAAACCAGATCGGCCAGGTGGTCGGCCTCGCCTGGACGGAAGTGGGCGGCGACCTGCTGACGATCGAAGCGATGACGATGCCGGGCAAGGGTGACATCATCCGCACCGGCACCCTGGGCGACGTGATGAAGGAGTCGATCGAAGCCGCGCGTACCGTGGTGCGCAGCCGCGCCAAGCGGCTCGGCATCAAGAACGAGTTGTTCGGCAAGAGCGACATCCACATCCACGTGCCGGAAGGCGCGACGCCGAAGGACGGTCCGTCCGCAGGTATCGCGATGACGACCGCGCTGGTGTCGGTACTGACCGGCATTCCGGTGCGCGCCGATGTCGCGATGACGGGCGAGATCACGCTGCGCGGCGAAGTGCTGCCGATCGGCGGCCTGAAGGAAAAGCTGCTGGCGGCGCATCGCGGCGGTATCAAGACGGTGCTGATTCCGGAGCAGAACGTGAAGGACCTCACGGACATTCCGGACAACGTGAAGAACAAGCTGGAGATCATTCCGGTGCGCTGGATCGACAAGGTACTGGAGGTCGCGCTCGAAAGGCAGCCGGTGCCGCTGGCCGACGTCGACGCGCCGGTCGACACGGCCGTCACTCAGGCAGCGGGGCAGGCCGACCCCACCGTCGTCAAGCACTGACCGCAAAACAGGCAAGGAAAAAGCGCTCTTCGGGGCGCTTTTTTTTACTTTCAGTCGTGCACAAATAACACGCGTCTCGCCGCCTGGCGCATGGCGTCGCGGCCGGCGCGGCACACCGGGAACCGCTTGACACAAGGCTATGCCACTTGTTTAATACGGGCTGCAGAAATTTCCAATCTGCATTTCTATGACGATGCTGCTACCAAAAAGAGCAATAAATAGAGCAAATATCGGCATCGCAAAAATCCAACTTACTAAGGGGGCGTTAGTGAACAAAACCGAACTCATCGACCACATTGCCGGCAACGCGGACATTTCGAAGGCTGCTGCGACACGCGCAGTCGACGCGCTGATCGGTGCGGTCAAAACCACGTTGAAGAAGAACGGATCCGTGACGCTTGTCGGTTTCGGTACTTTCTCCGTGGGCAAGCGCGCAGCACGCACCGGCCGCAATCCGCGTACTGGCGATGCGATCAAGATCAAGGCGGCAAAGGTGCCGAAATTCCGTCCGGGTAAGGCACTCAAGGACGCGCTTAACTGATTTAGGTAGTGCATCTTGCGGAAAGCTGCTGTATAATCTTGCTTTTTACGACGTGGTGACAAACGTCAAAACGTCTGGCTGACTAAGCGTGGTTTCAGGGTGCTTAGCTCAGTTGGTAGAGCGGCGCCCTTACAAGGCGTAGGTCGGGAGTTCGAGCCTCTCAGCACCCACCAATACAGCCAGATGAAGCAGTAGAGTTTCAGGAGTGGTAGTTCAGTCGGTTAGAATACCGGCCTGTCACGCCGGGGGTCGCGGGTTCGAGTCCCGTCCACTCCGCCAACAACGAAAAAAGGCGAACGCGAGTTCGCCTTTTTTCTTATGCGGCAGGATTTTTTTTGCCGCAGCCGCATCTCGACGCGTACCGGCTTGCTTGGCGAGCCGGGACCGCCGGAATGTGTTTCGCCATCCGTCCGTATGTCTGTACTGTACGTCTCTAGGCTGACCGACCATGTTTGATTTTATCCGCACGCATCAGCGCTTGATGCAGTTCATACTGCTGCTGCTCATTTTTCCATCATTCGTGTTTTTCGGCCTCGAAGGCTATACGAGTTTCCGTGAAGGCGACAACGCGGTGGCCAAGGTAGCCGGCCACTCGATTACCCAGCAAGAACTCGATGCGGCGCAGCGTGAACAGATGGAGCGGTTCCGCCAGATGCTGGGGCCGCAGTTCGATCCCAAGATGCTCGACACGCCGCAAGCGAAGCAGGAAATCCTCGAAGGATTGATCGAGCAGCGCGTGCTTGCCGCCGAAGCGACAAAGAACAATTTGTCGGTAAGCGACCAGGCACTGCAGCAGAACATCCTGTCGACGCCCGGCCTGACCGGACCGGATGGCAAGTTCGATGTCGAACGCTACAAGTCGCTGCTGGCAGGGCAGGGCATGACGCCGACCGGATACGAGGCTCTGCTGCGCCGCGAGCTGATGCTGCAGCAGGTTGCCGGCGCAATCCAGGGCACCGCGTTCGCCCCGAAGACGGTCGCCGCCCGCCTGTCGGACCTGAACGACCAGGAGCGCGAGGTGCAGGAGGCATTGTTCAAGACCCAGGACTTCGCGTCACAGGTGAAGGTTACCGACGACATGCTCAAGGCGTTTTATGACAAGAACGGCAGCCTGTTCGAGGTGCCGGAGCAGATCAAGGCGGAATACGTGGTGCTCAATAGCGAGGTGGTGGCGGCACAGATCTCGGTGAGCGATGCCGACATCAAGTCCTACTACGAGCAGAACGCCAAGCGCTATACCGATGAAGAGCAGCGCCGCGCGAGCCATATCCTGATCAAGGTGGACAAGAACGCGTCGGCCGCCGAGAAGGCGGCCGCGAAGGACAAGGCGGACAAGCTGCTGGCACAGTTGCAGAAGAACCCGGCCGATTTCGCGAAGCTGGCGAAGGAGAACTCCGCTGATACCGCTTCCGCCGAGCAGGGCGGCGACCTCGGCTTCTTCACCAAGGGCATGACCGCGTCGCCGGCACTGGAGGACGCGGCATTCAAGCTGAAGCAGCAGGGTGAGATCGGCGACGTCGTGCAGTCCGAATTCGGTTATCACATCGTCCAGCTCACCGGTATCAAGCCGGGCTCGGTGAAGAGCCTGGATGAGGTGAAGGGCCAGATCGCAGCGGATATCAAGAAACAGCTTGCAGCGAAGAAGTTCTCGGAAATGGCCGAGCAATTCACCAACATGGTGTATGAACAGTCGGACAGCCTGAAGCCGGTTGCCGACAAGCTGCAGCTGAAGATCGAGACCGCGGCGGGATTGAGCCGCACGCCTAATCCGGCCGTTCCGCCGACAGCCCCCTATAACAATCCCAAGTTCCTGAGCGCATTGTTCTCCGACGAAGCGGTCAAGAACAAGCGCAATACCGAAGCCGTCGAAGTCGCGCCGAGCGTGCTGGTGGCAGGCCGAGTGCTGGAACACAAGCCGGTGACGCGGCGGCCGTTCGAGGAAGTGCAGGCGATCGTGCGCGAACGCGTGACGCAAGCCGAGGCGGCGGCATTGGCGAAGAAGGCCGGCGAGGAAAAACTCGCGGCGGCGAAAGCGGGCAATGCGTCGGGCTTTGGCGATGCGAAGCTCGTGTCCCGCGTCAAGCCGCAGAGCGTGCGTCAGGAAGCGCTGTCCGCAATCATGAAGGCGGACGTCACCAGCCTTCCCGCTTATGTCGGTGTCGACATCCAGGGCCTGGGATATGGTGTGTATCGCATCAACAAGGTGCAGCAGCCGGCAGCGGTCGACGCCGCGCGCCGTCAGGCCGAACAGCAACAGATCGCGAATGCACTGGCGCAGCAGGAGGCCTTTACTTATCTGGAAGTGCTGAAGAAGAAGGCCAAGGTCGAGATCCTGCGGCCCGCTGCGCCGAAGGATGAAGGAAACTGACGGCAGGCTCCAGCGTCACGGCAAGCAAAAAAGCCGCTCGATAAAACGAGCGGCTTTTTTTTTCGTTGGTGCGCGGGGCCCGGGCATGGTACGGGGAATGCCTGCGCCGCGCGCGCCGGGTTGCTCTTCGTTAGCGCATCAGCAGCTGCTTCAGGTGGGGCCAGATATTTTCCAGCATGAGGGGCTGCGCTTCGGCCAAGGGATGGATGCGGTCAGCCTGGAACAGGTCCGGCCGGCTCGCGACGCCCTCGAGCAGAAAGGGCACGAGCGGCACCTTGGTTTCTTGCGACAGCTTGCGGTACATGCCGGCGAACTTCTCCGCATAGTCGCGGCCGTAGTTCGGCGGGATCTGCATGCCGACCAGCAGCACCTTCGCGTTCGCCTTCAGCGATTCCGCGATCATCGCGCGCAGGTTGGCCTCGGCGGCGGACAGCGGCAAGCCGCGCAAGCCGTCATTGCCGCCGAGTTCGATGACGACCACCGATGGACGGTGCTGGCCGAGCAAAGCGGGCAGCCGCGCCTTGCCGCCGGACGTGGTCTCGCCGCTCACGCTCGCGTTCACGATCCCGGCGTCGATGCGCTCGGACTGCAACCGTTTTTCCAGCAACGGGACCCAGCCTTGGCCGCGCATGATGCCGTACTCCGCCGACAGGCTGTCGCCAAGCACAAGCACCGTTTTTGGTGCAGAATAAGCGCACGTTGCAAAAAGGGCGAGCGCCCATGCTGCAAACCACCTGAGCAATCGATTCGACATTCCCAATTTCCTCTCGTTATCCTGCATGCCTGAATCCGCCCCGACGTCCACTGCGATTGAAGTCATTCATTTGAGCAAGCGCGTCGCGGATGCGACCGGGGAGCTGACCATCCTTCGTGACATCGATTTTACCGTCCGGCGCGGAGAGACGCTGGCGGTCGTCGGCGCCTCCGGTTCCGGCAAGTCGACGCTGCTGGGATTGCTTGCCGGGCTGGATACGCCGAGCGAGGGCACGGTGCGCCTGGACGGGGTCGACATCTTCGCCTTGACCGAGGATGGGCGGGCCGGCCTGCGCCAGGCGAAGCTGGGGTTTGTCTTCCAATCCTTCCAGCTGCTTGCGCATCTCACCGCGCTGGAGAACGTGATGCTGCCGCTCGAACTGCGGCGCGATGACGACGCGAGGGCGAAGGCCGAAGCAATGCTGGGCCGGGTCGGGCTGTCTTCCCGGCTGCGGCACTATCCAAAATACATGTCGGGTGGCGAGCAGCAGCGCGTCGCACTGGCGCGCGCCTTCGTCACCGAGCCGCCGCTGCTGTTTGCGGACGAACCCACCGGAAGCCTCGACGCAGCCACCGGCGAATCCGTGATCAGGCTGATGTTCGAGCTCAACGAGGAGCGCGGCTCGACCCTTGTGCTTGTGACGCACGACCCGTCGATCGCGGCGCGCTGCCGGCGCACCATTACCATCGCAGCCGGCCAGCTCGGCTAGCCGGACTCGCACATACTGTTGCCGCGAGCTGTGCTTGAAGCGAAACTGCCCGCTAGCGGGCGTACTGCTTCGTAACGCTGTTTAGGATCGTGCGCACGCAGGGAATGAGTTCGCCTGCGGTCAGGCCGATCGGACCGATCCCTTGTTCAACCAGTACGTCAGCTGCCTTGCCGTGGAGCCACACGGCGGCGATAGCCGCCTCCCACGTCGGAAACGATTGCGCCAGCAGCGCGCCGCAGATCCCCGCCAGCACATCGCCCGTGCCTGCAGTCGCCAGCGCCGGGTTGCCGGTCGGGTTGATGACCGCCGTGCCATCCGGCCGCGCCACCACGCTGCCCGAGCCCTTCAGTACCACCACCGCGCCGAAGCGCTGCGCAATGCGGGCGGCAGCGGCCAGCCGGTCGGACTGGACCTCTTTCGTCGACGACTGCAGCAGGCGTGCCGCTTCGAGCGGGTGCGGCGTCATTACCGTGCCCCCGCCGCGGGTTCGGAGCGGATGCTGCAGGCCTGGTTCGGCGGCGATCAGGTTGAGTGCGTCGGCGTCGAGCACGAGCGGCGCGGGTGCCGCCAGCAGGCGGGCAAGCATGTCGCCGGCCAGGCGCCCGGTGCCCATGCCAGGGCCTGCGACCAGCGTGGCCGCCGAGAGGTCGAAATCGGCGGCGCTGCGGCACATCAGTTCCGGATGCATGCTGTCGTGAGTAGGCGCGTCGCCGATGAAGGCGGCGTACACCCGCCCGGCGCCGCACTTGGCAGCCGCCTGTGCGGCCAGCAGCGGGGCGCCGGCCATTCCCTGCGCGCCGCCGACCACGATCACGTCGCCATAACTTCCCTTGTGCGAATTGTGCGGGCGTTTCTTCAGGCAGGCGGCGAACAGCGCGGGATCGTTCAGGTGCATGCGCGCCGGCCTGAAATGGCGTGCGTCGATATCGAGATCGCAGACTGTCACCTCGCCGGCATGGTCGCGGCCATCAAGCGTATGCAGGCCCGGCTTGTCGGCGATGAAGGTGATCGTATGCGTGGCGCGCACCGCGATCCCGTCATCCCCGACGATGCCGCCGGTATCCGCATCCAGCCCGCTCGGCACGTCGATGGCGAGCACCGGGCAGCAGAGCGCGTTGATGGCATCGGCCAGCGTTCGGTGCAAACCGGAAACCGGACGGGCGAGGCCGATACCGAACAAGCCATCGATCGCAAGCGTCCATGCGCCGGACTGTACGGACTCGGTGCTGGCGTCGGCGAAACGGACGTTGCCGCTTCGTGCGCGTTGCAGCGCGCGGCAAGCATCGGCTGGCAGGCGGCCGCTGTCTGCGCACAGCAGCACGGTGACATCCACGCCGTTTTCCGCAAGCGAGGCTGCCGCTTCGAGCGCGTCGCCGCCATTGTTTCCCGGCCCGGCCAGGACAAGCACGCGCGCATCGGCGGGTGATGCATGCAGCAGGCCGAGCGCGGCGCGCGCAGTCGCCTTGCCGGCGCGCTGCATCAGCGTACCCGGCGGCAGGCTGGCAAGACTTTCGCGTTCGATTTCGCGAATCTCCGATACGGTGTAGAGCGCTTGCGGCATGGGCTTGACGTGGAAAACCTGCGGACGGAAAGGAGTGTTGTTTTCGTCTGATTTTATGCGAATTAACCCTGCCGCGCGCAGGTGATTGGTTGCCTCGGGTTAAAGATTCATTTATTATGAATCTTAAGAAGCGCGGGCTCTGAAAGGGAAGAGAGCAGGGGCCGTACCGAATTTTTTTGATGAAGGAGTCGACATGCCTCACGATTGTTCTCGTCCGGTAGTTTCCGGCGGTATTTATCCCTTCGACGCGCGCGGCGTCGCGAAGCGTTTCCGTCATGCGGCGATTTTCGGCGCACTCGACTCGCTGGAGCCGGGAGAGACGATGCGCTTCTGCAATGACCACGATCCGTTGCCGCTGCTGGCTCAGATCGACAACATCTTCGGCCCGCGCATCAAGATGGCATATGTCAAGCGCGAACCCGGCGAGATCGTGATCGACTTCCTGGTCGCTTCGTAAAGAAAGCGTGAAGCGGCAGGCTCAGCGGGCCAGCAGGTCCGCCGCGTGCCGCGCAATCGCCAGCGAGGCGGTCAGGCCCGGCGACTCGATGCCGTACAGCCCGAGGTAGTGCGGGTTGCCGTGGTTGGAAAAGCGGAAGTCTTCCGTCCGCGTGCCCGGCGGCGCGATCTTCGGGCGCACGCCCGCGTACGCAGGCTGCAGCGCGCCGTCGGCGAGCGCAGGCCAGTAGGCGCGGATTTCCCGGTAAAAGCCTGCGGCGCGCCGTGCATCCACGGCGTAATCGATGTCGTCCTGCGGCGCCTCCAGCCATTCGACGTCCGGGCCGAAGCGCGCCTGGCCGCCAAGGTCAAGCGTCAGGTGCACGCCGAGCCCGCCGGGTTCGGGTACCGGATAGATCAGGTGCGAGAACGGCGCCTTGCCGGACAGCGAAAAGTAGTTTCCCTTCGCGAACCACGCCCCTGGCGTGGCGGCCTGGTCGAGCCCGTCGATCCGCGACGCAATCCGCGGCGCCCACAATCCCCCGCAATTGACGACGCGTTCCGCGTGCAGCTCGGTTTGCGTGCCGTCGCCGGCGCGCACCGCGAGGGCGATGCCGTCATCCAGCATTTGCGCGCCTGTCACGGCGCTGTCGAACGCAAACAATGCGCCGGCGTTTTCCGCATCGCCCTGCAGCGCGAGCATGTAGGCATGGCTGTCGATGATGCCGGTTGCGGGTGACAGCAGGGCCGCGACGCAGGACAGTGCGGGCTCCATCGAGCGCGCCTGGTCGGCACTCAGGCGCCGCACTTCGGCACAGCCGTTCGCATGAGCCTGCGCGTGGATAGCGTCGAGTTCCGGCAGTTGAGAACCGGACGTTGCGACCACCAGCTTGCCGCAGCGCCGGTACGGAACGCCGCGCTCCCCGCAGTAGCGGTACAACATGTCCCGGCCTTCAACGCACAGGCGCGCTTTCAGGCTGCCGGTCGGGTAATAAAGGCCGGCATGGATGACTTCGCTGTTGCGGGAACTGGTTTCCACGCCGATGGCGCCATGCCGCTCGACCACCAGCACCTCCCGCCCCTGGCGCGCGAGCTCGCGTGCGATCGCAAGGCCGACGACGCCGGCGCCGATCACCACGCAACCGACCCTATCCATAGCGCGCCATTGTCAGGCCGTCGATATCGATATCCGGCGCATGGCCCGAGATGATGTCGGCGAGCGCCTTGCCGCACCCGGCCGCCATCGCCCAGCCGCAGGAACCGTGGCCGATGTTGACATACACGTTGCGGATCGGCGTCGCGCCGATCAGGGGCGGACCGTCCGGCAGCATCGGACGGGTGCCGCACCAGAAGTTGGCCTGCGCATAGTTCGCGGCATCCGGAAACCAGTCGCCGCCGACCTTGACCAGCGTGCGCAGCGCCCGCTCGCGCAGTTCATCCGATCTGGCCCCGAGTTCGGCGGTCCCGGCGATGCGGATGCGGCCGCCGAGCCGCGTGATGGCAACCTTGTAGGCCTCGTCCATCAGCGCCGACTGCGGCGCGCGGTCGAAATTCTTGATCAGCGCCGTCGCGGAATAGCCCTTGACCGGGTAGATCGGCACCTCGATGCCGAGCGCCTTGAGCAAGCCGACGCTGTCGATGCCGGCGGCGATCACCACCGCGTCGGCTGCATACCGGCCGTCGTCGATCTGCAGCGCGACGCCGCGCGATTCAGGCTCGATCGCGCGCACCGTGCTGGTGAAGTGGAACTGCACGCCGGCCGTGCCGGCGATCTGTTTCAGGCGCTTGGTGAACAACGGGCAGTTGCCGGCTTCGTCCTCGGGCAGGTAGATGCCGCCGGCGAGCGGCGTGTTCGACGCGAGCGCGGGTTCGATCGCGCGTACGCCCTCCGGGTCCAGCACCTGGTGCGGCACCTCGTTTTCCGCCAGCAGCGCCAGCGCCGGTTCGGCCAGCTTGCGGTCCTTTTCGGTGCGCAGCAGCTGCAGCACGCCCCGGGTCTGCTCGTAATCGAGCTGGTAGTACTCGCTCAGCTGGCGCAGGATGTCGCGGCTGTAGTAGGCCATGCGCTGCATGCGCTCGCTGTTGATGCGGTAGCGCTCCAGCTCGTACTCGGACAGCCAGCGGCGCACCCAGCGCCACATCGCCCGGTCGAACGTCGGCTTGACGCTTACCGCGGCCTCCGACTTGAAAAGATGCGACAGTATCTTGCGCGGCATGCCCGGTACCGTCCAGGGCGTGGAATAGCCGGGCGAGACGATGCCGGCATGCGCAAAGCTCGCCTCCTGCGCCACGTTCTGGTGCCGTTCAATGACGGATACCTCGTGGCCAGCCTGGGCGAGAAAGTAGGCGGTGCAGACACCGACGACGCCGCCGCCGACCACTGCGATTTGTTTTTGTGTCACGGATTAACCTGATTGCGATGAGCCGCTGTCGCGGTACGAATACATCTGGGAATCATACGGCGAGCAGGCAGCCGCGTGTCCGGGAAATGTAGACCGCCGGACACATTTCTAGTTCGAGGCGTCATTTTATTCCGTCGCGGCCGTAGTGCGATACGTCCCGGGCTGCGACCCGGCGGTTTTTTCGCGCGGCGGCGTTATCTTTGCCGCTAAACTTGCCAGGAAACTTACCCGCGGTCCCGACGATTGCGCGAGCCGCCGTTTCCTCGCAGCCTGACGATGAAACAATGAAATTACGGTCGACAAGGCCCGGCATAGCCCGGCAGATCCTTTGCCTGCGGCTCGCACGCCAGGCGTTCGGCGGCCTGCAGCGCTTCCAGCAGGTTCATCCGGTGCACCGGGCGCCAGTCCATGCGCGAGCCGAAATAGCGCGCCCAGTGAAACTCCATGAAGTACGCGTCGGTTTTATGGAAGTAGCCGGCATCCTCTGCATAGCCGGCAAGCGCGCGGTAGGGATCATCGGCCATATCGGTAATGCGCCTGGGCAGCGCGGAAGGTGGAATCGGGTTGCCCTTCGGGTCGAACAGATAGACCCAGCGGCGTGTTTCCATCTCCTGCCAGAAGGTGTCCGGATTGTCGAAACGGCCAATGATGCGGGCGGTGACCCTGGTGGCGCCGATACGGGACAGGACGCTGACAAGATGATGGCTGTCGGTCAGGTAGAAAGCGCCGTCCGGCGCCTCCACCACCGGCACCGGCCGCTGGCGCGTGTACTTGATGAAGTCGGTTTCGCCCTGCATGCGCGCGGCGCGCTCCTCGACCTGGATCATGCCGACGGCCGATTGCGTGGGATGCAGCTCGGACAACGCAATTTCGCACTTTTCCTCGACCGGTACCGCGCGGTTGCAAGGCGGCTCGGCGCGGGCATGGACAACTGCGAGCGCAGCGATGGCGATCAACGGACGGACGAGCAATGAGAGGGGCAGACGAAGCATCGTGGGTGCGCGGAAGAAAACGACAGAACGGATGATAGCAAACGGTGCAGCTGCGGCGGCGGGAATGTCCGGCAGCCGATCCACGCGCAAGGAAAGACGGCGACATCGGGAAAAAGGCGTGAGCGGCGCTCACGCCTTTTTTCATTGCGGCCGCAGGGTGTGCTCGATCGCGCGCGCTACCGCGAGGATCTTGCGGTCGGCCATTGCCGGACCGGCGACCATCAGGCCGACCGGCAGCGTGCCATCCTCGTGGCAGGGCAGCGAGACTGCGCAGCCGTCGAGCAGGTTGATGGTGGACGGATTGCGGAGCAGCAGGCCGTTGGCCTTGAAGAACGTTTCCTCCGACGCTTCCAGCTCCGCGATCGGCGGCGCGACCAGCGGCACGGTCGGCATGATCAGCGAGTCGAATGGGCCGAGCGCATCTTCCATGCGGGCGACCCAGTCGCGCCGGCGGCGATGCAGGTCGATGTAGTCGGCCGCCAGCACCGTTGCGCCCATCTTGATCCGCTTGGCAACCCGGAAATCGTATTCCGCCTCGCGCTCTGCGAGCATGGCGCGGTGCCAGGCGAAGGATTCGGGGCCGGAGAATTTGTTGAGGTCCGCCGCTTCGCGCAGCAACGCAAACGGCGCGTCGACGATCTTTGCGCCGGCGGCTGACAGGCGCGACAGCGCGCTGGCAAACGACGCGGCGACATGCGGATCGAGGCCGTCGAGCATCACGGTCTGAGGTACCGCGAGGCGCACGCCCGCCAGCGGCAGCTCGGGAATGCTCAGGGGATTGTCGGCGATGATGCTGTCGACCAGGATGCAGTCATCGACCGAGCGTGTCATCGCGCACACCGTGTCGAGCGTCGTCGACAACGGCAGCGCGCCCGTCGTTGGGACGCGGCGCGCGGTCGATTTGAAGCCGACGATGCCGCACAGCGCGGCCGGAATGCGGATCGAGCCGCCGGTGTCCGAACCGATCGCGGCCACGCACAGCCCGGTGGCGACCGACACCGCGGCGCCCGAGGAGGAACCGCCCGGAATGCGCGCCACTTCCTTGTCCGCCGGATTGGCCGGCGTGCCGTAGTGCGGATTGATGCCGACGCCGGAGAACGCGAATTCCGTCATGTTGGTCTTGCCGATGATCGCCGCGCCGGCAATGCGCAGGCGCTTGACCACCGGCGCATCCGATTTCGCCGGCGCCGCGCCGCGCAGTACCGTCGAACCGGCCAGCGTGGTTTCGCCGGCGACGTCGATCAGGTCCTTGATCGATACGGAAAGCCCGGCGAGCGGCGATACCTCGACGCCTGCGGCGCGCATCCGGTCAGCATGTTCGCCGGCCGCGCGGGCGGCCTCGGGATAGAGCCGGGTGAATACGGACCTCGATTTTTCGGCTTCCTCCAGGCTGATTTCCACCAGCGAATAACGGGAGTAGCGGGCGAGGGCGGGGATCGATTTGGCGGTGAGCGGGTTCATGCGGCAGGACGATGGTTTCCAGATTGACTTGGCCCGGCAACAATAGCATACCGGGCGGATTTTCATGAAGCCTTGCCGCCCTTCATGCGAACCCGGGTCAAGGCGCCGCCGTGGTGCATTGACAAGCTGCCATGATGCGGCGTCGCGGTATAATCGCGGTTTCCGATTTAACCAGTGGCCCAGCAGCTGCGCCGGAGCGTTCCGGCAGGCGCGCGCCGCATCAATTCTCTTGCCGCCATGTTGATTCTGCCGGGCTCCAACGCCCTGTCTGCCTTCCGTACCCAGCGTCTTTTGTCACAACTGCAAGCAGTCGAGCCGGCCATCGTCGGCGTGAGCGGGCGTTTCCTGCATTTTGTCGATGCCGCCGCCGCTCCCAGCCAGGATGAGATCGGCCGCCTCAATGCATTGCTGACCTATGGTGAACCTTTCGCTGCCGCGGAAGAGGGTGAGCAGTTCGTGGTGATCCCGCGCTTCGGCACGATTTCGCCCTGGGCCAGCAAGGCGACCGACATCGTGCACAACTGCGGCATGACCCATATCCACCGCGTCGAGCGCGGCGTGTCCTACCGGGTGCAGCTGAAATCGGGCCTGCTCGGCGGCGCGAAGAAACTTTCGGACAGCGCGGCCCAGGAAGTGGCCGCCCTGCTGCACGACCGCATGATCGAGACCGTGCTGCGCGATGCGAACGACGCAGCCGGCCTGTTCCGCGAGCTGGAAGCCAGGCCGCTGGAATTCGTCGATGTGCTCGCCGGCGGCCGCGACGCGCTGGTCAGTGCGAATACCGGTCTTGGCCTGGCGCTGTCGGACGACGAGATCGATTACCTGCTCAATGCATTCACCCAGGCAAAGCGCAATCCGACCGATGTCGAGCTGATGATGTTCGCGCAGGCCAACAGCGAACACTGCCGCCACAAGATCTTCAACGCCGACTGGACCATCGACGGCGAGAAGCAGGACAAGTCACTGTTCGCGATGATCCGCAACACCCACCAGCTGAACCCGAAGGGCACGGTGGTTGCGTACAGCGATAATTCGTCCGTCATCGAGGGCGGCACGGTGATGCGCTTCTATCCGAACGGCGCGAAGAACGGCAACGTCTACCAGGAGTCGGAAGAACTCACGCACATCCTGATGAAGGTGGAAACGCACAACCACCCGACCGCGATCTCGCCCTTTCCCGGCGCGTCGACCGGCGCCGGCGGCGAGATCCGCGACGAAGGCGCAACCGGCCGCGGCGCCAAACCGAAGGCGGGCCTGACCGGCTTCACCGTCTCCAACCTGATGCTCACCCACGCGGTACAGCCGTGGGAAAACGCGCGCGACGCGACCGAACCGCTGGCGCAGCGCGAAGCGCGCGGCCAGTGCGGCATCTACGGCAAGCCGGACCGCATCGCGTCGCCGCTGCAGATCATGATCGACGGCCCGATCGGCGGCGCCGCATTCAACAACGAGTTCGGCCGGCCCAATCTCGCCGGGTATTTCCGCACCTACGAGCAGAACGTCGCGGGCAAGGTCTACGGCTATCACAAGCCGATCATGATTGCGGGCGGGATGGGCAACATCTCGGCCAAGCATACGAAAAAGCAGGAGCTGCCGGTGGGCAGCCTGCTGATCCAGCTCGGCGGCCCGGGCATGCGCATCGGCATGGGCGGCGGCGCCGCCTCCTCGATGGCGACCGGCACCAATACCGCTGACCTGGATTTCGACTCGGTGCAGCGCGGCAACCCGGAAATGGAGCGCCGCGCGCAGGAAGTCATCAATGCGTGCTGGGCAATGGGCGACGACAATCCGGTGCTGTCCATTCATGACGTCGGCGCCGGCGGCCTGTCCAATGCCTTCCCCGAGCTGACCAATGACGCCAAGCGCGGCGCGGTGTTCGACCTGCGCAAGGTGCCGCTGGAAGAGAGCGGCATGGCGCCCAAGGAAATCTGGAGCAACGAGTCGCAGGAACGCTATGTGCTGGCGATTTCGCCGCAGAGCCTCGAGTTGTTCCGCTACCTGTGCGATCGCGAGCGCTGCCCGTTCGCGGTGGTCGGGGTGGCGACCGAAGAGCGCCAGCTGAAGGTGATCGATCCGGAACATGACAACTATCCGGTCGACATGCCGATGGATGTCCTGCTCGGCAAGCCGCCGAAGATGCACCGCGACGTCGCGCATGTGAAAAACGATTATCCGCCGGTCGACCTGACCGGCATGGAACTGGCGGATGTGGCGCAGCGCGTGCTGCGCCTGCCCACGGTGGCGGACAAGTCCTTCCTGATCACCATCGGCGACCGGACGGTGGGCGCGACCACGGTGCGCGACCAGATGGTCGGGCCGTGGCAGGTGCCGGTCGCGGACTGTGCGGTGACCACGATGAGTTTCGACGGCTATCTCGGCGAAGCGATGGCAATGGGCGAGCGCACGCCGGTTGCGGTGATCGATGCCGCCGCCTCCGGCCGCATGGCGGTGGGCGAGGCGATCACCAACATTGCCGCCGCGCCGATCGCCGACATCTCCGACATCAAGCTGTCGGCCAACTGGATGGCGGCCTGCGGACAGCCGGGGCAGGATGCCGCGCTGTTCGACACGGTGAAGGCGGTCGGCATGGAGTTGTGCCCGGCGCTCGGCATCAGCATCCCGGTGGGCAAGGATTCGCTGTCGATGCGCACCACCTGGAAGGATGCGGAAGGCAGCAAGGAAGTGGTTTCGCCGGTATCGCTGATCGTGTCGGCGTTCGCGCCGGTGCCCGATGTGCGCCTGGCGCTGACGCCGCAGTTGCGCACGGACCAGGGCGAAACGGCACTGATCCTGATCGACCTCGGCCGTGGCAGGAACCGGATGGGCGCGTCGGCGCTGGCGCAGGTGATGCAGCAGATCGGCAACGATACGCCGGACATCGACAATCCGGAAGACCTGAAAGCCTTCTTCAACGCGATCCAGCAACTGAACGCGGAGCGCAAGCTGCTCGCCTACCACGATCGTTCCGACGGCGGCCTGTACACGACGCTGTGCGAAATGGCGTTCGCCGGCCGCACCGGCCTGTCGGTGAACCTCGACATCCTGACCATGGAAGGCGAGCATGCATCCGACTCCGGCGAGGCGAAGAACTGGGCCGGCCAGGTCGCCGAGCGGCGCAACGACATGACGCTGCGCTGCCTGTTCAGCGAAGAGCTGGGCGCGGTGATCCAGGTCCGGGCGGAGCAGAAGTCGGATGTGATGAACGTGCTGCGCGCGTTCAAGCTCGGCGCCTGCAGCCACATCATCGGCAAGCTGAATGACCGCGATGCGATCGAGTTCACGCGCGACGCGAGAGTGGTCTACCAGCAGCCGCGCGTCGAGCTGCAGCGCCTGTGGAGCGAAACCAGCTGGCGCATTGCGCGGCTGCGCGACAACCCGGCCTGCGCCGATGCCGAATACGACCGCATCTTGGACGCCGCCGATCCCGGCATGACGCCGAAGCTGGCCTTCGATCCGCAGGAAGACATTGCCGCGCCGTACATCGGCACCGGCAGCAAACCGCGCGTCGCGATCCTGCGCGAGCAGGGCGTGAATTCGCATGTGGAGACCGCGTACGTGATGCACAAGTCCGGCTTCGAGGCGGTCGATGTGCACATGAGCGACCTGATTGCCGGCCGCGCGCGGCTGGACGATTTCAAGGGCTTCATCGCGGTCGGCGGTTTCTCCTACGGCGACGTGCTGGGGGCGGGCGAAGGATGGGCCAAGACCATCCTGTTCAACGCGAAGCTGGCCGAGCAGTTCGCCGGCTTCTTCAACCGCGGCGATACCTTTGCGCTCGGCATCTGCAACGGCTGTCAGATGATGAGCAACCTGAAATCCATCATCCCCGGCGCCCAGGACTGGCCGAAGTTCACCCGCAACAAGTCGGAACAGTTCGAAGCGCGATTCGCGATGGTGGAGGTGCTGGATTCACCGTCGATCTTCTTCAACGGGATGGCCGGCACCCAGAGCCCGATCGCGGTGGCGCACGGCGAAGGCTATGCGGACTTCTCGCAGACTGGAAACATCGACCGCGCGATCGCCGCGATGCGCTGGATCGACAACAAGGGTCAGGCGACCGAGTCCTATCCGTACAACCCGAACGGGTCGCCGCGCGGCATCACTTCGGTGACGACGCCGGACGGCCGTTTTACCGTGCTGATGCCGCATGCGGAACGGGTATTCCGCACGGTGCAGCACTCCTGGCATCCGGATAACTGGGGCGAGTATTCGCCGTGGATGCGCATGTTCCGCAATGCGCGGAAGTGGGTGGGATGATGCGCGCCGCGTAGCGCGAGCGGCCGACGTTGCGGCGCAAGCGGGAATGCCGGAGAAGCCCGGCCCCGCCTGCGCCGGACGCAGCAGGCGGGCGACGCCGGGACAATAAAAAAGCCGCGCAATGCGCGGCTTTTTTTATTCATGCGGACCAGGCTTACTGGATCTTCGCCTTCTTGCGCAGGTCGTCCTGGAAAGCCTGCAGCTTCTTCTGCTGCAGCGATTCCGCGATCTGCGGCTTGACCTCTTCCAGAGGCGGCAGCTTTGCGGCGCGCACATCTTCCAGCTTGATCACGTGGTAGCCGTACTGGGTCTTGACCGGGGTTTCGGTGATCTGGCCCTTCTGCAGGCCGACCATCGCGTCGGAGAACGGCTTCACGAAGGAGGCCGGGGATGCCCAGTCGAGGTCGCCACCGTTGGCAGCGGAGCCCGGATCCTTGGATTGCTTGGCGAGGTCCTCGAACTTGGCGCCGCCCTTGAGCTTGGTGATGATGGCCTTGGCTTCGTCTTCCTTGTCCACCAGGATGTGACGGGCGTGGTATTCCTTGTCGCCGGCCTGCGCCTTGAACTTGTCGTATTCGGCCTGGATCTCGGCGTCCTTGACCGGGTTCTTCTTCAGGTAGTCCTGGACCAGCGCGCGGATGGCGATCGACTGGCGGGCAATCTCCACCTGGTTCTTGACGTCCGGCGAATTCGACAGGCCCAGCTTGTCGGCTTCCTGGATCAGAATCTCGCGGTTGATCAGCTCTTCCTTGACCATTGCGCGCAGTTGCGGCGTGTCGGGCTGGCCCTGCGCGGCAAGCTGCTTGACCATCGCGTCGGCGCGGGAGGAGGGCACGGGCTTGCCGTTCACCACTGCGAGGTTCTGTGCGAAGGCGGGCAATGCGACTGCGGCAACAAGCAGCATCAGCAAGCGAGCGGGTTTCAAAGTCATTATTCGTTCCTAATTACAGAGGATGGAAGGTTAAAAACGGGGCGCATCAATCATTATTGTGATACTTCCGACGGCGCCAGTGCAATGATGTTGAGAGCGTGTATGTCGCTGGTCATCATGTCGCGGAGGCAATCATACACCAGGCGGTGGCGCGCCACGCGATTTAACCCATCAAAACGGTCGGAAACCAGGCGCACGCTGTAATGACCTGCGCCCGAGGCAGCGCCTGCATGGCCGGCATGCAGGTGCGAATCATCCACCAATTGACATTCCACCGGCGCAAAAGTTGCGGTCAGCCGGCTCCGGATTTTTTCGATGCGTTCGCTCATCGCGAATCCTTCACATATTTCGACAGGAACATGCTTTGCGCGATGACGAAGGCGATCATCATCCCGGTAAAGCCGAACAGTTTGAAGTTGACCCAGAACGCCGTCGGGAACGTGTAGGCGACATACAGGTTGACCAGGCCCATGACGCTGAAGAATCCGGCCCAGGACAAATTGAGTTTTTGCCAGACATCATCGGGCAGCGTAATCTGCTTTTCCATCATCAGGCGGATCAGGTTCCTGCCGAGCGCCAGCTGCGCGAACAGCAATGCGGCGCCAAAGAGCCAGTAGAGAACCGTCGGCTTCCACTTGATGAATGTCTCGTTGTGGAAATAGATGGTGGCACCGCCGAACAAGGTGATGATCGCGAGCGAAACCCAGAGCATGGTGTCGACCTTGCGGCCGCGCAGCAGCAGGTAGCCGATCTGGGCAAAGGTGGCGACGATCGCGATGCCGGTGGCGAGCATGATCGGCGCCTGGGCCGCGCTCGCTTCACCGCCGGCGACCACGCCGCTCAGGAATTTCTGCGCGAGCGCCAGGGCCGCGTCGGGGTTGGCTTCGCCCCACTTGAACATGGCGAAGAAGAGAATGACCGGAAACAGGTCGAACAGGAACTTCATCGATAGTTATCCTTCAGTTGCTGGGATCGAAACGCAGTGCCGCGGAATTGATGCAATAGCGCAGGCCGGTCGGCGGCGGTCCGTCAGGAAAGACGTGGCCGAGATGCGCATCGCATACATTGCACAGGATTTCGGTGCGTATCATGCCATGAGTGCGGTCAACGCGCTCGGCGACGTGCTCGGGGTTGAGGGGCTTGAAATAACTCGGCCAGCCGCAGCCCGAGTCGAACTTGGCGTCCGATTCAAACAGCGGCGTGCCGCAGCAGACGCAGGTATAGATGCCATGCTCGTGGTGATCCCAGTAGCGGCCGGTGAAGGCGCGCTCGGTCGCCGCCTCGCGCGTGACCTTGTACTCCATGGGGTCGAGCTCTGCGCGCCATTCGGCGTCGGACTTGGTTACCTTGTTCATCATGATGAGCAACTCACTTCCAGATGGCTTGCCCAGTCGGGCGGCAGTTCGGCGTAGCGGTCGTTCTCCGGCTGCTCGTCGAAGGGTTTTTCAAGAATCGTGAGCAATTTGTCAACTTCAGAAAAATCCTTATTTTGCGCCTTTTCTATCGCCACTTGTGCAAGGTAATTGCGAAGTACATATTTCGGGTTGACGCTATGCATTGCGGGCCGGCGCGCGGCATCCACGCTGTTTTCCTGCTTCAGCCGTTGCCGGTACTGCGCGGCCCAGGCATCGAATGCGGGACGGTCGATGAACAGGTCGCGCAGCGGTTCGTCGGACGCCGGGTTGTCGACCTCCAGATCTCCCAGGCGCCGGAAGAACTGGGTGAAGTCGACGTGGTTGTCCTGCATCAGCGCGAACATCGCATCGATCAGCGCGCCATCGTCCGCCTGCGCCGCACGCAGGCCCAGCTTCGCGTGCAGCAGCGCCTCCAGCTTCGCGTCGTATGCCGGCTTGTACCCCTCCAGCGCCGCCTGCGCGTCCTCGACCTCGCCGATCAGCGGCAGCAGCGCCTGGCCGAGCGCAAAGCAGTTCCACTGGCCGATGCGCGGCTGCATCTGGTACGCATACCGGCCCTGGTAATCGCTGTGGTTGCAGATGTGGCGCGCATCGAACGCTTCCATGAACCCGAAGGGGCCGTAGTCGATGGTCAGGCCAAGGATGGACATGTTGTCGGTATTCATCACGCCATGCATGAAGCCGACTGCCTGCCATTGCGCGATCAGTTCGGCGGTGCGCCGCGTGACCTCGGCCAGCAGCGCCTGGTAGGGATTGGCGGCGGCGCGCAGGGCCGGATAGAAGCGGTCGATCACATAGTCGGCGAGCGTCTGCAGCGCATCCTTGCGGTTGTTGTAAAACCAGTGCTCGAAGGAGCCGAAGCGGATGAAGGTCGGCGCCATGCGGGTGGCGATCGCGCCGGTTTCCAGCGACTCGCGCATCACCGGCATGTCAGTGCCCACCACGCACAACGCGCGCGAGGTGGGGATGCCGAGCGCGGCCATCGCTTCCGAGCAAAGGAATTCGCGGATCGACGAGCGCAGCACCGCGCGGCCGTCGCCCATGCGCGAATACGGCGTCAGGCCTGATCCCTTCAGTTGCACCTCGATGCGGCCGGAGGGATTGTCTTCCGACGGCCCGGCAGCCGGCACGTCGCCCAGCAGGATGGCGCGGCCGTCGCCGAGCTGTCCGGCCCAGACACCGAATTGATGGCCGGAATAAACCGCCGCCAGCGGAATCGAACCAGGCAGGAGGCGATTGCCGGCGAAGGCCTGCACGAAGCTGTCCTGTGCGAACTCGGCCGGATCGAGATGGATCAGTTGCGCGGCGGCAGCGCTGGCGCCGACCAGGCAGGGGTCGGGTACCGGCGTGGGACGCAGCCGCGTATAGAAGTCGGGCGGCAGCGAGGCATATGAGTTTTCGAATGACAGGGCATCTGCCGCGAGGCGGCGGACGGGGTTCTCGGGTGCGTTCATGAAATATCCTTGCTGCGCGCGCTAGCGGGCGGCGGCGCTGGTCTTGCGCGGTACGCGCTCGGCTTCGGGATAGGCGAGCTTGCGCAGCGCGTCGGGTTGCTTGATCGAGACACGGCCATATTTGGTCTGTATCAACCCGTTTTGTTCCCATACATGCAGGGTCTTCGAAATGCTCTGGCGCGACTTGCCCAGGAGCTGCCCGAGTTCTTCCTGCGTGAGCGGCACCTCGCGGCCGCGCGTGTTCGTTGCCGCATTCATTGCCGAGGGGCGCAGGTGCGCCAGTTCGAGCAGTCGGCGCGCCAGCCGCTGCTGCAGCGGCGACACCGCGGCTTCTTCCACCAGGTCGAAGGTGGCGCGCAGGCGCAGGCTGAGCATTTTTGCGAAGCGCGCGTAGATCGACGGGTGGCGGGCCAGCAGGTGCAGGAAATCGCTCTTCGCATGGAACAGCACGACGGTCGGCCCGACCGCGTAGCCGTCGTGCGAGCGCGGAAGGCCATCGAACAGCGAAATCTCGCCGAAGCTGTTGGGCGCGTCGAGCACGCCGATGGTGGTCGCGTGGCCGTCCGCGGTTGTCCTCGTGAAGCGGACCGAGCCGCTGGCGATGGTGTAGAAGCCGTCCGCCTCGGCG
This sequence comes from Noviherbaspirillum sp., assembly GCF_035627455.1. Classification (GTDB taxonomy): domain Bacteria; phylum Pseudomonadota; class Gammaproteobacteria; order Burkholderiales; family Burkholderiaceae_D; genus Noviherbaspirillum. The sequence goes on from NZ_DASPLS010000097.1 coordinate 82,889, forward strand.
CCGCGCGCATGCAGCAGCGTGCCGCCTTCCAACATGCGCAGGCTGCCGCAGCCGGCGGCGTCGGCAATGACATCATCAGGGAAGCCAGAGAGCCATGACATGCGAAGCAGGGCGCTTTTATCGATGTCAGTGACAGCACGGATAGCCATAGCGATTGTTAAGAAGTTGACAGTGTTGCGGAACGTGGTGTGCCGATACTGCAAAGCCATTCGACTGCCGAAACCGGCACCTTATTTTGACAGAGAAGAGGAGACCCCACATGAACGCCCCCGAAAAGCTGGCGATCCCATCCTTGCAAGACCGGGTTTCTCCGGAGGAATGGCAGGTCCGCACCGACCTCGCCGCATGCTACCGCCTCGTCGCGCAGTTCGGCTGGAGCGACCTGATCTTCACCCATATCACCGCGCGCGTGCCGGGCACCGACGACCAGTTCCTGATCAATCCCTACGGCTTGATGTTCGATGAAATCACCGCCTCCTCGCTGGTGAAGATCGACCTCGACGGCAACAAGCTGGATGAATCGCCGTTCCCCGTCAACCCGGCCGGGTTCACGATCCACTCCGCCATCCACGCGGTCCGCCACGACGCGCTGTGCGTGCTGCATACGCATAGCGTCAACGGTGTGGCGGTATCGGCGCAGAAGGCAGGACTGCTGCCGCTGTCGCAGCAGTCGATCTTCGTGCTCTCGAGCCTGGCTTATCACGGATACGAAGGCGTGGCGCTGAACGCCGATGAAAAGCCGCGGCTTGTCGCCGACCTCGGCGCCAAGTCGTTCTTGATGCTGCGCAACCACGGCCTGCTGACGCTCGGTCCGACCATCGCGGATGCCTTCCTCAACATGTATGTGTTCGAGGCTGCGTGCATGATCCAGGTGAGGGCGCAGGCGGGCGGCGGCGAGCTCATCCCGATACCCGACGCGATCATCGAAGGGGCGCAGAAGCAGGCCAAGGCCGTCACCAAGGCGCAGGGCGGCATGCTTGCGTGGCCGGGCCTGCTGCGCCGTCTCGATCGCATCGACCCGTCCTACCGGACCTGAATGAAGGCCGCGTGACATGTGGCGGGCGCTCCCCGCGCCCGCGGTCCGCTTTTCACCAAAGCTTGATCTGCACGCGATGCTGCGCCGCGTAATCACGTATTCTGGAACAGCGCCGGACGCTGTCGGTGCGGGGCGAAACGTCGCATACGTGACATTGATGCGGCGCACCATCGAAAGTCATTGACGGTTTTCGTACGGTCGTTCAAAAATCACTGCTAATTTAGTGGCAACACTCTAACCACACCCGAGGAGGCAGGATGTCGCAGTACCCGAAGAGCCCCTTGATGGGCCAGATGATGGACCGCCCATTGCTTATCTCCAGCATCATCCAACATGCGGACCGTTTTTTCGGCGATAACGAAATCGTGTCGCGCCGCGTCGAGGGTGATATCCACCGCTACACCTATCGCGACTGCCACCGCCGCGCGCGCCAGATGGCCAATGCGCTGGCCGGCCTCGGCGTGAAGTTGGGCGACCGCGTCGCGACGCTCGCGTGGAACGGTTACCGGCACATGGAACTGTATTACGCGATCTCCGGTTCGGGCGCAGTGATGCACACGATTAACCCGCGCCTGCATCCCGAGCAGATCGCGTACATCGTGAACCATGCGGAAGACCAGTACCTGTATTTCGACCTGACCTTCGTGCCGCTGGTCGAGGCCTTCGCGGCACACTGCAAGACGGTCAAGGGCTTCGTGCTGATGTGCGACCGCGACCGCATGCCGGCCGAGTCGAAGATCCCGAACCTGATGTGCTACGAGGACCTGATCGAGAAGAGCTCGGACCAGTTCGAGTGGCCGATGTTCGACGAGAATTCGGCGTCCAGCCTGTGCTACACCTCAGGCACTACCGGCAACCCGAAGGGGGCGCTCTATTCGCACCGCTCCACTGTGCTGCATTCGTACGCATCGACGATGCCGGACGCGCTCAATGTTTCGGCGCGCGATGCGGTGCTGCCCGTGGTGCCGATGTTCCACGTCAACGCCTGGGGCCTGCCGTATTCCGTGCCGCTGACCGGCGCCAAGATGGTCTTCCCCGGACCGGCGCTCGACGGCAAGTCGATCTATGAACTGTTCGAGCAGGAGAAGGTGACCTTCTCCGCCGGCGTGCCGACAGTCTGGCTCGGCCTGCTCACCTATGTGGGCCAGAACAACCTCAAGTTCTCCACCTTCAAGCGCACCGTGATCGGCGGCTCCGCCTGTCCGCCGGCAATGATGAAGACCTTCCGCCACCAGTATGGCGTCGAGGTGGTGCATGCGTGGGGCATGACGGAAATGTCTCCGCTCGGCACCGCCTGCACGCTGCAGGGCCGTCACCTGGATCTGCCGGAGGAACAGAAGCAGGCGCTGCTCGAAAAGCAGGGCCATGCGATCTTCGGCGTTGACATGAAGATCGTCGGCGACGACGGCAAGGAATTGCCCTGGGACGGCAAGACCTACGGCAACCTGCTGGTGCGCGGTCCGTGGATCATCAGCAGCTACTTCAAGGGCGAGGGCGGGGATGTGCTGCAGGACGGCTGGTTCCCCACCGGCGACGTCGCCACCATCAGCCCCGACGGCTACATGCAGATCACCGACCGCAGCAAGGACGTGATCAAGTCGGGCGGCGAATGGATCGGGTCGATCGACCTGGAAAACATTGCAATGGCGCACCCCTCGGTGCAGCAGGCCGCCTGCATCGGCGTGCACCACCCGAAGTGGGACGAGCGCCCGCTGCTAGTCGTGGTGAAGAAGCCGGGTGCCGAGGTCAGCAAGGAAGAACTGATCACGTTCTTCGAGGGCAAGATCGCCAAGTGGTGGACGCCGGACGACGTGGTCTTCGTCGACGCGCTGCCGATCGGCGCCACCGGCAAGGTGCTCAAGAACCGCATTCGTGACCAGTTCAAGGAGTACAAGCTGCCGACCGCGTAAGGATATCGGCCGGGGCGGAGACGTCCCCGGCGGGTTTGATGTACAAGAACAGAAGCCAATCAGCCATCGTTTCAACAACTACACCAAAGGAAAAGAGACAAATGATGATGAAGATGCGTCCCCTCGTTCTCGCATTCTCCGTAGCCGCAGCTTTTGCCGCCCCGGCACAGGCCGACACGATCAAGATCGCCATGATCGAAACCATGTCCGGCCCGTTCGCACCGATCGGCCAGAACCAGCTGAACACCTTCCGCATGTTCACGGAAATGGCCAACCAGCAAAAATGGGGTGGCAACCATACCATCGAGGTGAACGCCTTCGACGGCAAGGGTAGCCCGCAGGAATCCCTGAATCAGCTCAAGACGGTGATCGACCAGGGCTATCGCTACATCGCCCAGGGCAACGGTTCCGGCGTCGCGCTGGCACTGGTTGATGCCGTCAACAAGCACAACGAGCGCAACCCGGGCAAGGAAATCGTGTTCCTGAACTATTCTGCGATCGATCCCGATTTGACCAACAGCAAGTGCAGCTTCTGGCACTTCCGCTTCGACGCCAACTCCGACATGAAGATGGAGGCGCTGACCTCTTACATGGCCAAGGACCAGGAGCTGAAGAAGGTCTACATCATCGGCCAGAACTACGCGCACGGCCACCAGGTCACGCGTGCCGCCAAGGAATACCTGAAGCGCAAGCGCCCCGACGTGCAGATCGTCGGCGACGACCTGCACCCGATCGCCACGGTGAAGGACTTCGCTCCCTACGTCGCGAAGATCAAGGCTTCCGGCGCCGATGCCGTCATCACCGGCAACTGGGGCGCCGACCTGGCACTGCTGGTCAAGGCCGCGAAGGACGCGGGCCTGACTGCCAAGTTCTATACCTACTACGCCGGCACCTCGGGTGTTCCGACCGCGATGGGCGGCGCCACCGCGGGCATGGTCAAGCAGGTCGCCTACTGGATCCCGAACAACGAGACCTTCGCCGGCAAGGAAATCGTCGAAGCCTTCAAGAAGAAGTACAACGACGACTTCTACGTGCAGGATATCTACACCGTCGTCCAGATGGTGACCAAGGCGGCCAAGGACACCAACTCGGCCGATCCGGTGAAGGTCGCGTTCGCGCTGGAAGGCATGAAGGTCAAGGCAATCAACGGCGAGGTCGAGATGCGCGCCGTCGATCACCAGCTGCAGCAGCCGCTCTACATTTCCACCTGGGCCAAGGTGGACGGCAAGAAGGTCAAGTACGACCAGGAAAATACCGGCTATGGCTGGAGCATGGATCAGAAGATCGAAAGCTACGTGGCCACCCAGCCGACCTCGTGCCAGATGAAGCGTCCGGCACGCCCCTCCTGACCAGTTGTTCATGATGGTCGCGGCATGGCGCCGAAGCGGGGCCATGCCGCAGTTCGCTGCGGCGCAGCGAATACAGCATCGTTGAATTACCTTGCGCGCAGCGCCGGCCGGGGATGCCCCGCCGCGCTGTCGAATGCCCGGGCCTTCCCCATGCCCGGCGCGGGCTTACTCCTGCAGCAGCAGGTAACATCATCGATCCACGCGTGGAGGGAAAAGACATGACGAACACCAGCTGATCAACGCTTTACACTGGGTTTAACCATGGATATGCTGTAAACCACATAACATTTATAAGGAAGAGACAATGGCTACTCAATTCAAGTCCCTGATCATCCCGCTTTCCCTTGCAGCCGCATTCGCGTTGCCGATGACCGCGCATGCGGAGACGGTAAGAATGGCGTTCATCGACCCGCTGTCCGGACCGTTCGCTCCCGTGGGCCAAGGCATTCTAAAGAGCTGGCAGTTCATCGCCGAGAAGGCGAACGCCGAGAAATGGGCCGGCGAGCACAAGTTCGAGGTCGTCGGATTCGACAACAAGGCAAGCCCGCAGGAGTCGCTGTCGGTCCTCAAGACCGTGATCGACCAGGGCTACCGCTATATCATCCAGGGCAACGGCTCCGGCGCCGCGCTGGCGCTGATCGACGCCGTCAACAAGCACAATGAGCGCAATCCGGGCAAGGAAGTGGTGTTCATCAATTACGCCGCGGTCGACCCGGACCTGACCAACAGCAAGTGCAGCTTCTGGCATTTCCGTCTGGATGCGAATTCCGACCAGAAGATGGAGGCGCTGACCTCGTTCATCGAGAAGAACCAGAACATCAAGAAGGTCTACATCATTGGCCAGAACTATGCGCATGGCCACCAGGTCACGCGTGCGGCCAAGGAATACCTGAAGCGCAAGCGTCCCGACGTGCAGATCGTCGGCGACGACCTGCACCCGATCGGCCAGGTGAAGGACTTCGCACCCTATGTCGCGAAGATGAAGGCCTCCGGCGCGGATACCATCATCACCGGCAACTGGGGCGCCGACCTCGCGCTGCTGATCAAGGCGGCGCGCGATGCGAACCTCGAAGCCAATTTCTATACGTATTACGCCTCCACCACCGGGGTGCCGACCGCGATGGGCGCCGCCGGCGCCGAGCGCGTGAAGTACGTCGGCATCTGGAATGTCAATAACGAGAAGTTCGTCGGCAAGGATATCGTCGAGGGTTTCAAGAAGAAATACAACGACGACTACTATGTGCTCCAGACCTATACCGGCCTGCAATTGCTGGGCAAGGCGATCACCCAGGCCAAGTCGACCGACCCGGTGAAGGTGGCGCTGGCGATGGAGGGGCTGAAGGTGCCCAGCCTGAACGGCGAGGTCGAGATGCGCAAGACCGACCACCAGCTGCAGCAGCCGTTGTACATCGCCACCTGGACCAAGGTCAACGGCAAGGATGTGAAGTATGACCAGGAAAATACCGGCTTTGGCTGGAAAACCGACGTCAAGCTGGACGCCCATGTGGGTGCGCAGCCGACCTCCTGCCAGATGAAGCGTCCGTCCTGATTTTTCTACGCAGGCAGCGTGTCGGCGGGCGCCGCACGCTGCTTTTTTGCGGACGAAAAATAGTACGGTCGTACATGAATTCGTAAGTGACAGGTAAGTTATAGGGGTGCCTCGTGGAGTTTACTTTAATCACGTTGCTGAACGGCATGAGCTACGGTCTGCTGCTGTTCATGCTTTCTTCCGGATTGACGCTGATTTTCAGCATGATGGGCGTGCTCAATTTCGCGCACGCAAGCTTTTACATGCTGGGCGCGTACTTTGCCTATGCGATCAGCATCAAGATCGGCTTCTGGCCGGCGCTGGTCGTCGCACCGCTCCTGGTGGGGGTGATCGGCGCCGTGGTCGAACGCTACGGCCTGCGCTCGGTGCACAAGTACGGGCACATTCCCGAATTGCTGTTCACCTTCGGCCTGTCCTACGTGCTGGTCGAACTGGTGCAACTGATCTGGGGCCGCGCGGCGGTTCCGTATCCGATTCCGGCTGAACTGGACGGGCCGCTGTTTACCCTGTACACGACGACGTTCCCGATCTACCGCGGCTTCATGATGCTGATCGCCGTGCTGATGCTGGTGTCGATCTTCCTGGTGCTGACAAAGACGCGGATCGGGCTCGTGATCCAGGCGGCGCTGACCCATCCCGACATGGTGGAGTCGCTCGGCCATAACGTGCCGCGCGTGTTCATGCTGGTGTTCGGCGGCGGCTGCGCGCTGGCGGGCCTGGCGGGGGTGATCGGCGGCAACGCCTTCGTCACCGAGCCTGGCATGGCCGCGACGGTCGGAAGCATCATCTTCGTGGTCGTGGTGGTCGGCGGCATGGGGTCGCTGGCGGGCGCCTTGCTGGCGTCGCTGCTGATCGGCGTGCTGCAAACCTTCGCGGTTGCGCTCGACCACTCCTTCGCAACGCTGTTTACGAGCTTCGGCGCCGTGATCACGCCGGATACCTTCGGCTATCCGGTGCTCAATCTCACCATTTCGCAGGTCGCGCCGATCATGCCGTATCTGCTGCTGGTGCTGATCCTTATCTTCAGGCCGCGCGGTCTGATGGGTACGCGGGAGGGCTGATCCAATGAATACGATGACCATGACAAACACCCTCACCTACAAGCCGGTGAACCTCGGGCGCTGGATCGTCTGGGGCCTGTTCGCGCTGATCCTGATCGTCGCGCCTATGATCTTCAATTCCGGCGCGTCGCTGTCGATCCTGTCGCAGATCGGCACCGTGATGATCTTCGGCCTGTCCTACAACATGCTGCTCGGGCAGGGCGGCATGCTGTCCTTCGGACACGCGGTGTATTCCGGCCTTGGCGCATTCTTCGCGATCCATGCGATGAACATGGCCGCCGGCGGCCAGATCTGGATGCCGGTCACGCTGATTCCGCTGGTCGGCGGCCTGGCCGGCATGTTCTTCGGCATCCTGTTCGGCTATGTGACGACGAAGAAATCGGGCACGACGTTCGCGATGATCACGCTGGGCATCGTCGAGCTGGTGTTTGCCTGCTCGCTGATGTTCCCGGGTTTCTTCGGCGGCGAAGGCGGCATCTCGACCAATCGCGTGTACGGTGAGAAATTCCTCGGCGTCACCTTCGGCCCGCAGATCCAGGTGTATTACCTGATCGCCGCATGGCTGTTCATCAGCACCATCGGCATGTTCGCATTCACGCAGACCCCGCTCGGGCGCATCATCAACGCGGTGCGCGACAATCCGGAGCGGGTGGAATTCATCGGCTACGATACCCAGTGGGCGCGCTATCTGACCCTGATCCTGTCGGGTTTCTTCGCCGGTATTTCCGGCGGGCTGTCGGCGATCAACTTCGAGATCGTCACTGCGGAAAACGTCAGCGCGCTGCGTTCCGGCGGCGTGCTGCTGTTTACCTTCATCGGCGGCGTCGGCTTCTTCTTCGGCCCGATGATCGGCGCCATCATCGGCGTATTCCTGACCGTGATGCTGTCCGATTTCACCAAGGCCTGGCAGCTCTACCTCGGCGTGTTCTTCATCCTGATCGTGATGTATGCGCCGGGCGGCATCGCCAGCATCATCATGATGAACCTGCGCGTGGCCAAGTACGGCAAGTACAAGCAGATCTGGCCGCAAGTGGTCGCCGTGTGCATCACCGGCGCGGTGGCGGCGCTCGGGCTGGTGGCGTTGATCGAAATGATGTATCACCTGACGCTGGAGTCAGTGAACGGCACCGAAACGAAACTGTTCGGCTTTATCGTCGATACCGCGAAGCCGACCGGGTGGCTCGTTGCCGGAGCGCTCCTCGCCGCTGGCGGTGCCGCGTTCTGGCTTGCGAAAAAGTCTTTCCAGAGAGTGTGGGGCGAAGTGAATAGCGAAATTGAACACCTGATCCGGAGGGCAGAGGCATGAGCGCGCTGGCCCTCGAACTGAAAGACGTGCGCAAGAGTTTCGGCAAGTCCGAAATCATCCGCGGCGCCAACCTGCAAGTGCCCAAAGGCGAACGCTTCGCCATCATCGGGCCCAACGGCGCGGGCAAGTCCACGCTGTTCAACCTGATCTCGGGGCGCTTCCCGGTATCGTCCGGTGAGATCCTGCTGAACGGCAAGAGCATCCTTGGCCTCAAGCCCTTCGAGATCAACCGCAGCGGTCTGTCGCGCAGCTTCCAGATCACCAACATCTTCCACCGGCTTTCGGTGTATGAAAACCTGCGCTGCGCGGTGCTGTGGTCGCTCGGCTACAAGTACTCCTTCTGGCATCGCCTGAACGGCCTGAAGGATGCGCATGAGCGCGCCGAGCAGGTGCTCGAGCAGATCGGCCTGCGCCGCCGCCGGGACACGCTGGCGGGGCTGCTTACCTATGCGGAGCAGCGCGCGCTGGAAATCGGCATCACCATTGCCGGCGGTGCCGACGTGATCCTGCTGGACGAGCCGACGGCGGGCATGAGCCGTTCCGAGTCGGATGCGGCGGTCGAGCTGATCCGCAAGGTCACCGTCGGCAAGACGCTACTGATGGTGGAGCACGACATGAGCGTGGTGTTCGGCCTGGCCGACAAGATCGCGGTGGTGGTGTATGGCGAGGTGATCGCCTGCGACAAGCCCGCCAACATCCGCAACAACCAGAAAGTGCAGGAAGCCTACCTCGGCGGCCATGCACCGGTGGCTGAAGCGGGGGTTTAGCAAGGCATGCCTTGCTCCCGCGGAAGCGGTCCGGCCTGCCAGCCGGACCGTGGAGCCAGCATAACCAGTTGAGAGGGGAAAATGGCAATACTCGAAATCAAGGACCTGCATGCGTACTACGGCAAGAGCCATGTGCTGCACGGGGTGGACCTGAACGTCGGCGAGGGGGAGATCGTCAGCCTGCTGGGCCGCAACGGGGTGGGGCGCTCGACCACGGTGAAAGCGACGATGGGCCACGTCGACGTGGAAGGCTCGATCAAGTTCAAGGGTGAGGAAATCACCGGCCTGAAAGCCTTCGAGATCGCGCACAGGGGCCTCGGCTACGTGCCGGAAAACCGCGACGTGTTCCCGACGCTCACCGTCGAGCAGAACCTGATCCTGGGCGAGAAGAAAGGCAAGAAGTCGCGCTGGAGCGTGGACGACATGTACAAGTTGTTCCCGCGCCTGCGTGAGCGGCAGCATACCGCGGCGGGCGTGCTGTCCGGCGGCGAGCAGCAGATGCTGACGCTGTGCCGTACGCTGATGGGCGACCCGGACCTGATCATGATCGACGAGCCGACCGAAGGCCTGGCACCGAAGATCGTGGACCTGGTGGCGGAATACCTGAAGGAGCTGAAGAACCGCGGCATCTCGGTGCTGCTGGTGGAGCAGAAGCTGGCGATCGCGCTGGAGATTTCGCAGCGGGTCTACGTGATGGGGCACGGCTCGATCGTGTTCGAAGGCACGCCGGACGACCTGCGGCACAATGCCAGTATCCGCAAGGAATGGCTGGAGGTGTGATGCCGGTATTCGGACCGGATGTGGTGCTGCGCAATCCAGCGTACGTGCATGAAACCGCCCACCTGTACGGCAAGGTGACGGTGGAGGAGCATGCGTCGATCTGGGCCAACGTGGTGGCGCGCGCCGAGCACAAGCAGATCGTGATCGGTGCGTATACCAACATCCAGGACTTCGTGATGCTGCACATCGGCGACCGCACCGATACCATCATCGGCAGCCATTGTTCGATCACCCATCACTGCACCATTCACGGCTGCACCATCGGCGACAACTGCCTGGTCGGCATCAACTCCACCATCATGGATGGCTGCGTGATCGGCGAGAACAGCATCATCGGCGGCCATACCTTCCTGAAGGAAGGTACGATCGTGCCGCCGAATTCCATCGTCGTCGGGGCGCCGGGCAAGGTCACGCGCACGCAAAACAATTTCGTGCGCAACCGGCTCAACGCGTATGCCTACTTCAAGAACGCGCTGGCCTACGCATCCGGCAACTACCGCGCGTGGGACGACACAGCGTTCCCGGCGGAGATGATGGCCGAGATGCAGCGGCTGAGCGCGCTGCTGGCCGGAGAATAGGGCCGCGCCTTCCACGATGAACGCGCAATTGCAGGTTGCCTCAATGCAGTGCAGCGGTGTCTTCCGGCGCCGCCGCATTTTTTTCTCTTAAAATAATACGATCGTTCTATTTTGCGGTATAGTTAGGCGTTCCAAAATAAAAAAAGCCCGCATCAGGCTCCCACTGACATCTAATTTACAAGGAAGAGATATGACTGCCGAATACAAGGTCAACGGCGCGGTTGCCGTCATCACGCTCAACAATCCTCCGGTCAACGGCCTGGGCCATGCGACGCGCTCCGCGATCGTCGAGGCAATGAAGCAGGCACAGAACGACGATGCGGTGAAGGCCATCGTGATCACCGGTGCGGGCAAGGCCTTTTCCGGCGGCGCGGACATCAAGGAATTCAATTCGCCCAAGGCGCTGGCCGAGCCGACGCTGCACACGGTCATAAACGTCGTCGAGAATTCGACCAAGCCGGTGATCGCGGCGATCCACACCGTTTGCATGGGCGGCGGCCTCGAGCTGGCGCTCGGCTGCCATTACCGCGTCGTGTCCCCCGGCGCGCAGATCGCGCTGCCGGAAGTGAAGCTGGGTATTCTCCCGGGCGCCGGCGGCACCCAGCGCCTGCCGCGTGTCGTCGGGCTGGAACTGGCGCTGAACATGATCGTGTCCGGCAACCCGGTGCCGTCCGAGAAGCTGGCCAAGACCGCTTTGTTCAATGAATTGATCCAGGGCGACCTGATGGAAGGCGCGATTGCTTTCGCCAGCAAGGTGGCCGACGCGCGGCCGTTGCCGAAGGTGCGCGACATCAGGATCGATTATCCGAACCACGAAGGCTTCCTGCAGTTCTCGCGCAACACGGTGCGCGCGATGGCCGGCCCGTTCCCGGCGCCGCTCAAGTGCGTCGATGCGGTGGCTGCGGCAGTCACGATGAAGTTCGACGACGGCATCAAGTTCGAGCGCGACCTGTTCGTGGAACTGGTCCAGACCACCGAGTCGAAGGCGCTGCGCCATGCGTTCTTCGGCGAACGGGCGGCAAGCAAGATCCCTGATGTGCCGGAAGATACGCCGGCCCGCGCGATCAAGAGCGCTGCGGTGATCGGCGCCGGCACCATGGGCGGCGGCATCGCAATGAACTTCGCCAACGCTGGCATCCCGGTCAAGATCCTCGAGATGAAGCCGGAGGCGCTGGACAAGGGACTGGCGACAATCCGCAAGAATTACGAGAACACCATGAAGAAGGGCAAGCTGACGCAGGAGAAGTTCGAGCAGCGCGTCGGCCTGATCACCGGCACGCTGTCGTATGACGACATCGCTCAGGCCGACATCGTGGTCGAGGCGGTGTTCGAAGACATCGGCGTCAAGGAGCAGGTGTTCAAGAAGCTGGACGAGGTGATGAAGCAGGGCGCGATCCTGGCATCGAACACGTCGACCCTCGATGTCAACAAGATCGCTTCCTTCACCCAGCGGCCGCAGGACGTGATCGGCCTGCACTTCTTCAGCCCGGCCAATGTGATGAAGCTGCTGGAAATCGTGCGCGGCGAGAAGACCGGCAAGGATGTGCTGGCGACCTCGATGCAGCTGGCGAAGAAGATCAAGAAGACCGGCGTCGTGTCCGGCGTATGCGACGGCTTCATCGGCAACCGCATGATCGAGCAGTACAGCCGCCAGGCCGGCTTCCTGCTGGAGGAGGGCTGCCTGCCGGAGCAGGTGGACAAGGCAATCGAAAAGTTCGGCTTTGCGATGGGGCCGTTCCGCATGGGCGACCTCGCGGGCAACGACATCGGCTGGTACATCCGCAAGCGCCGCTACATCGAGAAGCCGGAAGTCACCTACTCGAAGACGGCCGACCTGCTGTGCGAAATGGGACGCTTCGGCCAGAAGACTTCCGCCGGCTGGTACGACTACAAGCCGGGCGACCGCAAGCCGTATCCGTCGCAGGTCGTCAATGACATGATCGTCAAGCACTCGGCCGAGCTCGGCATCGAGCGCCGCAAGATCAGCGACCAGGAGATCGTCGAGCGCCTGGTGTATGCGCTGGTAAATGAAGCCGCATACATCCTGGAAGAAGGCATTGCGCAGCGCGCGTCCGACATCGACATGGTCTACCTCACCGGCTACGGCTTCCCGCTGTTCCGCGGCGGCCCGATGTTCTACGCGGACACCGTCGGCCTGCAGAACGTCGTGATGGCGATGGAAAAATATGCGAAGGGACGCCACGGCGAGGCCTGGAAGCCGGCGCCGCTGCTCGCCAAACTGGCAGCGGAAGGCAAGACCTTCAATTAACGCAGCGGGCGTATTCGCGCAAACCCGGGCACGCGCCCGGGTTTTTTTTCGGCGTCGCTCCATTTTTCTTCGTGCAATTCCGGACTGCAAAAGCGAATGTCCTGAAGAGATTTGTTTATCTTGCTAAGATAGGCTGCACGCTCGCAGCAGGCTGCCAGAGTGAAACGGGAGCTGCGCCTCCGAAAAGGCGTGGCAGGACCGTCGCAGCTTGCCGCCAAGGAAACCAATAACCAGGCGCATCGCATGCAGGCACCGAATCCCCCGACCATCCTGATCGTTGACGACGAGGAGCGGAATCGCAAGTTGCTGGACGTATTCATGAAAGCCGACGGCTACCGTACTCTGGCAGCCGGGCGCGGACAGGATGCGGTGGCAGTCGCATTGCGTGAAGGTCCGGACCTGATCCTCCTCGATATGATGATGCCCGGCATGGACGGTTTCGAGGTCGCCCGGGCGTTGAAGAACCATCCATCCTCACGCGCAATCCCGCTGGTCATCGTGACCTCGCTCGATGATCCCGCGTCGCGCCAGCGCGCACTTGCCGCCGGCGCCGACGAGGTCCTCATAAAGCCTGTCGATCGCTGGCAGCTGTCGCAGCATGTGTCGGCGCTGCTGAAACGCGTTGCGGGGAACAATGAGTAATGCCGCCTCCGGAGTGGCGCGCAGCAACCGCAGCCTGATGATGCTTAGCGGCATTAATCGTGCGGCGATCCGTGCCGATTCTCCTGATGGGCTGTACCGGGATGCGTGCCGCGTTGCGGTGGAGTGCGGACTGTTCCGCTGCGCATGGATCGGTCTGGTCGACGACATCAACGGGTGCGTCCGCATGCTCGCCTGCCATGGTGAAACGGACCGCACGCCGGAACCGGCGGCGCGGGATGATGCGCTCGCCGCACACGTCCTTCGCACTGGACAGCTCGCGGTGTTCAACGACCTGTCGGCGCTGCCGCAGGACATGGACGGCGCCGAACTGGCGCGGCGGGGCTATCGCGCGATCGCCGCCATGCCGCTGCAGGAGGGCGACAAGACGGCGGGTGTGTTCATGCTGTATGCCGGTCAGGAAGGCTGCTTCGATGACGACGTGGTGCAGATGCTGCGCGAGGTCGGCGACGACATCGCGTTTTCGCTCGGCCACATGCTGAGCGAGCAGCAACGCATGGCCGCCGAGTCCAAGCTGTACTACATGGCGTTCTACGACGCGCAGACCGGGTTGCCCAACCGCGCGCTGCTGGACGAACGGCTGCCGGTGCTGGCAAAACGCGGACGCGGCGTGACGCTGCTCGACATCCGCCTGCACCGGCTCGACCGCGCGCTGCACCTGTTCGGACGCCTCGCGATGGATGATGTATTGCGCATGCTCGCGGCGCGTCTCGAGGCGTGCCGCGTCGGCGATGGCTTTGTCGCGCAGCTCGGGCAGGATGAGTTTGCGTTCGTGCTGCCGGAAGCCGCGGAGCCCGCGTCCCTCGGGCGCCACGCGCATGCGCTGCTGTCGGCGCTGGAGGAGCCGGTACGCCTCGGCGACAAGGAGGTTTTTTTGCGGGCCAGCATCGGGGCCGCAGTTTACCCATTGCACGAAGCCGATATCGCGCATCTGCTGCGACGGGCGCGCGCGGCGGCGGACCGCGATGCCGGCGATGGCGGTTTCCGCATATACAGCCGGGACATCGACCGTGGTCTGGAGCTGCGCGCGCGTACCGAGGCCGAGCTGCACCGGGCGCTTGAGCGGGGTGAGTTCTCGTTGCATTACCAGCCCCAGCTCAGCCTCCGTTCCGGCGCAATGGTCGGCGTGGAAGCCCTGCTGCAGTGGCGGCATCCGCAACGTGGGCTGGTCGGTCCCGGTGGCTTCGTGCCGCTGCTGGAAGACTGCGGCCTGATGCCGGCAGTCGGCGCATGGGTGCTGCGGCAGGCCTGCCGGCAGGCCAGGCAATGGCAGGAGCAGGGCCTGCCGCCGTTGCGCATGGGCGTCAACCTGTCGGCGCTGCAGTTCCGGCTGGCCGACTTGCCCGCCCTGGTGCGCAGCGCGCTGGAAGAAGCGGAGCTTGACCCCGCATGGCTTGAACTGGAGCTGACCGAGAGCCTGATCCTGGAAAACGTCGAGCAGACGATCGCTGCAATGCACGAGCTCAAGGCGCTCGGCTTGAGCCTGTCGCTGGACGATTTCGGCACCGGCTATTCTTCGCTGAGCTACCTGCGCCGCTATCCGGTGGACCGCATCAAGATCGACCAATCCTTCATCCGGGAGATGAACGTGCACGCGGGCAGCGCAGCGCTGGTGCGCAGCATCCTCGCGCTGGCGCATCATCTCGGGCTGCAGACGATCGCCGAAGGCGTGGAGACGATGGACCAGTTCGAATACCTGCGCAAGCAGCCTTGCGATGAAATGCAGGGTTTCCTGTTCAGCCGGGCGGTGCCGCCGGAGGACATCGCGCACATGCTGGCGCAAGGACGGCGGCTGCAGTCGCGGCAGGCGGCCGCCGTGGAACGCCACGCGATCCTGCTGGTCGGTACTGATCCTCGCGTACTGGCATTGCAAGAGGCATTGTCGCGTGCGGACTGGCAGGTGCTGCGCGCGTGCAGTGCCGACGAGGCCCTGTCCCTGCTCGCCGCCGATGCGATTGCTGTCGTGATCTCCGGTCTGGAAACAGCCGACGCGGACGACACTTCGTTCCTGCATCGCGTGCGCATGATGTACCCGCGCACGGTGCGCATTCTGCTGACCGCCGGCACCGATGCCGGTCTGGTGATGGATGCGGTGAACTGCGGTGAAATCTACCGGGTGCTTGCCGAGCCCGTGGAGGAGGGGCAGTTGCTGGGTTGCGTGCGGGATGCATACCGGCGCTTCGCAATGCAGGCAAGCTGATGCCGCGTATCCTTGATGTGGGTCAAGGCGGCGTCGCGACGGCTTGGGCTCAATGACGTGCCGGACAGGGACGTCCGCGCGGCGGCGCGATCATACAGAAAAAACAACAGCAAGAAGAAGGACAGGGGTGGTGGATTCCATCAGTGGCAAAGAGCATGACATGACCAGCATACTCGTGGTCGAAGACAGCCCGACCCAGGCGGCGCGGCTGCGCTTCCTGCTCGAAGGTAAAGGATACCGGGTGCAGCTGGCCGGCAACGGGAGGCTTGCGCTCGACGCGATCCGGCGCCAGCGGCCGGACCTCGTGCTGTCCGATATCGTGATGCCGGAAATGGATGGCTACGGCCTGTGCCATGCGATCAAATCCGATCCTCAGACGCGCGGCATCCCGGTGGTCCTGGTAACCGCGCTGATCGATCCGCAGGACATCGTGCGCGGACTGGAATGCGGCGCCGACAACTTCATCCGCAAGCCCTATGCGGACGATTACCTGCTGGTGCGCATCGAGCACGTGCTGATGAACCGGAACCTGCGGCACGGCGCGGATACCGGCGGCATCGCGCTGTACATGAACGGCGAAAAGCATGTCGTCAATGCAGAGCGTCAGCAGATCCTCGATCTGCTGGTATCGACCTATGAGCAGGCAGTGCTGGTGAACGAGCAGCTGCAGGCGCGCGAACGCCAGGTCAATGAACTCAACGTGCGGCTGGCGCATCACGCCGCGCAGCTCGAAGCAACCAACCGGGAAATCGCGAGCAAGAATGCCGAGCTGGAACAGGCGAACCGCATGAAGTCGGAGTTCCTGGCCAACATGTCGCACGAGCTGCGCACGCCCCTCAACGCGATCATCGGCTTTTCGGAAGCGCTGCGCGAGGGGTTGCTCGGCGAGCTCGAGCCGCAGCAGAGCGAAGCGGCCGGCGACATCTACGACAGCGGCAAGCACCTGCTGGCACTGATCAACGACATTCTCGACCTGTCGAAGATCGAGGCCGGCAAGATGGAGCTGGCGCTGGAATTGACGGATATCCAGGAGTTGCTGCAAAGCACTCTGACGGTCTTCAAGGACAAGGCGCTCGCCGGGCAGATTCGCCTGCGGCTGGAGATGGAAGCGATCGGGCCGGTTTTCGTCGACCGCCGCAAGACCCGCCAGATCATCTACAACCTGTTGTCGAACGCAATCAAGTTCACGCCCGCGGGCGGCAGCGTCACGATGCGCATGTGCGCGTTGTCGCGCGACCAGCTGGCGGGGCGCAGGAAGGTCGGCGACGACGTCTTGCCGCGCGTCGAGCGTTACCTCACCATTTGCGTTACCGATACCGGCATCGGCATCAGCGAGCCTGACCTTGGCCGCCTGTTCCGTCCCTTTGTGCAGGTCGACAGCGGCCTGGCGCGCAAATACGAGGGCACCGGGCTGGGCCTGGCGCTGGTGAAGCAGCTGGTCGACCTGCACGGCGGCCTGATGACGGTCAGCAGCGTGCCGCAGCAGGGTTCGGAGTTCATGGTCTGGCTGCCGTACCGGGAATCGGCAGCGGACGAGAAGTAATGCCCTACCAGTAGTTTTCCGTCACAAAATGCCCGGGAAGGGCGCGCCGTACCGGACGCAAGCCACGCCGGTGCAGCAGCGCCCGCATGTCCTCGATCATCTCCGGATTGCCGCACATCATGATGCGGGAAGTCCGCTCATGCAGCGGTTGTCCCGCCGCCTGTTCCAATGCGCCGCTTTCGAGCAGGGATGTGATCCGTCCCTGCAGCAGATTCGGGTCCCCGGTGGCTTCGCGGGTGAGCGCCCGGACGAGTTTCAAACGTGCCGGCGAGGGGAGCGCGAATGGCGGCGTGCGCGCGTATCCGGCAAGTTCATCGTGATACGCGAATTCATTGCGGTGCCGGACGCAATGCACCAGGATCAGGTTGCGGAATTTGCCCCATACATAAGGGTCGCGCAGCATGGAAATGTAGGGGCCGATGCCGGTGCCGGTTGCCAGCATCCACAAGTCTTCGCCATCGGAAAAGCGATCCGGCGTCATGAAGCCGTAGCTCTGTTTTTCAATCAGGATGCCGTCGCCTGCATGCAGCGATTTCAGCTGCGTAGTGAACAAACCGCCCGGCACAAGCACGCCGTAGAACTCGAGGAAATCCTGGGCGGGTGCTGATATCATCGAATAGGCACGCCACACCACGCCGCTGGCGTCGCGCACGCCGAGTCGCGCATATTGCCCGGCGACGAAAGAATAGCCGGGCGGACGCGTCGTCGTGAAACTAAGCAGCTTGTCGCTCCACCAATGGAGATGAAGTACTTTTTCGGTACTCGCCTTTTCCGCAATTTTCTGGTCCGTCAGCATGGCGTGTCTTTCCGTCGATTGCAACTTGTGCACGGATTCGATTAAAGATGTATTGTATTTGAATCTTTAAATCGGAGTCAGAGATGGCAAAAATCGTTCTCCTCGAGAAAATTCATTCCAGCGCCGCGGCGCACCTGTCGGCAGAAGGTTTTACCGACGTCATATGCTTTACCGGTGCGTTGCCTGCAGAAGAACTCAAGTCGGCACTGGCAGAGGCCGACGCCGTCGGTATCCGTTCCGCCACGCATATCACGGGGGAAGTCCTGAAAGCATTGCCTGGACTGAAGGCGATCGGGTGTTTTTGCATCGGTACCAACCAGGTAGATTTGACAGCGGCGGCATCGCTTGGTGTCCCCGTATTCAATGCCCCGTTTTCCAATACGCGCTCGGTCGCGGAGCTGGTGATCGCGCAGGCCATCCTGCTCCTGCGCCGCATTCCCGAGAAGAATGCCCGCACCCACCGCGGCCAGTGGGACAAGTCGGCGCAAGGCGCGTATGAAGTACGGAACAAGGTGCTGGGCATCGTCGGTTACGGCAATATCGGCGCGCAGGTCGGCATCCTGGCCGAGAGCGTGGGCATGCGCGTGTGCTACTACGATATCGAAAGCAAGCTGCCGCTCGGGAATGCCCAGCCTGTGCCGTCGCTGGAAGCCTTGCTGGAGCAGGCGGATGTGATAACGCTGCATGTCCCCGGCGGCAGCGGAACGCGCGACATGATCACCGCCGGACGCCTGGCGCGAATGAAGCCGACGGCGGTCCTGATCAATGCGTCGCGCGGCACGGTGGTCGACATCGGCGCCCTTGACGAGGCGTTGCGCGAGAAAAAGCTGGCGGGCGCGGCGCTCGATGTGTTTCCGGCGGAGCCGCGCCACAACAACGAAGAATTCGAGTCGCCGCTGCGTGGCCTCGACAATGTGATCCTCACGCCGCATATCGGCGGCAGTACCGAGGAAGCACAGGAAAACATCGGGCGCGAGGTGGCGGACAAGCTGGCCCGTTTCCTCAAGGCGGGCACCACCCGGAGCGCTGTGAATTTCCCCGAGATCGCGCATGTGGAAAAGCAGGCCCGCAGCCGCGTGCTGCATGTGCACCGGAACGAGCCGGGGGTCATCGCCCGCATGAACGCGGACTTTGCGGAAGCGGGTTTGAATATCGTGGCGCAGCACCTGCAGACGCGCGGCCCGATCGGCTACGTGATTACCGACGTGGATGCGCCGATTCCGGCGGCCTTGCTGCGCAAGCTGGGTGAATCGCCGGCGACGATACGCTGCGAACTGGTGTGAGTGGGCGGTGCGCGCCACACGGCGCGCGTCTTATGCGGCAGTCAGCTTTTCCTTCGGATAGACCTGTACCTTCGTAATGCGGCGCAAGCTCGGGCTGTTGCGCAGCAGGTCGGCGAGGGTCACGCCCTGGAGCACGCTGAGATACGCGTGGGTGGCGCGCCGCAGCACGTCGTGCAGCTCACAGGAGGGCGCAAGGACGCACTCGTTCGTCTGCCGGTCGAAGCATTCGACCATCACGAAATCCGGTTCGGTGCCCTGTACCACGTCACCGATATTGATTTCTTCCGGCTCCTTTCCGAGACGCAAGCCGCCGCTGCGGCCGCGGATCGTTTCGACCAGCCCGGACAGGCCCAGTTGGTGCACGACCTTCATCAGGTGGCTCTTGGAGATGCCGTACGCATCGGCGATGTCCTGGATCGTAACCAGGCGCTCACGATGCATGCCAAGATACATCAGTGTTCTCAGGGAATAGTCGGTGTAATCGGTCAGGCGCATGGCTTCGATCAAAATATTGACAGATATTCAATTATATCTGCGTTGAGGCAGAATAACATGGATTCATTATATATGTTAAGGGGCCAGATGGGACGAATTGTCTTTGCCAGCAGGCAAAAGCAACGGTAAAAAGAGCGAACGGGCCGGCGGCTCTGTCCAAGCTTGCGTCAAGACGGGGAAAAGAGGCGCGCGCACCGGTCGGTGCGGGCGGCGGGGAAGTGTTGGCGGGGCCCGCCGGCTACGGGCCCCGGGAGGTCAAAGCCGTTTGCTGGTGACGACGCGCGCTTCGCCGCGGTCGCCCACGGTATGCAGCGTCACCGGACGCCGCCAGACGCGCCCGATGTATTCCAGCACCCGCTCGGCGCGTCCGAGGTCGACGCCGCGGCCGTCGCTCTGATGGTCATGCACCAGCTGCAGGCTGCCGTCGACGTGCAGGTGATTGGCGGCGATGCGCGGTGCGCCGTAATTGAACTTCGGCGCGAGGATCGCTTCATGCACTGCATGCGGTTCGATCGCCGATATGCGGATGTCGCCGTCGTCGCGGGCCTCGTACACGAACAGCTCCAGTTTTTCGATCAAATCCTTGGTCAGGTAATTGCGGATGAAGCCGAAGTCGTCCTCTTCCTTCATGATGCGGCGCGCATTCGCCAGCCCGTGCTTCTCGATGATGTCTTCCCACATCGAGAAGCCGAGGTGGTAGGGATTGACCGCCAGCGCAAGCTGTCTTTCCGCTGCATACGGCCGCACCACGTCCGAATGCGCCTTGATTGCGGACAGATAGAGATCCTGCGGCAGAAAATCCGCCTCGCGCAGCAGCCGCGCATGCCAGTACGAAGCCCAGCCTTCGTTCATGATCTGGCAGGCGAACACCGGGTAGAAGTAGTAGGACTCTTCGCGCACTGCGAGGAAGATGTCGCGCTCCCAGTCTTCCATGTCCGGCGCGTAGTGGGCGATGAACCACAACAGGTCGTATTCCGGCTGCGGTGGAATCGGCGCACGCCTGGAAGCAGGGGCGGGAGCCTCGACGTGCAGTTTTTCGCCGGGCAGGCTGCGGAAGCGTTTCTGGAAGACGTCGAGTACCGGTTCCGGTTCGGCCTTCGGCGTGTTCACCGGGTACAGCGGCCGGTGCAGTTCGCGGTTGAGGTCGATGTGCGGTTCCAGTGCGAGCGCCGCGTCGAGCACTGCTTCCACGCGTTCCTGGCCATGTTCCTGGATCGCGGCTTCGATCCGGTGCGCGCGGTCGGCCGCCTGCTCCAGGATGTGGCCGCCCGCCATTTCCATGAACTGCGCGAACAGGTGATTGTTCTTCGCGAAGTCCGCGTGCCCAAGCACATGCGCGGTGACCAGCGCGTTCTCGGGAAGGGTATTGCCGTTGACCAGGTAGGCGCGGCAGGGGTCGCCCGGAAACATCACCTCAAAGATGCGCGAGTGGCCCATTCCCTGGCGGATGAGCTGATGGATGTAGCGGACGCCGAACGACCAGTGGTGCATACGCACCGGCAGGCCGTAGACGGCGATTTCCATCATGAAGTTGTTCGGCACCATCTCGAAGTCGACCGGGTAATAGTCGAGGCCGAGGTCGCGCGCGAGCTTCTCGATCTTCGTCGAATATTCCTTCAGCTGTTCGACCGCTTCCGCGGTGTGGGTGGAGTTGCACATGGGCTTTATCCCTCCTGCTGTTGCACGAAGAACTTGCGGATCGCCTTCCACACGTCTTCATGCCGCGTGAGGACGCTGCTGCCAATCGGCGCACCGCCGCGTTCGACTTCGCCGCACAGCATTTTCATTTCCGTTTCGGACGTACGCGGCGAACCCGGCACCGTTTCGACATAGCCGATGTAGTTGAGCAGCTTGCCCAGCCTGGCCAGGTATTCGGTGGCCGCCGCGCGGTCCTCGGTAAAGTTCTCGCCGTCGGACGCGTAGAACAGGTAACCGTTGTATTGCGACGGGTCATACTCGGTTTCGACCAGTTCCAGCGCAAG
Organism: Noviherbaspirillum sp.; assembly: GCF_035627455.1. Classification (GTDB taxonomy): domain Bacteria; phylum Pseudomonadota; class Gammaproteobacteria; order Burkholderiales; family Burkholderiaceae_D; genus Noviherbaspirillum. Next base: position 104,453 of record NZ_DASPLS010000097.1, read on the forward strand.
CTTGAAAGCCGTGGAGGCGCCGGTGCCACCGGTGCCGCTGACATTGAAAAATTCGCTTTCGGAAAACTCCCATGCCTGGGTGGTGTGCGCGATGAACCGCGTTTCCACCTTGCCGTAACGGCGCCGTATCCCCTGCAGCACGAAGAAAAAGAAGCTCTTCGCGAGCTTGCGCTCTGCATCCGTCATGCTGGCCGACACGTCGAGCGCGAAGATGACAACCGCGTTGGTGGCCGGCTTGCGCCGCTGCACCAGTTGCTTGAAGCGCAAGTCCTCGTTGGTGAATGGCACCGGATTTTCGGTCAAGCGTTCCTGCGTCGCACGGCGCTTGACCGCTTCTTTCACGGTACGGCGCCGGTCGAGGCGGGCGCGGGCGCCGTGCTTGTCCCAGCCTTCACGGACATACTCGTCATCGGTCACCGCCGTGTTGCGCTTGGGCTGAAGGTCGGGCAACTGCAACTCTTCCCACAGCCAGTCGATGATGTCGTCGACCTTGAACTCCAGCAGCAGTTTCACCTCGCCATCGTTGTTGCCGCCTTCTCCCTCGTCACCGCCCATGTCGGGCTGGGCCTGGCGCAGCACGTCGCCCGGCTTGCCCTTGCCTTGTCCCGCGCTGGAATAGCTCTGCTGCGAAGAGTCCGCGAGCCGGAAGCGCGCGTGCTCAAGCAGCCGGACCGGCACCTGCACGGTGCGGTCCTGCGAGCCGGTGATGACATCCGGCCCGGACACCAGGTTGGGCAGGTTCTGCTGCACCGCCTCGCGTACCTTCTGGTTGTGCCGCAGCCAGTCGCGCGAGCCCCGGGAGAACAGCTCATACCAGGGTGTTTCAGCAGAAATCGTGATGTGGTGATCAGTCATAGAGCATGCCGCCTCATTCCTGTGCCATCAGCGTGGTCACGTAATTCAGTGCCTCACGTGCGCTGTGGCTGTCATATCCGTACTCGTCGACCAGTCGCTTCTCGACTACGGAAATCTTTTGCCGCACTTCCTCGTCCGGCCGCGTCGTCGAGCTCACCAGGCGCAAGACCTCGCGCCGCTGCTCGAACAAGTATTGCTGTACTGCGTTGTGCAGCTGCGCATGGCTGTCCAGCGTGAACTTCTCGCCGCGCTTGTAGGCACCCATCGCCTTGCGTACCACCTCCTGGCGGAACGATGTCTTGCCGGAATCGGAGATATGGATCTTTTCTTCCACCGCGCGCAGGAAACGCTCGTCGGGCTTGCGTTCCTCGTTGGTGATCGGATCCTTGATCTGACGGTTGTCGAGCATGGCTTCCACTTCGTCCAGGTACTTGTCGAGCAGGTCCTGCGCCTCCTGCTCGAAGGAGACGAACAGCGCCTTGTGCACGTCTTCCTTGACCCAGCGGTTGTAGAAGTCCTTGCGTGCAAGAACGAGGTAGTCGATCCACTTGCGCTTGCGCTTCGGATCGATGCGCGCATCGTTGTCGATCGCATCCTTGAGAGCGAGCAGCACATCCATCGTGGTCAGGCTCTTCACGTTGGTCTGGATGATCGCATTCGACAACGCATTGATGACAAAGCGCGGCGAGATTCCTGCCAGCCCTTCGTCGGGCATGCGCTGCTTCATGCGCTCGGCCTCCGCATGCGCGTAGCCCTCCACCTCTTCATGAGCGTAGAGGCGGACTTTCTTGCTTAGTTCCACTTCCTTGTCGTCCGATTCATGCAGACGCGTGAAGATCGCGAACACCGCCGCCGCATGCAGCACATGCGGATCGAGGTGCACTTCGCGGAACGCGGGCGCCGCGGAGGAAATCAGTTTCTTGTAAATTCGCGCCTCGTCCTTGTAATTCAAGGTATATGGGACCTGGATGATCACCATGCGGTCGAGAAGGGCTTCGTTCTCGCTCTCCTGCAGGAACTTGCGGAACTCGGCCAGGTTGGTGTGCGCGAGAATGGTTTCGTCGAGATAGATCAGCGGGAAGCGCGACACCTTCACGTTCTTTTCCTGCGTGAGCGTGAGCAGCAGGTAGAGGAATTCGCGCTTGACCTTCAGGATCTCGATCATCTCCAGCATGCCACGGCTGGCCGCATAAACGGCGCCGGACCAGGACCAGGCGCGCGGGTCGCCTTCGTCGCCGTATTCGGCGACCTTGGACAGGTCGACCGAGCCGACCAGGTCGGCCAGGTCCGCCGTCGTCGGATCATGCGGCGCGTAAGTGCCGATGCCGACGCGACCGGCTTCGGAAATGAAGATGCGTTCCGCAGGCATGCGCAGGAAATCGCCGCTGTAGTCGTTTTCCAGGCGCGTGCGGCAGTGCGGGCAAACCTCGCCGATGATGTCGACGCCATAGGTCTCGCGGAAGCGCGGACGCAGCGAATGCGGAATCAGGTGCAGCGGCGACTCGTGCACCGGGCAGCCCTGGATTGCATACATTGCGCCGGCTTCGGTACGGCTGTATTCCTCGAGGCCGCGCTTGAGAAGGATGACCAGCGTGGATTTGCCGCCCGACGGCGGGCCGAGCAGCAGCAGCAGCCGGCGCCCGACTTCCGAGCCGGCCGCGGCAGCCTTGAAGTAGTCGACGACGCGCTCGATCGATTCGTCGACGCCGAACAATTCCTGGTCGAACAGCTTGCAACGGAAGTTGCCGTCCGCATCTTCTCCGCCCATCCAGCGGATCATGTCCCACATGTATTGGTGCGACGTGCGCGCCGCTCCCTTGGGATCAGCCGCCATCACCCTTTCGAGGAACTCGGAAACCGTCCCGGACCAGTAGGTTGCGCGATGGTCCTTCGTGAATTCGATCAGGCTTTTCAGCAGATCGTCTTGCTGTTCGGTACGATTGACGTCGCTATGAGTCGTCATTGCATGTGCTCCCCGTAAGTAGTTCGATTGCCAAGAATGGACAGCCGAATTGGGTTTACGTTTCTGTCACCCTCGATTAACACTCTCAAATTAAGTATAGGGCGTCGCCAAAAGCGCGAATGATGAGGATGGTCAATGAATGGCATGCCTTCCGCTCGCCCCGTGTCGCAGTGCATGACGCAACCCGACACCCGGAGTGGTAGCAAGATGCATGCAAGCATATGTAGCGGCGGTCAATCGCAGCATGCATGCCCGGCAGCGGGTAGCGCAGCTGCCGGTTCCAGTCCCCCGATGCACGCGAGTGCGCATCGGAAAGGATGACTTTGAAGAACTTACACGCGGGCGGAACGATGCTTTCCGTATCGCCGGCAGCAGCAAACCCGCTCGGGATAGTTTGATCCAAGTCAATGGTTGCCGAAAGGGTATTGGTGATAGTGTGCGTAATTGATTGCCGCGATTCAAAACACCTGTCGCGGCTGGAAGGGAGCGATATGCAGGTGCAATTTCTGGGGGCGACCGGCACGGTCACAGGTTCCAAATATCTCGTGACTTCGGACAGTGCGAGGATACTGGTCGACTGTGGTTTGTTTCAGGGCTACAAGGAGCTGCGCCTGCGCAACCGCGCCGGCCTGCCTGTGGATGCGTCCGCGATCGATGCCGTGCTGCTCACGCATGCGCATCTCGATCACAGCGGTTATATTCCGCTGCTGGTGAAGCACGGCTTCCAGGGGCGGATCTATTGCAGCGAGGCGACCAGGGATCTGTGCCGCATCCTGCTGCCCGATAGTGGACACCTTCTCGAGGAGGAGGCCGGGCACGCCAACCGTCATGCGTACTCCAGGCATGATCCGGCGCTGCCGCTCTATACCCAGGAGGATGCCGAGGCATCGCTCAGGTACTTCCACCCGGTAAAGTTCGGCAGGCGCTTTGCCGTTGCCGGCGACCTGCACGCCGAACTGGGGCGCTCCGGCCACATCCTCGGCGCATCGCACGTGACGCTGGACGATGGCCAGACCCGCATCGTGTTCTCGGGTGACCTCGGACGGATGAACGATCCGGTCATGGCGCCACCGGAGCAGATCGAGCGGTGCGACTACCTGGTGGTGGAATCGACCTACGGCAATCGCCGTCATGACCCCGCCGACCCGATGATCCTGCTTGCGAAAACCGTCAGGGAGACCGTCAATCGCGGCGGCGTCGTGATCGTGCCGTCGTTCGCGGTGGGGCGCGCGCAGACGCTGCTGCATTACATGGACCGGCTAAAGCAGGCGGGCGAGATCCCTCCGGTGCTGCCGGTCTACCTGAACAGTCCGATGGCTGCCGACGTCACCGCGCTGTATCGCAAGCATCGCGGCGAGCATAATCTCGACGACGAGCAATGCCGCGCAATGTGCAGTGTGGCGAAGATCGTCAATTCCGTGGAAGAATCGAAGGCGCTCAACCTGATGCGCGTGCCCATGGTTATCATTGCCGCGAGCGGCATGGCGACCGGGGGGCGCGTACTGCATCATCTGAAGGCGTTTGCTTCCGACCCGCGCAATACCATCCTGTTTGCCGGCTTCCAGGCCGGCGGCACACGCGGCGCCGCGATGCTGGCCGGCGCGGAAAACATCAAGATTCATGGCGAATACGTGCCGCTGCGGGCGCAGGTAGTGCAGATCGAAAACTTTTCCGCCCACGCGGATGCCGATGAAATGCTCTCCTGGCTGTCGCGCTTCAGCGCGCCGCCGAAGCACACCTTCATCACCCACGGCGAGCCGGAAGCGGCCAGGGCGCTGCGCGAACGGATCGAGGAAGCGCTGGATTGGCAGTGCAGCGTGCCCGAATACCAGGACAAGATCGAATTGCGCTGACATCGGCGTTGAGCGCGGCGGCGGCAGGGACAGCGCGGTGCGGTTACCATACAAGGCGCAACGAAGCCGCCGAAGACGACACCAAGCTGAATGACGCACACGATGGAGTGAGAACAATGATTCCGATTCTTTTCGCAATGCCGGGCAACGAAGCCTTTACCCTGCATCTGGACCGCGCCATCTCCTGCGAGGTCGGCCAGATGGAGATGCGCCGCTTTCCTGACGGAGAAAGTTATGTCCGCCTGCTGTCGGCGGTGCATGGGCGCGACGTGATCTTCGTCTGCACGCTGGACCGGCCGGACGAAAAAATGATGCCGCTCTATCTTGCTGCAAGGACGGCGCGCGAGCTGGGCGCGCGCCGGGTGGGCCTGGTCGCGCCGTATCTTGCCTACATGCGGCAGGACGCGCGCTTCAAGGAAGGCGAGGGCATCACCTCGGCGCATTTCGCCGCCTTCGTGTCCGATTTCTGCGACTGGCTGGCAACGGTCGATCCGCATCTGCACCGGCACCACAAGCTCAACGAAATCTACAGCATTCCGACCAAGGTGGTGCATGCCGCGCCCGCCATCGCCGAGTGGATCGCCGAACGTATCGAGAACCCGGTGATCGTCGGCCCGGACGCCGAAAGCGAGCAATGGGCGTCGCAGGTGGCCAAGGCGGTGCGCTGCCCGTATGTCGTGCTCGAGAAAAAGCGCAGCGGCGACCGCGAGGTGGAAGTGTCGGCACCCGACACGACCGCGTGGAAGGGCGGCACGCCGGTGCTGGTGGACGACATCACCTCGACCGGACAGACGATGATCGCCGCGGTGCGCCGCATTCGCGATGCGGGGCTGCCGAAGCCGGTCTGCATTTCAGTGCATCCGGTGTTTGCCGGGAGTGCGTACGAGGACTTGCGCGCCGCCGGCGTCGAGAAGATCGTCAGCTGCAATACCATTGCGCATCCGACGAACGAGATCGACATTGCCGAGGCCCTCGCCGTGGCTGCGGTCGAACTGATGCATATCCTGCCGATCGACGGCTGACTGCTTCCCCTGTCGCAGCGGGCAGCAGCAATCCTGTCCCGCGGTTGCCAATCTCCTGCGTGCACGCAACACTTGCGTAATCGTCCACACGCGTTAATTGACAGGCGAAGTCAATTTCGCTGGAATAACTTCATGCGCTTCGTTCCCCTGCTGGAACGAAGTTTGCATCATTGGAGTCTGACCGGCATCAGTATTGCCGCGCGGTTTAGTCGTTGCGTCACGCAGCGCCGATATTGGAGGAAGACCGGCGCGGCGGCGTTTCACCAGCTGAAAGGCCGTGCGATACAGGAGTTTTTCACCATGACGATTACACTCGCCCGCTCTCATCCTATTTATAGCGTGAAAGCAGTCGAAAGCGCCCAGGAAAGGGCGCGCGCACTGAAATCGCCAGAACTGGAAGCCTTCTACGAAGACATGCTCGAAAAAGGAGCGGAGCGCTTCGTGACCACGCCGTCGTCCACCGCGGCGCTGCAGCCCCTGTATGACGACTGCCCGAACTTCAGCGAAGTGCTGGATGACCTGACCCGCTACCTCGGCCTGGCGATTGCCGGCGGCGCGGGCTTCAACGTGATGCCGGTGCTGCTTCTGGGCGACCCTGGCGTCGGCAAGACCCATTTCGGCAAGCGGCTGGCGGCGGTGCTCGGCACCGAGTTCGAATTCATCAGCATGAATGCGCTGTCCGCCGGCTTCGTCATCACCGGCAGCTCTTCCACCTGGAAGGGCGCCAAGTGCGGCAAGGTCGCGGAACGCCTGGTCCGCGGCAAATTCGCCAATCCGGTCGTGCTGCTCGACGAGGTGGAAAAGGCAACCGGGTCCACCCAGTCGGACCCGATGGCCGCACTCTACCAGTTGCTCGAACCCGAGACCTCGCGCGCCTTCCACGACGAGTTCATCGATGTCGACCTCGATGCGAGCCAGGTATTCTGGGTCCTGACCGCCAACAGCCTCGAGGGCATTCCGCCCGCCTTGCTGTCGCGCATGGCGATTTACGAAGTGCCGTCGCCGACGCCGGACGAGGCGGCGGGAATCGCAAAGCGCGTGTACGCCGGCCTGCTGAAGGAACTGAAGCTGCAGAACCTGGATGAGGACTTGCCGGACAGCGTGCTCGACAAGCTGTCGACGATTTCGCCGCGCGAGATGCGCAAGACGCTGCTCGACGGACTTGGCTTTGCGGTCGCCGCCGGCCGCACGGCGCTCGTGCCGGAGGACGTACGCCTGAAAACCGATCCCGCCCGGCGCCGGATCGGTTTCTGAAG
>NZ_DASPLS010000098.1:0-23286 GCF_035627455.1 Noviherbaspirillum sp.
CTTCTGCCATTTGTGTTTCATTTGCGCGATGTTCCTGTTGCCGCTGCTCTGCCAAATATTCGTAAATTGCAATGATCAGCTCCTCGCAGCCTTCGCGCGTCAACGCGGAGATCTCGAATACCGGTCCCTTCCAGCCGAATCGCTTGGTGAAGTCCTTGACACGCTTCTTGCGCTCGTCCTCGGGAACCATATCGAGCTTGTTCAGCACCAGCCAGCGCGGCTTGTCGAAAAGCGATTCGTCGTACTTTTTCAGTTCCTTGACGATCGCCTTGGCTTCCTTCACCGGGTCGACCTTGTCGTCGAAGGGTGCAAGATCGACGATATGCAGCAGCACGCGGGTGCGCTGCAGGTGGCGCAGGAACTGGTGGCCGAGTCCGGCGCCCTCGGCCGCACCCTCGATTAGGCCGGGGATGTCCGCGATCACGAAGCTCTTCTCGTGGCTGACACGAACCACGCCGAGATTGGGATGAAGCGTGGTAAACGGATAATCGGCAATCTTCGGACGCGCATTCGAGACTGCGGTGATGAAAGTCGATTTGCCGGCATTCGGCATCCCAAGCAGGCCGACATCGGCCAGCACCTTCAGCTCCAGTTTCAGCTCGCGCCTTTCACCCGGCTTGCCGTCGGTCTTCTGGCGCGGAGCACGATTGGTTGAAGTTTTGAAGTGAATGTTGCCCCAGCCGCCCTCGCCGCCCTTGGCGAGCAGCACACGCTGCCCATGCTCAGTGAGGTCGGCGATGATCTCGCCGGTGTTGTAATCGGAGATCAGGGTCCCGACCGGCATGCGCAGTTCGATGTCGTCCGCGCCCCTGCCGTAGCAATCCGAGCCGCGCCCGTTTTCACCGCTGCGCGCCTTGTGCAGTTTGGAATAGCGGTAGTCGACCAGCGTGTTGATATTGCGATCGGCGATCGCCCAGATGCTGCCGCCCTTGCCGCCGTCGCCGCCATCGGGCCCGCCGAAAGGCCGGAATTTTTCGCGGCAAAACGACGCAACGCCGTTGCCGCCGTCACCGGCAATGACTTCAATTTTTGCTTCGTCGATGAACTTCATAATTTGCCGCCAAAAATGGCCAGGATCGAGAGAAAAACGCTGCTGAAAACTAAAAAGGCCCTACCATCGGCAGAGCCTTTTAGTGGAAGGCTTTCGCCTTTGCCTTGCTATTGTGTCAGTGACGCATCAGGCCGGCACGACGATCACAGTGTGACGCTGCATCGGGCCCTTGGTAGTGAACTGCACCTTGCCGTCGATCAGAGCGAACAGGGTGTGGTCTTTGCCCATGCCGACGTTCTCGCCAGCGTGCACGCGGGTGCCGCGCTGACGCACGATGATGCCGCCTGCATTGATGGTCTGGCCGCCGTAAACCTTGACGCCCAGCCGTTTCGACTCGGAATCGCGACCGTTGCGCGTAGTGCCGCCGCCTTTTTTGTGTGCCATTTCAGACTCCTTGGTATCCGTTTAACCCGATCACGTATTACGCGTTGATCGAGACGATTTGCAATTCGGTGTAGTTCTGGCGATGACCCTGGCGCTTCTGATAGTGCTTGCGGCGGCGCATCTTGAAAATCTTCACCTTATCGTGGCGACCATGCGCCACTACCTTGGCCTGGACCTTGGCACCATCGACCAGCGGAGCACCAAACTTGATGCTGTCACCAGCGCCCACTGCGAGCACTTGATCGAGAGTGATTTCGGAACCAATGTCAGCCGGTATCTGTTCTACTTTGAGTTTTTCGCCAGCAGCAACCTTATATTGTTTGCCGCCGGTTTTTATGACCGCGTACATGTGAAACCTCATCGAAAATATATGAAAGAACTTTTTCTTCCTGAATCGCCTCGATTACAGCCAGACCGAATCGGGAAAACCCCTGATTATACATGGACTTAACTTCACGGTCAAAGCTTGTGTCAAATCCGCCGAAAACCTGCCGGCCTCGTCAATTTCAGGCGATTTAACCGGAAAGATCCCGGGCAGCAGCGACCCCTTGTCAGCGTATAATTCACGAAATTCATGATTTTGCAGGTCTTATCTTGTCCGCAGCCCTCCAACCCGCCAGCCAGAACACCATCATCCAGCCGATCGCCGCCGACATGGACGCGGTCAATGCGGTAATCCGCCGCCAGCTGTATTCCGACGTTCCCCTGGTCAACCAGATCGCCGAGTACATCATCAGCGCCGGCGGCAAGCGCATCCGGCCGGTGCTGGTGCTGCTGGTCGCGAACGCTTACGCATATCGGGGCACGCATCACCACGACCTGGCGGCGGTCGTTGAATTCATCCACACCGCGACGCTGCTGCATGACGACGTGGTGGACGAGTCCTCCCTGCGCCGCGGGCGCAAGACCGCCAATGCATTGTTCGGCAATGCAGCTTCCGTCCTGGTCGGCGATTTCGTCTACTCGCGTGCCTTCCAGATGATGGTCTCGGTAAAGAACATGCGGGTGATGCAAATCCTTGCGGACGCGACCAATGTGATCGCGGAAGGCGAAGTGTTGCAACTGCTGAACATGCATGATCCGGATGTGACGGAAGAACGCTATCTGCAGGTGATCCGCTCCAAGACCGCAAAGCTGTTCGAGGCGGCGGCCCAGCTCGGTGCGCTGATCGCCGGCGCCCCGGAGGAGGGAATCGAAGCCGCCGCTGAATACGGGCGCTCGCTCGGCACCGCATTCCAGCTGATCGACGACGTGCTCGACTACTCCGGCAACGCGGCCGATATCGGCAAGAATGTCGGCGACGACCTGCGCGAAGGCAAGCCGACGCTGCCGCTGATTTACCTGATGCAGCATGGCACCCCTGCCCAACGCGAACTGGTGCGCGCCTGTATCGAGAACGGCGACGAGCAGCATTTCGATGAAATCCTGAAAGCAATCACCGGCTCCGGCGCACTTGATTACACCAAGCAGGCTGCCGAAAAAGCGGCCGAACGCGCCGCAAATGCAATTTCTTCGATGCCGGTTAGCGTTTTCAAGGATTCTCTGCTACAATTATGCGCTTTCGCGGTTCATCGCAATCACTGACGGGTTTCCCGTCTGGCGATGGCCCAATTCGGGGTGTAGCTTAGCCTGGTAGAGCGCTACGTTCGGGACGTAGAGGCCGGAGGTTCGAATCCTCTCACCCCGACCAACTTGCATATGCAGACTTCCTGTATGCAGTCTTCATTACGGTGACCCTTTGGATGCCGTTCCCTTGTGGGCCCAGATACTCGGGCTGATCTTTCTCTTATTCTTATCTGGCTTCTTTTCAATCTCGGAAACGGCGATGATGGCGTTGAGCCGTTACCGCATCCGCCATCTGGCGTCCGCCGGCAGCGCCCGTGCACGCCTGGTGCTGCGCCTGCTCGAGCAAACGGAGCGCCTGCTCGGCGTGATCCTGCTCGGGAATAACCTCGTCAATTCCGCGGCGTCCGCGTTGGCGGCAACCTTCGCGATCTACTACTTCGGCGAAAGCAAGTATGCACTTGCAATTGCGTCGGCCGCCGTCTCGTTCGCCATCATCATCTTCTCCGAGATCACACCGAAAGTCATCGGCGCCGCCTACCCGGAACGCATCGCGCTGCTGGTCGCCCCCATTCTGCGGGTGCTGATGGTCGTGATGAATCCCCTGGTATGGACCACCAATCTCATCGTCAAGCGCTTGCTGCGCCTGCTGCGCGTCGCCGAAAAAACCGCCGACCGCGCGATCTCGCCGGAGGAACTGCGCTCCCTCGTGCTCGAAGCCGGCAATTTCATTCCGCAAAAGCACAAGAGCATCCTGCTCAACCTGTTCGACCTCGAGCAGATTTCGGTCGAGGACGTGATGACGCCGCGCGCGCAGATCGAGGCCTTGAACCTGTCGGCGCCGCCGGACGAGATCTTGCACCAGCTCGCGACCTGCTACCACAACAAGCTGCCGGTGTACGAAGGCGAAATCAACCGTATCGTCGGCATCCTCCACGTACGCAAGGCGATGACGCTGCTCGGCCGCCAGGAAGCGCTCACGGCGGAGGACTTCCGCGCGCTGCTGGCGCCGCCGTACTTCATTCCCGAAGATACGGGCGTGTTCACGCAACTTCAGTATTTCCAGGAAAACCATGAGCGGATGGGAATCATCGTCGACGAATACGGCGAGATCCAGGGCCTGGTGACACTCGAAGACATCATCGAAGAAATGATCGGCGAATTCACCACGTCCATGCCGGGCGCGGCGCGCGCGGACGGTTTTGACTGGGATGAGAACGGCGTATGCCTGATCGAGGGCGCTACCACGCTGCGCGACATCAACAAGCACCTCAAGCTGGAATTCCCGCTCGACGGCCCGAAAACCCTGAACGGCCTGCTGCTGGAAGAGCTGCGCGATATCCCCGAAGCAAACGTCAGCGTCAAGATGGAAGGCTGCATCGTGGAGATCGTCCAGGTGCTGAACCAGGCTATCAAGATTGTCAGGCTGATCAAGACCTGACGTTTTCGTATCCTTCCTGCATCAAATAACGCAGCAGCGTTTCAACCAGGTAACAGCACATGCTGCAGATGATGACTGTTTGTCACAATACCTTTACAAATCAGATGCCTATAGGCATTATCTGATGCAACTTGGACGATTCTGACCAGAATTCCGGCTTATTAAATCCACATGGCGGCAGTACTCCCCAATCAGGCGACCAGCACGACGATGTCCGGCCTTGCACGCGCCCTGGTGCAGGCCGGGCGGCTGTCCGCCCAGCAGGCGGAGGCGCTGCACAAGCAATCGCAGGCTGAGAAGGTCCCGTTCATCGATGTGCTGCTCGGCAGCGCCAGCATCGATGCCCGCGCGCTTGCGACGTTCTGCTCCGACACCTTCGGCTATCCGCTGCTGGATTTTTCCGCATTCAGTCCAAGCTTCCTTCCCGAAAATGTCATCGACGCGAAGCTGATGCAGAAGGAGCGCGTGATTGCGCTCGCCAAGCGCGGCAACAAGGTGTCGGTAGCAATCTCCGACCCCACCAACACCCATACGCTGGATCAGATCAAGTTCCAGACGGAAATGACGGTCGAGCCGGTGATCGTCGAGCATCCCGCGCTGCTGCAGCTGATCGAAAAGCTCTCGCAGAGCGCCGAACAGAACCTGGATGAACTGATCGGCGACGATTCCGACATCGACTTCAGCGAAGAAGACCTGGGTTCGCCGACGTCGGCGGCCGAAGCGGTAACGCCGGACATCGACGACGCGCCGGTGGTGCGCTTCCTGCAAAAGATCCTGCTCGACGCGATCAACATGGGCGCGTCCGACTTGCACTTCGAGCCGTTCGAAAAGTTCTACCGCATCCGCTTCCGCATCGACGGGGTGCTGCGTGAAATCGCGCAGCCGCCGCTGGCGATCAAGGAAAAGCTGGCGTCGCGCATCAAGGTGATTTCCAAGCTCGACATCTCGGAAAAGCGTGTGCCGCAGGACGGCCGGATGAAGCTCGTGGTATCGAAGAACCGGGCGATCGATTTCCGCGTCAGCACGCTGCCGACGCTGTTCGGCGAGAAGATCGTGATGCGTATTCTCGATCCGTCGCAGGCGCAGATGGGCATCGATGCGCTCGGCTACGATCCTGACCAGAAGGAACTGCTGCTCAAGGCGATCGAGCGCCCCTACGGGATGGTGCTCGTGACCGGACCGACGGGCTCCGGCAAGACGGTGTCGCTGTACACTTGCCTGAACATCCTGAACAAGCCCGGCATCAACATTTCGACCGCGGAAGATCCGGCGGAAATCAACCTGCCCGGCGTGAACCAGGTCAACGTCAATGACCGCGCCGGCCTGACTTTCGCCGCCGCGCTCAAAGCCTTCCTGCGGCAGGACCCGGACATCATCATGGTCGGGGAAATCCGCGACCTGGAAACCGCCGACATCGCGATCAAGGCGGCGCAGACCGGGCACATGGTGTTCTCGACGCTGCATACCAACGATGCGCCGTCGACCCTCACGCGCCTGATGAACATGGGCGTGGCGCCGTTCAACATCGCTTCGTCGGTCATCATGATCACCGCGCAGCGCCTGGCGCGACGGCTCTGCACCTGCAAGCAGCCGGCGGTGATTCCGGACGAGGCACTGATCGAAGCCGGCTTCAAGGAAGAAGAACTGGACGGCACCTGGATGCCCTACAAGGCGGTCGGGTGCGAGCGCTGCAACGGCAGCGGCTACAAGGGACGGGTCGGCATCTACCAGATCATGCCCATTTCCGAAGAAATCGAACGCATCATCCTGGCGCACGGCACTGCACTTGAAATCGAGGCGCAGGCCAGGAGCGACGGCGTGAAAACCCTGCGCGAGGCAGGTCTCGTCAAGGTCAAGGCGGGGCTGACCAGCCTGGAAGAAGTGCTCGGCTGCACCAATGCTTAATTAGGGGACGAACATGGCAACCGCCGGCAAATCCGCGGCAAACGCTGCAGTCAAGGAAACGATCTACGCCTGGGAAGGCAAGGACAAGGGCGGCAAGGTCGTCAAGGGCGAGCTGCGCGCCGGCAGCGAAACCATCGTCAACGTGACCCTGCGCCGCCAGGGCATCATGGTCACGAAGGTCAAGAAGAAGTCCTTCAATACCGGCAGGAAGATCACCGATGCCGACATCACGCTGCTGACGCGCCAGCTCGCAACGATGATGAAGGCCGGCGTACCGCTGCTGCAATCCTTCGACATCGTCGGCAAGGGCCACTCCAACCCCTCGGTCGCCAAGCTGGTGCAGGATATCAAGACCGACATCGAGACCGGCTCCAGCCTGAACCAGGCCTTCCGCAAGTTCCCGCTGTACTTCGACAACCTGTTCTGCAACCTCGTCGCGGCCGGCGAGCAGGCGGGCATTCTCGAGGACCTGCTGACGCGCCTGGCGGTCTACAAGGAAAAAACCCAGGCGATCAAGGGCAAGATCAAGTCAGCATTGTTCTATCCGATCTCGGTGCTGGTGGTCGCCTTCGTGGTGACCTCGGTGATCATGATCTGGGTGGTGCCGGCGTTCAAGGATGTATTCTCGACCTTCGGCGCCGACCTGCCGGCGCCGACGCTGTTCGTGATGGCCTTGTCGGACGCCTTCGTCAAATACTGGTACATCATCTTCGGATCGATTTTCGGCGGCCTCTACCTGTTCTTCCAGTCCTGGAGACGATCGCTCAAGGTGCAGCGCGCGATGGACAAGGCATTGCTGCAGGCGCCGGTGTTCGGACCGGTGATCCGCAAGGCGACGATCGCGCGCTGGACCCGCACGCTGGCGACCATGTTCGCCGCCGGCGTCCCGCTGGTCGAATCCCTGGATTCGGTGGGCGGCGCTTCCGGCAACTCGATCTACATGGATGCGACCAAGAAGATCCAGACCGAAGTCAGCACCGGCACCAGCCTGACCACCGCGATGGTCAACGCCGGCGTGTTTCCCAACATGGTGACGCAGATGGTCGCGATCGGCGAGGAATCCGGCGCGCTGGACCAGATGCTGAGCAAGGTGGCGGATTTCTACGAACAGGAAGTGGATGACGCGGTCGAATCGCTGTCCAGCCTGATGGAGCCGATGATCATGGCGATCCTCGGGGTGGTGATCGGCGGCCTTGTGGTCGCGATGTACCTGCCGATTTTCAAGCTGGGCGCGGTGGTTTGATGCTCGATACTATTTTCGCCGCACCGCCCCAGAGCCTCGTCCCGACCCTGTTCGCCGCCGTCTTCGGTCTGCTGATCGGCAGCTTCCTGAACGTCGTGATCCATCGCCTGCCAAAGATGATGCAGCGCGAATCGGATAACTACGTGGCGGAGGAAAGCGGCAAGCCGTTGCCGCATACCGACCGCTATAACCTGATGGTGCCGCGCTCGGCCTGCCCGCATTGCGGCCATCAGATCAGCGCGCTGGAAAACATTCCTGTCCTCAGTTATCTGTTCCTGCGCGGAAAATGCATAGAGTGCAAGGCGCCGATCTCCATCCGCTATCCGATTGTCGAACTGATCACAGGCACGCTGTCCGCCCTCCTCGTCTGGCGCTTCGGCAGCGGCCTGGCCGGGCTCGCGACCCTGCTGTTTGCGTACATGCTGATCGCCATGACCTTCATCGACGCCGACACCCAGCTGCTGCCGGACGACCTGACGCTGCCACTGATGTGGGCCGGCCTGCTGGTGAACCTGAACGGCACCTTCGTGCCGCTGCCGGACGCGGTGGCGGGCGCCGCCGCCGGTTACCTCAGCCTGTGGGCGGTGTACTGGCTGTTCAAGCTGGTGACCGGCAAGGAAGGCATGGGCTACGGCGATTTCAAGCTGCTGGCGGCGCTCGGCGCCTGGCTGGGGTGGAAAATGCTGCCGGTCATCGTTTTGCTGTCCTCGCTGGTCGGCGCGGCGGTCGGCATCGCACTGATCCTGTTTGCCCGGCACGGGCGGCACAACCCGATCCCGTTCGGCCCCTACCTTGCCGCCGCCGGGCTGATCGCCCTGCTCTATGGCAAGCAGATGGCACAGGCCTATCTGGGATTCCCGGTCTGACATGAGCGCGAACGACGGCACGGCACGCAGGTTTTCGGTCGGGCTGACCGGCGGCATCGGCAGCGGAAAGACGACCGTCGCCGACATGCTCGCCGCGCGCGGCGCGTCCGTCATCGACACCGACCTGATCGCGCACAGCCTGACCGCGCCCGGCGGTGCCGCGATTGCCGACATCCGCGCGCAGTTCGGCGACGCCTTCCTGACGCCGGAAGGTGCGATGGACCGCGCGAAGATGCGTGCGTATGTGTTTGCCGAACCGGCCGCCAAGGCGCGGCTGGAAGCCATCCTGCATCCGCTGATCCGGATCGAAACCGAACGCGCGGCACAGGCTGCGCAGGGCAGTTACCTGGTGTTCGTGGTGCCGCTGCTGGTGGAGTCGGGCAGCTGGAAGCAGCGGGTGTCCCGGGTGCTGGTGGTCGACTGCAGCGAAGCGACCCAGGTGCGGCGCGTGATGAGCAGGAGCGCGCTGCCGGAAGCGCAGGTGCGCGCGATCATGGCAGCTCAGGCGACGCGCCAGCAGCGCCTGGATGCAGCGGACGATGTCATCGATAACGACGGCGATGCACTGGCGCTGGTGCCGCAGGTGGACAGAATGCATGCGTTTTATGCCGGCCTGGCGGCCGGCGATGCATGACGCACGCGGGCGCTGCCCGTAAATGTACCGAAGCTTTGACCTGCAATATTTGTAATTTTTCAGAGCTTCGTTCAGAATCACATAATTATTTCCAGCCCAACCTTTATTGCGCTAAAGGGACGCCATTTTGATCATCTACGAATACCCTTTCAACGAGCGTATTCGCACTTTGCTGCGGCTGGAAGATCTTTACGAAAAGTTCATCTTTTTCCTGCATCAGGAGCATCCGCAGCAACACCATATCGCGCTGGCGACCATCTTCGAAATGCTCGAGGTGGCCGGGCGGGCGGACCTGAAATCCGACCTGCTGCAGGAACTCGAGCGGCAGAAGCAGACGCTGCTCGGCTTCAAGTCCAATCCGAATGTCGCCTCCGACCGCCTCGACGAGGTGTTGTCGGACGTCGACCGCAGCCTGGCGGCGCTGATGGGCGCGCAGGGCAAGACCGGGCAGAACATCCGCGACAATGAATGGCTGATGAGCATCCGCGGCCGCACCATCATTCCCGGCGGCGCCTGCGAATTCGACCTGCCGTCCTACTATGCATGGCAGCACCGTTCGCCGCAGCAGCGTTTCAACGACATTTCATCCTGGTTCGCGCCGCTGGTGCCGCTGTTCGATGCGATCAGCGTCGTGCTGAAGCTGTTGCGCGAATCGGGGCGCTCGACCAAGACCATCGCGGTCGCCGGCAGCTACCAGCAGATGTTGCAGGGCAAGGTCTACCAGATGCTGCGCCTGGGAATCGACGAGCAGCTGGGCGCAATCCCGGAAATGTCGGCCAACAAGTACATGCTGTGGGTACGCTTCACCTTGCAGGACGGCGACATGAAGCCCAAGTCCTTCGAGAACGATGTACCTTTCGAGCTGACCCTGTGTAATTTTTAGAGAGCATCATGGCCACCGTGGTGGATTGCCCGACATGCGGCAAGAAGGTCGAATGGACCGAACAAAACAAATTCCGCCCCTTCTGTTCCGAGCGCTGCAAGCAGATCGACCTCGGCGCCTGGGCGGAGGGGAAATACAGCATCCCTGCCGTCAATCCGCCCAAGGATGCGGATGACGATTTTCCGCACTGACTTCCCGACTTATTTGTCCGTTCCGGGTATCCGGTACTTGCGCAGCTTGTTCGCGATCATCGAATGCGAGGTCTTCAGGCGCGCGGCCAGCTTGCGGCTGGACGGATGCTGCGGATAGAGCCGCTCCAGCAGCGCCCGCTCGAACGCCGCAACCGAGGTTTCCCAGTCATCCGTTTCCTGCCCCTGTGCCGCCGACTCGGCGGTCATGATGCTGCCTTCCGCCAGGTCCAGGTCTTCGGCATCCAGCACGCGCTTGTCGGTCAATGTGATCGCGCGGAACACCACGTTCTGCAACTGCCGCACATTGCCCGGCCAGGCGTTGGCCACGAGGGCGGCGCAGGCCGAAGCGCTCAGGCGGCAGATCGGCTTTTGCGCCTGCGCGCAGGCGCGTTCGATGAAATGGCGCGCCAGCAGCAGGATGTCGTCCGGACGCTCGCGCAGCGCGGGCACCTCGAGCTGCAGCACGTTCAGGCGGTAGAACAGGTCTTCCCGGAAGCTGCCTTCGGCCACCATCTTGCGCAGGTTGCGGTGGGTGGCGCTGATGATGCGCACGCTCACCTTGATTTCACGGTCGCTGCCGATGCGGCGGAACTTGCCGTCATTCAGGAAACGCAGCAGCTTGGCCTGCAGGTAGAGCGACATTTCGCCGATCTCGTCGAGGAAGACGGTGCCGCCCTCGGCCATTTCCATCAGGCCCGGCTTGCCGCCGCGCTGGGCGCCGGTGAAAGCGCCGGAGACATAGCCGAACAGCTCGCTCTCGGCCAGGCTTTCCGGCAGCGCGGCGCAATTAAGCGCGAGGAAAGGCGCGCTGCTGCGCGGGCTGGCGGCGTGGCAGGCCTGCGCCACCAGTTCCTTGCCGGTGCCGGTCTCTCCCGCGATCAGGAGCGGCGCATCGACCACCGCGACGCGGGCGGCGCGTGCCTTCAGCGCCCGGATCGGTTCGGATTCGCCAATGATTTCATCGAAGCCGCCGCCGCCATGCTGAAGCGCATGGATGCGCCCGCCCAGGCGGCGCGGCGCATGCAGGGTGATCACGCCGCCGACGGTATGGCCGAACGCCGAATCGACCGGCTCCGACACCGGCGCGACTTCGAGCAGGAAGGGCTCGCCGTGCAGCCGCACTTCGCGCGACGGCGCACGGAACCCGCTTTCGAGCAGCTCGGCCTGCAGACCGGTTTCGCCGAACAGCTCGGCAAGCGTCTTCCCGTGCAGCTCGCTCTCGCTCAAGTCGGCGACCGCCGCCGCCGCGGCGTTGGCCGCGACGATGCGGCCTTCGGCGTCGACCGCCATCACCGGGTCGGCCATGACGGCCATCAGGGTGTCCAGGTGCAGGCGGCGACGCGCGCCGGGCAGCACATCCACCACCTTCACATCGCGCACGCCGGCCACCCGCAGGAAATCCTCGCGCAGCGGCGGCATCAACGCTTCTGTCAGTTCGGGAATGTCGATGAAGACGTCGGAGGAATCGACCTCGACCGCCACCACATTGATGTTGCGGCGGGCCAGTACGGCGAGAATTTCGTGCGCGATGCCGACACGGTCGGCGAACTGGACATCTATCCGCATGGCCCTGGAGTGTTCCTCGGTATGACAGGCAAAGGAAACCGGCCATGGCGGCCGGTACGTACCCTCGGCACTTTACCCGTACCGGGAAGGCAGGACAATAGTCAGCTATAGGCGCGTCGCGGCGCCGGGAATGGCAACGCCGGGGACTTCAGGGCGCTCAGCCGGCCAAGGTCGAAGGCTTGCAGGTGCTGCAGCACGACCTGATTGATTGCCATGGTGGCCTGCATCAGCAGCAGCTCCACGCTCTGCTGCGCGCCGCCGCGCATGTCGCCCGCTGCCACCGGCTCCTGTTTTTTCTTGCGGGAAGTCTCGGCCTGCGCGGCGGCGACGCTGCGATACACGTCGGCCAGGGTGATGGCTCCGGGTTCGCACGAGCAGGACCAGCTATCCCGGTTACGCTCGTCCTGCTGCAGCAGGCCTGCCCGCTGCAGGTTTGTCAGCAACTGCCGGACCGCGCGCGGCGGCTGGCCGAGCGCCTCGGAAAGCGCAGCCGTCGTCAGCGGCCGCGGATTGGCCATGACAATGCGTGCCAGCAGCTCGATCGCCATGGCAAAGCGAACGTGCAGCTGGCGGTCGCCGAGAATGAACTCCGGAATGGCGAAGGCATCCCCGGCGCGCGCGTTCATGCACGAACCTCTTGCGGGACGGCAATCGGGCGGTTGGCCTTGCCGTAGCGGTCCATATACAGTCCTTCCATGTCGATCTCCGGGCGCTTGCCCGAGACGAGGTCCGCCAGCACCCGGCCCGAGCCGCAGGCCATGGTCCAGCCAAGGGTGCCGTGACCGGTGTTGAGGAACAGGTTGCGGTAAGGCGTCGGGCCGACCACCGGGGTGCCGTCCGGCGTCATCGGCCGCAGGCCGCACCAGAACTCCGCCTTCGCCACATCGCCGCCGCGCGGGAACAGGTCGACCACAGAATGCTCCAGTGTTTCGCGGCGGGCGTTGCGCAACGCGAGGTCGTAGCCGGCGATTTCCGCCGTGCCGCCGACCCGGATGCGGTCGCCCAGGCGGGTGATCGCGACCTTGTAGGTCTCGTCCATCACCGTCGACTCCGGGGCATAGGCCGCGTCATGGATCGGCACGGTGATCGAGTAACCCTTGATCGGGTAGACCGGGATGCGGATGCCGATCTGCTTCGCCAGCAGCGGCGAGTAGCTGCCGAGCGCAAGCACATAGGCATCAGCCTTCAGGTCGCCGGCGGAGGTCCGCACCGCGACGATCTTGCGCTCGTCGGCCACCAGGCGTTCGATCGCGGTACCGTGCTTGAACACGACGCCGGCCTGCTCCGCCATCGCCGCCAGTTGCTGCGTAAACTTGAAGCAGTCGCCGGTCTCGTCGCCGGGCAGGCGCAAGGCGCCGACAAACTTGCCGCGCACATGCGCAAGCGCCGGTTCGACGCGGATGCAGCCGGCCGGATCGAGCACCTCATACGGCACGCCGTAGCGCTGCAGCACGGCGATGTCGCTGGCGGCCGCATCGAGCTGCTTTTGCGTGCGGAACAGCTGCAGCGTGCCCTGGGTGCGGTGGTCATAGCTGATGCCGGTGCGCTCGCGCAGCGCGATCAGGCAGTCGCGGCTGTACTCGGCCAGGCGCACCATGCGCCCCTTGTTGGTCTCGTAGCGCGCCGCGGTGCAGTTCATCAGCATCTGGAATACCCAGCGCCACATGTCGGCGTCGACGCTCGGGCGGATCACCAGCGGGCTGTGGCGCATCAGCAGCCATTTCAGCGCCTTGACCGGAATGCCGGGCGCGGCCCAGGGTGCGGAATAGCCGGGAGATACCTCGCCGGCGTTCGCATAGCTGGTTTCGAGGCCGGCGCCGGGCTGACGGTCGACTACGGTGACTTCATGGCCTTCCTGTGCCAGGTAATACGCGGAGGCGGTGCCGATCACACCACTGCCCAATACGACGATTTTCAAGACGATGCCCTTTCAGGTACGAAGCGCCGCCGGCGGCGCGGGTTCTTTTGGATAAACGGGATATGCGGCCACTGGCGGGCGGCCGCAGGAAATTCAGCTCAGCAAGGCCTCGGGCGCCACGTAGTCGTAGCCGAGGTCACGCGCGACCGCTTCGTAGGTCACCTTTCCGCCGCAGACATTGAGGCCGTTCTTCAGGTGCGGATTGTCCTTGAGCGCCTGTCGCGAGCCCTTGTCGGCGAGCGCCAGCGCATGACCGATGGTGGCGTTGTTCAGTGCGAAGGTCGAGGTGCGGGCGACAGCGCCCGGCATATTGGCGACGCAGTAATGCACCACGCCGTCGACGACGAAGGTCGGCTCCGCATGGGTGGTCGGGCGCGAGGTCTCGAAGCAGCCGCCCTGGTCGATCGCGACGTCGACTACGACCGCCCCTTTCTTCATGCGGGAAATCATGTCCCGCGTCACCAGCTTGGGCGCGGCGGCCCCCGGCACCAGCACGCCGCCGACGACGAGGTCCGCGGAAAGCACCGCCTCCTCGAGCGACTGGGCGCTGGAATACAGGGTGCTGATGCGGTTGCCGAACACCAGGTCGAGCTGGCGCAGACGGTCGACATTCTTGTCCAGCACCGTCACCCGTGCGCCGACGCCGACGGCCATCTGCAGCGCATTGGTGCCGACCACGCCGGCGCCGATGATCACCACATGGCCGGCTTCCACGCCAGGCACGCCGCCCAGCAGCAAGCCCATGCCGCCGCGGGATTTTTCCAGGTGCGCAGCGCCGGCCTGGATCGCCATGCGGCCGGCAACTTCGCTCATCGGCGCCAGCAGCGGCAGGCCGCCGCCCGGGCCGGTAATCGTTTCATACGCGATGCAGGTCGCGCCGGACTGTACCAGCGCCGCGGTTTGCGCCGGATCGGGAGCAAGGTGCAGGTAGGTGTAGAGGATCTGGCCTTCGCGCAGCATCGCGCATTCCTGCGGCTGCGGTTCCTTGACCTTTACGATCATTTGCGCGCGGGCGAAGATTTCCTGCGCGGTGTCGACCAGTTCGGCGCCGGAAGCAAGATACGCCTCGTCGGCCAGGCCGATCGCGCTGCCGGCGTTCTTCTGCACGATGACCTGGTGGCCGCGCGCGGTCAGCTCGCGCACGCTGGCCGGCGTCAGGCCGACACGGTATTCGTGGTTCTTGATCTCCTTGGGTACGCCGATCAGCATCTCTCTCTCCTTGTCCAGTGCGCGTCTTGCGCCTCTCGATTTCGCTCGTTGCCGCCGTGCGGGCAGTGCCGGCGAAAGAGCGTCGGAGAAGGGATAGCAACCGTTGTGCCAGCAGGAATAGTCTTTACAAATCAAATACTTAAGACAATAAGCCGAAGCCAGCCCGGGCGAAGTGTACACGATTCGATACAAAAGGACCGGTCGGATGCCTCAAAAACCCGTAAAACCAGGCGAAAAGCCGCACCGGCACACGGGTGTATACAATATAGTACACCGTATTTAAAACGATACGCTTTCGAAGGAAAAGCGTCAGGCGGGGTAGCGAAGCTGGTCAAGCCACGCGATCAGCGGGATCGTTGCCGGCAGCAAGGGCTCGACGCCGAGGCTGCCCTGCCATGCGAAAGCCTGTCCCTCGAGGCTCTGCGGTTCGCCGCGCCAATTGCGACTGATATAGAAATGCAGGCGCACGTGCGCATGCGGATAGACATGCTCGACGCCGCACCACGGCTCGGCCGTCAGCACCTCGACGCCGAGTTCCTCGACGAATTCGCGCTTGAGCGCATCGAGGATGGACTCCCCGGGTTCCACCTTGCCACCCGGGAATTCCCAGTAGCCGGCGTAGGGCTTGCCCTCCGGGCGCTGGCCGAGCAGCACGTCGCCGTTCGGCTTCATCAGGATGCCGACGGCAACGTCGATGGGTGCGGCAGGAGCGTGCGCCACCTTATGCCCCCTGCCGGAGCTTGCCCGCGTGGTCCTTTGCAAACTGCCAGGCGACGCGACCGGAGCGCGAGCCGCGCTGCAGCGCCCAGCGCAGCGCGTCGGCGCGCGCTTGCTCGACCTGCGCCGCGTCACAGCCGAAATGGCGCAGCCAATGCGCGACGATATCGAGATAGTCATCCTGCTTGAACGGATAGAACGACACCCAGAGGCCGAAGCGTTCCGACAGCGAAATCTTTTCCTCCACGGTTTCGCCCGGATGCAGATCGCCGTCCTCGGTGTGCACATAGGTGGCGTTGTCGGACATGCGTTCCGGCATCAGGTGGCGCCGGTTGGAGGTCGCATAGATCAGCACGTTGTCCGACTGCGCGGTGATACCGCCGTCCAGCGCCACCTTCAGCGCCTTGTAGCCGCTCTCGCCTTCCTCGAACGACAAATCGTCGCAGAACAGGATGAAGCGTTCCGGCCGTCCGGCCACCAGGTCGACGATGTCGGGCAGGTCGCACAGGTCGTCCTTGTCGACTTCGATCAGCCGCAGTCCCTGGTCCGCGAACTGGTTCAGGCAGGCCTTGATCAGCGAGGACTTGCCGGTGCCGCGCGCGCCTGTCAACAGTACATTGTTGGCCGGCCGGCCGGCGACGAACTGCCGCGTGTTCTGCTCGATCTGTTCCTTCTGGCGCTCGATGTTATGCAGGTCGGAAAACGCGATGCGCGCGATGTGCGCCACCGGCTGCAGGTAGCCGCGGCCGCCCCTGGCGTGCTTGCGCCAACGGAACGCATGCGCCGCATTCCAGTCGATCGACTGCGGCGCGTGCGGCAGGAAGGCTTCGACGCGCGCCAGCAGCGCTTCCGCGCGCTCCAGGAATTGGTCAAGTTGCGTCATGTCAGGAACGGTAGTCGGCGTTGATGCTCACGTAGTCATGCGACAGGTCGCAGGTCCAGACCGTCGCCGCCGCGCTGCCGCGCGCGAGCTTCACCCGGATCGTGATCTCGCTCTGCTTCATCACGCGCTGGCCGTCTTCTTCCTTGTAGTCGGGATTGCGCCCGCCGTTCTTTGCGACCCAGACGTCATCGAGGTAGAGGTTGATCCTGCCGACGTCGAGGTCGTCCACGCCGGCATAGCCGATTGCCGCAAGAATGCGGCCGAGGTTGGGGTCGGACGCGTAGAACGCGGTCTTGACCAGCGGCGAGTGGCCGATCGAGTAGGCGATCCGGCGGCACTCCTCCACCGAGGCGCCCTCTTCCACCGTGATCGTCATGAATTTGGTCGCGCCTTCGCCGTCGCGCACGATCATCTGCGCCAGCTGCTGCGACACCTCGATCACCGCCGCGGCCAGTTCAGCATACTCCGGCGACCCGGTGTCGCTGACTTCGAGGGCGCCGGCGCCGGTCGCGATCAGCATGAAGGAATCGTTGGTCGAGGTATCGCCGTCGATCGTGATGCAGTTGAAGGATTTGTCCGCCGCTTCCTTCACCAGCTGGTCCAGCACCGGCTGCGCGACCTTCGCATCCAGCGCGAGGTAGCCGAGCATGGTCGCCATGTTGGGCTTGATCATGCCGGCGCCCTTGCTGATGCCGGTCAGCGTGACGGTCTTGCCGGCGATGGTCACGGTGCGCGACGCCGCCTTGGGCTGGGTGTCGGTGGTCATGATCGCTTCCGCCGCGTTGTACCAGTTGTCCGCCTTCAGGTTCGCGATCGCTTGCGGCAGCCCCGCCTTGACGCGGTCCACCGGCAGCGGCTCGAGGATCACGCCGGTCGAGAACGGCAGGATCTGCGCCGGCGCGCAGCCGAGCAGTTCGGCCAGCGCGGCGCAGGTGGCATTCGCGTTCGCCAGGCCCGGCTCGCCGGTGCCGGCGTTCGCATTGCCGGTATTGACCACCAGCGCGCGGATCGGGGTGCCGGACTGGCGCACGCCTTCCAGATGGGCCTTGCACAGCTGTACCGGCGCGGCACAGAAACGGTTCTTCGTGAAGACGCCGGCCACGGTTGCCGTCGGCGCGAGCTTCATGACCAGCAAGTCCTTGCGGTTGGCCTTGCGAATGCCGGCCTCGGCAAAGCCGAGCTCGATGCCGGCGACGGGTTTCAGGTTGGCGGCGATGGGAAGCGGAAGATTGACGGCCATAGGAATCGTTTGCGGGTTGGACGGACAAAGGGATCGATATTGTAAACCCTTCGCCCCCATCGGGCGTCCCGTGCGATCGAATCCATCCGTTACTCGCGCCAGCACTCCGGATCCTCGGTCGCGCCGGCGCGTGCTTCATTGCAACAAGGCCTGCAGCCTGTTTTCCGCTCACGCCGCGCGCGCCGAAGGCACGCGGGTCAGAATGAGCCGCTTCAGCTCCGGCACGCAGGAGCCGCAGCTGGTGCCGCACTTCAGCCCGCCCTGCAGCGCAGCCAGCGCGGCATCGGGCGTGCCGTGGTTGATCCAGTCCTGCCTTGTGAGCGCATCGTCAATTTCATTTTCCGCAACATTCAGGCAGTTGCATACGATGCGTCCGCGCGCCTTGAATCCCTGCGGCGGCTTTGCCGAGGGCATCAGCAGCAGGCGCCCGAGCGCGGCGACCGGCTGCCCGGCTTCCAGGTATGCCTTCAGCCAGTGCTCGGCGGCGGTATCGCCGGCAAGCGACACCGCCTCCAGCCTGTCGTCGCGCACCAGGATGCGGCGCGAATTGCCGCGCCGCGCATCGTCATAGCGCAACACATCGGCGCCGGTGATACCGAAACCCGCTTCGATTTCCCGCATCAGCGCGGCGTCGGCCGGATAGTCGTCGGCCGCGCGGAACAGCACGCCGGCCTGTTCGCGGCCAAATAGCGTGCAGGACGCAAACGCGAAACGCCGCATGAAGCGCCGCAGCGACACCTGCAAGGCGATCGCCTGCGGCGGATCGACCCAGCCGAACACCAGGGAGCGCCACGGCAGTTCCGCTTTCAGGATCTTCACCGCCGCATGCTTGAGTTCCGGCTGCTTCGAGGCGGGGCAAAACGCCGGCGAGGTCAGCATGTTGACGCCGTAGCTGCCGCCGCCGTCGCTGCCGCGCCCGGACAGGTATTCCTCGCCCCAGTGCATGCTGATGAAGGCCTGCCCGGGGCGGATGTCGTCGCCCGCGCGCGCCGGCAGGATCTGCGAGCCGCGCCTGCTGGTCACGTGCACCAGGTCGCCGTCGCCGATCAGGCGGCGCTCCATGTCGGTCTTGGCCATGATGACCGCCGGTTCCGGCGCGTGCGCGAATAGTTGCGGCACGGTGCCGCTACGGCTCATGCCATGCCACTGGTCGCGCAGGCGTCCGGTGGTCAGCCGGAACGGAAAGCGCGCATCGACCGGTTCGGCAACCGGCCGGTAGACGGTGTCGGCGAACTTCGCGCGTCCGCTCGCCGTAGGAAAAATGCCGCCCTCATACAAGCGCTTCCTGCCTTCGCTTGCGCCTTCCGGATACGGCCATTGCTGCGGGCCGCGCTCCTCCAGGATGCGGTAGGACAGGCCGGTGATGTCGAGATCGCGCCCGCGCGTTGATTCCCGGTGCTCGTTCCAGATTTCCTCCACACTGCGGTACGGAAAGATGCTGCCCGCCCTTCCTGCCAGGCGCTCCAGCCGGCGCGCCAAGTCCACGGCGATTTCCCAGTCGTGCCGGGTTTCGGCAGGCTTTTGCAGGACCGGCTTGAACCGGGTGATGCGCCGCTCGGAGTTGGTCACCGTGCCCTCTTTCTCGCCCCAGGTAGTGGCGGGCAGCAGCACGTCGGCGTAATCGACGGTCGCGGTCGTCCGGTACGCTTCCTGCACGATCACCAGTTCGGCTTTGCGCAACGCCTCCCGCACCAGCTTCTGGTCAGGCAGCGATTGCGCCGGGTTGGTGCAGGCGATCCAGACAATCCGGATTTCCCCGCTGCGGATCGCCTCGAACATCTCCACCGCAGTCTTGCCCGGCGCCGCGGGAATCTCCTCCACGCCCCACAGCCGGGCGACTTCGGCGCGATGTGTCGGGTTAGCCATGTCGCGATGCGCCGGCAACAGGTTTGCCAGCCCGCCGACTTCCCGCCCGCCCATCGCGTTCGGCTGGCCGGTCAGCGAGAACGGGCCGGCGCCCGGCTTGCCGATCTGTCCCGTCGCCAGGTGCAGGTTGATCAGCGCCGCGTTTTTGTCGGTGCCGCACGCGGACTGGTTCAGCCCCTGGCAATACAGGGAAAGCGCGGCCTTCGCCTGGCCGAACCAGCGCGCCGCCTGCAGCAGGTCTTCCTCGCGTATGCCGCAGGTCTCGGCCACATGCTTCGGCGTATATTCACGCAGTGTGCGCTTCAGGTCGTCGAAGCCTTCGGTATGCGCGTCGATGTACGCTTCATCGATCCAGCCTTCCCACAGGCAGATGTGCAGCAGGCCGTTGAACAGCGCGACGTCGGTGCCGGGCAGGATGGGCAGGTGGAGGTCGGCGTCACGCGCGGTATCGGTGCGGCGCGGATCGACCACGATCATCCTCGGCGCCGGCCTTTTCCGGCGCGCCTCTTCGATGCGACGGTAGAGGATGGGATGCGCGTACGCGGTATTGGAACCGGCGATGAAGATCAGGTCGGCATGGTCGATGTCTTCGTAGCAGGCCGGCGGCGCGTCCGCGCCGAGCGTCTGCTTGTAGCCGGCGACCGCGCTCGACATGCACAGCCGCGAATTGGTGTCGATGTTGTTGGTGCCGACCAGGCCTTTCGCCAGCTTGTTGAAGACGTAATAGTCTTCGGTCAGCAGCTGGCCGGAGAGATAGAACGCGACGCTGTCCGGCCCGTGCTCGCGGATGGTGGCGGCAAACTTCTGCGCCACGAAATCCAGCGCGGCATCCCACGACACTTGTTCGCGTGCTCCATCGCGCGCCAGCCGCATCTCCGGACGAAAGGCGCGCGCCTGCTGCTGCAGCACCGGGCTGGCCGTCAGGTGCAGCGTACTGCCCTTGGTGCAGAGCCGGCCGAAATTGGCCGGGTGCTCCGGGTCGCCGCGCACGCCGGTGATCCGCTCGCCGTCGCTCTGTACGATGACGCCGCAGCCGACGCCGCAGTAGCAGCAGGTGACCCTGGATTCGCGTAACGCATTCATGCAGCCTTGACCTCGATTGCCAGGCAATTGAGTTCCGCAGCGTCGAGATAGACCATGCCATCCTCCACCTTGACGCTGAAGCGCTGCGCGCAGCCGACGTCGGGCGCCACCGCGCTGCCGGAGGCGAGCTCGATGTTCCAGTTGTGCATCGGGCAGGCGACGCGTTCGCCGAACACGATACCCTGCGACAGCGGCCCGCCCTTGTGCGGACAGCGGTCGACGAGCGCGAATACCTTGTCTTCGCTGTTGCGGAAGATCGCGACATCCGGCGGAGTCACGCCGGGCTTCGCTGTCCGCGCGACCACGCGTGCGCCGGGCACGGGGATGTCTGCGACCTTGCAGATGGCTTTCCATTGTTGCGTCATGTGCTTCCCTTTTACTTTGGCTGGATGATGTTGTCCGGTGCGGCCCGTGTCGCGGATCCGTTCAGGATGCAACTGCCGACGATGGACACGGTGACAGCGATGGTCAGTACGACGGCGGACAGGTAGAGGTTCATGGTCGTTCCTTTCAACAAAAACCGAGTCTCCCCAAGTCCCGTCGTCACGCGTTCAAGGGCTCGAACTGGCGCGTATCGACCTGCGCCTTGTCCTTTTCGTGCCACGGGTCGGGCTCGCCGTCGAGCGAGAACAGCAGGCGTTCATGGAGCGCCCTGCGGTTTTCCGCGTCTTCCAGCACCCTCTTCTTGATGTAATCCAGTCCCACGCGCGAGATGTAATGCACCGTACGCTCCAGGTACCAGCCTTCTTCCCGGTACAGCTGCAGGAAGGCGCCGGAATACTCCAGCACTTCCTCGTGCGTCTTCACCTTCACGAAGAAGTGCGCGACTTCGGTCTTGATGCCGCCGTTGCCGCCGACATGGATTTCCCAGCCTGAATCGACACCGATCACGCCGACATCCTTGATGCCGGATTCGGCGCAGTTGCGCGGACAGCCGGATACCGCCAGCTTGACCTTGTGCGGCGCATACATGCGCCACAGCGTTTGCTCCAGCTGCTTGCCCATCAGCGTGGAATCCTGGGTGCCGAAGCGGCACCATTCGGAGCCCACGCAGGTCTTCACGGTACGCAAGGCCTTCGCATAAGCGTGGCCGCAGGACATGTCCAGCTCCTTCCACACCGCCGGCAGGTCTTCCTTCTTCACACCGAGCAGGTCGATACGCTGGCCGCCGGTGACCTTCACCGTCGGGATGTTGAACTTGTCCACCACGTCGGCGATGCGGCGCAGCTCGGAGGCGCTGGTTTCGCCGCCCCACATGCGCGGAATCACCGAATAGGTGCCGTCCTTCTGGATGTTGGCATGCGCGCGCTCGTTGATGAAGCGCGATTGCGGGTCATCCTTCGCTTCATGCGGCCAGCTCGAGATCAGGTAATAGTTGAGCGCCGGCCGGCAGGTCGCGCAGCCGTCGGGGGTGCGCCATTCCATGAACTTCATCACGTCCGGGATCGAGAGCAGCTTGTTGACCCTGATCGCATCGCGCACTTCCTGGTGGCTGTAGTCGGTGCAGCCGCACACCGGCTTGGACTTGCCCGAGGCGGAGTAATCGCCGCCCGCGGTCGCCACGATGATCTGCTCGACCAGGCCGGTGCAGGAACCGCAGGAGGCCGAAGCCTTGGTGTGCTTGCGCACATCGTCCAGCGTGTTCAAGCCCTTTTCCTTGATCGCCTTGACGATGGCGCCCTTGCACACGCCGTTGCAGCCGCATACCTCGGCATCGTCCGGCATCGCCGCGGCGCTGGTGAAGCCTTCGTGGCCGGAGTCGCCCGGCCGCCCCGGGTTCGATTCCCCGAACATCAGCGTGTCGCGGATGTCGCTGATGTTGCGGCCTTCGCGCAGCAGCTTGAAGTACCAGCTGCCGTCGACGGTGTCGCCGTAAAGGCAGGCGCCGACCAGCTTGTCTTCCTTGATCACCAGTTTCTTGTAGACGCCGCCGATCGGGTCGGACAGCACGATTTCCTCGGTGCCTGCGCCGCCCATGAATTCGCCGGCGGAGAACAGGTCGATGCCGGTGACCTTGAGCTTGGTCGATGTCACCGATCCCTGGTAACGGCCGATGCCGAAGTTGGCCAAGTGGTTCGCGCAGACCTTGGCCATCTCGAACAGCGGCGCGACAAGGCCGTAGGCGGTGCCGCGATGGTTCACGCACTCGCCGACGGCGTAGATGCGCGGGTCGTACGTCTGCATGGTGTCGTTGACCACGATGCCGCGATTGCAGAACAGGCCTGCGGATTCGGCCAGTGCGGTATTAGGCCGGATGCCGACCGCCATCACCACCAGTTCGGCCGGCACTTCCAGTCCGTCGGCAAAGCGGATCGCTTTTACCCGCCCGTCCTCGTCACCGACGAGTTCCTTTGTGTTCTTATCAAGCAGGAACTTCAGGCCGCGGTCTTCCAGCGACTTCTGCAGCATCCGGGCCGCGGCCGGGTCGAGCTGACGCTCCATCAGCCAGGCCGGCAGGTGCACCACGGTGACATCCATCCCGCGCAGCTTCAGGCCGTTGGCCGCTTCCAGGCCGAGCAGGCCGCCGCCGATCACGACCGCGTGCCTGTGCTGCCGCGCGGCCGCTATCATCGCATTCGTATCCTGGATGTCGCGGTAGGAAATCACGCCGGCGAGGTCCTTGCCGGGCACCGGCAGGATGAA
>NZ_DASPLS010000099.1:0-51963 GCF_035627455.1 Noviherbaspirillum sp.
GATGGCTTCGGTCTGGTCCCATTCGAAGTAATGCAGGCACAGGCTCGCCAGCACCGCGTCGAAACGGCCGTCCGCGAACGGCAGCGGCTCGCGCAGGTCGTGGCAGACTTGCCGCGCGCCCGGCGCACGTCGCGCGCAGGCTGCGAGCGCCTGCGCCGACAGGTCGGTGGCGGTGATCCGCACAAAGCCTTTCGCCGCGAGGAAGGCGGTGTCCTCGCCCGGGCCGCAGCCGAGCTCGAGGAGGGCCGGCTCGGGCGCCTGCCGCCGTATTGTTTCCACCCAGCGTTCCAGCCAGCGGTCCTGCTGCATGTATTTTTCCCGATTGATGCGACAGCCGCAACGATACCGCAGATCGCCGCGGGCGCGGTATCGGCAGGCAAGACCGGACGTATCGTCGCGCTACGCTCTTGCGCCGGCAGTGCACGTTCCCGCGCCCCCCGGGTAAGGTACGCGGGGTACGCAGCAGACAACAAAGGAGCAGATGATGATGGTCAAACGCGAAGACCTGCAGGCGGCCGCCGACGCCGGCGTGCTGAATCCGGCGGAGATCGACGGCCTGCTGGCCTTCCTCGCACAGCGCGATGCGCAGTCGCCGAAGCAGGGTGGGGCGCGTTTTTCCGGCACGCACGTGCTGTATTACCTGGGCGGCATGCTTGCGATCGGCGCCGCATCGCTGTTTGCCACCATCGCGGTGGAGGCGGCGGGCATGGGCGCGCTGCTGGTACTGTCGCTGCTGTACGCGGCGGCGGCGCTCGGCATTGCCACGAAGCTGGAGAAGCACGGCTTCGGCATCCCGGCGGGCATCTTCGCCACGCTCGCGATCGCGCTGGTGCCGCTGGCGGTGTATGCCCTGCAGCATCTGCTCGGCTTCTGGCAGGACGGCGCGCAGGCGCAGCACTACCGCGACTATCACCGCCATGTCGACTGGCGCTGGCTGCTGATGGAGCTGGCCACGCTGGCGGCCGGCGCGGCGCTGCTGTGGCGCTTCCGCTATCCGTTCCTGATGATGCCGGTCGCGCTCACGCTCTGGTACATGGGCATGGATATCGTGCCCGCGTTGCTGCTGCAGGGCGATGCCTGGGGGCAGGAAGCGTGGGCATTGCGCAAGCGGATCGCGCTGCTGTTCGGCATGCTGATGCTGCTGCTGGCTTTCTTCGTGGATCTGCGTTCGCGCCACGGCAAGGATTACGCGTACTGGCTCTACCTGTTCGGCCTGCTGTCGTTCTGGGGCGCGCTGAGCGCGATGGGCAGCGGCGCGCTGTCGGGCAAGCTGGTTTATCTCGCGATCAATTTCCTGCTGGTGTTCGCCGGCGCGGTGCTGGGCCGGCGCGTGTTCGCGGTGTTCGGCGGGCTCGGGATCGCGCTGGTGCTGGGCGACCTGTCATGGAACCTGTTCAAGGACAGCATTGCGTTCGTGCTGGTGCTGACGCTGCTCGGCTTCGGCCTGATCGGCATCGGGCTGTGGTGGAGCCGGCATGAAGCAGCGATCGCCGGCCGCTTGCGCTCGGTGCTGCCCGGCGCGGTGCGCGAGTTGCTGGAGGCGCGCCGCCCCGGGTGAGCGGGCATGTCCGTCGGCAAAGCGGCGGCATGCCGATTTCCTGCAATTCATCTATCGATGATCTGTATTTGACATCGTATAAGAGTTGTGGCAATCGGCGGTCCGCGATTGATCTATCTCTACGTCGCCGCATGCGGAGCCGATTAAATACGCGTGTGGGGTCTTCCACACGTCCGCAAGGACATCCATAACAAGCATCAGGCAGGGCCGCTGCGCCCGGCGCAGTGCCTTGCCCGCATCCGGTAATACACGCACCACGACCCGCACCGCCCGACCGCGGCGCGGGACGGGCATTGCATTTCCGCGTGCTGCGGGAAACCGTTTCTGTGTGCGCCTGCTGGGGAGCAAGGCACGCCATCCGGCTCTGGAACGGTTTCGACGGGTAACGATGGCAGAGCCGCTCCAACGACGATAACGGAAGGAGCTGTGCATGACGATTAGACGCGAAGACCTGGTGGCGGCCGCCGCAGCGGGTCTCCTGCAATACCGGCAGATCGATCCGCTGCTGGTGTTCCTCCTGCAGCGCGACATACGGGCGCAGCGACAGGCGCTGGTGGCGCAGACGCAGGCAAACGCCTATTCCCGCCTGAACGCGGCGCTGTCCTACGCCGCCGCATTCCTGGCGGTGGTGACCGCTTCGCTGTTCGGGGTGCTGTTCGCGAGCCGCTTCATGGATGCGGCGGGCAATGCGGCGCTGGTCTTGTTCGCCGCCGGCTACATCGTCGTCGGCCTCGGACTGGCGGCCTGGTTCCGCCGCCGCGGCTTCGGCGGCCGCCTGCGCGTGCTGTCGGCGGTGATCATGGCATCGCTGCCGCTGGCGGTGGTGGCGCTGCAGCAGGTATCGGCCTGAGTGCCGCGCCGCTTCCCGTTCCCGTTTGTCGTTCTGATCCCGATGCGCTGCTGCCGCTGAAGCCGGCACCGGCACGGCTTGCCGGTAATGCATTACCTGTCGCGACGGCGCAAAGGAAGCGCCGGGGGCCGCGGCAAGTCAGGTAGAATATTTCCTGGTCGCAATGCCTGCCTGACTTCACGGTGCCCATTCCATGCGTATCTCCATTAGCTTAATTGCATGCGCGAGCATGCTCGCCACGACCGTCCTTGCGAAAGAACCGGAACGGCGTGCCGGCAGCCGCGTGCTGGTTTCCGCGCCCAAGGAAGAGCCGAAGAAGGAGCCGCCGAAGGAGGCGCGCCGGCCGCTCACCGACGCCGAGGTGGCCGCGCTGGTGAAGCTGCGCCTGGAAGCGATGCGCCGCGCCCGGGCGAAGGCGGCCGCCGCGAAGGCAGCGGAATCGCCGCCGGCCGGCAGGCATGCCTCCAATCACTGGAGCTATGAAGGCGAGGCCGGACCGCTGCGCTGGGGCAAGATCAATCCGGCCTGGGCGAAATGCGATTCCGGCAACCGCCAGGCGCCGATCGACATCCGCGACGGCATCCGGGTGGACCTGGAACCGGTCGCGTTCGACTACCAGGCATCGGCCTTCAACGTGCTCAACAACGGCCAC
Organism: Noviherbaspirillum sp.; assembly: GCF_035627455.1. GTDB lineage: Bacteria > Pseudomonadota > Gammaproteobacteria > Burkholderiales > Burkholderiaceae_D > Noviherbaspirillum. Next base: position 3,061 of record NZ_DASPLS010000099.1, read on the forward strand.
ACCGTGCAGGTCGACGTGGCGCCCGGCAACCGCATCACGCTCACCGGCCGCAGCTACGAGCTGCAGCAGTTCCACTTCCACCGCCCGTCCGAGGAAAAGGTGAACGGCCGCGCATTCGACATGGTCGCGCACCTGGTGCACAAGGACGACGAGGGCAGGCTGGCGGTGGTCGCGGTGCTGATCGAAGGCGGCACGCAGCATGCCGGCATCCAGGCGGTGTGGAACAACCTGCCGCTGGAAAAGCACGAACCGGTGGTGCCGGTCACGACCTTCGACCCGGCGCTGATGCTGCCGGCCCGGCGCGATTACTACACCTTCATGGGCTCCATGACTACGCCGCCGTGCACCGAGGGCGTGCTGTGGATCGTGATGAAGGAACCGATCCAGGCGTCGCCGCAGCAGCTCGACATCTTCGCTCGGCTGTATCCGATGAATGCGCGGCCGGTGCAGGCGCTGGCGGGACGGCTGATCAAGGAATCCAACTGAACGCACGTTGACGCCCGACGCCCGTTGGCGGCGTCCCGCGCCGCGTTTTCCGCGCTTCGTCGCATTGCGCGTGACCCTCCGGCAAGCGCCGGCCACAATCCTCCCCGTGTTCAACTAGGAGGATGTCCATGAAAAAAACCACCGTCGTCGCACTGTTTGCCGGCCTGCTGGCCGCCGCCGCCGCCCATGCGCAGGATTTCCAGGCGGGTCTGCGCATGCTGACCCTGCCGGGCGAGGAACCCGTCCCGGTATCGCTGTTCTATCCGACGCAGGCACCGGCGCGGGACATCCCGATGGGACCGTTCACCCCGGAGGTGGCGATGCAGGCGCTGCCGGCGTCGGCGGTCAAGGGCCTGATCCTGCTGTCGCACGGCACCGGCGGCAGCGAGCTCGGGCATCACAATCTCGCGCAGGGGCTCGCGCGGCATGGTTATTTGGTGGCGGCGCTGCAGCATCCGCGCGACAACTATCGCGACCGTTCGCTTTCGGCGACCGCGGCGTACTTTAGCGAACGGCCGAAGCAGGCGTCGCGCGTGCTCGACGCGCTGCTGGCGCACCCGGAATGGAAGGACCGGATCCCGGCGGGCCGCATCGGCGCGCTCGGCCATTCCGCCGGCGGCTACACCGTGCTGGCGCTGGCGGGCGGCATTGCCGATCCGTCCGTGCTGGCGACGCATTGCAGGCCGCCGGCCGACGATGCGAAGTTCTGCAGCCTCGGCGGTGAAAACGCGAAGCAGCGGGCGGCGGCGCCGGCAGCCGTGGATGTCAGCGCGGCGGATGCGCGCATCCGCGCGGTGGTCGCGATGGCGCCGCTGGCGGTGGTCTTCACGCAGGCATCGCTGGAAAACATGAAGCTGCCGGTGCAGGTCTACACCGCGCAGCACGATGAAGTGCTCAAGGGGAAATACCATGGCGAGCGGCTGCGCGCGATTCCGGGCGTGCGCTTCGAGGAAGTCGCCGGCGCGGGCCACTTCGCGTTCATGGCGCGCACCAGTTTTCCCATCGCATCCGACGCCGGCGATCCCGGGAGCGACCCGGCCGGCTTCGACCGCGCGGCATTCCACCGGCGGTTGGAGCGCGAAGTGGTCGATTTCTTCGATCGCAGCCTGGACTAGTAGGCCGTCCAGATAAATGTAAAGGATGGTAGGGTGGGTAGAGCGAAGCGAAACCCACCATGCGCCTCGATGGGCCTAGTCAAAACGGTGGGTTTCGCTTCGCTCTACCTCGGCGGCCCCACACAACCTACAACTACTATCCCCTGCAGAACTGACCGGACTAAGCGGCGAGGCGCGGCGCGCCCAAGGCTGCCGTCTGCCGTGCGGCGGGCGCCGGCGTGCCCGTATAGGACGACGGATCCTGCAGCCGGAACACGCTGACCACCTCGGCCAGGCTTTGCGCCTGTTCCTGCAGCGCTTCGGCGGCGGCCGCCGCTTCTTCCACCAGCGCCGCGTTCTGCTGCGTCACCTTGTCCATCTGCATCATCGCTTCATTCACCTGCTCGATGCCCGCGCTCTGATCGCTGCTGGCGATGGCGATCTCCTCGACGATGCCGGCCACGCGCTTGATGCTCGCGACGATCTCTTCCATCGTGGCGCCGGTTTCGGTCGCCAATTGCGCGCCCGCATCGACCTTGGCCACGGAATCGTTGATCAGCTCCGAGATTTCCTTCGCCGCCGCGGAAGAACGCTGCGCCAGGTTGCGCACTTCGGTCGCGACCACCGCGAAGCCCTTGCCCTGCTCGCCGGCACGGGCCGCCTCGACCGCTGCGTTCAGCGCCAGGATATTGGTCTGGAACGCGATGCTGTCGATCACGCTGACGATGTCGAAGATGCGCTTGGAGGAATCGTTGATCGTGCTCATCGTGTTGACCACATGCGTGACCATCGCGCCGCCGCGCACGGCGACGTCGGCGGCCGCATGCGCCAGCACGTTTGCCTGGCGCGCGTTTTCGGCATTCTTGCGCACCGTGCCGGCCATCTCGCCGATCGACGACGTGGTTTCTTCCAGCGAGCCGGCCTGCTCCTCGGTGCGCGAGGAGAGATCGATGTTGCCCGCCGCAATCTGGTCGGACGCGGTGGCGATGGTATCGGTGCCGCTGCGCACCTCGGTCACGATGCGCACCAGCCCGTTGTTCATGTCCTGCAGCGCCTGCAGCAGCTGGCCGGCCTCGCCGCCGTGCCGCACGTCGATGTGCGCGCCGAGGTCGCCGGAAGCAACACGGCGCGCGACCGCCACCGCTTCCGCGATCGGCACGGTGACCGAGCGGCTGACGAACAGGCCGATCACGCCGATCACCGCCGACAGCAGCAGCACGATGCCGATCAGCAGGTACTTGGTGGACGTGAGCGCGGAGCGGCGTTCCTGCAGCGTCTTTTCCAGCGTGTCGGACGCCAGGTCGTAGAACTTCAGCTGCGCGCCGATCGCCTCGGTCGATTTCGCAAAGTAGTCGGGGCCGGCGTAGTCCAGCTGCTCGGCCTTGACGATCTTGTCCTGGGTCAGCTGCAGCACCTGCTTGCCGGCCGCCAGCGCCGCCTGCTGCGCCGGCAGCAGCTTGTCCTTGAGCGCGGGATTGGCCGCGGCCGCCTTCTCGATCGCGGCGGCGATTTCGTCATAGCGGTCGTTGGCCTTGTCCAGCATGGACATCATCAGCGCGCGGTCTTCGGCGCTCGCGTTCTTTTCGGTCAGCAGCGAGGAACCGCGTCCGCGCATGCGCCCGAGCGTCTCCATCAGCACCGGCGACTGCACCAGCGCGGCGTCGACCAGGTGGTAGCTGTCGGCGCGGGTGTCGAGCAGGAGCCCGAAGCGGTCGCCGATCATCTCGCTGGTCTTCATCAGGTGGCCGATCAGGAAGCTGTGTTCGGCGAAGCTTTCCTTGCCGGAGAGCGCCTTCTGCGCCACCTTGCCCGCCAGCGGCGACCAGCGGTTCTTCACTTCCTGCCAGCGGCTGGCGATCGCCGCATCCGCCGCTTCCAGCACGGCTGCGTCGGCGGCCTGGAACGCCTTGTTGACTTCATCCTGCTTGGCCGCGCGCTGGGCCTGCGCCGCGTCGTTGCCGGCCAGCGCCATCGCGGACAGCCCGCGGTGCTGCTGCAGCAGGATCACCACCTTCAGCACCGCGCGCGACGGCACCAGGCCCTGCACCTTGGCTTCAGCGGCGTCGATGGATTTGTTGGCTTCGTTGACGAACAGGATGAGCGGCGTCGCGATCAGGATGAAACTGAACAGGCCCATCAGCGCGAATTTATGCCAGAGCAGGAGACGGTTCAACAGGGCGTGCATGGTGGTGTCCTTATCGGTCGGGCGTATGGCCGGAATCGGCTCCGTGACGAGGACCGCGTTGCCGGTCATGGCGGCGTGCGGGCAGCTCGCGCGACGCGCGCGCGACGGCAGCTTCCTCGTTCAGGCCGAGGAAGATTTATAACTGCGGGGAAATAGCCTTGCAATAAGCATTAAGGCTTAGTCCGGACTAGTCGGTGCGGTCGGCGCAACCGCGGCGGCGGGGATTTACATCTGCCTGAACAGGTGGGCGAAAACCCTGCTGACAGGAAGGCTTTCCGGGCGCCCGCGCAGTTTCAGCGACAGCTTGCCGGCTTCGTCGCGCACCGCCGCCTGCACCGCGCCGATGTTGACCACGGTGCCGCGGTGCACCTGCCAGAAACGCTCGGAGTCGAGCTGCGGCAGCAGTTCGCGCAGGCTGGTGCGGATCAGCGATTCGCTGTCGGCGGTCACCACGTTCACATACTTGTCGGTGGCTTCGAAATACAGGACTTCGGCGACCGGGATCAGGCGCACCTGGTTGCCGACCGCGGCGCGGATGACGGACAGGCGTTCGCCGCCAGCGGCCGGCGCGTGCGGGACCAGGGAACGCAGCTGGCCGACGATGCGCTCGAGCTCCGCGTTGCGCTCGGTATGCGCGGCCAGCCTGGCCTTGAGCCGTTCCACCGTCTTCCCCAGGCGCTCGTCGCTGACCGGCTTGAGCACGTAGTCGGCGGCCGCCTGGTCGAACGCCTGCAGCGCATACTGGTCGTAGGCGGTGACGAACACCACGAGCGGGAAGGGCACGTCTTCCGGCCAGTCCTCCGCCAGTTCCTGCGCCGCTTCCAGCCCGGTCTTGCCGGGCATCTTGATGTCGAGGAACAGCACATCCGGCCGCTGCGCCAGCGCCTCGGCCACGGCGGCGATGCCGTTTTCCACCACGCCGCCCACCTGCAGCTCGGGCCAGAGCCGCTGCAGCGCCAAGAGCAGCGTGTGGGCGAGGATCGGTTCGTCTTCGGCAATGAGGGCGCGAATCTTGTTCATAGCGGGATGGTGATCTGGGCAATGACGCCGTTCGGCGTGTTGGGAAGGAGGGAAAACCCGCCGCGTACGCCGTACAACGCCTGCAGGCGTTCGCGGATGTTGGACAGGCCGACGCGGGTGCCGTCGCTGGCGGGGGCGCCGTCGAGGCCGAGCCCGGTATCGGCCACGGTCAGCAGCAGCGCGTCGCCGCGCCGTTCCGCGCGCACCGTGATGCTGCCGCCTTCGACCTTCGGTTCGAGGCCGTGCTTGATCGCGTTTTCCGCCAGCGGCTGCAGCAGCATCGGCGGTACCTGCAGGTCCTTCAGCGCCGGCGGCAGGTCGAGCGTGTAGGCGAGCCGGGACCCCATGCGCACCTTCATCAGGCCGAGATAGGCGTCCATCAGCGAGAACTCGTGCGCCAGCGGCACCTGCTCCGCGCGCGACGACGACAGGGTGGCGCGCAGGTACTGGATCAGCTGCTCCAGCATGCGCTGCGCGCGCGCCGGATCGACCGCGATCAGGCCCTGCAGGTTGGCCAGCGTGTTGAACAGCATGTGCGGCTCGATCTGCGCCTGCAGCATCTGCAGTTGCGCCTGCATCGCCTGGCGCTCGACCGCGGCCGCGCGCGCCTTTTCCGCTTCCGCGGCGGCGCTCAGGTAAGCCATGCGGGCGCGGCTCCAGAAGAACCAGATGATGAAGGCGAAGGTGAAGGTCGACCCGATCAGCATCGCCGCCGCGTTGCCGCCGCGCACCGTCGAGAATTCCGTCAGCGGAATATCCAGCAGTTGCGACGCGATGATCTTGCCGAAGAACTGGGCTGCGGCGAACGATGCCAGCACCAGCAGCGCGAACGGCACGCGCGGCGGCCGGTCTTCGCGCCAGAGCAGCAGCCGGCCGCCGTCGATGAAGGTGACCGCGAGCGAACCGATGCACACCGAAATCACGAGGTTGGTGAAAAAGGAATCGTGCGCGCGCACCACGTAGGTGATCAGTACCGCGATGATCAGGTTGAACACCTGCGTGATGAGGAAATCGATCGCGAAGCGGCGCAGGCGCGGATAGGGCGCGGCGGAGACGGGCAGGGCGGTGTTCATGTTGTTGTTATCGTTCGCGTTTCTTCATTTCATTGTCGATCATGCGTTCCTTCCACGCCGCTCCCGGCGCATACAGGAACACCGCCAGCCCGTGGAACAGCAGGCCGATGCCCCAGCCGAGCAGCGGCCATACCGCCCATACCTTGCCCGGCACCGCCAGAAGGTTGAACAGGATCAGGCCCGCGTTCACCACCAGGTACACCGCGAGATGGATGAAAAAACCGACCTTGCGTTCCACATGGCGCTTTGCATCGCGGTAAGCCTCGGTATTGTCCATGATGTTCTCCTTCGTGTGAATTCAGATGACGCCGACCGCCTGCCACAGCAGGCCGCCGAGGGAGCGTCCGGGCAGCAGCGTGAACGCGCCGGCGACCGCCAGGCCGATGTATGCAGAGACCATGCCCCTGCGGTGCGCGCGGATGTTGCCGTGCAGGACCGCGTAAATCGATGCCGCCAGCGCCACCAGGGTGCCGGCCGACAGCAGGTGGATCCAGGAAAAATGCCCGGAAGTACGGATGCCGAACGACACCAGCAGGGTGGCGGCCATCAGCAGCACCCAGGTGCGGCCGAAGATGCGGTGCGTGCGGGTGCCCTTGCGCATGCCGAGGGTGACGGCGCCGGATACCAGCGCGCCGGCGGCGGTGGCGATGTGGATCAGGATGAGCGGCGTGAATTCCATGATGGCCTCCAGCGACAACGGATTCGATGGAGGCATTATTGCCGCTCGGGCGCCGAAGAAACACCGGAATGCGACGAACTGCGCCGAACGGGAGCAAAACGCGGGTTTTCGGGAGCGAACGGCGTCAGAAGCCGACCGCCTGCCCGTCGCGGCGGGCGTCGCTGGCCGCGATATAGCCGCCGGCGGTCTTCCAGATGAACTGGCCGGCGCCGAAATCCCGGGTGCTGTCGGTATCGGTATTGACCGCATGGCCGCGCGCGGCGAGCTCGGCCGCGACGTCCGGCGCGACGCCGCGCTCCAGGTCGAGCCCGAAGCCTTCCCGCACCCGCCAGCGCGGCGCGTCGCAGGCGGCCTGCGGCTGCTGGCCGTAGTCCAGCATGCGCACCAGCGCCTGCAGGTGCCCCTGCGGCTGCATGTTGGCGCCCATCACGCCGAAACACATCTGCGCCATGCCGTCGCGGGTCAGGAAGCCGGGGATCAGGGTATGGAACGGCCGCTTGCCGGGCGACACGCAGTTCGGATGGGCCGGATCGAGCGAAAAGCCGGCGCCGCGGTTGTGCAGGCTGATCCCGGTCTCGGGCACCACCACGCCGGAACCGAAACCGCCGAAATTCGACTGGATGAAGCTGATCATCATGCCGTTCTCGTCGGCGGCGGCGAGGTAGACGGTGCCGCCGCCCGGCGGCGTGCCGTGGCCGTAGTCGCCGGCGCGGCGCGGGTCGACCAGCTGCGCCCGCTGCTTCAGGTAATCGTCGTCCAGCAGGTCTTGCGCGCCGACCCGGCTCATCGATCCGCTGTCGGCGACCCAGCGGTAGGTATCGGCGAAGGCCAGCTTGATCGCTTCGATCTGCAGGTGCAGGCTGTCGGCGGAATCGGGCGGGAAGCGCGCCACGTCCAGGTGCGCCAGGATGCCCAGCGCGATCAGCGCGGCGATGCCCTGGCCGTTCGGCGGGAGTTCATGCACCGTATGACCGGCATAGTCTTTCCGGATCGGGGCCACCCATTCCGGCGCGAAGCCGGCCAGGTCGTCGGCGGTGAGCGCGGCGCCGCAGTGTTTCGCATGCAGCGCCATCGCCTCGGCCAGTTCGCCCCGGTAGAACGCCTCGCCGTGGCTTTCCGCGATCCGGATCAGGGTATGCGCGGCATCGGCAAAAACGAAGTTCTCGCCCGCCTGCGGCACGCGGCCGCCGGGCAGGAAGGCGCGCGCGAAGCCGGGCTGGTCCTGCAGTGCCGGCGCCGCGGCTGCCCAGCGCCGCTGCACGGTCGGCGCCACCATGTGGCCGCGCTCGGCCAGGTCGATCGCCGGCTCGAACAGCTCGGCGAACGGCAGCCGGCCGAATTTCTCGGCAAGCTCGACCCAGCCGGCCACCATGCCGGGCACCGTCACCGCATCCCAGCCGCGCGCCGGGATCTTGCCGCCATGCCTGTTTGCGAAATATTCCGGCGTCCATGCCCGGGGCGCCGGCCCGGATGCATTCAAGCCATGCAGCTGCTGTCCGTCCCACAGCAGCGCGAACGCATCGCCGCCCAGGCCGTTCGCCACCGGCTCCACCACGGTCAGTGCGGCGGCTGCGGCCACCGCCGCGTCGACCGCGTTGCCGCCTTTGAGCAGCATGCGCAGGCCGGCCTGCGCGGCAAGCGGATGCGAGGTCGAAACGACGTTGCGTGCCAACAGCGGCGCGCGCGTGCTAGGGTAGGGGTTGCTCCAGTTGAAGTCGGCCATGGCGCTTCGTCTCGCGGGGACAATGGATTGCCGCAGGTGCGGCGGACCCGGTTGCCGGCAGTGCGGCATGCCGGGGCCGGAAAATGATTCTACTGGCAACAGGCGCATCCGCAGCGCGCATGCGCCGGAAGATTTGCAAATTATCATGCGCTGCATGTTTTCCTTGCCAGGGAACACGTGATGCAAGGCAATGAACGATATGCGCGCGGCGTAGTCTCTGTACTGTTTCCACCATTTCGATGAGGCAGGTTTTGTCCGATTCCCTCCGAACCCTGTTCCGCCAGCTGGCGCCGGCAGCGGATTTCTGTTCCCTGCGCTTTGTCGAGGAAACCAGCGAGCAGCTCGCGGTGCGCCAGGACGTGCTGCAGCCGCCGTCGGCCGACATCGACCGCGGCGCCATGGTCACCGTGGTGCGCGGCGGCGGCTGCGGTTACGCGGCGACCAGCGACCTGTCCGCTGCCGGGCTGAAGGAGGCGCTGGCGCGCGCCTGCGGCTGGGCCGATGCCAGCGCACGGCGCGCGCTGGTGGATTACAGCCGGGTCGAGCCGGCGCGCGAGCGCGGCAGCTATGCGTCGCCCGCGCCGTCGCGCCCGGCGCCGTCGCGCGCGCAGCTGATCGAGCTGCTGCTGCGCGAATCCGCGGCCTGCCGCATCGACCCCCGGGTGGTCGACTGGCAGGCATCGGTGTGGCAGGTGAAGACGTCGCAGCGCTACCTGACGGCCGACGGCGCCGACCTCGAACAACAGTTCCAGTACCTGATCCCGAATCTTGCCGTCACCGCCAGCCACGGCACGGACACCCAGACGCGCAGCCTCGGCGGCCAGTACAACGGCTATTGCCGGCAGGGCGGTTTCGAGGTGCTGGAGCAGGCCGGCTTCCACGGCGCCGGCAGCCGCATCGCCGCGCAGGCGCTGGAACTGCTGGCCGCGCCGAACTGCCCGAGCGGTACCATGGACCTGCTGCTGATGCCGGAACAGATGATGCTGCAGATTCACGAGTCGATCGGCCATCCGCTCGAACTCGACCGCATCCTTGGCGACGAGCGCAACTTCGCCGGCACCAGCTTCGTCACGCTCGACATGTTCGGCCATTACCGTTACGGCTCGGAACTGCTCAACGTCACCCACGACCCGGAGCGGCCGGAACAGTTCGCCAGCTACGGCTGGGACGATGAAGGCAGCCGCGCCGAACGCAGCTACCTGATCCGCGACGGCATTCTGGAGCGGCCGCTGGGCAGCGCGGTGTCGCAGGCGCGCAGCGGCATGCAGGGCGTGGCCAATGCGCGCGCCAGCAGCTGGAACCGCGCGCCGATCGACCGCATGGCCAACCTCAACATCGAACCGGGCGACTCGTCGCTGGACGACATGATCCGCTCGGTCGAGCGCGGCGTGCTGATGGACACCAATGTTTCCTGGTCGATCGACGATTCGCGCAACAAGTTCCAGTTCGGCTGCGAGGTCGGATATCTGATCGAGGACGGCGAACGCAAGGGCATGGTGAAGAACCCGAATTACCGCGGCATCTCCGCCACCTTCTGGCGCGCGCTCAAGGCGGTCGGCGACCGCTCCACCTTCAGCGTGATGGGCACGCCGTTCTGCGGCAAGGGCGAGCCGTCGCAGGTGATCCGGGTCGGCCATGCGTCGCCCGCCTGCCTGTTTTCCGGCGTCGACGTGTTCGGAGGCGAATGATGCGGCAGTATTTCCACGACCTCGCCGCCTGGCTCGATCACCGCCTGCAGGCGGGCGAAGCCTGGCGCTGCCGGCTGGCGGCGGAGGATTCCGATTTCGTGCGCTTCAACCGCAGCGCGGTCCGGCAGGCGGGGCATGTGCGCCAGATCCATTTGTCGCTCGGATTGATCCGGGACGGCCGGCAGGCCGAAGCCGGACTCATGCTTGCCGGGAATGCCGAGGCGGACCGCGCCGACCTCGAGCGGATGCTCGGCGTGCTGCGCAGCCAGCTTGCCGACCTGCCTGAAGACCCGCACCTGCTGCGGCCGGACGCGGTGCGTTCGACCGAGCGCATCCTGCCGTCGCGCCTGCCTGAAAGCGCGCGGATCGTCGACACGGTGCTGCAGGCCGCGCGCGGGCTCGACCTGGTCGGCATCCTGGCGGCCGGGCCGGTCTACCGCGGCTTTGCCGATTCCGCCGGCCAGCGCAACTGGCATGAAACGGCCAGCTTCAACTTCGACTGGAGCCTGTATCACAGCCGCGACAAGGCGGTGAAGACGACCTATGCCGGTTTCGAGTGGGACGACCCGGCATTCTCCGCGAAATTCGCCGACGCCGCCGCGCAGCTGGAGATCCTGCAGCGCGAGCCGGTCACGCTGGCTCCCGGCAGCTACCGGGCCTACCTGGCGCCCGCCGCGCTGAACGAAATGCTCGGCATGCTGAACTGGGGCGGCGTGTCGGAAAAAGCCTTGCGCACGAAGCAGAGCCCGTTGCGCCGCATGCGCGAGGAAGGGCTCGCGCTGAGCCCGGCGGTGACCCTGGCCGAGCATACCGAAGCCGGCCTGGCGCCGGGCTTCCAGGGCGACGGCTTCATCAAGCCGGCGCGCGTGCCGCTGATCGAATCCGGGCGGCTGGCCGGCAGCCTGGTGTCGCCGCGCACCGCGAAGGAATACGGCATCGCGACCAACGGCGCGGATGCGGGCGAGGGCATGGCCTCGCTCGAGCTGGGCGCCGGCACCCTGCCGCTGGCAGACGTGCTGGCCGAGCTCGACACCGGCATCTTCATCGGCAATCTCTGGTACCTGAATTTCTCCGACCGCGCCAATGCGCGCATCACCGGCATGACCCGGTTCGCAACCTTCTGGGTGGAGGGCGGCCGGATCAAGGCGCCGCTGAACGTGATGCGCTTCGACGACTCGCTGTTCCGGCTGTTCGGGGACAAGCTGCGCGGCCTCACGCGCGAGCGGGAAATGCTGATCGATACCGATACCTACGGCGCGCGCAGCACCGCGAGCGCGCTGGTGCCTGGCGCGCTGGTCGAGGATTTCGTGTTCGTGCTCTAGCAGACCGACCCGATGAATTAGCTGAGGGAGGCGGGGCGGCCGAGGTAGAGCAACGCGAACCCGCTATCCCCGAATCTGGAGCGCACGGCGGGTTTCGCTTGCGTTCCGGCAGCTCAACCAAGGCCAAGGTCGGCCGCCGACACGCCGACCAGGCCTAGCGCTGCCGACGTCGACGTCGCGGTGACCGCCGCCGCGATTTGCGCGCCCTGGGTGATCGACTCGGCCGCCGTGCTGAAATTGATTCCCCAGTCAACCGCAACCTTGTCGGCCACCGCGATCTTGTTGTCGAGCAGGTCGGCAACCCAGCCATAGGTCGCATGGCCCTTGAAGGTATGCGCGGAATCGAGGATGTCCGTCACCAGCGAGCCGCGCGATGCCTTGCCGCTTTCCAGCAGGGATTTCCAGAACGCGAGCCCTTCCGCATCGGCGCCGGCGCTGCGTCCGAGCACGTTCTTGTAGACGACTTGGATGAAATCGGTATTGGTCATGCCCGCGGAAAAACCTGTCACGCTGGCATTCTGCACGCCGGCCGCGTAAAAGGCGTCTGCAATCTGGTCCAGCGTCACGCCTGCCTTGAACTGCCCGATCCAGTATTGCAGCCCGTCGGCATCCGGCACCCGGTTGAAGAAGGCGATGTACAGTTCTTCCAGGCGCTGAAGGTCGCCGGCGCCGATCGATCGTGCGCTGTCCTGCACGGTGAGATTCAAGCTCTTGTCCGAAAATTTCAGGCATTCGATCCCGGACAGCTTGTCCGTGCCTTCGCTGCCGGTCTTGTCGGTCACCACATAGCCGTTGCCGTTCTTCGCAATCGCATACTTCGCGAGCGTGCCGCTGAAGCGGGCGGTATCGGTCCCGTCGCCGCCGTCGATCGTGTCGTTGCCGGCGGCCCCCGTCAGCAGGTCGTTGCCGCCGCCTCCCTTCAGGCTGTTGGCCGCGGCGTTGCCGGAAATGATGTCCGATGCGGCGGAACCGACCGCATCCTCGATCACGGCGCCGAATGCGATCGTGAGCCGGTTCGCGCCGTCGTCGAGATCATTGATGACATTCTGCTCGGTGAGCCAGGACGCGAGGTGTGCGGACAGGCCGGCTCTCGGGTCGCGGTAGGCGACGGTGCTGTAGGTGCCGGGCTCCAGCGACAACAGGCAGGGATTCACCTGGTTCGACAGGTCGATCAGGTCATGGCCGCCGCCGTCCCAGAGGGTCTTGAAAAAATTCGGGTCGACGTCGAAGCGGTACACGTCGTCGCCGGCAGCGGTCGCGCTGTTCGCGCCATACAGCGCTTGCAACGCGGCAATGTCGAGCAGCATCGGCATGTCCGGGTTGAACAGGGTGGTCAGTGCGCCGTCCGAACGCAGGTAATACGGGTTTTCCAGCATGCTGTAGTCAACCACCGAAAACAGGCGGCTCGGGGTCAGGCCGAAGCTTTCGATCGATGGTTTGGCGCCGCTTTCGTACGCATGGTCCAGCCCCAGCGCGTGGCCGATCTCGTGGAATGCGAGGTAGGCGTTCGAACCATCGTCGGGAAAGTAGGAAGTATGGAGAAACACGTCGCCCGCATTGTTTCCCTTGGTCTGCGACGAGCCGGGGAAGTAGGCGAACCCGGCCGCGCTGATGTGGCGCGACAGGAACAGCGAAATGTCCGCCTTGTCCTGGCTGCTTGCCGGCGTAAAGCTCAGGTTGGCGACTTTGGCGTAGGCGGCGAACACGCTTTCCACGCAGGCTTTCTGGCTTGCAGTCCAGCTCCACGCCGACGCATTCGAATAAAGGTTGCTGGTTTCCGTATAGGTCGGCCCCGAGTCGCTGAAGTAGTAGGTGAGCGAAACCGGCGTACCGAGCGGCTGCTGCGAATTCCAGCGCAAGGTGGTGGCCGGGTCCCCGCTCGGAAGAACGGAGCGCAGCGCCGTATAGGGCACCGTAATCGGGATGATTTGCGAAATGTCGAGCATCTATTAAAACCGGGATGGTTGGAAGGGGCCCGGGCCGGCTGCGCCGTGCAGCGCAACCGGGAGCCGTCAGCCGTCGTTGCTTTCGCTGTGCATCCAGTAGCGCAACTCGCCGACCGGGTCGGGCTTGAGGCAGGCGTCGATGAACACCGCGGCATGCCGGGCCAGGAAGTTGCCGCGGTCGAGGAAGTCGACGCCGAGCGGGAACAGGAAATACTCGATCACGGCCAGCGGCCCGACCTGGAAGTAACTGTCGCCGAGCCAGAACACGGCCAGCATGCCGATCAGGAACAGCGCCACCGCGAGCAGCGCGCGCAGCAGGCGTTGCGCCAGCGGCGGCGCGTCCGGATCGGGGCGGAACGGCCAGCGGCCGAGGCCGAGTGCGAGCAGCGGCAGGATCACCAGCACGCGCAGCCCGACCACCGGGGCACGCAGGGTCCAGGGCGTGCTGTTGAGTTGCGGCCGGTGCAGGAACCGCGCGAGCCTGGCATTGATCGACTGCGCCACCGACCCCGTCTGCGCAGGTGCTTGTCCCGTACCGGCACCGCCGGCGCGCTTCGTCCCCCAGGTGAAGCAATGCCAGAGCACGCTGCCGGCGGCGATCAGCGCCAGCGCGCTCATGGTGAACAGGCTGGCCGGCGAGGTGATGCGACCCAGTTCGAAATCGCCGCTGCGGCGGTACTGGCCCTCCAGCGAGATCAGGTTGTCCAGCGCGATCGCGTGCGCGTGCACGCCGATCAGGTCTTGCCCGAGCGGCGAGGAGACGCGGTCGCCGGAGCTCTGGAAGGCGGTGCCGAACAGCACGATCTTGCCTTCGATCGCTTCCCTGCGTTCCGCCTCGCTCATGCCGACGCCGGACAGTGCCCGGATCGGCAGTTGCAGGTTGTACGGGCAGATCGTCTGCGGCGGGCCGCCGCGCAGCCAGTTGCGCACGACGCGCGGCAAGAGCGGCACCGTGTCGTACCAGCCGATCCGGTTGACGCAGGACGGCTCCAGTTCGCCGTCCTCGTTCTCGCGCAGGTGGAGCTCCGGATTGACCGGGTGGCCGTTGACCGGCCAGAGCAGGGCCATCGTCTCTTCCGGTTTCGGGCATGCCTGCCCGACGTCGCAGGCGAGCGCCAGGGCGGGCGAGCGCAGGCCCGGCTGCAGCGGATATTCCCAGGTCGAATGGTCGAAGTGATCGTCCAGCAGGTTGGGCGCGACGAACTGGAAGCAGGGCTTGCCGCCGGCGTCGGGCTCGGCCAGCTGCTCCATGGTGCGCGACGCGCGCCGCTGGCCTTCGAGCGACGCGATGTAGACCGGCACGCCCGCATCGCGGGCGGCGCAGGCGGCGGAACGGAAGCGCTCCACCAGGTGCTTCGGCCGGTCATCCAGGAACAGGATGTCGATGAACACCGCCTTGGGCTTGAGGCTGACGAGCTTGTCGATCAGCCGCTGGTAGTAATCCATCGGCACCGGCCAGGACAGGCCCAGGTGCTCCAGGTCGAGGTCGTCGATCGCCAGCACCGTGATCCGGTCACGGCCGGCGGTCGGATAGGCGGAAGTCAGCAGCGGCAGGTAGGCGCGCGCCGCCATCCGCTTGGCCGCTTCGGCCGCGGGCATGCCGTTGGTGGCCAGCGCCAGCGCCAGCCCCACCAGGATCGACAGCACGACCGTCAGCAGCGCGCGGGCGAAGACCGAATAGCGCTCGTAGGGGTGCTGGCGTTCTTGCTGCTCCAGCGTCATTTGCGCCTGGCCGCCTTCTGGCAGCGCTCGCGATAGGTGACGTGGGCCAGGTTGCAGGTGACCATTTCCTGCTGCAGCTCCTCATTGAAGCCCAGCTCCGCATACACTTCGACCAGACGCGGCGTCAGCCCCGGCGCGTCCTTGAAGCGCGCGCGTGCCTCCTTAACGACCTCCAGCGCCTGTGCGCGGCGGCCTTGCGCGGCTTCCTGCCTGATCGCTTCCGCAAACGGTTTCCACGACGGTTCGGCTGCACGGTAGCTCTTCATCAGCTGGCCCTGCGCTTCCTTGCGTCCCAGCTGTTTCATGGCCAGGTAGAGTTCGAAGTTCGGCAGCGCATGCGCAGCGCCCGGCGCGCCGGGCTTGGTGATCGGCAGCAGCAGGCGGTAGGCCTCCTCGTAGCGGCCTTTCTCGATGTGCTCCATCGCGGTCATGGTCTCGCCGTACGCGTCCAGCACGGGCTTGACGGCGCGGTCCTTCAGGATCCTGTCGTACGCATCCTTCTGGATCACGGCGCGCGGCCAGTCGGCGTGATGCTTTTCACGGTAGGCAGTGAATTCGTCCTTGCGCTTTTCGGCATCTTCATGCTTGCTCGACAGCGACTCCTTGAGGCCGTTGAAGCTGTCGTTCAGCCCGAGCTTCAGTGCGCCGTCGACGCTGCCGCTGTTCACCAGGGTTTGCATTTCCCCCTGGATCTGCGCTTCGCGCTCCTTGCGCCGCTCGGCCTGCGTCTTGTCCCACTTTTCGACCCGGGTCAGGAAGTTCCACATGCCCGATGACGAATAGCCGGCCTTGCGCAGCAGGTCGGTGCCGAGGCGGTCCGCGTCCGTTTCCTGCGCGCGCGTCCATGCCGGCAGCATGACCGTATCGGTAAGGCCGATCAGCAGCTGCATGCGCGAGACCGACTTTGCCTGGCCTTGGGAAAGGCCGCCGGGGCCGCCGGCCACCTTGTCGAGGTTGCTTTTCAGCTCGGCACCGGCGCTGAACACGTATTGCAGCTGCTTTTGCGCATTGCTGAAGAAGGTGCTGTCGTGATGGTGCAGCAGCACATGGCTCAGTTCATGCGCCAGCAAGGCGGCCAGTTCGTCTTCGCTGTCGATGGACTTGACCCATGCCATCGAGATGAACACATTGCCGTCCGGCGAGGAAGTCGCCGCCAGTTCGTTGGTCGCGAGCAGGTAGACGCTGCCCGGCAGCCCGGTCACGCCGGACAGCTCCTTGAGCCGGTTGTAGACGCCGTTCGCATAATCCTGGTACGCCTTGATGGGAACCAGGCCGAACTCTTCCAGCCGGCGCGATTCCACGTCGCGCTCGTCGCCCAGCGCCTCGTTCGACGCGGTATAGGGGCCGGGCGTGAGCTTCGCCAGCAGCGGCTTGTCGGCTGAGCCGTCGAACAGGCCGCCGACGCTCTTGCCGATGCCGGAGAACAGCGAAAAGCCGCCGCCCTGGTTGTTGTTTTCCGTCCCTTCGCCGCTCTGGGCAGCGGCGGCGAAATGGGCGGCGATCAGGGCCGCCGCGAGGGCGGCGCGGCGCAGGGAGCGATGCCGGGTCATTTTCTCTTGACTCCCACGCAGCGTTCATTGGCGCCGCGGGTCGCGCCGGCGGTCACGTTCACCGATACCACGTTGCAGTCGGCCTGCACCGCGAGGTTGAAATTGAAGTCCTCGAGCGCGACCCAGTAATCCTCGCCGCCGTGCCGGATGCGAGCCATGCCGGTCGGCGTTTCCTCGTAGACGCGCAGCGGGAAGGCCAGCTCGGCGACCGGCAGTTTTTTCCCGGGCTGCCGGCCGTCCGAATCGGCGTAGGAGGTGACGGCGGTCCGCTTGCCGGCGGCACTTTCCAGTTGCTTCGGGCCGGACTGCGCGAAGGCGGGCGGAACACAGCACAGAGCCAGCGCAAGAAGTGCGAGGATGGGTTTCATGAGTGATAGTTTGTTGTCGAACGGAAACGAGCTAGACTAGGCATCAATACAGGGGTGGGCAATCCCATATTTATGGGATGGGGCGCTGCGAAAGCGAAGGGCCGACCCCGTGTCCAACAACGGGGATGCAGCACGATGAAACCGGAATCGCCGGCGCACCTGGAAGGTGTGCAAAACGACAATTCTCGCTCGACGCTGGAGCGGATCCTGGAGGCATGTCGGTTTTCGCCGGAAGCACTGGAACAGGCCGCGCGCGAGGTCGAGCGCATCTTCGGCGAGGAGCGCGCGGTGCTGGTGATGGACATGAGCGGTTTTTCGCGCACCACGGTCCGGCACGGCATCATTTCCTCGCTCTTCATGATCCATCGGGTCAAGCAGATCGCCCGGCCCTGCATCGAGGGCAGCGGCGGGCTGCTGGTGAAGGCGGAGGCGGACAATCTCTTTTGCCTGTTCGACGCGCCGGCGCAGGCGCTCGCCGCGGCCGGCGCGATCGTGCGCGGCCTGCGCGCGGCGAACCATGCATTGCCGGAAGAGCAACGGCTCTCGGTATCGGTCGGCATCGGCTTCGGCCGCATCCTCAATATCGGAAACGAGGACCTGTTCGGCCACGAGGTCAATCTCGCCAGCAAGCTCGGCGAGGACATCGGGCAGGGGAGCGACATCCTGCTGACGGCGGCGGCGCACCGCAGCCTTCCGCCCGGGCTGGCAAGGACCCGCGAGGAGGCCGCGCAGATTTCGGGACTGACGCTTCCCTACTTCGTGGTGGAAGATTTCAACGCGCAAGGCTGTTGAGGCCGCGCGCCGGGCTGCCGGAAAGCCGGCTTCTTCGGTGACGGCCGCATGCGCTGCGCGGAAAGACTACACGACCCCCTTTTCCCGCAGCGCCGCTATGCCTTCGCTGCTCTCGCCGAGTACCTCCCGCAGCACCTGCTCCGTGTGCTCGCCCAGCAGCGGCGGCGGCAGGTCGTAGCGCGGCGGCGTGGCCGACATCTTCATCGGGCTGCCCACCAGTTGCGCCGTGCCAGCCGGATGCGCCAGGTCGACGCGCATGCCGCGCGCCCGCACCTGCGGGTTGTCGAACACCTCATCCAGGTTGTTGATCGGGCCGCAGGGCACGCCTGCCGCCTCCAGCGCATCGATCCATTGCTGCTTGGTCTTCGTCTTCACCATCTGCGCCAGCAGCGGCACCAGCGTGTCGCGGTTCTTCACCCGCATCGGGTTGGTCGCGAAACGCTCGTCGGCTGCGAGTTCCGGCCGGCCGCCGGCTTCGACGAAGCGCCGGTACTGGCCGTCGTTGCCGACCGCGACGATGATGTGGCCGTCGGCGGTGGCGAAGGTCTGGTACGGCACGATATTCGGATGCGCATTGCCCCAGCGCCTGGGCGGCGTGCCGCTGGCGAGGTAATTGGTATTCATGTTGGCCAGCATCGCCACCTGCACGTCGAGCAGCGCCATGTCGATGTACTGGCCTTCGCCGCTGCGGTCGCGGTGCGCCAGCGCGGCCAGCACGGCGATGGTGGCATACATGCCGGTCATCAGGTCGGAGATCGCCACGCCCGCCTTCTGCGGGCCGCCGCCGGGCAGGTCGTCGCGCTCGCCGGTGATCGACATGAAACCGCCCATGCCCTGGATGATGAAGTCGTAGCCGGCGCGCTGCGCATACGGGCCGGTCTGGCCGAAGCCGGTGATCGAGCAGTAAACGATGTCGGCCTTTTCGCGCTTGAGGGATTCATAGTCGAGGCCGTACTTCTTCAGCTGCCCGACCTTGTAGTTCTCGAGCACCACGTCCGACTGCCGTGCCAGCCGGCGCACGATGTCCTGGCCTTCGGGCGTGGCGATATCGACGGTGACGGAACGCTTGCCGCGGTTGGCGGCGAGGTAGTAGGCGGCTTCGCTGGTGTCGCACCCCTGCGCATCCTTCAGATAGGGCGGCCCCCAGTGGCGGGTGTCGTCGCCGGCGCCGGGCCGTTCTATCTTGATCACGTCGGCGCCGAGGTCGGCGAGGTTCTGCGCGCACCAGGGGCCGGCGAGGACACGGGTCAGGTCGAGTACGCGGATATGTCCGAGTGCTTTCTTCAGTGGCGAATCAGCCATGTTTCAAATTGTTCCGCAGTCAGAGGTTGCGTGAAAAAATACCCTTGCGCGATGTCGCAGCCGCGCTCGCGCAGGTATTCCATCTGCTGCGGCGTTTCCACGCCCTCGGCCACCACCTCCAGCCCGAGCGGCTGCGCCATCGAGATGATGGCCTCGGTAATGGCGCGGTCTTCCTTCTCCCCGGGCAGGCCGTCGACAAAGCTGCTGTCGATTTTAACCTTACGCACCGGATAGCGCCGCAGATACGTCATGCTCGAGTATCCGGTGCCGAAATCGTCGATCGAGAGCCCGATCCGCAGGTCGGCCAGGCGGTCCAGCAAGGTGGAAGTCATCGCATTGTGCTGCATCACGGTGCTTTCCTGGACTTCCCATTCCAGGCACTCGGGCGGGATGCCGGTACGGTCGAGCGCGTTTTCCAGCACCGGCAGCAGCGAGCGGTCCATCAGCTGGCCGGCCGACAGGTTGATGGCCAGCGTGAAGTCGTCCATGCCCTGGCCGATCCACGCCTGCATCTGCGTGCAGGCATCGTTCATTACCCAGTGGCTGATGCGGCGGATCAGGCCGGTTTCCTCCGCCACCGGCAGGAAAGCGGCCGGCAGCAGCAGACCGCGACGCGGATGGCGCCAGCGCAGCAGCGCTTCCACGCAGATCACCTTGCCGGTGCGCAGATCGATCTGCGGCTGGTAGTAGTGCAGCAGCTCGCGCTCCTCGATCGCATGCCGCAGCTCCGCCTCCAGCGTGGAGCGCCTGGCGACCGCTTCGGTTTTCGGCGCGAACACGTGGTACTGGTTGCGGCCCGCCGATTTTGCCTGGTACATCGCGATGTCGGCCTTTTTCATCAGCGTATCGATATCGCTGCCGTCGAAGGGATAGATCGCGATGCCCACGCTGGCGGAAATTTTCAGGTCGCGTCCCTGCAGCGAGAACGCGCCGCGCATGGTGTCGACGATCTGCTGCGCGATATCGTCGGCGATCCGCATGTCCGACAGGTTGCGCGCCAGCAGCAGAAATTCATCGCCGCCCAGCCGCACCAGCACATCGTCCTTGCGCACCACATTGCGCAGCCGCAGCGCGGCCGCTTTCAGCAGCTCGTCGCCGAGCGCATGGCCGAACGAAGCGTTGATCCGCTTGAAACCGTCAAGGTTGATGAAGAAGGTGGCGACGGTGGTGGCGCCGGCAGTCGCCTTGGGCAGGAAGTCGCCGGCCTGGTCGAACAGGAAATGCCGGTTCGGCAGGCCGGTCAGGCTGTCCTGATGGGCGGGATCGCGCGGCGGCGCTTCTTGCCTGCCGCGTCCCTGCCGGACGATCTGCGCCGCCAGTTCGCCGACGTTGCAGGCAAAGTCGGTTTCTTCCTTGCGCCAGGCGCGCGCCTGGCCGACCGTTGCAAAGAGCAGCAATCCCGCCGCCTGCGTGCCGTACCGGACCGGCACCGTCATCAGGGCTTTCACCGCCGCCGCATGAAAATATTCGCAATACCGCACGGTGCGCGGATCCTGGTCGACGTCGTTGACCGCCATTTCACCGCCCTGCAGCGCCTGTTGCAGCAGCGGCTGCAGTGCCGGTTCCGGCGCTGCGCTGACGAAGTTTTGCCGGATATCGTCATAAGCGGCGGCGCAACGCATCTGCCCGTCCTCGCCCGCCGCTTCCCAGAATGTGCAGCGTTGCACGCCAAGCGCCTTGCAGGCGGATTTGACGGTCGCCTTCAGCGCCGACTCGCGGTCTCCGTGCGGCTGCCGGGCGAGGCGGAACAGGCGGTTCAGGTAATGCAATTGCCGCCGCCGCGCCGCTTCGATGGCCTGTCGCTGCTGCAGCTCCTGCGTCGTATCGCGCATGCTCAGCAGCACGCTGTCGGACTCGTCGTCGGCCGGCAGCCGGCAGGCGAGTGCCGCCATGTTGCGCCAGGAGCCGTCGCGGTGCCGCAGGCGGAAGGCGACGGCGCGCGCCGCCGCGGATTCCGCCGAGCGGGCGCTGCCGAGCGTCGCCAGCAGCTTCGGGCGGTCTTCCGGATGGACGAAGTCCGACAGTGCGCCGCTGCTTTCGCCGGTGCTGTTCTCGAAGGCCTGGCTGCAGAATGTCAGCGCGCTGCCGTCGCCGCACACGACCACCGGGTCCGGCAGGTTTTCCGCGATCGCGATCAGGCGGCTCGCGTCCCCGGCATGGCCGGCCGCCTGCTCCGGTTTCAGCACCCAGATGGTGCAGCTCGCATCGCTGAGCGTGTCGATGCGGTTCGATATCAGGTGAAAGCGCAGAATGCGCCCGCCCTTCGACAGCAGGCGGACCCGGGCGTTTTCCGGATCGCGCGCTTGCCAGTCGCCGCTTGCGCCGGCATTTTCCTGGGGGAAGAGGAAGTCCGCCGGACGGCCGACCAGCTCATCGTCGTCATAACCCAGCTGCTGCGCGAGGTGGGCGTTGACATGGATGATCACGCCGTCGCGCAGGCACAGCAGACCGGTGTCTGCCCCGCCGAGCAGGTCGGAGAATGCATGCCATTCCGCGGGAATCAGGAAGGTCGCGGTGTCGAACGGCGCGGGGTAGTTGCTGTCGGCGGGCATGGTCGGCAGGGCGAGGAGGGCGAAGGGCGGCGCCTGACGCTGCGGCCGCCGGACCTGCTTCGCCGGGAATTAACGATTGGCATTAGACTACGTATCCTCGAAGATCATTCCATGGATGGTTCAATCATGTGGTGTTATCCAAAGGTGATCGCACACCGCGGCGGCGGCACGCTTGCGCCGGAAAACACGCTCGCCGCGATGCGCTGCGGTTTCGCGCGCGGCTTCCGCGCGGTGGAGTTCGACGTGATGTTGTCGGCCGACAGCGTCCCGGTCCTGATGCACGACCCGCAGTTCGGACGCACCGTTCCCGGCCACGGCAGGGTGTGCGATACCAGCGCGCAGCAACTGGCGCGGATGGATGCCGGGTCCTGGCTGGGGCCGCAGTTCGCCGGCGAGCCGGTGCCGACGTATGAGCAGGTGGTTCATTACTGCAAGGCAAACAATATCTGGATGAATGTCGAGATCAAGCCGGCGCCCGGCCACGAGCGGGAAACGGGGCGCGTGGTCGCGCAATGGACGCAACGCCTGTTCGCCGCGGAGCTTGCCGCATATCGGGCAGGCGGGAATGACCGCACGCTGCCGTTGTTTTCCTCGTTTTCCTTCGACGCGCTGGCCGAAGCGCAGGACGCTGCCCCGCAAATCCCGCGCGGCTGGCTGGTCGACGCCATTCCCCCCGACTGGCGGGAACGCCTGTCCGAGCTGGCGGCAGTCGCGCTGCATACCAATCACAAGAACCTGCTGCCGGAGCGGGTGCAGGCGGTGCGACAGGCCGGTTACGGGCTGTTTTGCTACACCGTCAATACCCCGGAACGGGCGCGGGAGCTGCTGGGCTGGGGCGTTGACGCGTTTTGCACAGATCGTATCGACTTGATCGGACCGGATTTTTCGTAGCCACGCGAACCAATCCCCTGATGCTAGTAAGGAAAAAATTGCTCTAGATCAAGTTTTTCGCAGCACCGATCGGGGATCATTGGCATGTCACGGCGCCGTACCTGCACTCGCCCAGAGGGCTGGCGTGCCGTCCATCTAGATAAAACGTCCGCGGTTCGAACTCTTGCTCGCCCGCAGGGTTGCAAGAAAGGATGTAAATCATGCGCCTGTCCAACATGAAAATCTGGGTGCAGCTGCTGATCACGATCGGAGCTGCCTTGTTCGTCGTCTGGTCCGCCGTGATCCTCTGGCAGAACCATGTGTACCGTGAAACCGCGATTGAGCAGGCGCGCGGCTTTTCGGTGAGCATGCATGACGTCACGATGGCCGGACTGACCGGCATGATGGTGACCGGCACCGTCAAGCAGCGCGATGTCTTCCTCGACCAGATCAAGCAGCTCGATACCATCCGCGACGTGCGCGTGCTGCGCGGCGAGAGCGTGACGAAGGCATTCGGCCCGGGCTCGGAGCAGGAGAACCTGACGCCGGACAAGGTGGAGCAGCAGGTGCTGGCGACCGGCAAGGAGGTCGTCGTGGTCGAATCCGACGGCAAGGGCGAATACCTGCGCGCGGCCAGGCCGGCGCTTGCGCAAAAGAACTACCTCGGCAAGGACTGCACGCTGTGCCACCAGGTGCCGGAAGGCAGCGTGCTGGGCGTGGTCAGCATGAAGATTTCGCTCGACAACGTCAACAAGATCGTCGCCGAGCAGCGCTGGAAGTCCATCCTCGCCGCCATCCTCACCTGCATTCCGGTGCTGATGGTGATTTACCCGTTCATCCGCAAGGTCGTCACCCGTCCGCTCGAGGAAGGCGTGAAGATCGCGCGCGGCATCGCCGAAGGCGACCTGACCCAGAGCATCCGGATCGACACCACCAACGAGATGGGCCGGTTGCTTCAGGCGCTTAAGGACATGAATGACAGCCTGGTCAGGATCGTGTCCCATGTGCGGGAAGGCACGGATGCGATCTTCATCGCATCGCACGAGATCGCCGAGGGCAACCAGGACCTGGCGGGGCGCACGGAAGCGCAGGCCGGTTCGCTGGAAGAAACCGCTTCCTCGATGGAAGAACTGACCGCCACGGTCAAGCAGAACGCCGACCATGCGCTGCAGGCCAACCGCAATGCGGTGTCGGCGTCCGAGGTCGCGCAGAAGGGCGGCGAGATCGTCGCGCAGGTGGTCAGCACGATGGACGGCATCAATGCCGCGTCGATGAAGATTGTCGACATCATCAGCGTGATCGACGGCATTGCCTTCCAGACCAATATCCTGGCGCTGAATGCTGCCGTCGAAGCGGCGCGCGCCGGCGAGCAGGGACGCGGCTTCGCGGTGGTGGCGGCGGAAGTGCGCAGCCTCGCGCAGCGTTCCGCGTCGGCGGCGAAGGAAGTCAAGGCCCTGATCGACGACTCGGTCGACAAGGTCAACGCCGGTACCCGTCTGGTCCATGAGGCCGGTGCCACCATGCAGGCCATCGTCGACGGCATCCGCCACGTCACGGAAGTGATGGGCGGCATCGCCGCAGCCAGCCACGAGCAGACCGAAGGGATCGAGCAGGTCAACCGGGCGATTGTGGAGATGGACCATACTACCCAGCAAAACGCCGCGCTGGTGGAAAAGGCGGCGGCCGCGGCGCAGTCGCTGCAGGAGCGCGCCGGTCATCTCGAAAAGGTGGTTGGCGCCTTCAAGCTGCATGGGTCGGCGGCGGAAAACGCGGCAGGCCCGGTACCGGGTGCGCCGGAGCCGCTGTCAGCGCCGCCGCGCCTGCGGATGATCGACAATAACGCGGGCAAGCAGTCCGCCTGATTCCCCGCGCCGCGCGGCGCCCTGCCACGCACAGGTGTTGCCGAAAGCCACCGCGACCGCCGTGTCGCGGTGGTTAACATGTCAACGCGCGCGCTTGATCGCCTGTCAACAGCCTTTCCTTGCCATCGCGGCCCGGCCGCTTGTCCCGGCACGCCTTTTTCATTCTTTGCAGGGTCTCAATGAAAGAGGGTTATCACGTATAATCAATGGTTTGCAATGCATTCCCATCTAAGCCGCCCAACATGAAATCGTCTGAAATCCGCGAAAAATTCCTGAAGTTCTTCGAGTCGAAGGGCCACACGATCGTTGCGTCGAGCCCGGTCGTCCCCGGCGACGATCCGACCCTGCTGTTTACGAATGCCGGCATGAACCAGTTCAAGGACGTGTTCCTCGGTTTCGACAAGCGGCCGTACACCCGCGCGACCACCGCGCAGAAGTGCATCCGCGCCGGCGGCAAGCACAACGACCTGGAAAACGTCGGCTACACCGCGCGCCACCATACCTTCTTCGAAATGCTGGGCAACTTCAGCTTCGGCGATTACTTCAAGCGCGACGCGATCACTTACGCCTGGGAACTGCTGACCGAGGTATTCAAGCTGCCCCAGGAAAAGCTGTGGGTCACCGTCTACGCGGAAGACGACGAAGCCTACGAGATCTGGAACAAGGTGGTGGGCGTGCCGGCCGAGCGCATCGTGCGCATCGGCGACAACAAGGGCGCGCGCTATGCATCCGACAACTTCTGGATGATGGGCGACACCGGTCCCTGCGGCCCCTGCACCGAGATCTTCTACGATCATGGTCCGGAAGTCGCCGGCGGCCCGCCCGGCTCGCCGGATGAAGACGGCGACCGCTACATCGAGATCTGGAATAACGTGTTCATGCAGTTCAACCGCGACGAAGAAGGCGTGATGCACAAGCTGCCCAAGCCTTCGGTAGACACCGGCATGGGCCTGGAGCGCATCACCGCGGTGCTGCAGCATGTGCACAGCAATTACGAGATCGACACCTTCGTCAACCTGCTGGCCGCCGCCAAGAAGGCGGTCGATGCCGCCGGCGCCGGCGACTGCGACAAGGAGTCGCCGTCGCTGAAGGTGATCGCCGACCATATCCGCGCCTGCACCTTCACCGTCGTCGACGGCGTCATCCCGAGCAACGCCGGCCGGGGCTACGTGCTGCGCCGCATTGCCCGCCGCGCGATCCGCCACGGCTACAAACTGGGCGCGCGCAAGCCGTTCTTCCATGCGCTGGTGCCGGCGCTGGTCAATGAGATGGGCGACGCCTATCCGGAACTGCGCCAGAACGGCGAACGCGCGATGCAGGTGCTGAAGCAGGAAGAGGAATCCTTCTTCCGCACCATCGCCAACGGCATGGAAATCCTCGACCGCGCACTCGCCTCCGGCGCGAAGCAGGTCGACGGCGACACCGCATTCAAGCTGCACGACACCTACGGCTTCCCGGTCGACCTGACCGCCGACGTCTGCCGCGAGCGCGGCGTGACGGTGGACGAGGCGCGCTTCAACGTGCTGCTCGACGAGCAGCGCCAGCGCGCCCGCGAGGCAGGCAAGTTCAAGATGGCCCAGGGCCTCGAATACGCCGGCAGCCCGACCACCTTCCACGGTTACGAGAAGCTGATTCACGACACCGCAACCGTGATTGCGATCTACCTCGACGGCTCGCCGGTCGAACAGGCCAATTCGGGCGACGACGCCGTGGTCGTGCTCGACCACACCCCGTTCTACGCGGAGAGCGGCGGCCAGGTCGGCGATACCGGCGAGCTGCGCAATGCCGCGGCGCGCTTCCTGGTCGAAGACACGCTGAAGATCCAGGCAGAGGTCTTCGGCCACCATGGCACGGTCATGGAAGGTTCGATCAAGGTCGGTGACGTGCTCAATGCCAAGGTCGATGCCGAGAAGCGCGCCAGGACGGTCCGCAACCACAGCGCGACCCACCTGATGCACAAGGCCCTGCGCGAAGTGCTCGGCTCCCACGTCCAGCAAAAGGGCTCGCTGGTCAACGCCGAACGCACCCGCTTCGACTTCGCCCACAACGGCCCGGTCACGCTGGAGCAGATCCGCAAGGTGGAAGCGCTCGTCAATGCCGAAATCCTGGCCAACCATCCGACGCAGGCGCGCGTGATGGCGATCGAGGAGGCGCAGAAAGTCGGCGCAATGATGCTGTTCGGCGAGAAGTACGGCAATGAAGTGCGCGTGCTCGACATCGGCTCGTCGCGCGAGCTGTGCGGCGGCACCCACGTGCAGCGCACCGGCGACATCGGCCTGTTCAAGATCGTCGCCGAAGGCGGCGTCGCCGCCGGCGTGCGCCGCATCGAGGCGGTCACCGGCGACAACGCACTGGCCTACATGCAGTCGCTGGAGTCGACCGTCAACCAGGTCGCGGGCACGCTGAAGGCGACGCCGGCCGAACTGGCGACGCGCATCGGCAGCGTGCTGGAGCAGGTCCGGACGCTGGAGAAGGAGCTCGCCGCGGTCAAGGGCAAGCTCGCTTCGGCGCAGGGCGATGAGCTGCTGGCCAAGGCAGTCGACGTCAACGGCATCAAGGTGCTCGCCGCGACGCTGAACGGCGCCGACGTGCCGGCGCTGCGCGAGACCATGGACAAGCTGAAGGACAAGCTGAAGACCGCCGCCATCGTCCTCGCCGCTGTGAACGAAGGCAAGGTCAGCCTGATCGCCGGCGTCACGCCGGATGCGACCGCCAAGGTAAAGGCGGGCGAGCTGGTCAACTTCGTCGCGCAGCAGGTCGGCGGCAAGGGCGGCGGACGTCCCGACATGGCGCAGGCCGGCGGCACCGACCCGACCGGGCTGCCGAAGGCGCTGGAAGGCGTCCGCGACTGGGTGCGCGAGCGCGCCTGACCGCGGCATGACCCCGCGCTTCTGTCCCGAATGCGCCGCGCCGCTCGTCGAGCGCGCGGACGCAGGCGAAGCCGGCAAGATCCGGCTCGCCTGCCCGGACGGACACTGGACGCACTGGGATAATCCGCTGCCGGTGCTGGCGGCCCTGGTGGAAGTGGAAGGGCGCATCCTTCTCGCGCGCAATGCCGCGTGGCCGGAAAAGATGTTCGCCCTGGTCACCGGGTTCATGGAGCGCGGCGAAACGCCGGAGCAGGGCGTCGCCCGCGAGCTCAAGGAAGAAACCAACCTCGACGCCGACGAGATCAGGCTGATCGGCGTCTACGAATTCATCCGCAAGAACGAAGTCATCATCGCCTACCACGTCAAGGCTTCCGGCGAGATCCGCCTGTCGGCCGAACTGGTCGACTACCGCCTGATCGCCCCCGAAAAACTCCGTCCCTGGCGTGCCGGCACCGGCTACGCGATGGCGGACTGGATGCAGGCGCGCGGTCTGCCGGTCGAATTCATCGATTTGCCGGCACAATAAGCCTTTCGGCAGTTAAATACTTTCTCACTGCTTGTTGCGGCGCACCATGCGTCGGGGATTTGGAGTAGAATTTCCTTATCTCTTTCTTGTTACAGAGCGTGACCATGGAATTTCACAAAGAGCTGGATGCACGCGGTTTGAACTGCCCGCTGCCTATCCTGAAAGCAAAGAAGGCGCTGGCTGAAATGACGAGCGGCGAAATCCTGCGCGTGATGGCCACCGACCCCGGTTCGGTACGCGACTTCCAGGCGTTCGCGCGGCAGACCGGCAACGAACTGGTCGGCCAGAGCGAAAACGACAAGGAGTTCACTTTTTTCATGAAACGCAAATAAAGCCTGCGCTGGCGCAGAACGCGCCTCCCGTCTTTCCATTACCCTCTCCCCCCTCGACTGCTTCACACGGCTTTACGCATCGCGCGCGAGCCGTTTCCCAGCGCCAAGCACCGTCAGACCTTTGGATTTTTAGTGCGATTTAGTGCATACTCTCTACCAATTAATAGAACGGTCGTGCTAAATTTCGTCGCACGCTCAGGTTCTGCATATAATCACGGTTTGGTTTACGTTAACGTCAATTGTTTCTTTACAAAGGCAAAGCTATGAAAGTCTTGGTACCAGTCAAACGCGTGGTCGACTACAACGTCAAGGTCCGCGTGAAGTCCGACGGCAGCGGCGTAGACATCGCCAACGTCAAGATGTCGATGAATCCCTTTGATGAAATCGCCGTCGAGGAAGCGACCCGCCTGAAGGAAGGCGGCAAGGTCACCGAAATCGTGGCCGTGTCCTGCGGCGTGACGCAATGCCAGGAAACCCTGCGTACCGCAATGGCGATCGGCGCCGACCGCGGCATCCTGGTCGAGACCGATGCCGAACTGCAGCCGCTGGCGGTGGCCAAGCTGCTCAAAGCCGTCGCCGACAAGGAGCAGCCGCAGCTGATCATCCTCGGCAAGCAGGCAATTGACGACGACTGCAACCAGACCGGCCAGATGCTCGCCGCCCTGCTGGGCTGGCCGCAGGCGACCTTCGCGTCGCGCGTGTCGATCGAAGACGGCAAGGCGGTCGTCACCCGCGAGGTCGACGGCGGCCTGGAAACCGTGTCGCTGACGCTGCCGGCCGTGGTCACCACCGACCTGCGCCTGAACGAGCCGCGCTATGTGACCCTGCCGAACATCATGAAGGCCAAGAAGAAGCCGCTGGACACCGTCAAGCCGGCCGATGTCGGCGTCGACGTCACCCCGCGCCTGAAGACGCTGAACGTTTCCGAGCCGCCCAAGCGCACCGCCGGCATCAAGGTGCCCGATGTCGCGACGCTGGTCACCAAGCTCAAGAACGAAGCAAAAGTCATCTAAACAAATTCAGATCAGGAATACATCACCATGACCGCACTCGTCATTGCTGAACACGACAATGCTTCGCTCAAGGGAAGCACGCTCAACACCATCACCGCTGCCGCGCAATGCGGCGGCGATGTCCACGTCCTGATCGCCGGCCACAATGCCGGCGGCGCGGCGGAAGCCGCATCGAAGATCGCCGGCGTGTCCAAGGTGCTGCTGGCTGATGCCCCGCACTTTGCCGACGGCCTCGCCGAGAACGTCGCCGAGCAGGCGATCGCTCTGGCCGGCAGCTACTCGCACGTGCTGGCCCCGGCCACCGCCTACGGCAAGAACATCGCGCCGCGCGTCGCAGCCCGCCTCGACGTCGGCCAGGTGTCCGAAATCACCAAGGTCGTCTCCGCCGATACCTTCGAACGCCCGATCTATGCCGGCAATGCGATCGCAACCGTGCAGGCGATCGATAACGTGAAGGTGATCACCGTGCGCACCACCGGCTTCGACGCGGCCGCCACCGGCGGCAACGCCGCGGTGGAAACCGTTTCGGCCGTCGCCGATTCCGGCAAGTCGGCCTTCGTGTCGCGCGAGATGGCCAAGTCCGACCGTCCGGAACTGACCGCTGCCAAGGTGATCGTCTCCGGCGGCCGCGGCATGGGCTCGGGCGATAACTTCAAGATCCTGGAGCCGCTGGCCGACAAGCTGGGCGCCGCCATGGGCGCATCCCGCGCGGCAGTGGATGCCGGCTTCGTGCCGAACGACTGGCAGGTCGGCCAGACCGGCAAGATCGTGGCGCCGCAGCTGTACATCGCGGTCGGCATTTCCGGCGCGATCCAGCACCTGGCCGGCATGAAGGATTCGAAGACCATCGTGGCGATCAACAAGGACCCGGAAGCACCGATCTTCTCCGTGGCCGACTACGGCATCGTGGGCGACCTGTTCGAGGTGGTGCCGCAACTGGTTTCCGAACTGGGCTGATAAGAAAACGCGGGGAGGGACGATGTGCCCGCTCCGCGTACAACAATACCTAAATACCGGGCAGGATTTGCCGGGTTTGTCGCGAGACTGACAGGATTTTTTTCCGGGTTTCGTAATAATTCCGGCAGTCCTGCCATTTCTTTTTGGAGTCACAAATGAGCTATGTCGCCCCGTTGAAGGACATGCTGTTCGTAATTAACGAACTCGCCGGCCTGTCCCAAGTGAATGCCTTGCCCGGCTGCGAAGATGCAAGCCCGGAAACCGTGGAAGCGGTGCTGGAGGAAAACGCGAAGTTCTGCGGCGAAGTGGTTGCGCCGCTCAACGTTGCGGGCGACAAGGAGCCAAGCTACTGGCACGACGGCGACAAGGTCACCACCACCAAGGGCTTCAAGGAAGCCTTCAAGGCATTCGGCGAAGCCGGCTGGCAGGGCGTGCAGCATCCGGTCGAATTCGGCGGCCAGGGCCTGCCGAAACTGGTGGCTACGCCGTGCATCGAAATGCTCAACTCCGCCAACCTGTCGTTCGCGCTGTGCCCGCTGCTGACCGATGGCGCCATCGAAGCGCTGCTGACGGCCGGTTCCGACGAACTGAAGGCGACCTACCTCGCCAACCTCATCTCCGGCAAGTGGACCGGCACGATGAACCTGACCGAGCCGCAGGCCGGCTCCGATCTCGCGCTGGTTCGCACCCGCGCCGAGCCGGTTGGCGACGGCACCTACAAGATTTTCGGCACCAAGATCTTCATCACCTACGGCGAGCACGACATGGCGGAAAACATCGTCCACCTCGTGCTGGCGCGTACCCCGAATGCGCCGGAAGGCGTGAAGGGCATTTCCCTGTTCGTGGTGCCGAAGTTCCTGGTCAATCAGGATGGTTCGCTGGGTGCGCGCAACGACGTGCATTGCGTGTCGATCGAACACAAGCTTGGGATCAAGGCCAGCCCGACCTCGGTGCTGCAGTTCGGCGACCACGGCGGCGCCATCGGCACGCTGGTCGGCGAGGAGAACCGCGGCCTCGAATACATGTTCATCATGATGAATGCCGCCCGCTTCGCCGTCGGCATGCAGGGCGTCGGGGTTGCCGAGCGCGCCTACCAGAAGGCCGTCGCCTATGCGCGCGAGCGCGTCCAGTCGCGCGACCTCGCCGGCTCGAGCGGCCCGGTCGCGATCATCCATCACCCCGACGTGCGGCGCATGCTGATGTCGATGCGCGCGCAGACCGAAGCGGCGCGCGCGCTGGCGTACGTCACGGCGGCGGCGTACGACGCCGCGCATCACCACGCCGATGATGCGGCACGCAAGGCCAACCAGGCGTTCTACGAATACATGGTCCCGATCGTGAAGGGCTGGTCCACCGAGATGTCGATCGATGTCGCCTCCAACGGCGTGCAGGTTCACGGCGGCATGGGCTTTATCGAGGAAACCGGCGCCGCGCAGTATTACCGCGATGCACGCATCCTGCCGATCTACGAAGGCACGACCGCGATCCAGGCAAACGACCTCGTCGGGCGCAAGACCGCGCGCGACGCGGGCGCCACCGCCAAGGCGATCCTGGTGCAGGTGCGCCGTACCGAAGAGGAGCTGTCGGCTTCGTCGTCCACCGACCTGGCCGCGATCCGCGCACAACTGTCGCTCGGATCGAAGGCGCTGGAAGATGTGGTTGACTTTGTCGTCGCCAACATGAAGTCCGACATCAAGGGCGTGTTTGCAGGAAGCGTGCCTTACCTGAAGCTGGCGGGCATCGTGCTGGGCGGATGGCAGATGGCGCGCGCGGCACTGGTGGCCGAGCGCAAGCTCAAGGCAGGCGAGGGCGACGCCAGCTTCTACCAGGCGAAAATCGGCACCGCGCGCTTCTTTGCCGATCACATCCTGTCGCAGGCGGCCAGCTATCGCACGGCGATCGTCGAGGGCAGCGCCGGCGTGATGGCGCTGACGGAAGAACAGTTCTGACGATACCGCGGGTCGAAAGTTCGTGGGGCGGTCCGCCATGCGCCGGACCGCCTTATTTTTTTATGTGCGGTGAACTCGTGACATTTTTTTCAATCTCTCGTATATCTCCTTAACACTCTTTGTTTCTGGTCGGGAGGCGATCATGAAACGATTTCTGGCGAAGGCAAGCCTGCTTGCCAGCCTATGTGCACCCTGGTGGACCACTGCCGCAGCGATCGACGGCATCACGACGGCGGATGCGATCGCGATCCACAAGGTGGTGCAATCCCAGCTTGATGCGCTGTCCAACGACGATGCGGTCGGCGCCTTCGAACTGACTACTCCCGAAAAGCGCATGCTGATCGGCAGTCCGGACAACTTCATGCGGATGATCAAGGAAGAGTACATTCCGATCTACCGCTATCAGCGCGTGATTTTTTCCAGCCCGGAAGTGATCAACGGTGATGCCATCCAGGTGGTGCGCGTCACTGACGGTTACAGCAAGGTCTGGGTCGCGGTGTTCTGGATGCAAGAGGGCGACGACGGTGCGTGGCGGGTGGACGGCTGCCACTTGCTCGAGACGACCAGCGTGTCCATCTGAGAAATAGCACGCCGCCGGATTCGATCACTGTCCGCGGCGGCGCGCAGCACGATGGTGCAAGGCGCCGCCTGTCTTGCCGGACCGGGTCTGCCTGCATATAACGATACTGTGCAGTGCTCGCTGCTGCATGCCTGCGCCCGCAGGCTTTGTGTCGTTGCGCATACTTTCCTCGCGAGGAGGCTATCATGGCCCGCAAGTACATTGATTGTCGCGAATTTCCGAGCGACATGAACTGCACCATCGCTTTGTCCGCGGATACCGACCAGGAGCTTCTGGATGCGGCTGTCCAGCATGCGGTCGCGGTACATCATCATCAGGATACGCCGGAGCTGCGCCAGCAGCTCCGGCAGCTGTTCAAGGAGGGCACGCCACCCGTCGAGCATCCGCTCACCCACGCCGCGTAGCCGGCATGAATCCTTCCTGCCGGCGTTTCAGCCGTAGGCGCCGCCTGTAAACAGCAGGTCGAAGGTGCGGGCGATGGTGGCAATCAGCGCGGTCGCCCCGCCGCCGAATGTCAGCACCAGCAGGACCGCCAGCGGCCAGCCCGAATCGGACTTCTTGCCGGAGTCCCGGTTATGCGCGGCGTCCCATTTGTCGTCGGGCGTCAATCCGATCACCAGCGCTTCGATGAAGCCGGCGAATACTGACAGCGGAAAGAGCAGGACGTGGACCCAGGCCCATTTGTCTTTCTTGCCGAAAAGATAAAAGCGATGGATGCCCAGCCCGCCGAACACGGCGGCCAGGAACGCGGCGAGCGTCTTGTTTTTATGAGGCAGCATGGATGCGAAGCGTCGGGTGGATTTGCTATTTTGGTAAAATCTTCCCTTTCATTATCGCCGGTAATGAAAGACTTCGTGCGCGCAACGCCTGTCTTCCGGCCTCCATGCCGCGATGCGGGCGCTTACCCTTCCCGTTGTTGCATGACTTAACTTGCAGGAAGGTGGGGAAGCGGGCTATAATTCCCGGCTTTTTCCGTCACCGTATACTTTTTGGAAGTAAATTATGGTCGTTATTCGTCTCGCACGCGCCGGCGCCAAGAAGCGCCCGTTCTACAACATCGTTGCCACCGACTCGCGCAATCGCCGCGATGGCCGCTTCATCGAGCGCCTCGGTTTCTACAATCCGGTTGCAGCCGGTAATGATGCCGGTTTCCGCATCGCCCAGGATCGCCTGACCCATTGGCAGAACGTCGGTGCGCAACTGTCCCCGACCGTTGCCCGTCTGGTCAAGCAAGCCGGCAAGGCTGCTGCTTAAGTTTGTCGTTCACTGGTGCAGCGGGGAACATGATCCCCGATGACCTGGTGCTGGTTGGTCATGTGACCGGCGCCTATGGCATCAAGGGCTGGGTCAGGATCAGGCCCTATTCCGCCGACGCGGACGCGATGCTGCATGCGAAGACGTGGTGGCTGGACAAGCCCGTCCTGCGCGATGTCGACGCCATGCAGGCAAAGGTCCACGGTGAAGACGTGGTTGCGCAGTTGATGGGCGTGGCGGACCGCGATGCGGCCGAGGCGCTCAAGGGTGCGACGGTCAAGATCCGGCGCAGTCATTTTCCGGTGCTGGATGATGACGAGTTCTACTGGATCGACCTGATCGGTCTGACGGTCGAAAACCTGCAGGGTGAGGCGCTGGGAACGGTGGCCGATCTGATGGACAACGGCGCGCATCCGATACTGCGGGTTGTGCAGCAGGAAGCCGCAGCAGGCGACAAGCCGAAAGAATCGCTGATTCCCTTCGTCGACGCATTCGTCAAGACGGTCGATCAGCAAGCAAGGAAGATAACGGTGGATTGGGGCCTGGATTACTAAGGCCTGTTCTGGGGAGTGGGTCGAGATGCAATTTGATGTCGTCACGCTCTTTCCCGAGATGTTCACCGCGATCACGCAGTCGGGCATCACCCGGCGCGCGTTCGAACAAAAGAAGTGTGCACTGTCGCTGTGGAATCCGCGTGATTTCACCAGCGACAATTACCGCACCATCGACGATCGCCCCTATGGCGGCGGCCCGGGGATGGTGATGCTGGCAAAGCCGCTGGAAGCCGCCATCGGGGCCGCGAAAGCGCGTCAGGCGGAACTGGGGTTGCCGCAGCCGCGGGTTGTGTATCTGTCGCCGCAGGGCAGGGCGCTCAGCCACGAACGGGTGATGCAGTTCACGACCGAGCCCGGAGTCGTGTTGTTGTGCGGCCGGTATGAAGCGGTCGACCAGCGCTTGCTGGACCGCTGCGTCGACGAGGAAATCAGCCTCGGCGATTTCGTGCTGTCGGGCGGCGAGCTGCCGGCGATGGCGCTGATGGATGCGGTGATCCGGCAATTGCCGGGCGTGCTGAATGACGATGTGTCGGCGGTCGAGGACAGTTTCGTCAACGGCCTGCTCGATTGTCCGCATTACACGCGGCCGGATGTATACGAGGGCATGGCTGTGCCGCCGGTATTGATGGGCGGGAACCATGCCGAGATTGAAAAATGGCGGCGCCATCAGGCGCTGGCAGCGACAGCGAAGAAGCGGCCGGACCTGATTGTGAAGGCGCGCGAGGCAGGATTGCTGACGCGGGCCGATGAAAAGTTTTTGAGCAGTCTGTAGTTGTTGTAACGCGCGGGAGTCATCCCGTATTTGTAAAATCCCATCCTCTACCGGGCACACAATTTCACGAGCGCCGGCATGATGGCTTAAGGAGCTGAACATGGACTTGATCCAGAAACTCGAGCAGGAAGAAATCGCCCGCCTGGGCAAAAACATCCCCGAATTCGCGCCCGGCGACACCGTTGTCGTCAACGTGAACGTGGTGGAAGGCACCCGCAAGCGTGCACAGGCTTACGAAGGCGTCGTCATCGCACGCCGCAACCGTGGCCTGAACTCCAACTTCATCGTCCGCAAGATCTCTTCGGGCGAAGGCGTGGAGCGTACCTTCCAGCTGTACTCGCCGCTGATCGCGTCGATCGAAGTCAAGCGCCGCGGCGACGTGCGTCGCGCCAAGCTGTACTACCTGCGTGAGCGTTCCGGCAAGTCCGCGCGCATCAAGGAAAAGCTGCCGAACCGCCGCGTGGTCGCGCAGGCAGCAGAGTAATTGCCTTCTGCAGCGCATAAGAAGGGCACCCTTGTGGTGCCCTTTTTTCATCTGCGCGTTCCGGCATCGGCAGGGCGCGCATTCACGCTAGAATCGAGACTGCAAACGCCTGCGCGCCAAGGAACACGTCTTGTCCAAATTGATTTTCGATCCCGAAACACTCCCCATCGATTCCTACGCCGGCGAGCCGGCCGTGGCGCAGGAACGCCTCACTGAAGCCCGGTTGCGCGCCCGCTTCGCCAATCCGCCATCCTGGCAGCCGGAGACCTTCGAAGAGCGCCTGATGCGCAAGCTGACGGCCGCACCGACGCCGGCCTCGGTACTGATGCCGATCGTGTTGCGCGACGAGGGATTGACCTTGCTGCTGACCCAGCGAACCGCGCATCTGAATGATCACGCCGGCCAGATCAGCCTGCCGGGCGGCCGTGTGGATGAAACCGATACGTCGGCGATCGAAACCGCCTTGCGCGAAACCGAGGAAGAAGTCGGCCTGCATCGGCGGCACATCGAGGTGCTGGGCTCGCTGCCGGATTATTTCACCGGCACCGGCTTTCGCGTGACGCCGGTGGTGGCGCTGGTGCGGCCGCCGTTCGAGCTGCGCGCCGATCCGTTCGAGGTCGCGGAGATCTTTGAAGTGCCGCTCTCCTTCCTGATGGACGGCGCCAATCACCAGCGCCGCAGCATCGACCTGCCGCAAGTGGGGCGCCGGACGTTCTATGCGATGCCCTATGGCCGGTTTTTCATCTGGGGGGCGACCGCAGGCATGCTGCGCAATCTGTTCCATTTCCTGCGCGCCTGATGCCGCTGCCGATGCCCAGCGCCGGTTTGATTCCGGCCTTTCCCTGGGTTATCGTTACGCCTACAGGATCCACAATTCGCTCCGATGACCTTTCTCTCCATTCTTTTCGCACTGCTTTTCGAGCAACTCAAACCGCTGCGCGCGGACAATCCTGTGTACGGCGGAATCAAGCAGATGGCAGCGCGCATGGAGGCATCGTTCAATGCGGGCCAGGAAGGCCACGGCCGCATGGCATGGATCGCGGTGATGCTGATCCTGCTGGTGCCGACGCTGGCGATCTACTGGGTGTGCGCGAAGATCAGCCCGCTGCTCGCGCTGGCATGGAATATCCTTGTCGTGTACCTGACCCTCGGTTTCCGCCACTACAGCCATTACTTCACTTCCATCCAGCTCGCGCTCAACAGCGGGGATGAGGCCGCCGCCCGCAGCCTGCTCGCGGAATGGACCCGGCAGGACACGACGGGCCTGGGCGTAAACGACATTTCCCGGATGGCCGTGGAAAAAGCGCTCGTCACCACCCACCGCAACGTGTTCGGCGTGTTCTTCTGGTTCGCGATGCCGCTCGGACCGGCGGGTGCGATCATGTATCGCGTCGCGGAATACCTTGCGCGCGCGTGGAACGAGCCGGAACACCTGAAGAACGAGCCGTTCGGGCGCTTTGCCGCCCGCGCGTTCTACTGGATCGACTGGGTCCCGGCGCGCCTGACCGCGATCGCATTCGCAGTGGTGGGCAACTTCGAAGACGCCATCTACGCGTGGCGCAATTTCGCGCACCGCTGGCAGGATGAGGCGATCGGCATCATCCTGTCGGCCGGAGGCGGTGCAATGGGCCTGCGCCTGGGCACGGCACGCGAAAATGCCGCCGACGTGCCGGTTGCCGACGCCGCCGCGGTGGACACCACCGGGATCGAGCCGGAAACCCCGCCCGGCGAAGAGGCGACGGTGCGTGCGTTGCAGAGCACCGTGGGGCTGGTATGGCGCGCCTTGCTGCTCTGGATGCTGCTGCTTCTGTTGCTGTCATTCGCGGTCTGGCTCGGGTAAGCCGGTCCCGGGGCGTCGACGCGCAGCAACGCGCGGCGCCTTCTCATGAATTTTCCCGGGATCGTTTCCTTCCTGCTGCGGAACATGCGGCGTTCTCTGTTCTCCTATCAGAATGTGCCGGCCTGCCTGGCGGCGGGTTGCCAACTCTTAAATATTGTCATTTTTCATAGTGCGAAATGTTGTTTCACTTCAAGTCTTCTATAAGATATAATATGCAAGAATACTGAAGCCTGCCGTCTCATAATGACTGCAGGCACATCAGCCGGGCGCAAATGCAGCGTCCGGCCCGGAGGCAGTACTGCTATTAGAGGGAAGCCGAACACATGGCCGATTCCACCACCGAGAAGCCCGTCGCGCGCGAGTTCTTTATCCAAGGCCTTACCAGCGACGGCAGGCAGTTCCGGCCGAGCGACTGGGCGGAGCGGCTGTGCGGCGTGATGTCCTGTTTCCGCCCGGAGGGGATGCGCGGCCCCGGAGCCCACTTGCGCTACTCGCCCTACGTGCGCCCGACCGTCCTGGGCGGCGTCAAATCGGTGGTCGTCAACGAGGCGCTGCGCGAGCTCGAGCCCCTGGCCTATCACTTCGTCCTCAATTTCGCCAAGGACAACGACCTGCAGGTCGTCGATGCCTGCCTGCTGCCGGAACCGAACCAGAAAAAGGCGTAGCGCTTCTTCCGTGTCCTGCCGGCGGTGCCGGCACCGCGTCATCCCGTCATGCCCGGCCACAATGGTCCTGCGATGCCCGCCGGACGTCCTTTACGGATAGGTTTGTCAGACCGACCTCGGCTCGTCTACGGCTACGCTCAACCGCACCAGGGTTTCCGCGCCACGCGCGCGCCGGCCGCCCGCTCCCTTTCCATCCACTTGTACACGACTGCGCCGCTGAGGCCGAACGCGCCATGCGCGGCGGCAGTGATCCAGTCGCGGCTGGCTTCAAACCATGGAAACAGCGCGGTGAAGAGATACATGTTCGTGGCGAACAGCGCGAACCCGAAGAGCAGGCCGGCAACCGCCGCCACGCCGGTTCGGCTTCCTGCAACGAGCGGGGCGAGCGCCAGCCCGTAGACGGCAGACAGCACCAGATGCACCAGCGTTGCGACCAGCATGATGCTCCAGTCGAACGCCACCGGCGGCGGCAGCACCTCCCTGCCGAGGACGATTGCCGCGGCGAGGCGCGCGTCGCGCAGCAGCATGCCGATCGCCGGCAGCGACGCGCTCCACCACAGCCCGACCTGGACCACGGTGGCGACGGCGCCGGCGACGAGTCCGGCAAAGGCGCCGGCCGGCCAGTTCGGCGGCGCGCCGTTTTTCTGCGGCTGTGACGGCAGCTCGCCGTAATGGGCATCGACCAGGCGTGCCCCGAGCCGGCACGCCAGCGCCTCTGCCCCCTGATGCATCAGCGCGTGATGATTTCTTTCGAACACCCGGCGGGTGAGCGGCGCGACAAGGTTCATCCAGGGCTTGGTGGTGCATACGCACCATTCGTAGCGCACCGTGGTGATGCCGGCCTCATGGCTGAAGGCCCATCGGCCCGATCCCCGCAGGTCGCCGTCCACCTCGGCTTCCAGGAACCGCAGGGTGTCGATACGGGTGGCGCGGGCACGGAAGGAGAGCCGGTATGGCAGGCTGCCTTTCCAGGTGTAGTGCCGAACACTGCCGATGCCGTTCACGTCGCCCGGTTCCAGCTGTTCGACCCGGTCCGCCCCCGGCCACCACGCCGGCCATGCCAGGGAATCCAGCACGGCGTCGAAGACTTGGGCCAATGGGGCGGCGATGCGCCAGATGGCGAGAAGGCGGTAGTCTTGCATGGGCAGCAGGAAGTGGCTTGTCTTGCAAATCACTCTAGTTCATTGCGGCCTTTTCCGCATTGCCGTACCCCGGCAATGACGCGACAAGGGTGTGGATGAAAACTCAATCTTTCTATAAAGAAATAAATCGGCTAAGCTATGCGCACTTCCGCGTCGCGCGGGCATTTCAATAAAGTGTTGCCGGAGTCGTATGCCAAGAGGCCGTCTTCCTTTCAAGCTGTCTGCAGCTGCTGTCCTGGCGCTGGTCATCGGTCTCGTGAGCACGACTGCGCTGTTCGTCGGCCTGCGCCGCCTCGAGAACGACAAGGTCAACCTCGATTTCCAGCAACGCGCCAACCGTCCCGTTGTCGCCGTCCGGCAGCAACTTGAAGACACCGTACAGGTGCTGAAGGTCCTGAACCAGCTGTTTGCGACCTTCGAGCCGGTCAGCCGGGAGCAGTTCCGGATCTTTACCAGCCCGTTACTGGAACGCCATCCCTATGTACAGGCCTTCAACCTGCATCGCTTTGTTCCCGGCAGCGAACGGCAAGAATACGAAGCGCAAATGCGCAAGCAGTTCCCGGAATTCGCGCTGACCCAGCTCAAGGACGGCAAGCCCGTTCCGGCGCAGCCGCGCGAGCGCCATCTGGTCGTCGAATACCTTGAACCCTTGCGCGGAAACGAAGTCGCGTTCGGACTGGACGTGTCTCCCAACCTGCAGCTGCTCGACGCGGTCGGCCGCGCGATCGACAGCGGCAAGGTTACCTCGACCGGCTTGCTCACCCTGGCCCAAGGCGGCGGCCTGCGCGGATTCCTGGTCGTGCTGCCGGTCTATCGGCACGGTGTCGCCCTCGATTCCGTCGAGGCACGGCGACGCGCCGCCATCGGCGATACCGCAGCGGTGTTCAACGCCAATGACCTGATCGGGAAGATCCTCGCCACCAACGGGCTGCTCGATGATCCGGGGCTGGCGATCAGCGTCTATGCGGACGCCACCTTCAGCGACGAGGCGCTGGCGTTCCGCAAAGGACCCCGGGCCGTTCAGGACGAGCCGGCATCCTTCCTGCCGCGCTGGCTTTTCCATGACCAGCCCGAGCGCCTGGTGCAGGACTTCGACGTGGCCGGGCGGACCTGGCGGATCGTGATTTCGGCCCCGCCTGCCTTTTTCACGGAGCGCCATACCGATTCGCTCTACGGCCTGTTCGCCGGTTGCCTGGTCAGCCTGCTGCTTGCCGCTGTTGCGCAGGTGCTGTCTTCGCGTTCCCGCCGCGTGCACAAGCTGGTCGAGCAGCGCACCGCGGAGCTGCGGCTTGCGAACGACATGCTGCGGGAGGATATCGCCGCGCGCAGGCGCGCAGAAGAGGGGCTGCAGCTGCGCCAGCGCGCGATCGACGCCAGTGCGAATGCCGTCATCATCACGAGCGCGCTCGCGCCGCGCTACCCGATCGAATACGTCAACCCGGCTTTCGAGCGCATTACCGGCTACAGTGCGTCCGAAGTGCTTGGCCGCAGCTGCAGCCTGCTCTGGGCCGAGGACCGGGACCAGCCGGAGATCGAGGAACTGCTTGCCGCCTTGAGGGACAAGCGCGAAGGCCATGCGGTGCTGCGCGGCTATGGCAAGGACGGCAGCATGTTCTGGAGCGACACCTATCTCGCCCCGGTGCGCGACGACACGGGCGAGGTCAACCATTTCGTCGTGGCGCTGTATGACATTACCGCCACCAAGCGTTACCAGGCGGAGCTCGAATTCCAGGCCAACCGCGACACCCTCACCGGACTGGCGAACCGCAACCTGCTGCATGACCGCTTGCGCCAGGCGAGCGCCTATGCCGGGCGCTATGGCCACCCTGTGTGGGTGATGTTCATGAACCTGGACCGCTTCAAGTTCGTCAACGACACTCTCGGCCATCGCGCCGGCGACCAGCTGCTCAAGATCGTCGCCGACCGCCTGCGCCGCGCGCTGCGCGATGCGGACACGATTGCCCGCCTGAGCGCCGATGAATTCGTGATCATCCAGCCCGAGCGCGCGGAAGGCGGCCTGTCGCCGGCCGTGGTCCAGCGCATCATGGACGCGGTGGCCGAGCCGATCGTGATCGAGGGCCATGAATTCGTGATGGGATGCTGCATCGGCATCGCTGTCTGTCCGACGGACGGCGTTGATGCCGACCAGCTGATCAAGCATGCGGGAATCGCGATGTATCGCGCCAAGGAGCTGGGGCGCAACAATTTCCAGTTCTATACGTCGAGCATGAACGAAAGCGCAATGGAGCGCCTGCGGCTGGAGGGGGATCTGCGCAGCGCGCTCGAGCGCGAGGAATTCGTACTGCATTATCAGCCGCAGGCCGAGCTGGGGACAGGGCGCATCATTGCCGCCGAAGCGCTGATCCGCTGGAACCATCCGGTGCTCGGCATGGTCTCGCCGGCGCGCTTCATCAGCCTGGCCGAAGAGATGGGATTGATCGTGCCGATCGGCGCCTGGGTGCTGCGCACCGCCTGCCGGCAAAGCGTGGCATGGCAGCGGGCCGGCCTGGGCGCGGTGCGCGTGGCGGTGAACCTGTCGGCGCGCCAGTTCTACCAGCAGGACCTGTTGTCCACGATCGCTTCCGTGCTGGAGGAAACCGGAATCGCGCCGCATCTGCTCGAACTGGAGCTGACCGAAAGCATGATGATGAACGATGTCGAGCACGCGGTCGACATCCTGCGCCGCCTCAAGTCCATGGGCGTGCATCTGTCGATCGACGATTTCGGTACCGGTTATTCCAGCTTGTCCTACCTCAAGCGTTTCCCGATCGACCTGCTGAAGATCGACCAGTCTTTCGTACGCGACATCACCTCCGATCCTGACGATGCCGCAATCGTGCTGTCGATCATATCGCTTGCGCACAGCCTGCGCCTGCGCGTGATCGCGGAAGGCGTAGAGACCGAGGCGCAGCTCGGCTACCTGCAGCGTCACGGCTGCGACTTCATGCAGGGCTACTATTTCAGCCGCCCGCTGCCTGCCGCCGAATGCGGGCAGCTGCTGCGCGACGGCACCCAGCTGCTGCTGCCGTTCGGCAGTGCCGACGGCCCCGGGCAGTCGCTGCTGATCGTCGACCATGAAATGGGCACG
This sequence comes from Noviherbaspirillum sp., assembly GCF_035627455.1. Lineage (GTDB taxonomy): Bacteria > Pseudomonadota > Gammaproteobacteria > Burkholderiales > Burkholderiaceae_D > Noviherbaspirillum. Next base: position 45,321 of record NZ_DASPLS010000099.1, read on the forward strand.
ACGTCGGCGCTCAAGCGCCTGCTGCGCCAGGACGGCTATCAGGTGTATGCGGCGTTGAGCGCGCAGGATGCGTTCGACGTGCTGGCTCGTCATCCGATCCAGGTCGTGCTGTGCGAGCAGGGCATGCCGGATCTGCCGGGCAATGAATTGCTGAGCCGGGTCAAGACCCTGTATCCGGACACGGTGCGCGTCTTGCTGGCGGCGCAAACGCCGGTCGACTCGGTTGTCGACGCGGTCAACCATGGCGAGATCTACCGCTTCTACACCCGTCCCTGGGACGATGCGGCGATCAAGGAAGGCATCAGGGATGCTTTCCGCCATTACTGGATGATGCGCGCAGGAGGAATCAGGCGCAGCCGCCATGTATCGCCGGCATTGCAGGCAACCGCCGCCATCAGCGCAAGCTGACGCACTTCCTGTTCAGCTTGCCAAGAGGCATGGATATCGCCGCGTGCATGCGAGCGCAGGAACGCCGGCTCGCTTCCCTGATCGAACCGCAAAGGTGCCACACGGGAGCCGCAAATGAGTTCAAGCAGAAAAGAGCGCGATACCTTCGGTCCGATCGACGTCCCGGCGCAGCGCTTGTGGGGTGCGCAGACCCAGCGCTCGCTCGAGTATTTCCGTATTTCCGCCGAGCGCATGCCGCCGGAACTGATCCATGCGCTCGCGCAGGTCAAGCGGGCCTGCGCCAAAGTCAACCTCGATCTCGGCCGCCTCGAACGGGCAAAGGCGGATGCGATCATCCGCGCGGCCGATGAGGTGATCGACGGACAGCATCCGGAAGAGTTTCCGCTGTCGGTGTGGCAGACCGGATCCGGTACGCAAACCAACATGAACATGAACGAGGTGCTCGCCAACCGCGCCTCCGAACTGCTGGGCGGGCCGCGCGGGGACGGGCGGCTGGTGCACCCGAACGACGACGTCAACCTCGGCCAGTCGTCCAACGATATTTTCCCCACGGCGATGCATGTTGCCGCCGCCACCGCGGTCACCAACAGCCTGATGCCCGCACTGCATGCATTGCGGGCGACGCTGGGGCAGAAATCGGCCGCGTTCGCCGCTATCGTCAAGATCGGGCGCACTCATCTGCAGGATGCGACGCCGCTGACGCTCGGCCAGGAATTCTCCGGCTACACCGCCCAGCTCGACCATGCGCGCTTCTGCGTGCAGTGCGTGCTGCCCGCGTTATACGACCTTGCCGTAGGCGGCACGGCGGTCGGCACGGGATTGAATACCCACCCGGCCTTCGGCGAGCGTGTCTGCGCGGAACTTGAAAGCCGTATCGGCTTGCCTTTCCGCAGTGCCGGCAACAAGTTTGCTGCGCTCGCGGCCCATGACGCAATGGTCGCCGCCCACGGCACGCTCAAGACGGTGGCCGCGGCACTGATGAAAATCGCCAATGACATACGCTGGCTCGCATCCGGACCGCGCTCGGGCCTGGGCGAGATCACGATCCCGGAAAACGAACCCGGCAGTTCCATCATGCCCGGCAAGGTCAATCCCACCCAGTGCGAAGCGATGACCATGCTCTGCTGCCAGGTATTCGGCAATGACGTCGCGCTGAATATCGGTGGCGCATCGGGAAACTTCGAGCTGAACGTATTCAAACCGCTCATCGTGCACAACTTCCTGCAAAGCGTACGCTTGCTCGCCGACGGCACGCGCAGCTTCGACAGCCACTGCGCGCAGGGCATCGAGCCGAATCGGGCGCGTATCGGCGAACTGATGGAACGATCGCTGATGCTGGTCACCGCGCTGGCGCCGCATATCGGCTATGACCGCGCGGCGCAGATTGCCAAGAGCGCGCACCGCGACGGAACCACCCTCAAGCAGGCTGCGCTGGACAGCGGTTACGTCAGCGCGGAAGATTTCGAACGCTGGGTCCGTCCGGAACAGATGACCGGGCCCGCCGCCTGAGCCGCCCTGTGCCTCTGAGCGCCGGTGTAAGTGTGCCGTAAACAAACAGTTGCATGATGTGAGCGACAGGCGCACCGGCCTGTTCAACCTGGCAAGCGGCCAACAGTTTGCAGGAGAACAAGTCCGGGCGTCGTGACGGCCCGCGCGTCCTGCCCCATACCTGCAAGGCGCGGCCGCACCCGATTGGTGTCATGCCTCACGTCGGGCCGCGCCGCCGTATTGCTGCCTGCCCCATGCTCGTCGACCTGCCGACCTAAAAGAAAGCGTGATAAAAATGCAGCGTCCATTGCTTCGTTACCTGATCCTGTTTGCCTTCGCAGCTGCCGTGGCTGCCGCGATCGCCTCGTTTCAGTGGCTCGGCGGACTTGTGGTGCATCCGTTCATCGCAGCCTTCATTGCCTGTGCCGCCGGGATTCTTGCTGTGAACGCGGGACGGGGCAAGCGAGGCGACGATCCCCCGGCCTTCGCACAAAAGGTCGGCGATGCCATCGACCACCTGATGATCGGCGCGGCGGAAACCTCGTACTTCGTCGACTCCATCAAGAAAAAAATCGACCAGGACCTGCAGACGACGCAGGACATCGTCGGCGGCGCGCAGCAGACGGCAAGTGCCACCGAGCAGATTGCCGCCAACGCGAAGCGGGCGTCGATGGTCGCCGCCGACGTGCGTGCGCAGAGCGTGGCCGGGCGCACCGAGGTGGACCAGGGCCTGCGCCAGATCAGCCGCGCGCGCGACGAAGCGCAGACCGCGTCGGGCATGATGGGCGAGCTGCAGGAAAAGGCGCGCCGCATCCACGGCATCACCGAGGTCATCAATGAAATCGCAGCGCGCACCAATCTGCTGGCGCTGAACGCCGCGATCGAAGCGGCGCGCGCCGGCGAGCACGGCCGCGGCTTCGCGGTGGTCGCCGGGGAAGTACGGCAACTGGCGCAACGCACGAAGGAAGCCACCGACGACATCGGCGTGATGGTGCGCGAGATCAACGAGGAAGCGGAACGCGCGGGCGCCGGCATGAGTGCGCTTACAGGCAGGGTGACGGAAGCCGCGCAAAACGTGGAAAAGGTGCATGCCATTCTCGGCAGCATCGAACAATCCTCCGCGGCGTCGCAACGGGAAATCGAGGAGATTGCGGACGCGTCGGGTCATCACGTTGAAACCACCGGCATCATCGCGCGGGCGATCCTGCGCATCCGCGACGACATGCTGGCGACCGAGAAGGAATTGCCGCTGGCATCACAGTCGGCGATGATCCTGTCCGAACGCGCCGAGGGCCTGTTCGACGCCTTGACGGCGAGCGACGCGCAGACCTCGCACGACGAAATCCGTGTGGTCGCGCAGCGTGCGGCGAGCGAGGTGGGCAAGCTGTTCGAGCAGGCCATCGCATCCGGCCAGATCACGGAAGCGGCGCTGTTCGATCGCCGTTACAAGCCGATCCCCGACACCAACCCGCAAAAGCACAAGAGCGCCTTCGACACCTTCACCGACCGCGTGCTGCCGCCGATCCAGGAAGCGATCCTGCAGAGCATGCCGCAGTTTGCATTCGCGATCACGGTCGACAGCAAGGGCTATGTGCCGACGCACAACAGGAAGTTCTCGCATCCCCTCACCGGGGATTATGAAACCGACCTGGTGAACAACCGCACCAAGCGCATTTTCAGCGACCGCACCGGCTCGCGCTGCGGATCGAACACCCGGCCCTTCCTGCTGCAGACTTACAAGCGCGACACCGGCGAAGTGATGCACGACCTGTCGGCGCCCATCTATGTGAACGGCAAGCATTGGGGCGGATTCCGGGTCGGCTACCGGTCTGCCACTTCCGTTCAGTCCCCGTCGAGGCAGCTTGCGCGCTGAGAAGGCAGCGGGGGCAAGCGGCTAAGGACGATCAGTCCGCCGCGTCGCGGCCACGTACCGCCTGCATCACCTGCTCCCGGAACCAGCGGTTCGCCGGATCGTTGTCGACATTTGCATGCCAGTACAGGAATACGTCGAAGGCGGGGATTTCCATCGGAAAGGGCAGGATCTGGTTGCCGAACTGTTCGTTGGCGATCTGCGCATAGCGTCCCGGCATAGTCAGGATCATGTCGGTTTCGCTGACCACGCGGCAGGCCGCGAAGTAGTGCTGGCAGCGCAGCCGTACGCGGCGCTCCAGCCCGAAGCGGGACAGTTCGAAATCCTCCAGGCCAAGCCCGCGCCGGCGCGAGCTCGCGAGAATGTGATCCTGCTTCAGGTAGGTGTCGATATCGATCCCGCCGTCGATGGCGGGATGCCCCTGGCGCGCAACCACCACCGTCGCATCCTGGTAGATCCGGGTGCGCATGACGTCGTTGGGAAGCGGCAGCAGCACGTCGATCGCCCCGTCCAGCGTACCGTTCGCCATTTCGCTCTGCAGGTCGCGCCGGTCGACATGGCCGGCAGCGATGTCGACCAGCGGCGCGTTCCTGCGCACGCGCAGCATCAGCGGCGGCAGGATGGTTGCTTCCAGCACATCGCGCAGCGCAATGTTGAAACGCTTTTCACTGGTCGCCGGGTCGAATGCATGCACGCCGTTGAGGGTGACTTCCAGCCCGCGCAGCGCAAGCCGGATCGGCTCGATGATGCTGCGCGCCAATGGCGTGGACACCATCGCATGCCCCTGGCGCACGAACAGCGGATCGTCGAACATCTGGCGCAACCGACCCAGCGCGTGGCTGATCGCCGGCTGCGTCAGGTTCAGCTTCTGGCTGGCGCGCGTGACGCTGCCTTCCGTATAGATTGCATCGAAGACGGTGAAGAGATTCAGGTCGACCCGGGAGATATGCATGGAATTTATATAGTTCGATAACAACTATTCATTTGATCGATTCTATACCCGGCGATATGCTTTCCACAACCTGGCGCAGACCGCGCAGGCACAGGGGAAGCAGGGGCGAAATGGGACAGATTTACCTCGTCCGTCACGGACAGGCATCATTCGGCAGCAGCAATTATGACCAGCTCTCGGAGCTCGGCCAGGAGCAGGCCCGTCTCCTCGGGGAATGGTTCGCCAATTCCCACCAGAAATTCCATCGGGTCGTCACCGGCAGCCTGAAGCGCCACCGCCAGACCGCCGACGTCTGCATCGGGGTGCTGCCCAAGGCAGACTGCATCGACACCGAGTGGACGACCGACCCCGGGTTCGACGAGTACGACCACCACGAGGTGCTGGTGCGCCACCGGCCGGACTTCGAGGATCCGGCAGAGGTGAAGCGCTTCCTTGCCTCCAGCCCGAGGGCGAAGTACGCGTTCCAGGAGATTTTCCAGGCTGCGATGGCGCGCTGGATGAGCGGCGCGCATGACGCCGACTACCGCGAGCCATGGCCGCTGTTCCAGCGGCGCTGCGTGGATGCGCTGCAGCGCCTGGTCGACAGCGCGGACAAGTCGCAGAACATCGTCGTGTTCACCTCCGGCGGCACGATTTCCACTATCTGCCAGCACCTGCTCGGGCTGTCCGACCGCCAGGTGGCCGATCTGAACTGGACACTGGTCAACTGCGCGATGACCAAGCTGTTCTACCAGCCGGGCCGCATCACGCTCAGCTACCTCAACAACTATGCCCATCTGGAATGGCTGGGCAAACCGCATACCATCACCTATCGTTAAACATGACCAACGTTAACCTGTTCGACCTTTCCGGGAAGATCGCCCTCGTCACCGGGGCCAGCCGCGGCATCGGCGAAGCCATTGCCAGGACCCTCGCCGCGTACGGCGCGCATGTGATCGTGTCCAGCCGCAAGCTGGAAGGCTGCGAAGCCGTGGTGGCCGCGATCCGCGACGCAGGCGGTTCCGCCGAGGCGCTGGCCTGCCATATCGGCGAAATGGCGCAGATCGACGCGCTGTTCGCATCGATCGAAAAAAGACACGGGCGGCTCGATGTGCTCGTCAATAACGCGGCGACCAACCCGTACTTCGGCGCCATCGTCGACACCGACCTGTCTTCTTTCCAGAAAACGGTGGATGTGAATATCCGCGGCTACTTCTTCAGTTCCGTCAATGGTGCGAAGCTGATGGCGAAGAATGGCGGCGGCAGCATCATCAACGTTGCCTCCGTCAACGGCATCATTCCAGGCGACATGCAGGGCATCTATTCGATCACCAAGGCGGCGGTCATTTCGATGACCCATGCGTTTGCGAAGGAGTGCGCCTCCTCCGGCGTGCGCGTGAATGCATTGCTGCCGGGCGCGACCGACACCAAGTTCGCATCGGCGCTGGTGCAGAACCCGGCAGTGCTGCAGCGCCTGATGCCGCATGTGCCGATGCAGCGCGTGGCGCAACCCGACGAGATGGCCGGCGCGGTGCTCTACCTGGCGTCGAATGCGGCAAGCTATACGACAGGCACCTGCATCAACGTCGACGGCGGCTATCTGCTCGGCTGATTTTTTGGCAGGTGAGTGTGGCTGGAGACGATAGCAGTACCGAAGAAAAGGGAGGCAGGACGCCATCCGCGTCCTGCCCAACCTTTCAGGAAAGGCGCGTTCCACCCGCTCCCCGCAGCCAGAACGAGAATCGCAATTCCACCCCAGGCAACCCCAACCCCTAACAACCCCGCGCGCAGCGCACACTTCTTCAATGGAGTAACACATGGACTTCCAGTACAGCGATAAAGTCAAGGACCTTCAGAAGCGCCTCAACGCCTTCATGGACGAGCACATCTACCCGAACGAAGCGAAATTCTTCGGCGAGATCGAGAAGAACCGCGCCGCCGGCAAT
>NZ_DASPLS010000100.1:0-42458 GCF_035627455.1 Noviherbaspirillum sp.
GCCGCGATGTTCGGAATGCTTGCCAACCTCTACCCGGGACACGACCATGCATGAGATTCAGGCCGAACACTGGAGCCGCCGCTATCCGGAGCATCTGCTGGAGCATGCCGCCTGGCTGCGTGCGCTTGCGTTGGAGATCGACGCGGACCCGCAATCCGTCATGCAGCGCGTGGATCATCCTCTGTTCGCATTGCTAACCCGGAGCGAACCGCCCGGCACACTCGATCGCGTGCGCCTGTTTGAAGCGCTGGCGTACGGCGACGCCGGCGCACTCCTGAGCGGACCCGGCCCGGGATTTCCGGGCGTGATCGTCCGCGAGCTCGGATCGCCGGCGCAGCAGCAGGTGTTTTTCGATACCGTGTCGGAGCGCCGTGCCCGCACTTTCCTTGCCGTCGCAGAACCGGCGAAAGTGTCGGACGCCGCCGGCATGACGTGCCGCATCGACGCGGCCGGCCGGCTGACCGGAGAAAAGTGGCTGGTCGGCCATGCGGCCAGCGGCGAGATCGGCGTCGTGATAGTCAGGACGGGAAACGGCCCGTACAGTCTCGGCGCGTTGCTGCTGACACCGGATGTGCTATCCGACCGGACTCGCCTGGAACGCCACATTCTGCCCATGCCGGGCCTGAAAGGCGCGCTGCTCGGCCACATGTCCTTTTCCGGCCTGCAGCTCGGCGCCGATGCACTGCTCGGCGCGCATCTGCATCCCTTGCAGCGCGGAATGGCAGCGCTCATCCGGACCTTCAGCCGGTTCCGGCCGTGCGTCGCTTCCATGGCGCTCGGGCATGCGCAAGCGATGGCGGACTACGCGCGCATTCAGCTTCATGGCATGCCGGCGCAGGCGGAGACGCTCGACGCCTGGGACGCGCGCCTGTGCGCGGCGCGGCGCCTGGTGCATCTTGCCGCCGCCGAGGCCGACCGCGCCCCCGACGCCGCGCCGCATATCTCGCTGGCGAGTGTCACGGCTACCCGGATATGCGAAGCGATCGCGGACGACGTCCCTGGCCTGCTCGGCACCAGGGCCCTGCTCGATCATCCCTGGCTGGAAAAGGCGGTGCGGGATGCGCTCGCCTTCGAATGCCTGGAAGGGGCCACCAATATCCACCTCGATCAGACCGGCGCGCTGCCGGCGGGTTTTCCGTCCTGATGCTGATCGCGTTCGTCACCACGCCGATGGCCACCCCACTGTTCAACTTCGCGTGTCGCCGTTCCCCGATGGACATGCCGGGCAACTGCCCGCCGGCGCCAGAAGGCAGTTCGATGCAGGTCCGCGCGCCTTCGTCCCACCACCACGCGCAATGGCATGACGTCGATAAACGTGACAGGGGTGCGGCGGGGCGTAGTGCAGGCAGTGGCAATGACGAAGCACTCCTGCCACCTTTGGTTAATCTGCGTTGCTTATTGTCTATTCGTCAAGGGCGTGGAATTCTAACTGCGCCCCCTGTCCTGATCATGAGCGGCGGCGACAGCGACAGGCACGATCTTCAGCATAACCTGTGGAAGTGGAGAGCTACCTTGAATACCATTGGTGATTTGGAACAGATCTGGGGACTGGGGCAATGCAAGGCCGACGTCGAGGTCAAGGCAATACTGGCCTCGGTGACGGAACACCTGGGGTTCCACTATTTCTTTTACGGCGCGCAGTTCATTGTCGGGCACGGGCAACGTCTTCACCGTATCCTGACCAATCATCCGCTGGCGCAGGATCCAAAATCAGGCACCAGCCACTGGTCCCGGCTCGATCGCTTTCTGCATCATGCGCGCAACAAGCTCACGCCGTTGATCTGGGATTGCGAAGGCTATGCGGGAATCGAGCGCCGGTCTTTCTACAAGGACGTGACGCGCCACGGCATGGCCAGCGGCGTGTGTTTCCCGGTGCACCGCAGAGAAGGCGACGTTGGCTTGCTGAGCCTTGGGCTGGCGACATGCAACGCGAACGCGCGCAACTGCATACGGCGCAACCTGCCCCATGGTGCATTGATCGCCAATTGCGCGCACGACGCGATGGTCAATATCGTCGACAAGGCGCGACTGGCACTGAGTTCGCCGCTGACCAAGAGGGAGTACGAATGCCTGAAGTGGATTGCGGCCGGCAAATCCACATGGGAAACCGCGCAAATCCTCGAATTGTCCGAACACGGCGTCAACCATCACGTGCGCAATATCATGAGCAAGTTCAACGTCAACAGCCGCCACCAGGCGGTGGCGCGGGCGGTGTCGCTCGGCTTGATATAAGCGGGCCGGCGGCGCCGGGCAGATGGGCATCGGTGCGCCGGTCTGCCGCGGACGCAGCCTGCCCGTTCGCCGGCGCTGTTACGCGCCTTCGCAGGCGCGCACCTCCTGCTTCGGGAATCCGGTCCTGATCTTGTCCAGCGCGCTTTTCGTTTCCGCATCGATGTCGCGCAGCCGGAACGCGACCTGGCTGGAAGTGACCGTGCGCTGCCCGATGCGCGCCGTGCGCACGCCTTTCTGGCCCAGCGCGGCCAGGTGTGCGCGCGCCGCTTCCTCATGCTTGAACACCCCGAGCGAAATCCCCCAGCGCAGCGGCGAGTTGTCCTGGATGATGAAAAAATCCTCGATGCCGAGCTTGCGCAATTCGCCGGCCTTCTTTTCCGCGCCCTCGCGGTCGGCCTGCGGTGGAATGTAGACCATGTGGTTCGCCACTTCCTGCAGCGGGCGCTGGGACACCCTGTCGCCGAGCGCCAGGGGCGCGAGCTGCGCCGCAAAACGCTTCGCGTCTTCCGGGTTGAAGCCGCCGATTTCGGTGCAGGCGATGATGTCCTTTTTCTTTGGCGTGGCAGCAGCGCTCGTCGATACCGGCGCCACGGCTGCCGGCGCGGCCGGCGCGGTCGGCGCAGGCGGCGCAGGCGGTGTCACTGGTGTAACTGGTGCAGCGGGCATTGCCGGCGCGGCGGGCTCTGCGGGTGACGCCGGTGCCTGTTCCGCCGCCGGCGGCGCGGGAGGCGGCTGGTTCGGATCGGGCGGCGGCACCAGCCTCAGCTTGTCGGCGTTGAGCTGCTGCTTCATGCGTGCCGGCTCGCGGCCGGATGGCAGCAGCGCGTCGAAATAGCCCTGCTGGTAGGCAAGCAGGCCGGCGTTTCCGAGCAACAGTATCCAGAACAGGAATTTCAGCATCATGTATTCATCGCGGCCTTGTGCAGGCCGATCAGCACGAGGTTGTCGACACGGGTGTGCGCCACGCGCAGGTGAGGCGCGATCAGCTCGGCAGCCCCGCCCGACAGCACGCATTGCACCTCGCCGCCATGGCGTGCATGCGCGGCGACCGCGCGTTCGATTGCGCCCGCCTGTGCCGCCAGGCAGCCGCTGACGATAGCCGCATCGGTATGGTCGGCGAATGGTTCGGCAATATCGAGGTGTTCCGCGACCTGCGGCAATTGCGCGGTGTTCTTCGCCAGCGAATTCGCCATCAGGCCGAGTCCGGGCAAGATCATACCACCGAGGAAAATGCCGTCCGCGCTGACCGCATCGACGGTGGTTGCGGTGCCGCAGGTGGCGACCACCAGCGGCGTCGCGGGAAACAGCGCATGCGCGCCGATCGCCGACGCGAAGCGGTCGCAGCCGAGCTGCGCCGGATTGCGGTACTGGTTGCGGATGCCGCCCAGCGCCGGCACCGACGCGAACCACTCGACCGGCACCGGGCGCACGCCGCACGCGCCCAGCAGCGCCCGCTCCAGCGCATCGCGCATCGCCTGGCCGGCGACGTTGGAAATCAGCACATGCCGGATCGTATGCGCGCGCCATGCGTCGGCCAGCGTTTGCACCTGCGCATGCTCCACCCGGCCCGCCTCCTTCCACCGGCCGAGCGCTTCGCGGTTGCGCTCGCCGCTCGGCACGACCGCCCATTTCACCCGGGTATTGCCGGCATCGATCAAGAGCAGCATTGTCTACTCCTTGGGCCGCAACGACACGTCGCCGGCCATCACCGCAATGCGGCCGGCAGCGGTGTCGATGAGAAATCGCCCGATCTCGTCCACGCCTTGCGCCGTGCCTTCATGCAGCAGCCTGCCGTTGTCGATGATCGTCACTGCCTGTCCCGCATACGCATGCAGCGCGTTCCAGCGCTGGGTGAAGGCAGCCAGGCCCTCCTGCTCGAACTGCAGCAGCGACTCCGCAAGCGCGCTTGCCAGCGTCGCCATCAGCATGTCCTGGTCCAGGTCCGCCAGCCATGGAATCGCCGCCACCGGCCTTCCGATCTCGGCAGCCATGCTGTCGCTGACTGCCATGTTGATGCCGATGCCGATCACCGCCCAGCTGCTGTCAGGCGGCAGCTTCCCGGCGGATGCCGATTCGATCAGGATGCCGGCCAGCTTCCTGCCGTCATGCAGCACGTCGTTCGGCCATTTCAGTTTGACCGGAATCTGGAACATCGCAAGCGCTTCCGCGATCGCCACGCCGACCGCGAGCGGCAGGCCGACCAGCGCATGCACCGGCAGGCTGAATTTCCAGGCCAGCGAAAACGTAAGCGACTTGCCTGCGGCGGACAGCCAGCTGCGTCCGGCGCGCCCGCGGCCGGCGGTCTGCGCTTTCGCAATCAGCAGCGTCGGCGCGGCCAGGCCCGGCAGGGCCGCGAGCAGGTCGGCATTAGTCGAGCCGGTCTGCTCGACCACGCGGATGTCGATCCGGGCGGCGGCTGGCCGGCACAGGGCGGCGATGCGCCCGGGCGTGAGTGTGTGCGTCATGTGTCCATTGTAGCGGGATGCTTGCCCAAGGTTAATTCATTGACGTGTATCACGGCGTCCCGAATGACCCTTTGCAGCGTTCTCCCTTACACTATCACGATGCCAAATGAACAAGCGCCAACACTGACCATCGACCGGGGACCGCCAGTGACCATCGCCGCCGCGGGGAGCTGGCAGGTTCATGCGCTGGCGCAACCCGGACGGCTCAAGTCGCTTTCCGCAGTCCTGGGACGCGCTCCCCGGGACGGATCGACCGAGTGGGACTTGTCGGGTATCGCCGAACTCGATCATATAGGCGCGCAACTGTTCTGGAATGCATGGGGCAAGACGCGCCCGCGCCGGCTTGCACTTGCTCCTGAGCATGAAGAAGTGTTCAGGCGCATCGAGCAGGCCGGGGAGCTGGCGCTTCCGGCGGAGGACCCGCGCCGCTGGCGGATTGCCGAGCAGGCCAATCAGGCATTGCGCACGCTGTCGGGCCACCTGCTCGGCTTCGTCGTCCTGATCGGGCAGCTGGCGCTCGATCTCGGTACGTTTGCGCTGCGTCCGCTGCGCGGACCGTGGAAGGAAATCTCGTCGAATATCTACCACATCGGCTACCAGGCGCTGGCGATCACCGCGCTGGTGGGATTTTTGATCGGCGTGGTGCTGTCCTACCTGTCGGCGCAGCAACTGCATACCTTTGGCGGAGATATCTACCTGGTCAACATCCTCGGCATGAGCATCGTGCGGGAACTCGGCCCGCTGCTGGCCGCGATCCTCGTCGCCGGCCGTTCCGGCTCCGCGATCACCGCGCAGCTCGGCGTGATGCGGGTGACCGAGGAACTGGATGCGATGCTGGTAATGGGCATGTCGCACGGTTTTCGCCTGATCATGCCGCGCGTGCTGGCGTTGGCCATCGCGATGCCGCTGCTGGTCGTCTGGACCGACGCCGTCGCGCTGATCGGCGGCATGGCCGCCGCGAACCTGGAACTCGGGCTGTCGCCGAGCTATTTCCTGCGCGAGCTGCCGGCGGCGGTGCCGTTGCCTAACTATTGGATCGGCCTTGGCAAGGGCGTCGTCTTCGGCGCCCTGATCGCGCTGGTCGCCTGCCATTTCGGCCTGCGCATCAAGCCCAATACCGAAAGCCTCGGGCAAGGCACGACGCTGTCGGTGGTCACCGCGATCACCGCGGTCATCATTGCCGACGCGGTATTCGCGATCGTGTTCGCGGGGGTAGGTTTCCTATGAGCACGATCATCCGTGTCCGCAACCTGTGGACGCAGTTTGGCCAGTTCGTCGTGCACCAGGACCTGAACCTGGAAGTGCGGCAGGGCGAGATCCTGTCGCTGGTAGGCGGCTCCGGTTCCGGCAAGACCACGCTGCTGCGCCAGCTGCTCGGGCTGGAGAAGCCGGCGCGCGGGCAGGTGGAAGTGTTCGGCGAAGACATTCACCGCGCCGACGGCGCCAGCCAGCGCCGGCTGCGCAACCGCTGGGGCATGCTGTTCCAGCACGGCGCGCTGTTCTCGGCGCTGACCGCGCTCGACAACGTGGCGCAGCCGATGCGCGAGCTGCGCACGCTGCCGGAAGACCTGGTGCGCGACGCGGCATTGCTGAAGCTCGGCATGGTCGGCATCACGCCCAAGGATGCGCTGAAGATGCCGTCCAACCTGTCGGGCGGAATGGTCAAGCGGGTCGCGCTGGCGCGCGCGCTGGCGCTGGAACCGGAACTCCTGTTCCTCGATGAACCGACCGCCGGGCTCGACCCCGACCTGTCGGACAGCTTCGTCGCGCTGATCAAGAGCCTGCACCAGCAGATGCGGCTGACGGTGGTGATGGTCACCCACGATCTCGACACGCTGTTTGCGCTGTCGACCAAGATTGCGGTGCTGGCGGAGAAAAGGGTGATCGCGACCGGCTCGCCGTCCGAAGTGATCGGCCTGCCGCATCCTTTCATCCAACAATTCTTCCTCGGCGAACGCGGCAGGCGCGCGCTCGAGGTGCTGCACGACAAGGAGATGGAATCCGATCATGGAAAATAAGGCGCATGCCCTGCTTGCCGGGCTGTTTACCATCGTGCTGCTCGCGGCCGCGGTCTTCATCGCCCTCTGGCTCAACCGCGACCGCGTGGAGCGGGTGCCGTACCAGATCGCGACCAAGCTCTCGGTTCCCGGCCTGAACCCGCAGGCGGCAGTGCGTTACCGCGGCCTCGACATCGGCAAGGTGGATGACATCACCTTCGATCCGCAGGTGGTCGGTCAGATCCTGGTCCACATCAGCGTGCAGCCGGACACGCCAATCACGCAGTCGACCTTCGCCACCCTCGGCTACCAGGGCGTGACCGGCATCGCCTACGTGCAGCTGGACGACGACGGCAGCCGGCCGGTCAAGCTGCACAGCACGCCGCAGCAGGTGGCGCGCATCGAGATGCGGCCCAGCCTGTTCGACCAGCTGCAGTCGCGCGGGCTGGCGATCCTGCAGCAGACCGAAGAAGTCGCGCGCCGCGTCAACGACATGCTCAGCCCGGACAACCAGAAAGCCATCCTCACCGCCTTCAACAATGTGAGCCGCGCGGCCGAGGAAATCGAAACCATTCCGCGCCAGCTGCAGCCCTCGCTGGCGCGGCTGCCGGCGGTGACCGCCCAGGCACAGCGCACGCTGTCGTCGCTGGATGTGCTGTCCCGCGATGCAAGCGCGCTGGCCGCCAGCCTGAACAGCATCACCACCCGGCTGAACGCGCCGGGCGGCACGATTGCGACCATCACCGACACCGCCGAGCGGCTCGGCTCGGTCGCCGACAGGCTGGAACACGACACCCTGCCCCTGGCAAACGATGCGCGCTCCTCGATCCGCGCGCTCACCCGCGCGCTCGACAACCTGAGCGAACGGCCGCAGAGCGTGCTGTTCGGCTCGCCGGCGAATGCGCCCGGTCCGGGCGAAGACGGCTTCGCCTTGCCGTCCGGCGCTTCACAGTAGGAGAACCAGGAATGACCGCACGCCTTCCCGCCGTCGCCGCCCTGTGCGCCACCTTATGCGCCGCCCTCGCGCTGCTGCCCGGCTGCACCGCCATCGTCAAGCCCGACGCCGCCACGCTGCACGACCTCGGGCCGCTGCGCACGCAGCAGAGCGTGCCGTTGCCGGCGCTGAAACCGGTGAGCATCGCCGAGATCCGCGTGCCGGTCTGGCTGGACAGCAACTTCATCTACTACCGGCTGAACTATGCGAACGGGCAGCAGCCGCGCCCGTACGCCCAGGCGCGCTGGACCATGCCGCCGCCGCAATTGTTTATGCAACACCTGAAGGCGCGGATCGCGCAGACCGGCGGCGTCGCGCTGTCGGCATCCGACGGCGCGGTGGACGTGCCGGTGCTGCGCATCGAGATGGACGAGTTCACGCAGAATTTCGACGCGCCCGAGCGCAGCAGCGGCACGGTGGGCCTGCGCGCGACGCTGTTCCGAGGCCGGACCCTGGTGGCGCAGAAAAGCATCGTGCGCAAGGCGCCGGCGCCAAGCGCGGACGCGGCGGGCGGCGCCCGCGCGCTGGCCGCGGCAAGCGATGCGGCGATCGCCGACATCATGCTGTGGATCGATGCATTGAAATAATTTTGCTTGCCGTCCCGCGCGCATCTGCACAAAATAAGCTTCCCCGCTGAAACGACGAAGGCACCGGATTGCTAGACGAGGAAAACCTGCAGACGGCCCCGCGCCCGGCCGCGGCGGCGGCGAATGTATCGACATTCGCGCGCTTCGGGCTGCTCATGTACACCTTCCTGATCGTGTACGCGAGCCTGTATCCGTTTTCGAACTGGCACAGCATCGGCCTGGCGCCCTGGTCTTTCCTGCTGATGCCGATGCCGCATTACTGGACCGGCTTCGATGTCGGCGTCAACATGGTCGGCTATTTTCCCTTCGGCATGCTGGTCGTGTTCGCGCTGTACCCGACCTTCCGCGGCCTGCCGGCAGCCCTCATCGCAATCCTCTGCGGCATGCTGCTGTCCGGCGCGCTGGAGGCGATCCAGACCTACCTGCCGAGCCGGGTGTCGTCGAACCTTGACTTCCTGACCAATTTCGCCGGCGCCTTTGTCGGCGCTTGCGCCGGTGCCTTGCTCAGCCGCACCTTCCTCGAGCAGAGCCGCCTGCTGCAGCTGCGCCAGGCATGGTTCGTCCCGGATGCCGGGCGCGGGCTGATCATCGCCGGGCTCTGGCCGCTGGCGCAGATCTATCCGCAGGGTTACCTGTTCGGTCATGGCGAGCTGATGCCCATCCTGTCCGACTGGCTGTCGGACTGGCTGGAAACCCCGGTCGACCTGATCGCCGTGCTGACCACCGACCTGCACCTGACGGTACAGGAATACTGGCTTGCCGAAACGCTCATCACCGCCTTCGGCATGACCGGCGCGCTGCTGACCTGGTCCCTCCTGCTGCGCAAGCAGGTGCCGCGGCCGGTACTGCTGATCGCGCTGCTCGCCGTCGCGATGGCCGCCAAATCGCTTGCCAGCGCGCTGGCATTTGCGCCTGCCAACGCCTTTGCGTGGCTGACGCCGGGCGCGAAGGGCGGCGTGCTGATCGGCACCATGATGGTAGGCGGCCTGTCATATGCGCCGCCGGCGGCGCAGCGGCGGATCGCCGCGGCCTGCCTGCTGCTGGGCGTGGTTGCGATCAACCTGGTGCCGGCCAATCCGTATTTCATGGCAACGCTGCAAGCCTGGATACAAGGCAAATTCCTCAACTTCAATGGCGCAGCGCACTTCCTCGCGGTCTTCTGGCCGTTTTTTGCGCTGTGGTTCCTGCTGCATCCCGCGCACCGCGCAAAGCGGACCTAGCTTGCAGGAACAGGCGCGCCGTTCCCGGCCGCCTTCCCGTTCCTCCCGTATGAAAGGCGTTCTGCCAGGGTGTATCATTGCGCCTTTACCAAGGGGCTGCCATGTCCGACAAGCCGTATTACCAGCATCACGTCTTCTTTTGCCTGAACCAGCGCGACGAGGGCCGGCCCTGTTGCCACGACAAGGGGGCGCAGGCGGCGCAGGAGCATGCGAAAAAACGCATCAAGCAGCTCGGCCTGAACGGGCAGGGCAAGGTACGCATCAACAAGGCCGGCTGCCTCGACCGCTGCGAGGAAGGCCCGGTGGTGGTGATTTATCCGGAAGGCACCTGGTACACCTACGTCGACCAGCATGACATCGATGAAATCATCGATGAGCATATCGTCAACGGCAAGGTTGTCGAACGTTTGAAAATCTGATGAATTCGCAGACCCAACGCTTCTCCCTGCGCGGCGCCGCCGGCAATCTCGAATGCGCGCTTGACCTGCCGCCGGCAGCACCGCGCGGCGTCGCGCTCGTCGCGCATCCGCATCCGCTGTACGGCGGCACCATGGACAATAAAGTGGCGCAGACGCTGGCGCGCGCCTTTGTCGCACTCGGCTATGCGGCCGCGCGCATGAATTTCCGCGGCGTCGGCAAGTCCGAGGGCGAACACGACGCCGGCGGCGGCGAGACCGACGACATGGAACTGCTGCTGCAACATATGCAGCAGCAATATCCCGGGCTGCCGTTCGCGCTGTCCGGTTTCTCTTTCGGCACCTTCGTGCAGTCGCAGCTGCAACAACGGCTGATCAAGCAGGGCAAGCCGGCCGAGCGCCTGGTGCTGGTCGGCAGCGCCGCCGGCAAATGGGAAATGCCGCAAGTGCCGTCCAACACCATCCTTATTCATGGCGAGCAGGACGACACGATCCCGTTGTCGGATGTGCTCGACTGGGCCCGGCCGCAAGACTTGCCGGTGCTCGTGATTCCCGGCGCCGATCATTTTTTTCACCGCAAGTTGCAACATATAAAGAGTTTCGTGGTCGAAATGTGGCACCGCTGAAAGTAGACTGAAAGCAACTTGCCAAAAAGGCTGCAAAGCCGCATGGTTGCTTACGTCCAGCTTGCCGCGGGGCTATAATCAGACCTTGTTTCCTCTTGCCATCTGCCTGCGCTGCAGGCGGAGTTGAACTTGTACAGCCCATGAAAAAGCTTATTGCGGCGCTCGCCGCCACCCTCTTTTCGATTTCCGCCGCCTTTGCCCAGGCGTTGCCGCCGCCCACGATTGCCGCCAAGTCCTGGCTGTTGCTCGACGCCACCAGCGGACAGGTGCTTGCTGCGCAAGATGCGGGCATGCGCGTCGAACCCGCCTCGCTGGTCAAGATCATGACGGCCTATCTCGCCTTTTCCGCGCTCAAGGAAAAGCGCCTCGAGCCGAACCAGCTGGTCAACGTATCGGTGCGCGCGTGGAAGGTCGATGCTTCCAGTTCCAAGATGTTCATCGATCCGGCCACGCCGGTGAAGGTGATGGACTTGCTCTACGGCCTGATCGTGCAATCCGGCAATGACGCCGCGGTCGCGCTCGCCGAAGCGGTGGCCGGCACCGAGGACGCATTCGTCACGCTGATGAACCGCGAAGCCGAGCGCATGGGCTTGAAGAACACCCGTTTCGCGAACCCGCACGGCTTGCCGCATCCGGAGAACTACACCACCGCGCAGGACCTGTCGATCCTGGCCACGCGCCTGATCGCGGACCATCCCGACTACTACAAGATCTACTCCACCAAGGAATTCACCTACAACCGGATCACGCAGCCGAACCGCAACCGCCTGCTGTGGCTCGATCCGACCGTGGACGGCCTGAAGACCGGCCATACCGCCGCCGCCGGCTACTGCCTGATTTCCACCGCCAAGCGCCCGAACGGCGGCGCAGACCGCCGCCTGGTCTCGGTCGTGCTCGGCACGGTCTCCGATCAGGTGCGCGCCGCGGAAAGCCAGAAGCTGCTGAACTGGGGCTTCCAGAATTTCGATACCGTCAAGCTGTATGCGAAGGGCCAGCCGGTGGCGACGCCCGAAGTATGGAAAGGCTCGCAGGGACAGGTGAAGATCGGCTTCAACCAGGACGTGTACGTGACCGTGCCCAAGGGCGTGGCCGACAAGATGAAGCCGGTGCTGGAACGCAAGGACCCGCTGGTGGCTCCGGTGGCGCAGAACAGCCAGGTCGGCACGCTGAAGATGATGGTCGACGGCAAGGCGCTGACCGAACTGCCGGTGCTCGCGCTGGAGCAGGTGAACCAGGCCACCATTTTCGGCCGCGCCTGGGATTCCATCCGCCTCTGGATGAAGTGATGCGACAATCCCGGCGCCCGCGCGCCGGGGACGGCCGTACGTTGTAGACTGTTGCTGCGCTTTTGAAGGAAATGCAATGCCCGCCTACATCATCGGCCATATCACCATCAAGGACGCGGCTCAGTGGGCCGCGTACCGCGACCAGGTCGGCGCGACCATCGCCGCCTGGGGCGGCGAGCTGGTTTTCCGCGGCAGGAAGACCGGCGTGCTGAACGGCGCGCACGCGCACACCGACACCGTGGTCGCCCGCTTCCCCGACAGCGCCGCCCTCAAGCGCTGGCACGACTCCCCCGCATACCAGGCGCTGATTCCGATTCGGGATGCCGGCGCCGATGTCACCCTGATCGCCTATGAATCCTGACCGGACGCACGATCCCCTCGTCTACCTGAACGGCGCGCTCACCCCCCTGTCCGAAGCGAAGATCCCGGTGCTCGACCGCGGTTTCATCTTCGGCGACGGCGTGTACGAAGTGATTCCGATGTACGACCGCAAGCCGTTCCGCGCGCAGCAGCACATGGCAAGGCTGTTCCGCAGCCTGCGTGAAATCCGGATCCCGAATCCGCATACCGAGGCGGAATGGATGGCGCTGATTGCCCAGGTCGCCGACGCGCATCCGGCCGACACCCAGCTGCTCTATATGCAGGTGACGCGCGGCGTCGCCAAACGGGCGCATGCGTTCCCGCAGGACGCCACGCCCACGGTATTCATCATGACCAATGCCTTCTCGCCGCCGGACGCGGCCGCGGTCGAAGACGGCGTGGCCTGCGTATCGACCGACGACCTGCGCTGGCAGCGCTGCGATATCAAATCCGTTTCGCTGCTCGGCAATGTGCTCGCCGCGCAGCACGCGGTGGAGAACGGCGCGCTGGAAGCGATCCAGTTCCGCGACGGCTTCCTGACCGAGGGCGCGTCGTCGAATGTCTGGATCGTCAAGGACGGCAGGCTGATGGGACCGCCGCGCAGCCATCTGATTCTCGAAGGCATCCGGTATGGCCTGATCGAGGAACTGTGCGCGGCCTGCGCGATACCGTTCGACGCGCGTCCGATCGCGCGCGCCGAACTCGCCGACGCCGACGAAGTCCTGCTGTCGTCGGCCGGCCGGGAAGTGCTCGCCGTCGCGATCCTCGATGGCAGGCCGGTCGGCAACGGCCGTCCCGGTCCGGTATTCCGGCAGCTGTACGCGGCCTACCAGCAGGCCAAGAGGGCGTAAAATACAGGCTTGAAGATTTCCTCTCCGTCTCTGTCGGGACGGAAAATGCGAACAATCATGTCTCAAGCAAACGAAAGCCTCATCGAATACCCGAGCGATTTCCCGATCAAGATCATGGGCTTGATGCAGGAAAATTTCGCACAGACGATGGTGGATGTCGTGACGATTCACGATCCGACCTTCCACGCGGGCAAGATGGAAATGCGGCCCTCGTCGAAAGGCACCTACCTCTCGCTTACCGTCACCGTGCGCGCAACCAGCCGGGAACAGCTCGACAACCTGTATCGGGCACTGTCCTCGCATCCGATGGTGAAGGTCGTGCTCTGACGCCCGCCGCTCGGTAGCGCGGCGGGGCTGCTACGCCGGCTGCACCTGGCTGCCGATCTCCTGCAGCAGCCATTCGCGGAAGACGCGCACCTGCGGCTTCTGCAGCGACTCGGGCAGGCAAACGAGGTAATACGACTGCGGACATTGCACCGCCACGTCGAACAGGCGCACCAGCTCGCCGGCCGCGACCTCCGGCGCCGCCAGCGCATGCCGCGCCAGCGCGATGCCATGGCCCTCCACCGCCGCGCGCACCAGCATCGACGAGTCCTGGAACACCAGCCCCCCGGTCGGTTCCAGCAGATCCAGGCCCGCTGCCTGGAACCAGGGGGTCCAGGGTTCGTTTTCACAGCGCAGCAACGGATGCTGCATCAGCTTGTCCGGCGTGCGCGGCAGCTTGCCGCGATTGAAGCGCGGACTGGCGACCGGGTAGTACCAGTCGTCCATGATCTTCTCCACAGCCAGCCCCGGGTAATTGCCGCGGCCGAAGCGTATGCCGATGTCGACAGACTCGCGCATGAAATCGGTCAGCTGCCCGCTCGACTGCAGCATCACTTCGAGGTCCGGATACTGCTCGATGAAGCGCCCCAGCCGCGGCGACAGCCAGCGGGCGGCGAACGAGGGCAGCGCCGTCACCGTCAGCCGCTTCTGCCGGCCGCCCGCCTGCAGCGCCGCCGTCGCGTCCGCGATCTCGGTCAATGCGCGCCGCAGCGCCGCCGCGAAGCGCTCGCCCTCCGGCGTGATCGCGATCCGCTTGCCATGCCGCGCGAACAGCGCCACCCCCAGCTCTTCCTCCAGCGCACGCACCTGGTGGCTGATCGCGCCATGCGTCACATGAATTTCCTCGGCCGCGCGCGAGAAGTTGCCATGCCGCGCCGCGGCTTCGAAGGCGCGCAGCGCTGCCAGGTTCGGGAGTCGCCGAAAGTCCGCCATGGTGTGAATAGATCTAACAAGAGAATCAAAAATATATCGTTTAGACAAGCGCGTTGCAAGCACTAGAATGACTTCACGCCTCGGGAAAATGACAGACGGCTGCAGGTGCAGCGGCATCCCGCCGGCGTTTCCAGGAGCCATATCATGAGAGGTCTGTTCACAAGCAAGACGCACACCATTCTGTCCGGCCAGGCACTGTCCGGCATCGCGGAACGCGCTCACACGCTGAAGGTCCAGCGCGGCCGGATCTGGGTCACGGTGGAAGGCATCCGCCACGACTATTTCCTGCACGCCGGCGACGCGTTCACTGCCATTCCCGGAAAGCTGACCGTGGTCGAGGCGGACCAGGAAGCCGTCGTCGCGTTATGCCGTCCGGCGCCGCACGGGCTGCTGGAGGCCGCCGGCAAGTGGCTGGAGGCGGTCGCCTACCGCCTGCCGGGCAACGCGGTGGTGCAGACCTCGCTGAAACGGCATCGCACCTGCGACGCCTGCTGATCTGCGCTGCCGGAAAGAACACGCCGGACCGGGGACGACATGAAGACAAGCTGCCATCTTGCCCAGATCAACATCGGCCGCGCGCGCGCCGCGATGGACGATCCCGTGATGGCGGGCTTTGCCGCCCGCCTCGACGAGATCAACGCGCTCGCCGAACGCAGCCCCGGTTTCGTGTGGCGGCTGAAAACCGAGGAAGGCAATGCGACCGCGCTGCGCCCGTATGACGACGATTGCATCCTGATCAATCTGTCGGTGTGGGAATCGCCGCAACACCTGAAGGATTACGTGTACCGCGGCGCGCACGCGCAAATGATGCGCCAGCGCAGGGAGTGGTTCGAGCGCTTCCGCGAACCCTGCGTCGCGCTGTGGTGGATCGCCGCCGGGCACATCCCCACGGTTCGCGAGGCGAAGGAACGCCTGAGCTACCTGCAGATGAACGGCGACAGCGCATTCGCGTTCTCCTTCCGCAACCTCTTTCCGGCGCCTCGCGGCGCGCGCGCGGAAGCCGCGGCTGCCGGGCGCGCGCTGCAGGAACAGACATGACCGGCTTGCATCGGGCTTCGGCAGGAAAGAATGAATTGAGACAAAATGACATGCGGCACCCGCCGCATCGCGACAACGGGACTTCAGGGAGAATGAGATGAAAGTGATTCGCAGCCGTGAATTCAGGGCCGGGCGCGCCTGGGGAGCAATGGATATTGCAAGCATGAATGGCGTCACCACGCGCCTGCACTGGACCGATGCACCATACAAATGGCATGTGAACGATGGCGAGGAAGTCTTCGCGGTGCTCGACGGCACCGTCGACATGCATTACCGCGACAACGGCACGGAGCAGGTCGCGGTGCTGCAGGCCGGCGATGTCTTTTTTGCCAGCGTCGGCTGCGAACATGTCGCGCATCCGCGCGGCGAAGCGCGCATACTCGTGATCGAACGGGAAGGCAGCGTGTAGCAGCATGGCGGCGCGCGGCAGGACCGAACAAAAATCAGCGCGTCCGGTGCTATGCTGAGCGCCATGTTTTCGAAGATCACCTCCTGCTGCCAGACCGGCCCCGCATCACCTGCATTCCTCGCAACAAGCCCATGGAGCGGCCGATGAATCCGGGCGTCTCCATCCTTCTTCTGGTCACGCTGGTCTGGGGCACCACCTTTCCGCTGCTGAAATCGGCAGCGGCCGACCTGAGCGGCGTGGAAATTTCCGCCTGCCGCTTCCTGGTGGCGACCCTGTGCATGCTGCCCTTCCTGCTGAAGGCGCCGCGCCGGACCTGGCGTGACGGCGCGCTGCTCGGCATATTCGCGCTCGCCTCCTACATCACCCAGGCCTACGGCCTGCAGTTCATCTCCTCGAACCGCAGCGCCTTCCTCACCAGCCTGAACGTGCTGATGGTGCCCTTTCTCGGCCTGGCGTTCGGCGGCCGGCTGTCCTGGCCGGTGGCGCTCGCGGCATGCTTTGCCTGCCTCGGGATCGGACTGATGTCCTGGGAAGGCGGAGGCCATCTCGCCGGCGACGCCGCGACCATCATCTGTGCGCTGGCGTATGCGCTGCATGTGATCCTGCTGTCGCAGCGCTCGAACCGGCATGAAGCGCGTCACCTCGCGGCGGTGCAGATCGTCGTGATGGCGGTGCTGGCCAACCTGTGGATGCTGACCCAGCCGTCAGCCACGCTTGCCACGCTGCCGGCGCGCGTCGCGCCGCACCTCGCCACGCTGGCCTACCTCGGCGCGGTGGCCACCGCCGGCATGCTGTTCCTGCAGGCGGTCGGCCAGCGCCGGGTTGCCGCCGACAAGGCGGCGCTGATCTTCTCGCTGGAACCGGTGTTTGCCGCGCTGTTCGGATGGATGTGGCTGAATGAAGTGATGGGATGGCGCGGCGTCACCGGCGGTGCGATCGTGATCGGCGCGCTGCTGCTGAGCGAGCTGCGCCTCGGGCAGCGGAAAACCGGCGCCTGAGCACACGGCCTCTCCTGCCGGTCATTTCCCGTGCGCTTGCTGCGGCGGGGCCGCTTTCCGGTAGCGCAGCGCCAGCAGCGCGATCACGCCCGCCACCAGCCCCCAGAATGCCGAGCCGATGCCGAACAGGGTCACCCCCGATGCGGTCACGAGGAAGGTCACCAGCGCCGGCTCCCGTTCGCTCTCGTTGCCCAGCGCGGCGGCCAGGCCGTTGCCGATGGTGCCGAACAGCGCCAGTCCGGCGATGACCAGCACCAGCTCTTTCGGGAACGCGGCGAACACCGCGCCGACGGCGGCGCCGAATACGCCGATGAGCAGGTAGAAGCAACCGGCGGCAACCGCCGCGACGTAACGCCGCGCGGGATCCTCATGCGCCTCGCGGCCCATGCAGATGGCGGCGGTGATCGCGGCGAGGTTCAGCGCGTAACCGCCAAACGGCGCCAGCAGCAGATTGGCCACGCCGGTCCAGCCGATCACCGGCGAGATCGGCACCGCATAGCCGGAGGCGCGGATGACGGCCACTCCGGGCACATTCTGCGACGCCATGGTCACCACGAACAGCGGCAGCGCCACGCCGATCAGCGCCGGCAGGGAGAACACCGGCATCACGAATTCCGGCCGCGCCAGGTCTAGCCGCACGCCCTCCAGGCGCAACAGCCCCTGTGCCGCGGCAATCGCAATGCCCAGCGCAAGCGTCGCTATCACCGCATAGCGCGGAAAGGCGCGCCGGCCCAGCAGGTAGGCCAGGAACATCAGGAACGCGAGCAGGAACTGCGTCTTCATCGCGGTAAACACGTCCATGCCGAAGCGCAGCAGCACGCCGGCCAGCATGCCGGACGCGAGGGAGACCGGGATCCGGTTGATCATGCGTTCGAACCAGCCGGAAAAGCCGGCCACGGTAATCATCGCCGCCGATACCAGGAAGGCTCCGGTTGCTTCGCCGATCGTCACGCCGGCGGCGCCGGTGATCAGCATTGCCGCGCCCGGCGTCGACCAGGCCGTCACCACCGGCACCCGGTAGCGCAGCGACAGCAGGATGCAGGTCAGGCCCATGCCCAGGCCGAGCGCCCACATCCAGGACGCCACCTGGGCGGCACTGGCGCCGACCGCATTGGCGGCCTGGAACACGATGACGGCGGAGCTGGTGAAGCCGACCAGCACGGTAACGAAACCCGCGATCACGGCGGGCAGGGAAAGGTCTCTGATCAGACGCATCGGAAAAGCGCCGGGCGGCGGTGGCGAGAAGACGGGCTAGTGAGTCAAGCCGCTAGCGTATCACACGCTCAGCTCGCCGCTCAGGTCGCGCAGGAACTCGGCGCGCAGCGCATCCGGCGCCAGGCCGAGCGCCAGCAGGTGATGCAGCTTCGCGAAAACCGCCTCGAAGGTCATGTCGCGGGCGCCGATCACGCCGGCAGCCGTCATGCCGGCGCCGGCGGCATAGGTGCCGATCGCCACCTGCCCATGCATCGCCTGGCTGCAGGCGACGACGACGGTGCCGCGTTCGTTTGCGCGCGCCAGCATGTCGAGCAGTGCCGGGTCTCGGTCGGGCGCATTGCCGGCCCCATAGCATTGCAGCACGACCGCTGCGGGATCCAGGTCGAACATCGCCCGCAACGCGGCGGCGGGCAGGCCCGGAACGAAGCGCAGCGGCAGGATCAGCGGCGTGCCGTAGTCTGGCAGCGCGAAGCGCTCGGCGGCGGCGCGCGGCAGCAGCGCCGGCATGTTCAGGCGCGTCTGGATGCCGACTTCCGCCAGCGGCGGGTAATTCGGGCTGTCGAAGGCCGCCATGCGCTCGGTGCTGGTTTTCGTTGCACGATTGCCGCGCAGGAGCAGGCCGTTGAAGTAGATCGTGACTTCATTGATCGCATCCGATGCCGCCAGCTGCAGCGCGGCGGCCAGGTTTTGCGGCGCGTCCGAACGGGCTGCGCTCAGCGGAATCTGGGAGCCGGTGACGATCACCGGCTTGCGCAGCCCCTGCAGCATGAAGGACAGCGCGGCGGCGGTGTAGGCCATCGTATCCGTGCCGTGCAGCACGACGAAGCCGTCGTAATCCTGGTAGCGCGCAGCGATGTCGCGCGCGATCGTCTGCCAGTCCTTCGGGGTGGCGTTGGCGCTGTCGATCGGCGCCGGGTAGGCATGCAGCGTGTAGTCCGGCAGCGCATCGCCGTAGCTTGTCAGCAGCGCGGCGAGCGCTGCCGAAAAACCCGGCATCGGAGCATAACCCTGTGCGGTCATCGCCATGCCGACCGTACCGCCGGCATAGATCAGTCCGATGTGTTTTCTGTCCATCGCGTTGCCACCGTTCGTTATTCGGGCTGCATGCCGTTGGCCAGCCGCGCCAGCTTGTGCGCGACCAGAGCGGTCACGTCGACCAGGCGCTTGCGCCCGTCGACGCGCGGTATCAGCGGCAGTTCGGTGCAGGCGAGAAGTACGGTGTGCGCGTCCAGCGCATCGAGGATCTCGAGGAAGCGCTCCCGGATGCCGGGGCCGTTGCCGCCCTGCGCCTTCACGTCGTAAATGAGGCGATGCAACTGTTCGGCCTGCGCCGGGCCGGGAAGTTCGACCGCGAACTCTGCGCCGAGCTTGCGGTAATGCGACCAGGGGCCGAGATCGGTCACCGGGCGCGCGCCCAGCAGCGCGACGCGCCCGATCCGGTTGGCGCGCAGGTGGTCGCGCACCGCGTCGGCAAAGGATACCAGCTTCGCCGGCAGTGCCAGCGCTTCGAGTTGCGGTTGGTAGTAGTTCAGGGTATTGCAGGCGATCGCGTAATAGTCGACGCGCTCTGCGATGGCTTCCGCTGTTGTACGAAGGCATTTCCAGACGGCCGCGTCGTTGGCTTCGAGTTCCATCGACAGGCCGAGCGTCGCTTCCGACAGGATGGTGACGTCGGGTGCGTCGAGGTCGCCGCGAAAGCCGTTGCCGCGCAGTTCGCGGTTTGCCTGCAGCAGTTTGTGCCACAGGTCGATGCCAGCCTCGGGGCCGGAACCGGTGATGATGCCGATCTTCTTGCGGGAAGCGGGATTGAATTGCATTGCCGACTCGCGTGATGCGCGAAATGCAGAAGGTTTTGCCAGCAGATATCCGCTCGCCACCGCTCGCGGGGCGGCACCCTCCACCCGGCGTTGCCAGGCGTCAGATGCTGCGGACAGGGTTTGGTGTTGCGCGCCGGGCGCCGGCGGCGGCTTGCATCGCCGCCGGCGCCCGCGGGACGAAAATTACTTCGTCACGGTTACCACTTCACGCTTGCCGCCCTTGTAGGTGTACAGGGTCAGCGTGCCTTCCTTGATGTCGCCCTTGTCATCGAAGGCGATGTTGCCGGTCACGCCCTGGTGCTTGATCTTGGCCAGTTCCGGCAGGTACTTCGCCGGCTCGGCGGAACCCGCCTTCTTCATCGCCTCGACCATTACCATCACCGCGTCATAGACGTACGGTGCATAGATCTGCACGTCGGCATTGAACTTCTTCTTGAACGCGGCGCGGAAGTCTTCCATACCCTTCTTCTGGGTATCTTCCACACCGCCTGCCTCGGCGCACACCACCTGGTTGTCGCCCATCGCGTCGCCGGCCAGCTTGGCCAGCGCTTCGGAGCAGATGCCGTCGCCGCCCATGAACTTGGCGTTGATGCCCAGCGCCTTCATCTGGCGCAGCATCGGGCCTGCCACCGCATCCATGCCGCCGAAGAACACCGTGTCCGGGTTCTTGGACTTGATCGAGGTCAGGATCGCGTTGAAGTCGGTCGCCTTGTCGTTGGTGAACTGGCGCACGATTTGACCGTCGGGGATGCCCTTGCTCTTGACGCCCTTGATGAACTCATCGGCCACGCCCTGGCCGTAGGCGGTGCGGTCATCGATCACGGCAATGACCTTGGCCTTGTTGATCTGCACCGCATAGCGGCCCAGCGTGCCGCCCAGCTGGCCGTCGTTGGCCACCACGCGGAACGCGGTCTTGAAGCCCTGCTGGGTGTACTTCGGATTGGTCGCGGACGGAGAGATCTGCGGAATGCCGGCGTCGAAGTAGATCTTGGAGGCCGGGATCGTGGTGCCCGAGTTCAGGTGGCCGATCACGCCGTTGACCTTGGCGTCGACCAGCTTCTGCGCCGCAGCGGTACCTTGCTTCGGATCGGCGCCGTCGTCTTCGGCCAGCAGTTCGAACTTGGCTTTCTTGCCGCCGATCATCACGCCCTTGGCGTTGAGCTCGTCGATCGCCATGCGCGCGCCGTTTTCATTGTCCTTGCCCAGGTGAGCGATGGCGCCGGAGATCGGGCCGACGTGGCCGATCTTGACCACCAGTTCCTGGGCCGATGCCGCTCCTGCAAAGGCAAATGCAATCGCGCCAGCCAGCGGAATCAGTTTAGTCTTGAACTGCATATTATTGTCTCCTAAGGAAATGAAGAAAGGTACTGCGAGGGTGCCTATGCAGGAATCTGCACGGGCGAGAAACCGGTTTCGTGGCTGGCAAGCGCCAGATCGAAGTCGTCCATGCCGGGGTCCGCGAGCGGACGGTGCACCGCGGGGAACATTCCGGCGGCGCTGATTTTCAGCCTGTCGAGCGAGAACTGGCGCAAATGCTTGAATACGCTCTGATTGATCGTGATCATCGCCTGCATCACGAGCAGGTCGACATCGGTCGGCGCACGGCCCGGCGCAGCGGCTCTGGCCGGCGTCCGGGACCGCCCCTGCTGTTCGGCGAGCACGCAGCGGAACACGTCTTCCAGCGTCACCAGGCTCGGGT
This sequence comes from Noviherbaspirillum sp., assembly GCF_035627455.1. Lineage (GTDB taxonomy): Bacteria > Pseudomonadota > Gammaproteobacteria > Burkholderiales > Burkholderiaceae_D > Noviherbaspirillum. Next base: position 21,468 of record NZ_DASPLS010000100.1, read on the forward strand.
CGCAGGTCAGGGTCCACTTGTCCGCGTCCTGCGGGTCCTGGCGCAACAGGCCGGCGCGCACCAGCGCGCCGCACAGCCGCGACAGCTCCTTGCTGCTGCGGCCGGTTGCTTCTTCGAGTTGCTCGACGCTCACCGCGCGCGGCGCGCGGGAGACCAGTTTGGCGAGAATTTCGGTGGTGGCGAAAAAGCGGTCATGCAACGCGCCATTGCCGAGGATGCAGTCTTCAACAGTAACCATCAATGTCTCCTTTGTAAGGTGATACCGCCTCGTGGCGCGCCGGTTTTTGACCGCTCTGCCACGGACAGCCTTCCAGCCCGGATCTTGTTGTTCTTGTCTTGTTGTTCTTGTTGTTCCTGCGGGTTGCGCTGCAATTCTGTTACCACAAAGCAGTGGCAACAGGTTGGCAACTTTAGGGATAAACGGGCGGGAATACCATTTCGCTAACTGACGCGACTTGATGCTCCCTGATGCTAAAATAGCGCCAAATAGCAACACTTGGCTTCCCATTAGGAAAGAAAAAAAGATATGGCGCCTCCCCTCGACGCGAACAAAACCGTCCACCCGGCGCAAAGGGAGTTTTGCGCCAACCTGCGCATGCTGTGCAGCTATTACCGCTCGGTCGCCGATGTCTGCCGCAAGCTCAACCTGAACCGCGCGCAATTCAACCGTTATCTGAACGGCACCAGCAAGCCGTCCAGCCACACGCTGGAGCGCATCTGCGATTTCTTCGGCGTCGAGCCGGCGGAAATCTACCTGCCGCGCGAGCACTTCCACCAGATCGTGCAGGTGCGGCCGAAGCAGCGCACCGAACATGCGCTGTTTACCGACCACATCGCGCGCCTGCAGCACCAGTCCACCGGCAAGTTCGACAAGTACCTCGGCTACTACTACGAGTACTATCATTCGATGAGCGCCCCGGGCAAGGTGCTGCGCGGGCTGGTGCACATCTTCCTGCACGAGGGCGCGGTCTACCATGAGCGCCTCGAGCGCTTCCCGCAGCATGCGAACCTCGACGAAACCTACAAGTGCAAGTACGTCGGCGGCACCTTTTACCTGAACGACCGCATCTTCCTGGTCGACTACGAGTCCCTGACCGGCAACGAAATCGCGCAGACGGTGCTGTTCCCGACCTACAAGAACAAGGTGGCGCGGCTGTCCGGCCTGATGCTCGGCGTCTCCTCCGGCAACCAGCGCTCGATCGCCTGCGCCAGGGTAGTGTTCGAATTCCTGGGCAAGAGCATCGACATCCGCAAGGCGATGCGCCTGTGCGGGCTGTTCGACCCGGCGCAGGGCGCGGTCGACCCGACCATCCTGAAGGTGATCGACAATTCTCCGCACAAGGACCAGCACCACTTCTATACGATTCCGCTGTAGAGTTCGGGAATGCATACGCCCGCCATCATCGACCGCGGCGTCGAGCCGTACGACGCCAGCTTCGCCGCCATGCGCGAATACACCGGCGCGCGCACGCCGGATTCGCAGGACCAGCTGTGGATCGTCGAACACCCGCCGGTGTTTACGCTCGGCCTGGGAGCCGATCCGTCCCATGTGCTGGACGCGCACGGCATTCCCGTGGTGCAGACCGACCGCGGCGGCGAAGTGACCTACCACGGCCCGGGGCAAGTCGTGATCTATCTCTTGATGGATTTGCGCCGCAAGCCGGGCGCCCGCCTGTATGCGCGCGAGTTCGTGAACAAAATCGAACAGTCGGTCATAAACACCTTGCGGGCGTATAATCTGGACGGTGAGCGCAAGCCCGGCGCGCCCGGCATCTACATGGCCGGCGGCGACTGGAAAGGCGCGAAGATTGCGGCGCTCGGCCTGAAGGTGCGCGGCAACGGCTGCACCTACCACGGCGTATCGCTGAATGTGGCGATGGACCTGTCCCCGTTCTCCTGGATCAATCCCTGCGGATACGCCGGCATGGCGACCGTGGACATGAAAACCGTCGGTGCCATCGCACCGCTGCGCGACGTGCAGCTGGCGCTGGCTCACAACCTGATCGATTTATTAACGGCGTAGCGTGCAAGGCATGCTGCGCTTGTCGCCCGCCGAAGCGGCTGGCGAGGAAACGGCCCGCTCCATGACCATCGAAAAAGACACCCCCGCCGCCCCCGCGTACAACCCGAGCGAGAAGCAGAAAGGCGCCGGCAAGACGGCACGCATCCCGATCAAGATCGTGCCCGCGGAAAAGCTGGCCAAGCCGGACTGGATCCGCGTCAAGGCGGGTTCTCCGTCGACCCGCTTCTACGAGATCAAGGACATCCTGCGCGAGAACAAGCTGGTCACGGTCTGCGAGGAAGCAAGCTGCCCCAACATCGGCGAATGCTTCGGCAAGGGCACGGCCACCTTCATGATCATGGGCGACAAGTGCACCCGGCGCTGTCCGTTCTGCGACGTCGGGCACGGCCGGCCCGATCCGCTCGATCCGAACGAACCGGGCACGCTCGCGAAAACCATCGCCGCGATGCGTCTCTCCTATGTGGTGATCACCTCGGTCGACCGCGACGACCTGCGCGACGGCGGCGCCGGCCATTTCGCCGACTGCATCCGCGAAGTGCGCGCGCTGTCGCCCGCGACCCGCATCGAAATCCTCACGCCGGATTTCCGCGGCCGCATGGAACGCGCGCTCGAAGCGCTGAAAGCGGCGCCGCCGGACGTGATGAACCACAACCTGGAAACCGTGCCGCGCCTCTACAAGGAAGCGCGTCCGGGCGCCGACTACGCGTTCTCATTGAGCCTGCTCAAGCGCTTCAAGGAACTGCATCCGGAGGTGCCGACCAAGTCCGGCCTGATGGTCGGGCTGGGCGAAACCGACGAGGAAATCCTGCAGGTGATGCGCGACCTGCGCGAGCATGGCGTCACCATGCTGACCATCGGCCAGTACCTGATGCCGTCCGGCGACCACTTGCCGGTTCGCCGCTACGTGCATCCGGACACCTTCAAGATGTTCGAGGCTGAAGCCTACAAGATGGGCTTCGCGCACGCCGCCGTCGGCGCGATGGTGCGCAGCTCCTACCATGCGGACATGCAGGCGCACGGCGCCGGCGTGGTCTGAGCGGGCTGCAACCACCTGCGGCAGTCGCGTCCGGCGCCACATCGGCGTCCCCCCCTTTGAGAAAAGGTAAGGGGCGCCGCGTCCTTTGGCCGACAATGAGAAAAGCGCGTCCGGTCGAGACGCGCCATGTTTTCCTTTTTCGACGCTGGCCGCATGTTCCGCCTGAAACCGCTCCCCCCGCCTGCAACCGTCCTGCCGCACGCGCCGCCCCGACCGACACGCCTGCTTCCCGTCAGCCGCAAAGAAACGGTTACAAATAAGCACGAACTTCTACGCTGACGTCATGCCTTATCAACAACTATGATCGACTGGACGGATATTTCAAATTACGGCGATGTGACCATCACGTCGCTGGCCGCTGCAGCGATTGCTGCGTGGCTGTTCGTGGAAGATGAAAAACGCCTGGCGTTCTACTGGAGCACGCTGTTCGCCGGCGCAATGGGCATCGTCATCGCCACCAAGATGGCATTCATCGGCTGGGGCATCGGCATCCGCGCGATCGACTTCGCCGGCTTCAGCGGACATGCGATGCGCGCCGCCGCCGTGCTGCCGGTGCTGTTCTACCTGATCCTGCAACGCGCGCCCGGCCGCGTACGCGCGCTCGGCATCGTGCTCGGCTTCGCGTGTGCGACGGCAATCGCGGTGTCGCGCGTTGTGCTCCATACGCACTCCGTGTCCGAGGTCGTCGCCGGTTTTCTGCTCGGCATGGCGGTCAGCGGGAGTTTCATCCGCGTCGCGCATGAATCGCTGAGCAAGCATGTGTTCAAGCCCTTGCGCATCGTGCTCAGCATGCTGGCCCTGCTGCCGGCGCCCTATGTACATCCGGCGCCAACGCAATTGTGGCTGACCGAGATCACGCTGTATGTGTCCGGCCATGAGCAGCCGTTCCCGCGCAGCGAGTGGCGCGAGGGCAGAACGCTCAGGGCGCCGCCGGCGCGCTGAAGCAACGAAAAAAAAGCGCCCGCCGGGCGCTTTTTTCATTGCTGCGGCGCCTGGAGCGGGACAGTGCAGGCAAGGGGCCTACGCCGCGAGTGCTTTTTCGATCAGCTGATGCAAGGCTGCGAAGTCCGGCTCGCCGACATAGCGCTTGATGATGCGGCCTTGCTTGTCGATCACATAGGTGGTGGGGGTGAGCTTCACGTCGTCGAAGGACTTCGCGATGTCGCCCCGGGTGTCGAGCGCCACACGGAACGGCAACTGCCGGGTCTGCGCGTAGTTCAGCACGTAATTCGGCGGATCGTAGCTCATTGCAACGGCGACGAAATCCAGTCCCTTGTCCTTGTACTTGTTGTAGGTCTGGACCATCTGCGGCATTTCTTTAATGCAAGTGGTGCAGCTCGTCGCCCAGAAATTGACCATCACGACCCTGCCGCGCAGGCTTTGCATGCTGACCGTCTCGCCGGACAGGCTGGTAAAGCTCACTTCCGGCGCCGGCTGGCTGCCGGACAGGGAGGAATAAGCGAAGGCACCCGCGGCAATCACGGCGGCGGCGCCGATTGCCTTCAGCAGGGTCCGCTTGCCGGACGAGGAGAGAATTTCGGGTTGCATGAACGGATCGGGAACCTAATGGGGGACCCGATCATTATAGTCGCTGCGGTTCAGGGGCGCAGGTAGACGAAGCCCTCGCGCGCCTGCAGGCGCGCGGCTTCGACGACGCCGGACGGAACGAGCTTCACGCCGGGCAAGACCTGCGACACGGGAATGTCGTGCGCGGCAAGCGTGTTGTTGCACAGCCTGAATTCGACGCCCTGCTGCTGCAGCGCCGCCACCTGCGCATCGAATGGCTTGCCGCTGCGTTCGCGCGCGCCGGACAGCAGGAAGCGGACGCCGTCGCCGTTGGCGACCACCACGATCTTCGTGTCGGGCTCCGCGCGAAGATGGTTGCGCATATTGCCCATCGCACGCGCGGCCTGGTCGATGCCGTCGGCAAGGTGGTACACCACCCTGACCGGTTCTTGCGCAGCCACGGCTGGGCTGGCACCGAGCATCATCGCCGCCAGGCCGGCGGCGAGCAGTCTCAGGAAGGATCGTCGCATGCGTGTGTTCCAGTGAGTCAGGTTGGGAAAACGGTATGGCCCGCCGCCGCATTGCGCGGTACGCTCGTCCCGTCCGACTGCAGCGGCTCGGCGGGGCGGAACGCGAACAGGCCTGCGATGACGGATACGGGGAATTGCGCGCGCGACGCATTGTAGTGCGCGGCGCTGTCATTGTAGACCTGGCGCAGCGCCGCGATCCGGTTCTCGGTGCCGTTCAATTCTTCGACGAGCTGCAGCATGTCCTGGTTCGGCTCGAATCCGGCGCTGGCCTTCAGTGCCCCGAACATCCTGCCGAGCGCGCCGGCAAGCGCATCCTCGGCGGCGGCCATGCGCCGCACTCCCTCGCGGTCGAACGAGGCGCCGGCAAGCTTCGCATCCGTACTGATCGCATGGTTGCGGGCGTCCACCACGGCCTCCAGCACATCGCGCTCCTGCTTCAGCCAGGCGCTCGCCGATTCGACGAGGTCGGGGACGAGGTCGTGGCGCCGCTCGTGCTGCGCCATGACCTGTGCCAGCGTCCCGGCGACCTGCTTTTGCAGGGCGACAAGGCGGCTGTAGGCGCCGACCGCCCAGAACAGCATCACCAGGACGAGCACAAGCAGGATGATGGGTCCGGTCATTCTTTTCCCCAAAGAAAAAGGCCGCAAATCTTGCCGATCTGCGGCCTACTATAGCACCCGGAAAACCGGGCCGCGGTCATTTTCTGATGACGTCGTCCGAAGTCCTGCTCAGCTGTTTCAGGTCGTCATCCGAGATGTATTCGAAGACCTTCACCACGCGATTGACGCCGCTGACGCCGCGCGCGACCTCGGCGGCCAGCTGGCCCTCGCGCTGCGTGACGCGCCCCATCAGGTAGACCGTGCCGCGCTCGGTCACCACCTTGATCGAGTTCGCATACAAGTCCTTCGCGTCGACGAAGGCGGCCTTGACCTTGCCGGTGACCAGGGAATCATTGGAGCGCGAGGTGAAGCTTGATACGCCGGCGATTTCGAGATCATTGACGATCGACTGCACGCCTTCGATGTTGGCGACCTCGCGTTCGACCGCGGCCTTCATCGCTTCGTCGCGGACTTCGCCGGTCAGCAGCACCTTGCGGTTGAAGCTGGTGACATTCACATGGCCGGCATTGCCCACCAGGTTGGCCACACGCGTCTCGCCCTTGAACAGGATCGCCTTGTCTTCGGTCTGCGCGCCGAAGGTGCGGCGGTCGGTTGCCGCCAGCGTGCCGACCACCGCCGTGCCGACCGCCATCTCGATGCACCCCTGCAGGCTGATCGCAACGCTGCCGCACAGCAGTGCGGCCGCCAGAGGACGTTTCAGGCGCGTCCATTTGTTCATGTACTTTCCTCCCCGAATAACGCGACGTCGATGCCGTCGCACAAACAATGAATCGTCAGCAGGTGCACTTCCTGGATGCGCGCGGTGCGGTCATGCGGCACGCAGATATGCACGTCGGCATCGCTCAGCCTCCTGCCGATCGCGCCGCCGCCCTTGCCGGTCAGCGCGATCACGCGCATGTCGCGCTCCAGCGCGGCGTCCACCGCCGCCAGCACGTTCGGCGAATTCCCCGACGTCGACAGCGCGAGCAGCACGTCGCCCGACTGCCCGAATGCCTGCACCTGCTTGGCGAAGATCTCCTGGAAGCTGTAGTCGTTGCCGACCGCCGTCATGATCGAGGTATCGGTCGTCAAAGCCAGCGCCGGCAGCGGCAGGCGCTCGCGCTCGAAACGGCCGACCAGTTCGGCGGCGAAATGCTGGCAATCCGCTGCGGACCCGCCATTCCCGCAGGCAAGGATCTTGTTGCCATTAGACAATGCCGTGAACATAAGTTCCACGGCCTGCGCGATCGGCTCCGCAAGGAGCGCCGCGGCCTTCGTTTTCAGTTCGGCACTTTCCTGGAAGTGCGCCTGGATGCGTTGGTTTGTCATAGTGTGGGGATTATAGTGCACACCCGTGGGCAAGACGCCGCGCGGCAACAAAAAGCTGCGCTGCATGCTTGTGAAATGGAAACAGAATGTTTCAGGCTTCGATCGCGTTCTTCAGCCATTCGAGCGCGCTGCCGTCTGACGCGCTGCCATCGATGGCGATCACGTCGAAACGGCAGGGCGGCGGATTGCGGTAGCGCTGCAGGAAGGTCTGGGCCGCCAGCACCAGGCGCGCCTGCTTGCGTGGCGTCACGCTTGCCGCCGCGCCGCCGAAGTTGCGGTCGGCGCGCTGGCGCACCTCGACGAACACCAGAGTGTCGCCGTCCTGCATCACGAGATCGATTTCGCCACCCTTGCAGCGGAAGTTGCGCTCGACCGCGCGCAGTCCCTGGCGCTGCAGCCAGGACAGCGCACGGTCCTCGGCCGCATCGCCGGCGGCCTGCTTCGCAGTGCGCCGCTGCGCAATCGCGTCGAACAGGCCCATCAGCGCGCCTGGCCGACGGCGATCACGCTTCCTTCGCGATAAACCGCCGGCTGCGCGCTGCGCGCGAAGGAAAACTGCGCCTGGGTGAAGCGCACCGTCAGCTTGCCGGTGACGCCGTCGATCTCGAAGTTTGAACGGCGCGCCGCGATTTCCCTGGCTACGCGATAGGCGTCGATGCCGAGCGCATACAGCCGCTCGAAGTCCGCGTTGCGCTTCTGGTCGGCGGCCACCACCAGGCGCGGATACACCATCACCGCCGGATGGTCGGGTTGCAGCTGCCAGGGGATGTCGAGCAGGCGGGTGCCGTCCATGTCCAGCGCGCGCTCCCCCTCTGCGCGATCGGACAGCGCGAACGGATTGAGCTGCGAGGTGCCGTACAGCGGAACGCCCTTGCCCATCACCGCGCGCACCTGGCGCGCCTGGCGCGCATCGAGCGCGAGGAAGATCACCGCGGGCTTGTCGGTCTCGATCTGTTTTTTCAGCTGCAACAGTTCGCGCCCGTTCAGGAAGCCGTCATTGGCGGCCAGCTCCAGCGGCTCCGCCTCGCGCTTTTTCTGCTGCCACTCGGTTTCAAAGGCTTTCGCGGCGCGCCGCTGCCAGGCAGTCGGCGTAAACAGCACCAGAGCCCTGCCCGGTTTGGCGTCGCGCGCGGCCCAGCTGGCGACCTGGCGCGCCTCTTCTTCGATCGACAGGCCCATCAACAGCATTTGCGGCGGCACGCTCACCTCGCCGTTCTCCGCCGCTTCCGGCGGTGTGAGCGCAATGGTCGGCTTGGACACGCCACCCGCCTGCGCGACAGCCGCCACGCCGGAGCGCGACAGCGGGCCGACCACGACGTCGCTCATCGCGACCGCGGCGTTGTAGCCGGACAGGATGTCCTGCGGCGCATCGCCGGTTTCGACAATGTTGATCGCCAGGCCGTCGTTCTCGCGTTCGTAGGCGGCCTGGAATCCGGCCCGCACCATTTCCGCCGGCTCGCGCAGAGTAGCCGAGCGCAGCGGCAGCAGCAGCGCGATGCTCACCGTCCTTTCCGTCGTCGACAGGTCGACCGCTCCGGTTTCCGCCTGCGCCACCGTGGTCGCAGTTGTGTTTGCCTGCGCGGGCAGGCACAATCCGCAGAACGCGATGCCCAGCACCGCCAGTGTTGCCCTCAGGCCCGACATCCGATTCTCCTCATGCCGCCATCCACACCCAGCGCCCTGTCCCTCGATGCCATCATGGGGGAAGTTGCGCAGCAGATTTATCCTTTGTCCACATTATATGTGGTCGCGACACCCATCGGAAATGCGGGGGACATCACGTTGCGGGCGCTCAATGTGCTGTCGCTCGCCGATGCGGTGGCCTGCGAGGATACGCGCAATACGGCGCAACTGCTGCAGCGCTACGGCCTGGCCAAGGAACTGATCGCCGCGCATGAGCACAATGAACGCGAAGCGGCGGAACGGCTCATCGCGCGGCTGCAGGGCGGCCAGCGCATTGCGCTGGTGTCCGACGCCGGCACGCCGGCGGTATCCGACCCGGGAGCGCGCATCGTCGACGCAGTGCGCACGGCCGGCCTGCGCGTGATGCCGCTGCCCGGCGCATCGGCGGCGGTCAGCGCGCTGTCGGCGAGCGGGCTGGTGGACGATTGCTTTTTCTTTGCCGGCTTTCTTCCGGCAAAGGCAAAGCAGCGCGAAGCGCGCCTGCTGGAGCTGAAGCCGCTCGGCGCCACCCTGGTCTTCTATGAAGCGCCGCACCGCATCGCAGAAACGGCGGAGGCGCTGGCGGCAACGCTTGGCCCCGGGCGCCAGGTGGTCTTTGCGCGGGAACTGAGCAAGCTGTTCGAGGAGATCCACCGCTGCACGCTGGCCGAGGCGCCCGCCTGGCTGGCGGCGGATGCGCACCGGCACAAGGGCGAGTTCGTGGTGCTGGTGCAAGGCGCGGCCGCGCAGGGCGACGACGGCGATGCGGAAACGGACCGCGTCCTGCAGATCCTGCTGCAGGAATGCCCGGTGAAGCAGGCCGCATCGCTCGCGGCGCAGATCACCGGACGCAAGAAGAACGCGCTGTACGAGCGCGCGCTGCAGCTGAAGGACGGCTAACGCTGCACGATCATCGGCTTGTACGGCCCGCTCTGCTGCAGGCGCTGCGCGGCCGCCGCGGCCTCCTCGCGCGTCGCGAACGGCCCGCTGTACAGACGGAAGTACGGTTTCGATTCCACGATTTCCATCGCCGGCAGGGATACCGCGCCGCTCTGCAGCACGCGGTTGCGGATGGCTTCCGCATTCGCCCGCTGCCCGAACGCGCCCAGCTGCAGGTAGAACCCCTGGCCAGGCGCTGCGGCCCCTGCGGGGGCTGCGGCCGGCTGCGCGGCGGGCAGTGGCGCGAGCGGGCGCGGCGCTTCCGGCCCGGCCAGGCTCACCGGCGTCACCATCGCCGTGCCTGGCACAGCGTCGGCTTTGCCCTTGCCCATGCGCGCGATTTCCTGTGGCAGCAGGCGTTCGACTTCCAGCTCGCTGCTGCCGCTGCCCAGGTAGCCGAGCTTGAGCGCCGCGGTGTAGGACAGGTCGATGATGCGCCCCGAATGGAAGGGACCGCGGTCGTTGATGCGCACGATCACCTGCCTGCCGTTGGCCAGGTTGGTCACACGCGCATAGGACGGGATCGGCAGCGTCGGATGCGCGGCCGTCATCTTGTACATGTCGTAGGGCTCGCCGGAAGAGGTCTTCTGTCCGTGGAATTTGCGGCCGTACCAGCTGCCGACGCCGCGCTGCCGGAACGGGACGTCCTCGACGGATGGCGTGTAGGTCTTGCCGAACACGGTATAGGGCCGGTTGGCGCGCGTGGAATAGGGTTCGATGCGCGGTTCGGCATCGGGGGTATCGAGCAGGCCCTCAGGCGGGTTCTCGCCGGGGCCGTCGTCCATGTAGTACCCGCCGCGTCCGGAACCGGCCGGCGGCAGCGCGGGCAGGCCGGAAGGCGCCTTCGGAGCCGGGCGCGCGGCGGGCGGCGTCTCGGCCGGCGGCGGCGTCACCGTCGGCGCGCTGCCGCAGCCGGTCAGCGCCAGCGGCGGAAGCAGCAGCGCCAGCAGCTGCGCGGCATGGCGGCGCCAAAGGCCATGGTTCCCAGACAACATCGCATTTCTCCCTTTTCCCGGTTACGCGGCCGGCGTAACAAAAAGCGGCGCGCAGCAGCATGGTGTCGCGCGCCGTACATGAATTGATGGGCGAACGGCGAAGCGCCGTTCAATCGGGAAATAGTTTGCACCGGCAAAGAAGTTGCCGCAAGAACAGAATGCTCGTGACTCTTTCGGCCATCCGGTTAGGCGCGCCGGAACGGCGGTTCCGGCGCAAGGGCCTTCAGGTCTGGACCAGCTTGCGATGCCTCTGGATACTCATCAGCATGCCGATGCCGAGGCCGAGCGTGACGAACGCGGTGCCGCCGTAACTCATGAACGGCAACGGCACGCCGACCACCGGCAGGATGCCGCTGACCATGCCCATGTTGACGAACGCGTAGGTAAAGAACATGAGAGTCAGCGCACCGGCCAGCAGGCGGCTGAACAGCGTCGGCGCGTTGGCGGCGATGAACATGCCGCGGCCGATCAGCATCAGGTACAGGATGAGCAGCGCGATATTGCCGACCAGCCCAAACTCCTCCGAGTAGACCGCGAAAATGAAGTCGGTGGTCCGCTCGGGAATGAATTGAAGATGGCCCTGGGTGCCGTTCATCCAGCCCTTGCCCATCATTCCACCGGAACCGATCGCGATCATCGACTGGATGATGTGGAAGCCCTTTCCGAGTGGGTCGGAGGTGGGGTCGATCAGCGTCATCACCCGCTGCCGCTGGTAGTCATGCATCATGGACCAGCCGATCGGCAGGAAGGCGGCGCCGGCAAGCGCCAGACCGATGATGATCTTCCACGGCAGGCCGGCCAGGAAAATCACGTAGAAACCGGACGCCATGACCAGCAGCGCGGTGCCGAGGTCGGGCTGCTTCATGATGAGCGCGACCGGCACCATCAGCAGCATGGCGGCGACGATGAACTCCGGGATGCGGATCACGCTTTCGCGTTTCTGGAACCACCATGCCAGCATCAGCGGGGTCGCGATCTTCATGATCTCCGACGGCTGGATGACCACCCCGACATTGATCCAGCGCTGCGCGCCCTTCTTGATGATGCCGAACAGTTCGACGCCGACCAGGAGCGCGACGCCGACCAGGTAGATCGGCACCGCCAGCCGCATCAGCATCTGCGGCGACACGTTGGCCGCGACCCACATGATCAGCACCGACAGCAGGATGTTGCGCAGGTGCCCCTCCAGCCTTCCGGGGAAGTCGATCCCGGCCGACACCATCGTGACGGTACTGGCAAGGAAAATCAGGCCGACGATGAGCGTCAGCTGCCAGTCGAACACCAGGAAATAGGGTTTGAGGGTGGGCCAGACCGCCCGCTTTTCACCCAGGCCGACAGTCGCCATCAATCTCCCTCCACCTCAATCGGTTGCGCCGCCGTTTCCTTCGACTCGGGCCGCTTGCCAAGCAGGTAGTAGTCGAGGGCGAGGCGCGCGATCGGCGCCGCCGCGGCCGCGCCGAAGCCACCGTTCTCCACGATCACGGCCAGCGCGATGCGCGGATTGTCGGCCGGCGCGAAGGCGATGTACAGCGAGTGGTCGCGATGGCGCTCGGGCATCTTCTTCGCATCGTATTTCTCGTTGCGCCCCAGGCCGATCGCCTGCGCGGTGCCGGTCTTGCCGGCGGAGACGTACTCGGCCTTGGCGAACGCGCGCGACGAGGTGCCTTCCTTCACGACGCCTGCCATCGCATTCTTCACGAAATTGACGTTTTCCTGCTTGAGCGGGATGCGATAGCTCTCCTTGGGCACGGTCAGCGTCTGCTCCTTGGTGACGCCGTCCTCGATCGTCTTGACCAAGTGCGGGCGCATCACGACACCGTTGTTGGCCAGGTTCGCCATCGCATGCGCAAGCTGCAGCGGCGTGTAGGCGTTGTACCCCTGGCCGATGCCGACCGAAACGGTTTCGCCTGCGTACCACTTCTTGTGCTCCGGCTTCTTGTAGGCGTTGCGCTTCCATGCAGTCGACGGCAGCACGCCGGCGCGCTCGTTCTCCAGGTCGATGCCGGTGATCTGGCCGAAGCCGAAGGGCTTCATGAAATCATGGATGGTATCGATGCCGAGGTCGTTCGCCAGCATGTAGTAGTAGGTATTGCACGACACCACGATCGACTTGTACATGTCCACCATGCCGTGCCCGCCCACCTTGTCGTCGCGGAAGCGGTGGCTGCCGAACCAGAAAAAGCCGGGGTCGGCGATCGCCTGGTTGGGCGTGCGCTTGCCCGTCTCCAGCGCCGCCAGCGCCATGTAGGGCTTGAAGGTCGAGCCGGGCGGATAGGTGCCGATCAGGGGACGGTTGAGCAGGGGGCGGTCGATGGAAGTGTTCAGTTCTTCCCAGCTTTGCGCATCGATGCCTTCCACGAACAGGTTGGGGTCGAAGGTCGGCTTCGATACATAGGCGAGGATGTCGCCGGTGGCTGGTTCGATCGCGACCAGCGCGCCGCGCCGGTCGCCGAAGGCTTCCTCGACGATCTTCTGCAGCTCGATGTCGATCGACAGAATCAGGTTCTGGCCCGGGGTGGCCGCTGTTCGGGAGAGCGTGCGCACCGCGCGCCCGCCCGCGGTCACCTCGACCTCTTCGTAGCCGGTGCGCCCGTGCAGGATGTTCTCGTACTTCTTTTCCAGGCCTTCCTTGCCGATGTAGTCGGTCCCGGCGTAATTCGCCGCATCTTCCATTTCCTCGATGCGCTTGGCGTCGCGCTGGCTGATGCGGCCGATGTAGCCGATCACGTGCGACGCGGTTTCGCCCAGCGGATACTGGCGGAACAGGCGCGCCTGGATCTCGACGCCGGGGAAGCGGTAGCGTTGCGCGGTGAAGCGCGCCACCTCCTCGTCGGTCAGACGGGTGCGGATCGGCACGCTCTCGAAGTTCTTCGCTTCTTCCAGCAGACGGCGGAAGCGGCGGCGGTCCTTGGGCTGGATATCGACCACGGACGACAATTCCTCGATCACTCCGTCCAGGGTGTCGGCGATCTTGGACGGCGTGATTTCCAGGGTATAGGCCGAGAAATTGCGCGCCAGGACGACGCCGTTGCGGTCGAGGATCAGGCCCCGGTTGGGCACGACCGGCACCACCGAGACCCGGTTGTCCTCCGCCTGGCTCGCGTAGTCGCTGTACTTGAACACCTGCAGCCACAGGAAGCGTGCGAACAGCAGGCCGAAACAGATGAACACGAACACGCCCACCACCGAGAGGCGGAGGCGGAAGAAATGCAGTTCCTGTTCAGTGTTCTTAAACTCGGTCATGCGGATTCAAGGTTGGTATAACCATGTGTTCTGCCCTGCGGCACAGGGATTCGGATGCAAAGACGCGCCGCTTCAGATCGGCCGCGTGTCGTCCCTGTCGACGGCGCGTCGTTGCGGCGCCAGCAGGATCCAGGTGACGACCGGCCACAGCGCTGCCGTCACCAGGCTTTCCAGGAAATAGAGCCAGCCCGGAAAATTGCCGCTCACCATGACACGGATCAGCAGCTGGACGAACTGCATCAGGAACAGCAGCGGCAGCACATGCAGGGTCTGCGTCGACACCTTGAACCAGAGCACGCGGCGGTGGATCATGATCGCGAAATACGACAGCAAGGTGTATGACAACGCGTTTTCCCCGAGCAGGGTCGCGTCGTGCACATCCATCAGCAGTCCCATGAAAAAGGCGATGCCGATGCCCACCTTGCGTGGCTGGTGGATGCTCCAGAAGACCAGGACCAGCGCAACGAAATCGGGAATGCCCACCCATTGCCCCCACGGCAGCAGGTTCAGCAGGAACGCGACGATCAGACTGGCGACGATGAACAGTGGATTCGCCGGTAACAGGATGTATTGCGGGCGGTTCATGGCGTGACTCCCTGCGGTGCGGCGGGCGCTGCTGCGGGCGCTGCTGCAGGCGTAGCCGCCGGCTTGGGCGGCGTGGCTGCCGCAGGCTTTGCAAGGGCGGCTGGCGCGGGTCTGGGCGCTGCCGCTGCTGCCGGTTGTGCTGCTGCCGGTTGTGCTGCTGCCGGTTGTCCTGCTGCCGGTTGTCCTGCTGCCGGTTGTGCTGCTGCGGGTTTCGCTGCTGCCGGCTTGTCTGCCGATGGCTTCTGCGTCGCGGCGGCCGGCACTGCCGCTGCCGGCGAAGGTTTCGCTGCTGCCGGCGCCGCCGGCGCTGGCGTGGCAGGCTTGTCCGAAGCGGGCGCCGCCGCTGCGGTCGGTGTCACTGCCGCCGGGCCGTTTGCGGGAATCGCTGCCGCCGGCACCTGTTGGGCTGCTGCTGCGGCGGCGGTGGCAGCGGTCCCCGCCGCGGGCTGCTTCGCGGCTTCCTTCGCCGCCTCACGCTTTGCCGCCTTTTCCTTCTTCGGATCTTCCGGCGCCGGGCGCGGCGGGAAATTCATTTCAGTCAGCAGGATCAGCAGCTGGCGGTTGCGATCGATGCCGGCCAGCGGCTGGCAGACGATGCGCGCAAACGCGTCGGAGGACTTGCGGTCCACCTGAGTCACCTTGGCGACCGACAGGCCGGCTGGGTAGACCCCGTCGATGCCGGAAGTGACAAGCATGTCGCCGTTCTCGATGTCGGCATTGGCAGGCATGAAGCGCAGGTCGAGCGCGCCCGAGTGGCCCTGTCCATAGGCGATGCTGCGCAGTCCGCTGCGCACGACCTGGACCGGAATCGCCTGGTCCTTGTCGGTCAGCAGCGTCACTTCGGCGGTGAACGGAAACACGCGCGTCACCTGTCCGACCACGCCGACGTCGTCGATCACGGGCTGGCCCTGGGCCACGCCATGGCTGGTGCCGCGGTCGACGATGATCTTGCGGGTAAAGGCGTCGCGCGCGTCGTACAGGATTTCGGTCATCACCGACTTCACGGCCAGCCGCTCGTTGGCCGAGAGCAGCTTGCGCAGGTGGGCGTTTTCCGCCGACAGCTGCTGCACCTGCTGCAAGGTATGGCCGTTGGCGATCTGCTGCTCCTTCAGGCCGCGGTTCTCCTTCTGCATCGCCGACAGCGACGAAAAATAGTCGCCGACCATGTAGGCGGCGTCGCGCGGCAACAGGGCCACGACCTGCAGCGGATAGAGCACGGTGCCGACCACCTGGCGGATGGCGCCGAGCGAACGCAGTCGCGAGTCGGCCACCAGCAGGATCAGCGCAATGAGGGAAAAGAACACCACTTTGGCGCGGGCGGATGCGCCTTGCTTGAAAAGTGGCGGCGGACTGTAATCCATCAGGGTCTAACGAAGAATGCGAAATGTGACCGAGAATTTCCGTCCATCGGCGCGCCTTGCGCGGTTCCGGCAAGGCGCGTCAAGAGAAACATCGTGTCGATTACTCGTAGGAGAAGATCGAGCCCAGCTTGTCCATGCGTTCGAGCGCCATGCCGGAGCCGCGCACCACGCAGGTCAGAGGATCTTCGGCGACGATCACCGGCAGGCCGGTCTCTTCCATCAGCAGACGGTCGAGGTCGCGCAGCAGCGCGCCGCCACCGGTCAGCATCATGCCCTTTTCGGCGATGTCGGCGCCCAGTTCGGGCGGCGTCTGCTCGAGCGCGTTCTTCACGGCGGACACGATGTTGTTGAGCGGGTCGGTCAGCGCCTCCAGGATCTCGTTGGACGAAATCGTGAACGAGCGCGGAATGCCTTCGGACAGGTTGCGGCCCTTGACTTCCATTTCCTTGACTTCGGAGCCGGGGAATGCGGAGCCGATTTCCTTCTTGATCGCTTCGGCGGTCTGCTCGCCGATCAGCATGCCGTAGTTGCGGCGGATGTAGTTGACGATCGCTTCGTCGAACTTGTCGCCGCCCACGCGCACCGATCCCTTGTACACCATGCCGCCCAGCGAAATGATGCCGACCTCGGTGGTGCCGCCGCCGATATCGACCACCATCGAACCGGTCGCGTCGGATACCGGCAGGCCGGCGCCGATCGCGGCGGCCATCGGCTCTTCGATCAGGTAGACCTGCGAGGCGCCTGCGCCGAGCGCGGATTCACGGATCGCGCGGCGCTCGACCTGGGTGGAGCCGCAGGGAACGCAGATGATGATGCGCGGAGACGGCTTGAACAGCTTGGAGTCGTGCACCATGCGAATGAACTGCTTGAGCATCTGCTCGGTGACGGTGAAGTCGGCGATCACGCCGTCCTTCATCGGGCGGATCGCCTCGATGTTGCCCGGCACCTTGCCCAGCATCTGCTTGGCTTCCTTGCCGACGGCCTGGATGGTCTTCTTGCCGTTGGGACCGCCCTGCTGGCGAATTGCCACCACTGAAGGCTCGTCCAGCACGATACCCATGTTGCGCACGTAGATCAGCGTGTTGGCCGTGCCAAGGTCGATCGCCAGGTCGTTAGAAAAATAGCTGCGTAAAAATCCAAACATGTATTGTCCCGATGCGCATCCGCATGCGCTTTGCATTGCTGGTGAAAACCTCTGGTCCGGCGACATGTCAAATCCGTCATCGCCGGCGAGGTATTAACCCATCATTCTACCTTATAATTTAGCCGAAATTAGCCAGTGGAAACTCTAAAAATGCGTGCCGGATACAAGCCAGTTCGCGCCTTTTGACAAGTTTTTGCAACAATTAGAAAACATTTTATTCCCTTGAAAACAGCGGTCCCTCACCGACCGCCCAACCCTTTCCATCATGTCACTCGACCTCTCCGATGTTAAGCGCCTGGCCCGCCTGGCGCAGCTCGACCTGAACGAAGAACAGGCCGGCAAAACCCTGGACAAGCTCAACGGCATCTTCTCGCTGGTAGAGCAGATGCGCGCAGTGGACACCGCCGGCATCGAACCGCTCAATCATCCGATCGCCGCCCACCAGGACGATGTCGCACTGCGCCTGCGCGAGGACGAGGTCACCGAACCGAACCAGCGCGACGACTACCAGAAGGTCGCACCCGCCACGCAGGACGGCCTGTACCTCGTCCCTAAGGTCATCGAATAACATCCGCCCGCGCCACGAGCCGCACGCTTACCCATCCTATGCATACCAAGACACTCAAAGAACTCTCAGCACTGCTGCAGGCTAAACAGGTATCGGCCACCGAGCTGGCAAAGATGTATCTCGACCGCATCCGGCAAAGCGACCTGAACGCCTTCCTCCACGTCGATGAAGCGCTGACGCTGGAGCAGGCATCGGAAGCCGACGCGCGCCTTGCCAGGAATGACACGACGCCGCTCACCGGCATCCCGATCGCGCACAAGGACATTTTTGTCACGCGCGGCTGGCGTTCCACCGCCGGCTCGAAGATGCTCTCGAACTACATCAGCCCCTTCGATGCAACTGTCGTCGAACAGTTCCGTACGGCAGGTATGGTCACCCTCGGAAAATTGAACTGTGATGAATTTGCCATGGGCTCGTCGAACGAGAACTCGTTCTTCGGGGCGGTGAAGAACCCGTGGGACAGGCAGGCGATCCCGGGCGGCTCGTCCGGCGGCTCGGCCGCGGCGATCGCCGCGCGGCTGGCGCCGGCGGTGACCGCCACCGACACCGGCGGCTCGATCCGCCAGCCGGCTGCGCTGTGCGGCGTCACCGGCATCAAGCCGACCTATGGCCGGGTGTCGCGCTTCGGCATGATCGCTTTTGCATCCTCGCTCGACCAGGGCGGCCCGATGGCGCAGACCGCGGAAGACTGCGCGCTGCTGCTCAATGCGATGACCGGCTTCGATCCGCGCGATTCGACCAGCCTGGAGCGTCCGGCGGAAGACTTCGGCCGCGAGCTTGACAAGCCGCTCTCGGGGCTGAAGATCGGCGTGCCGCGTGAGTACTTCGGCAAGGGCCTGGCCGCCGATGTCGAGCAAGCGGTGCGCACGGCGTTGCGCGAATACGAGAAACTGGGCGCGACGCTGGTCGACATCTCGCTGCCCAAGACCGAGCTGTCGATCCCGGTCTACTACGTGATCGCGCCGGCGGAAGCCTCGTCCAACCTGTCGCGTTTCGACGGCGTGCGTTACGGCCATCGCGCGCAGGAATACAAGGACCTGGCCGACATGTACCGCAAGTCGCGGGCGGAAGGCTTCGGCGACGAGGTGAAGCGCCGCATCCTGGTCGGCGCCTACGTGCTGTCGCATGGCTACTACGATGCCTACTACCTGCAGGCGCAGAAGATCCGCCGCCTGATCGCGCAAGACTTCCAGGAAGCGTTCAGGCAGTGCGACGTGATCATGGGCCCGGTGTGTCCGACGGTGGCCTGGGACATCGGCGACAAGGCCGACGATCCGGTCGCAAACTACCTGGCCGACATTTTCACGCTGTCGACCAGCCTGGCCGGCCTGCCCGGCATGTCCATCCCCTGCGGCTTCGGCCAGGGCGACAAGAATGCGAAGCGCCCGGTCGGCCTGCAGATCATCGGCAATTACTTCAACGAGGCGAAGCTGCTGAACGTCGCGCACCAGTACCAGCTCGCCACCGACTGGCACAAACGCACCCCGGAAGGCCTATGAACGCAAACGTCCGCATGACCGTCGCAGCAGCCCTGCTTTGCGCAGGCGCCGCTCCCGCCGCCGCCCAGCAGCTCGACACGCACTTCTCGTGCAGCGCCTCGCGCTCGGAAGACGGCGAGCGGGTGACCTATGCGGACAACGGCGAAATCCGCATCAGCGGCAACCGTGTCGAAGTCTTCCACTGGGAGTCGGCGCTTTACCGCAGCACCCACGGCTACGACTGCAACATCGACGAAAACGACGGATTGACCGCCGAGGTGCGCAACGAAGCGCCGAAGGTGCAATGGCGCGTGGCGCTGGAAGATGCGCTGAAGGCGCGCAGCAAGCGAGGCTACGATTTCAGCCGCGGCATGAGCTGCACCATCCGGCTGGAGCAGGAGGGCGACATGCTGACGCTCAAGCCGACCTGCCCCGCGCTGTGCGGATCCCGGTCCAATTTTTCCGAACTGACGGTGAACCTGAAGACCGGCCAGTGCCGCTATCACGAATAAAACAAGGACACACTACTATGCAATGGGAAGTCGTCATCGGCCTCGAGACCCACGCTCAACTCTCGACCCAATCGAAAATCTTCAGCGGCGCCTCGACCCGGTTCGGCGCCGAGCCGAACACCCAGGCCTGCCCGGTCGACCTGGCCCTGCCCGGGGTGCTGCCGGTGATGAACAAGGGCGCGGTGGAGCGCGCGATCCAGTTCGGGCTGGCAATCGGCGCCAAGGTGGCCCCGCAGTCGATCTTCGCGCGCAAGAACTACTTCTACCCCGACCTGCCCAAGGGCTACCAGATCAGCCAGTATGAAATCCCGGTGGTCCAGGGCGGCACGATTTCCTTCGTGCTGGAAAAGGACGGCAAGGCCGAGATGAAGACCGTGCAGCTGACCCGCGCGCACCTCGAGGAAGACGCCGGCAAGTCGCTGCACGAGGATTACCACGGCATGAGCGGCATCGACCTGAACCGCGCCGGCACCCCGCTGCTGGAAATCGTGACCGAACCCGACATGCGCAGCGCCGCCGAGGCGGTTGCGTATGCGAAGGCGCTGCACTCGCTCGTGGTCTGGCTGGGCATCTGCGACGGCAACATGCAGGAAGGCTCGTTCCGCTGCGACGCGAACGTGTCGGTGCGCCCGCTCGGCCAGAAGGAATTCGGCACCCGCTGCGAGATCAAGAACCTGAACTCTTTCCGCTTCCTGGAAGAGGCGATCAACTATGAAGTGCGGCGCCAGATCGAGCTGATCGAGGACGGCGGCAAGGTGGTGCAGGAAACCCGCCTGTACGATCCGGACCGCAAGGAAACCCGCTCGATGCGCAGCAAGGAAGACGCACAGGATTACCGTTACTTCCCCGACCCCGATTTGCCGCCGCTGGTGATCGCGCAGGAATGGATCGAGCGCGTGAAGGCGTCGATGCCGGAACTGCCCGGCGCGATGCGCGAGCGCTTCGTGAAGGATTACGGCTTGCCGGAATACGATGCGTCGGTGCTGACGCAGTCCAAGGCGATGGCTGCCTACTTCGAAGCGGTGGTCGAAAAGGCCGGCAAGGAACAGGCGAAGCCCGCAGCCAACTGGCTGATGGGCGACGTGTCCTCCACGCTGAACCGGGAAGGGGTCGATATCGCACAGGCACCGGTGAAGGCGGAACAGCTGGCGCTGCTGCTCAAGCGCATCGCCGACGGCACCATCTCGAACAAGATCGCCAAGGAAGTGTTCGGCGCGATGTGGGAGACGCCGTCCGACAAGGAGAGCGCGGCCGACGACATCATCGAAGCCAAGGGGCTGAAGCAGATTTCCGACAGCGGCGCGCTGGAAAAGATCGTCGACGAGGTACTGGCGGCGAATGCGAAGTCGGTCGAGGAATACCGATCCGGCAAGGAAAAGGCATTTAACGCGATCATCGGCCAGGCGATGAAGGCGACCAAGGGCAAGGCGAATCCGGCGCAGCTGACCGAGCTGCTGAAGAAGAAACTGGCTGCGTAAGCG
>NZ_DASPLS010000101.1:0-80192 GCF_035627455.1 Noviherbaspirillum sp.
CCCCCGCTCACCGGTTTCCCTCCCGTACTCGCCCCGGACACGCGCATCGTGATCCTCGGCAGCTTTCCCGGCGAAGCCTCGCTGGCGGCGCAGCAGTACTACGCCCATCCGCGCAACCAGCTCTGGCGCCTGCTGTCGGCCGTGCTCGGCGATACGCTGACCGGCTTGCCGTACGAGCAACGGCTGCAAAAGCTGTTGTCGCGCCGGATCGGTCTGTGGGACGTGCTGGCCGCCTGCGAGCGCGAAGGCAGCCTCGACACCGCGATCCGCAATGCGCAGTCGAACGACTTCGCGTTGCTGAAACGGCAGTGCCCGGACCTGGACAAGGTGTGCTTCAATGGCAAGACATCCGGGCGTTTCGAGCCGCAATTCGCGCAGGCGGGCTTCCGCACGCTGGTGCTGCCCTCGTCCTCCCCGGCCAACGCGCAACTCTCCTTCGAGCAAAAACTGGCGGTATGGAAGAATATCCTTCTGTAGAATTGCAGAAACCCATACCGGCGCCGCGCCCTGCGCGGCCCTTACAAAAACAGCATGCTCATCAAACGCAACTCCATGGAAGCGCAGGCCAACAGCAAGGCGGGGCCGGGCAAGGCCCGCGCGCGGCGCAAGCCGAAATTCGCCCCCATCACCCTGTCCGAAGAAAACGGCGTCGTCTTCCTCCATTTCGGCAATGAATGGATACAGGGCGCGATGCGCGTGCGCAAGCCATTCTGGATCGAACTCGAATATGCGCAGCAGATGATGGCGTGGATGCTCTTCAACCGCGAGCCCCAGCACGTCGCCCAGCTCGGCCTCGGCACCGGCGCGCTGACCAAGTTCTGCTACAAGCAGTTTCCGCAGATGCAGGTGACCGCGGTGGAGCTGAACCCGGCGGTAATCTCGGTTTGCGCAACCCTGTTCCGGATGCCGCCGCCTGACGAGCGCCTGGCCGTCCATGAAATGGATGCGATGGACTATGTCACCGACAGCGCCAACCACGGCATCCTCGACGCGCTGCAGGCCGACCTCTACGATGCCACGGTGCAGGGCCCGGTGCTGGACAGCTTCGAGTTCTACCAGGCCTGTTCCGCCTGTCTCAAGCCGGACGGCATCATGACGGTCAACCTGTTCGGCGACCATCCCAGCTACGGGAAGAATTACAAGGCGATGCGCCATGCGTTCGCCGACGTCATCTGCCTGCCGCCGGTGCATGAAGGCAACGTGGTCGCGCTCGGCTTCAATACCCGCCCCGAACTCGACTTCCCCGCGCTGTACGAGCGGGCCGCGGAAATCACCGCCGCCACCCGGCTTCCCGCAAAAGCCTGGGTCAACGGCCTGAAGGCATGGCAAACGGCGCAAGCCAACAACCGCAGGAGTCCGACAACGTGAACGCCCGAGCCGATCATCCCGCCGCCGCCCCGCAGCACAAACCCGTGCCCAAGGCGCTCGACCTGCATCAGATCTTCAGCTGGATGCTGGCCGACGGCCTGATCGACAAGGCAGACGTCAAGGCGCGCTACAACGAAGCGCAGGGCCTGTTGCGCAACGCATCGGCCAGCATGCATCCGCTGACCGCGGTCGCGCAGATCAAGCTGCATTCGGCGGTCGCGCCGCACAAGCAGCTCACCCTCGACTGGCTGACCGAATGGATGGCGGGCAAGGCGAAGCTGCCCTTCTTCCGCATCGACCCGCTCAAGATCGACTTCACCCGCGTGGCCGACGTGATGTCGGCCACCTATGCGGCGCGCTTCAACATCCTGCCGGTGGAAATGACGCCGGCCGAGGTGGTGGTCGCCACCGCCGACCCGTTCGTGCTGGAATGGGAAGCCGAGATCGCCAAGATCACGCGGCGCAACGTAAAGCTGGTGGTGGCCAATCCGCTCGACATCGCCCAGTACACCGCGCAGTTCTTCACGCTGGCTAAGTCGATCAAGGGCGCGAACAAGAGCGGCCAGCACGACCTTGCGCTGCGCAACAACTTCGAACAGCTGGTCGAACTCGGCAAGGCCAACAAGACGCTCGACGCCAACGACCAGCACATCGTCAACATCGTCGACTGGCTGTGGCAGTACGCGTTCGAACAGCGCGCCTCCGATATTCACCTCGAACCCAAGCGCGAGCTCGGCGTGATCCGCTTCCGCATCGACGGCGTGCTGCACCAGGTCTACCAGGTGCCGGCGGCGGTCCTGATCGCGATGACCGCGCGCATCAAGCTGCTCGGGCGCATGGACGTAATCGAAAAGCGCCGCCCGCAGGATGGCCGCATCAAGACGCGCACCTCAGGCGGACAGGAAATCGAGCTGCGCCTGTCGACGCTGCCCACCGCCTTCGGCGAAAAGCTGGTGATGCGTATCTTCGACCCGGACGTCGTGGTCAAGACACTGCCCGAACTCGGTTTTCCAGCGGACGACGCGAAGCGCTGGGACATGCTCACCTCGCGCCCGCACGGCATCATCCTGGTTACCGGCCCGACCGGCTCGGGCAAGACCACCACGCTGTACACCACGCTCAAGGCGCTGGCGACCTCGGAAGTCAACGTCTGCACGGTGGAAGACCCGATCGAAATGGTCGAAGGGTCATTCAACCAGATGCAGGTGCAGCACGGCATCGACCTGTCGTTCGCCGACGGCGTGCGCGCGCTGATGCGGCAGGACCCGGACATCATCATGGTCGGCGAGATACGCGACCTCGAAACCGCGGAAATGGCGATCCAGGCGGCGCTGACCGGACACCTGGTGCTGTCGACGCTGCATACCAACGATGCGCCGTCGGCGGTGATGCGCCTGCTGGAACTCGGCGTGCCCTATTACCTGCTGGAAGCCACGCTGATTGGCATCATGGCGCAGCGCCTGGTGCGCACGCTGTGCTCCGACTGCAAGAAGGCGGAAGGCGAGATATCGGACGAAGTCTGGGATGGGCTGACGGAAGGCTGGAAGATGCCGAAACCCGCCACCCTCTACCGCCCGGTCGGCTGCCCGGAATGCCGGCAGACCGGCTACCGCGGCCGCACCGGGCTGTATGAATTGCTGACGGTCACCCAGCCGTTCTCGCAGCTGATCAGGGAAGAAACCAATATCCATGCGCTCAAGCAGCAAAGCGTCAAGGATGGCATGAAGCCGCTGCGGGTGGCCGGCGCGCTGAAAGTGATCGAAGGCGTGACCACGGTGGATGAAGTGCTGAAGGTGACGTCGGCGCTGACCTGACAGAGGGCCGCGCGGCAAAAAAGTTTCCCGGCGGGCTTTGACTCTGCGCGGAAGTTATTGCTATAATCTTCGTCTTCGTTGGGTCGTTAGCTCAGTTGGTAGAGCAGCGGACTCTTAATCCGTAGGTCGAGTGTTCGAGCCACTCACGACCCACCAGCGAATTCAAGCCCGGTCAAGCGACCGGGCTTTTCATTTACTGAAGTGGAAGTTATCGGTTTGCCCATGTAGCTCAGTGGCAGAGCACTCCCTTGGTAAGGGAGAGGTCGGCAGTTCAATCCTGCCCATGGGCACCAGTCGCTACAAGAACAGAAAGCGGCGGCTCCTCGATGGAGCCGCCGCTTTTTTTTCCCCTCCGCTCCATCATCGCGCAGCGTGAGCGCCCGTCGTCTCCGCCGCCGCATGCAGCCAGCAAGGGCAGCATGACGCCAGCGGGAAAGCCGCTTCAGCTGGCCGGCGTTGCTGCCGGCGTCGTTGCTGCCGGTGCTGTTGCCGGTACCGCCTCGGGGTTACGCCCGGATTCCCAGATACCGCTGCGGCCCTCGCTGTCGCTCCAGGTGCCGGAACCGCCTCCGTCCGCATTCAGGCCGCCCCGCAGAGTCACGTCACTGCCCCCGATCGTAAGCCTGGTGATCGTGCCGTCATTCGCCACTTGGCCACTGAGGGGCGCGCTGGTCAGTGTTGCCACATCAATCCAGTCTCCCGTCAGGTTTCCCGCCTGGTCGACCGTAATGAGGGCCGTTCCCTCGACGCCTTCAAGCGCATCCAAGTTGGTGGTCGGCACAACATTAGTTACATCCGTCACGCCAGGACTCCCCGCAACCACGCCCCATGCCCCCGCAAAGTCCGCCGTCGTCGTCGCGCGCGGCACCACGGTGCTGGTCGTCCCCTGGCCGAACTGGTTCGCCACCGCCGCCATCCCGTTGCGCAGTGCGCCGGGCAGGCTGCCGGGCTCGTAGAACGCCTGCGCCGCAGGCGCTGCCGGCGTGCGGTCGAGCGCGGCGCCGTCCAGCTTGCCGTCGGTGAAGTCGCGCGCGAGCTGCTCGGTGATGCCAAGCGCGGGCGTCCTCGATGCAGGCTGGCGCGTCGCTGCCGCCTTCACCAGGCCGCCGATGACGGTTTCGGCGATGCCGTAACGGTTCGCCGGCAACGCATTGCTGGGGCTGGTGTTGTCGATCGGCGTGGGCAGCGTCTTTGCAGACACCAGTTTCACGCTCTCTGGTAGCGTGGCGTTGACGGCGTCCAGCACCGCCTTGTTCGCCGCCTGCACCTGCGCTGCCGTCAGCCCCCTGAGGTCGCCTTCGGTCCGCAGTTGCGCGCCGCCGGATGCAACCGCCTGCGCATTGCCTGCGAAATTGTTGAGGGCGTAGCGATACGCGGCTTCGGTGAGCGGCGTGACGCCGACGTTCTCGTCGAAGCGGTCAACCAGCGCATGCAGCACCTGCCCCGGGCCAAAGTCGGTCATCTGCGCCGTGCCTTCGTCATAGTATTTCGCGCCGGCCTGGCCGGTCAGCGTCAGCAGGACCGGGCCGTCGGAGGCAACCGGGCGGATCGTGACCAGGCCGTTCACGCTGTCGGTCAGCGCCGAGCCAAGCACGACGCCGTCCGACAGCCGGGTCACGGTCATGAGCGCGCCGACCACCTTGCCTTCGCCGCCGCCCGCGCCGGCCGCGCCCCCGCCGCCGCCGCTACCGCCGCCACCTCCTCCGCTGCCGCCGCCACCATCGCCGCCGCCGGCGCCGCCGCCCCTGCTCGCGCAAGCCAGTCCGGTCGTCGGCACGGCACCCAGACCGTCCGGGTAAACCGCATTGAGATCGCCGGTGAAGCCGGTGCTGATGTACGCGCAGGGCCGCAACTGCTCCACCACGCCGGGTGTGCCGTTGCTGTTGCCGTCGCCGCCAGGCGTGATGATCGGCGGGATGGCGGCCGGCGGCACGGCACCGGTGCCAGTACCAGGACTGGTACCAGGAGTGGTACTAGTGCTGGTACTGGCACCGGGATTGGCAGCTGGATTGGCAGCGGGACTGGTTCCGGCGCTGGCCGAAGGCGGCAGCGTCTCCAGCCCGGCTGGCGCAGCCGCGGCCGGCGCTTCGCCGCCGCCCCCTCCGCCGCAAGCGGAGAGCGCCGCCGCGAGCACGGCGGCGCCGGCCGCTTTCCAGTTCATCATCGGTAACAAGTCCATGCGCGGGAAGTTCATGAGCATTCCTTTCCTGTCCTGTCTGGTTGGCCTGAAAAATCCTGTTGCTGTGCTGCTTCGTATGCCCGTTCCCGGTCATCGCACGCTGTTGTGGCTGACCTTGTTGCCCTGGCTTCCCTTCGCCACCGGGAAGTCGGCGACTCCCGTGGGCACCATCGTGACCGGGGTCTGCATGCCGTTGGTGAGCGACGCCACTTCATAGCCGAGGTAATAATCGAGTCCGCGGTGCGTGATCACGCCCTGCCGCCGGTAGTCCGCCGCGCCGTCGATGCCGGCCACCAGCGCCTTGGTGAACGCGCCGTTGCCCCAGTCGATGCTTTCCAGCGACTGCTGCCTGCCGTGGCTCGCGGAAAACACGATCACCCCGTGCTCGGGGCTGGAAAACTTGTTGGCGATGCGCGTCAGGTCGGTCTGGCTGAGGATGCCCAGCGATTTTCCCGAATAGCAGGTATCGACGAAGAACAGGGTCTTGCCGCGCATGTTGGACAGGACATCGCGGAACTGCGCCTCCGGGATCGCGGTGGCCGCGAGCTTGCCGACGTCCGAGTCGTGGGTCAGGAAGTAGTAGGTATCGTCGACGTCGTTGACACCGTGCCCGGCGATGAACAAGATGCCGACGTCATCCGGTCCGGGCGCCGTCTTGAGCCAGGTCAATCCCTGCAGCACCGCTTCGCGGGTGGCGTTGCGGTCGACCAGCACGCGCGCTTCCACATGCTTGTAGAACAGGCCGCTTTGCCGGCGCAGCGAGCGCGTGAAGTCGTCGGCGTCCTTGCCCGGCAGGTTGAGCTTGAACTTGGGATTGGCATAATCGCCCACGCCGACTGCAAGCAGGTATAGCGTGGGCCGCTTGTCGGCCGGCCGGGGCGGCGGCGCGGCTTCGGCCGGACGCGGCTTGTAGGTGTAGCGCATGGTGGCCGGCGCCGAGGTGCCGTTCGCATTGCTGGCGAACACCTGCACCACCGCATTGCGTTGCGGCAGCGTCAGCGTCAGCTTGCCCGCGGTTTCGCCGACCGGCAGCAGCGACGGCTGCGTGTCGCCCAGTTCATAGGGCCTGCCGTCCACCCGTACATACACCGTCGCCGGCGGGCTGTCCTCGGGCGCGAACAGCCGGTACTCGAGCGTGACCTTGCTGTCGCTGCTTTCCACCGACCCGGGTGTCAGCAGCGTGACCACCGGCGGCAGGATCTCCTTCACCTGCGCCGGCCGCACCAGTTCCCGCACCCGTTCCTGCGCATGCGCATCCGACTGCTGCGCCAGCTGCTGGCGCTGCGCGTTGGCAGAGGCGAGCGCCTTGCCCGGATCGCGTTCCACCAGCATCCGGTCGAGCACATCGGGACGGAAGTAGTGTTCGCGGAAGCGCGAGATCGGATAGTAGTCGGCCTGCTCGCCGGTCTTGCGGTTGACGGTCCAGCCGATCAGGCTTTCCGAGCCCATGCCGGCATCGAAATAGCCATCCTCCGTCCATAGCACCCACTTTCCGTCGGGTGTCGCGAACAGCGACATCAGCATCGCGCCATCCTCCACGCGCCGCCAGCGTATCGTGCCGTCGGCCATCGCCACCGCGAACACGCGTCCGTCGGCGCTGACATTGACGGCGCGCGCTTCGGTGGCCAGCGGCATCATCCACATCTGGCTGCCCGACGCATCGAAGCGGCGCAGTGCGCGGCTGGTGGCGAGCACGACGCCGGCCTCGTCCGGAAGCACGGCGGACGCGCGCGCGATTTCGGTCGGCTGCATCGGCACCGGCTTGCCGGCCACGCTGGCCTTGAAGGAATTTTCCCAGCCGCTGACTTCGATGCGCGATCCGCTCGGCGTCGCGGCCCGCGTCGCCTCCCCCGGCCCTTCGCGCAGCCGCCTTCCGTCCACGGAAAAATTGAAGATCTTTCCGCCCGGCGCAAAGCGCCAGGCGACGACGCCGGCATCGTCGCTGATGCTCAGCACCCGGCTGTCATAGAACTGCGCGCTTTTTGCCTTGACCACCACGTCGGCGCGCTTGTCCTTCAGCACGCCCCAGCTCGACTCCACGGTCGCGAAGAGCAGGCGCCCGTCCTTCAGCGGCAGCAGGTCGGTGACGGAATTGGTGGCCGCCGGAATGTCGCTCGCCGCGCCATCCGGCCACGCGATGCGTTTCACCACGAAGCTGTTGGCGCCGCGGTAACCGGAGCCGCCGGCATACAGCGCCGCGCCGTCGCTCTGCCACGCGACGTTGCGCAGGTTGCCCTGTTCGATGTCGTCGAATACGAAAGACCTGGCCAGCGCAGCGGACGCGAGGTCGAACACGTCGACCTGCACTTCCCGGCCGTTCTTGCGGGACAGGTAGCCGACCGCCAGCAGGTTGCCCTGCGGCGAAAAATGCACGCCGCGCGGGTCCGGCAGGCTGGCGCGCAGCGTCGCGCCGCGCCGCACGCCGTTACCGTCGGCCTGGTACAGGCGTATCGTCTGGTCCGACACCGGCAGCGCGATCATGCCGCTGGCCGAAAACGTCAGCGACCAAGCGTCGGCGGGCAGGGTTTCCTCATGCACCAGCCTGCCGCCGTCGTCGAACACGCGGAACGCGGGCTCGCCTGCATACGCAGCGGCAAGCAGCTTGCCGTCGGGCGACCATTGCAGCCGCTTGATATCACCGCCGCGCGCATCGTAGGAAGTCACGAACGCCATGCTGCGCAGGTTGTACAGGTAGATCCTGTGCGCGCCGCCGGCAGCTGCGGTAGTGCCGGCAAGCGCCAGCATGCCGCCCGGCGACACCGCCGCCGCATACAGCCGCCCGAGGTGGTCCCCGCCGACCGGCGGGTGCAGCGTTCCGACCGGTTCGCCGCTGCGGATGTCCCACACCCGCGCGCTCTTGTCGTCGCCCGCGGTCACCACCAGGTTCTCGGACGCGTCCACCGCGATCTGGCGGATTGCCGCAGTATGGCTGCCGTTGTCGAGCGTGAGCACCGGCACCTGCGGGTCCGCTGCCAGCACCGGTATCGCAAGCGTGATGAGCAGCAGCGCGAGGAACGCCGCCGCAAGACGCAAGGCATGTTGGCGGGATGGAAGGCGTTTCATCGCGGAATCCTCTTCAGGTCGATGCTTTGGACTTCCGCGTCCCTGCCGCTGTCGCCGCAGCCGCCGCGTGCGTCGGGCCGGAAGCAGAAGTCTCCTGTCAGGCTGCTGCTCTCCCAGGGGACCTGCGCATGCCGGGTTTCCTGCATGACTGCCTGGCGCACACGCTTGAACAGCAGTTCCACCGGCAGTCCCTCGACGCGCATTTGCGCCGCGAGCTGCCGGGTGTAGACGCTGTTGCCGGCGCGGCCGCCGTCGATGGCGACAGCACCGGGGGAGGTGGAATAGGCGATCAGGGTGCCGCGCGGCGCATTCGCCGCAGCCAGTCCCTGCTGCGCATTGTTGTTGACGCCGCGCCCCTTGATGTTCCCCGCCAGCAGCGGAAACGGGGAACTGCGGCAGGCGTCGAGAATCACGATGTTCACGCCATCATCGAAGCGCGACAAGCGGTCGACGATGTCCATCGCATTGATCGCCTTGAACGGCACTTCATCCTCGGCGCGGATATCGGCATCGACCGGGATGAGAAAATTCTTGCCGCCGCTTTGCACGCCATGGCCGGCGAAATAAAAGATACGGCTATGGGAACCGGCGGATGCGCTGATCCAGCTGCGCGCGGCATCCAGCGTACGCTGCATCGGCGCGTTCACGATGCTGACCACGCGATAGCCGAGTTCGTCCAGCGTGTCGCCGATCAGGCGCGCGTCATTGACCGGGTTGCGCAGCGGCGAGACGCCATAGTCGCCGTTCCCGATCACCAGCGCGCTCGATCCCGTCCCTTGCGCGCGCGCGAGTCCGGCGCCTGCGTAACAGCATGCCGCGGCGGCGGCGGCCTTGAGCAGCTGCCGGCGGGTATGGCGGCAGGCCGTAAATGTGGTTCCAGGCTGATTGTTCACCTGCCGCTCCTTGTAACCCTAGCGCTGGCTTCCCGAATTGCGTTCCACCGACACCGACTCGATGATGGGCGAGGTAACCAGTGACTTGGCCAGCGCCTGCACATCGCCGCGTTTCGCCGTCAGCCGGTATTCGCCCAGCTGCGACGGGCCGGCGACGATCTCTGCCCCTTCGCGCAGCAGCAGCGCGCGCAAATCCTTTTCCGGCGTGGATTCCCGCACCTGCACCACGATGGTGGGAAGGGCCGGCGCTCCCAGCGCGCGGTATTGATCTTCGCTCTCGGTCGCGGGCTGCATCAGCAGCAGCGCGATCACGCCGGCCTGCAGCGTGCATGCCATCGCCCATCCGGCCTGGCCGCCGGTAATACGGGAAGCGGCATCGCGCATGCGTTGCCACAGGCTGGCCCATCGCCCGGGCCGGCCGGGCACGGCACGAGCGGTCTTGCTGTCCGTGCGCACCAGTTCCTGCAGCCGGCGCAGGCCGGCATCCGCGGGCTGCGCGTCGATCTGCCGCGCCACCTCGTTGGCGACCGAGCGTTCCAGTTCGAGGTCGAAGCGCGCATCCGGCTCGCGCACGAGATAGGCGTCGACCCAGTTGCGGTCAGCCTCCCCGAGGGTGCGGTTCACGTACCACGGCAGCAGGTCGAGGAAACGCTCGTAATCGCTGTCTTTGGAGAGGGTGCCGGTCGTATCCATGTCGCTTCCAGTTCAAATCCGCTGCAGGCAGGTCTTCAGGTTTTTCCTCGCATGGAACAGGCGGGTTTTCACGGTGTTTTCCGGGACCGACTGCACCTGCGCCACTTCCGCCAGGCTCAAGCCTTCATAAAAAACCAGCTGCATGCATTCGCGGTGCGGCGCAGTCAGCTTTTCCATGCATCCGATGACCGCATCCCGCTGCTGGCGCAACTCCATGTGCATCATCGGTGTATGCTCCGGCGACTCGAATACCTCCGCATAGTCGTCGATGCACTCATGCGCCGCGCCCCGCGCGCGCACCGTGTTCAGGATCTTGAAGTGCGCGATGCCCAGCACCCAGGTCGATACCTTCGACTCGCCCCGGAACCGTCCAGGGTTTTTCCAGACTTCGAACAGCGTGTCGGCCACCACCGTTTCCGCATCATGCGCGTCGCTCAGGCGATGCAGCGCAAATGCGAAGATGCGGCGGGAAAACAACTGGTGCAGCTCGGTCAACGCATTCTCGTCGCGCCGCTCGATCCGCTGCAGCAGCGTTTTCAGCTGCACGTCATCCGGTTCTTTCAGCCTGGCCATCGCTGCCCTGTCATCCCAGCACCCGGAACTGCACCCGGCGGTTGACGCCCTCCGTCGGCGCCTTTCCCTGCATCGGCTCGGTCGATCCCTTTCCCACCGGCTGCAGACGCCCGGGGTCGATGCCGTAACGCTGCACCAGGGTCTTGAACACCGTGAACGCGCGCTCCCAGGACAGCATCATGTTGCGCTGCGGGTCGCCGGAGGCGTCGGTATGGCCTTCCACCAGCAACTGCAGGTTCGGCTCGCGCAGCAGGAGGCCGGCAATCGCGTCGATGTACTGCATCGACGCCTTGTTGATCTGCGCGCTGCCGAGGTCGAAGTTCACCGGCACCGCGATCGCCGGCGCGCCGTCCTGCGCCGGCCCTCCGGACGCGCCGTTCGAGGCGACGCCGGAGGCGCCGCTGCTGGCCGTGCCCGGCCGGCCGAATTCCCGTGTCTGGCCGTTCATCTCCTGCTCCTGCCGCTTTTGCGCCGGCGGAGAAGCCGGAGCGTCGGCCGAGTCCTGCCACTCGATGCCGCGGCCCTGGATCCGCGCCGGCCGGTTCGCCGGCGCCGAATCCGGTGTCGCCGGCTTGCGCAGCGCTTCCTGCAACTGCTCCACCGACGGCGGCGTATCGAAGTACGTCACCTGCGCGACCGCCGCGGCCGCGGGCAAGGCCAGCGCGGCGGCCGCGGCACATTGCAGTGCAAAGAATTTCAAAAGCTCCATCGCATCACTCCCTTTCTGTAGGCGCCGCTCAATTCCCGATGCGAACGCTGTCGTGCCCGTACATGCCGGCCTGCCCCTGCACCACGCCGCCGACCGACACATTGTTCGAGCCGCCGCCGTCCGCGTTGCCGACACTCATCGACTGGTTGTTCATCGCGCCCGCCTGCCCCTGCACGACGCTGCCGACCCGTACGTTGCTCTGGCCGGCGCCGGAGGCATTGCCGATCCGCAGCCGCTGGTTGTTCAGCGCGCCCGCCTGCCCCTGCATCACGTTGCCTACGGTGACATTCGACTTGCCGTTGCCGCTCGCATTGCCGATCTCGGCCTGCTGGTTGTTTAGCGCGCCCGCTTGTCCCTGGTTGAGCGAACCCACCGTCACCCTGGCGCTGCCGTTGCCGCTGGCATTGCCTACCGATGCGCTCTGGCGGTTCAGCGCGCCTGCCTGGACCTGGTTCATGCTGCGCACAGTCGTGTCCGTCTTGCCATTGCCGGAGGCGCTGCCGATCCTCGCGTTCTGCTCGTTGAGCGCGCCGAACTGGGACTGCGAGCCGGAACCCAGTTCCGCCCTGGCGCGTGCGTTGCCGCTGGCGTTGCCGACTTCCAGCGACTGGTTGTTCAGCGCGCCGGCCTGGGTCTGCCGGGTATTGCGCACACTGGTCTGCGAGCTCGCGTTGCCGCTGGCGTTACCCGCCGACAGGCCCTGCCGGTTCAGCGCACCCATCTGGTTCTGGCGCACATTGCTTGCGTTGGTGTTGCTCTTGCCTTCACGCGCCATGTTGCCGAGATTGATGGTCTGCTCCTGCATCGGCCCGGTCTGCTGCTGGGTCACGCCGTTGAGGGTGGTTGACTGCGCCGATGCGCCGGCCGATGCGGAGGCAGCGAGCGCGAGCATCGCGATGCGGATGAGGTGTTTTTGATTTGCCATGATCGGCTCCTGGAAGATGGGGTTAGAACTGCTCTATCGAACCTGCTCCTGCAATGTCCTGCTTCACTTGCGGCTTGCCGCGGTAACGCAGCATCCCGGAGCCGTCGACCTTGGCCTGCAGCGACTTCGTTGCCCAGACGGTCACATTGCCGGCGCCGGACAGATCGACCACGCTGCGCTCGGTTTCAGTCTGCTCGCCCTGGTAGGCGCCGGAACCGCCGACGCGCACTTCCTGCTGGGTCGCGCGCCCCGAGCTCGTGATCGTTCCGCTTGCCTGTGAGTCGATCAAAAGTGATTTCAGGTTCAAATTACTGAGCTTCACGTCGCCCGATCCGGCGGCGACGACGGCGAGCTGGTCGCCGCGCACGCCGTCCACCGTCACGTTGCCGGCCGCATTCATCTCCAGCCGCTTGAGCGCGCGCGTGTCGATCTCCACCACCAGCGGCTGCTGCGTGGAGAACGACCCGCGCGCCGCCACCTTCAGCACCGAGCCGTTGACGCTGACATCGATCTTTTCCAGCAGCGCCGGCTCGGCGGTCACATTCACATGCGACTTCCCGGACTGGCGGATACGCACCTCGGCCGGGATTTCCACCGTCACTTGCGTAAATGCCGGAAGGTCCTTGTCGCGCGACTGCGTGTCCGCCGCCTGCACCGGCAATGCGAGCGCCGCCGCGGACAGCACTGCAGCCGCATGCCACCTATTTCCTGCCCGTTTCAACAATGCAAAGTCCATGATTCATGTCCATGAGTTGTACCGAACCGCCGGCGCCGCTGCGCATTTCGACGACACCTGCCGACTTTTCCGCCGGCGCGGCGACGCGGCTTTCATAAATGAGCTTTCCGTACTGCCAGCAGCGCACCCTGTCTTCCTGCCGCCGTCCCTTCGCGGCATCGGCGGCGCGGCGCGAGTTGACCGAGCGCAGGTCGACGTTGGAGCTGCCGTCGTCCGGACCGTTGGCGGGCGCGGCGTCCGCCGAAAGGCTGGCGGCGGCCAGCGCGAACGCGATCAGCTTATTGCGGCTTGACATTGAACACTCCGACGCCGACGTCCGTGCCGGCAACCTTTCTGAAGCCGTCGGTCAGGCTGTTGAGGTTTGCCACACCGCCGGCATTAGCGAGCGGCCTGGCGCCGAGATCCTGGGGCGCGGCATAGCAGGCCACCGTTTCGGTCATGCTCTTGCCATTGGCGACGAAGCGGAACGGCTGGTTGCCGGGGAAGCGCATCTTCACGCCGCCCTTGGTCGCGGCGCTCGGGCTGGCAGGATTCGGAAAGAACTGGCTGATGCGGCCGTTCTCGTCGATCAGGTAGCAGTACATGAAGCTGTCCTGGCTCAGCAGCACCTCGACGCTGTACATCTCGCCGCGCCGGAGCGGCCGCCCGTCGCCCTGCGGATTGACGATCGTGACCGTGGTCTGCGCTGCGGCCTGCGGCGGCGGCGGCGTGAAGGTATCGGCCACCGGCACTTCCTTCAGCATGGTCTTGGCCTTGACCTGCATCTTCGCGTGATCGGCGGCCAGATAGCGGCGGAAGAACTCGAAGTTCACGTTCGCGTCGCCGTTCAGGCCGAGCGCCTGCTGGTAGGCGCGCACCGCCTCGATGAAGGCGGGATTGGCGCGGCCGTCCACTTCGCCGCGGTACAGTCCGCGCGCGCGCATCTGGTTCTGGAAGTACACGACCAGCGATTGCGGATCCTGCACGAAGGTTTCCCACCAGTCGCGCATTTCGGCGTCGACGGCCGGATCCTTGTCGGTCAGGCCCAGGCAAGTCCAGTACGGCGTCTTGGTCAGCTTGCCGAACAGCTCGATCGCCGCCAGCTCGGTCAGCATGCGCAAGGCCTGCGCCTGTCCTTCGCTGCGCGACATGGTGTAGTTGAAATTGGCGCCGAATTTCTTGAACGACAGTTCGCCGTCCACGCCGGTGCCCTCGCGCAGGATCTGCACCGAATTGCGCGCGGTGACGCCGGGCACCAGCGACAGGTCGTCGGTGCGGATCACGTTCAGGTCCAGCCCCATGATGGAAGCGCTGGCCTGCTTGGCCACGCTGCTGCTGAGCGGGCCGAGGCTCACGCCCGCGTCGCCCTGCTTCTTGACCATCGATTCGTCGAATTGCGAAATCGAGCCGCGCGTCGAGAATTCCGGCACGGTCTCGAAGGCCTTGATCGACTGGTTCTGTATATAGGCGCCGAGCGTGGTATCGGTCACCACGCCGAACGCGACCAGGCGGACCGCCTTGCTCCTGCGCGTCATCTGCGACACTGCGGAAATGAACATATCCTTGGTGCCGGCCTTGACCTTCGATGTCTGGTCGCTGAGGTCCTCGATCAGCATCGAGATGTCATGCACGCCATAGTTGATGAACAGGATGTCCATGCAGCGCAGGCCCTGGGCAAAGGTCGTTTCGGTGAGGTGCGGCTTGGTTTCCGGGCCCTTGCGCATTTCCTCGGCGGTCTGCGCCACGTCTTCCTTGAACTGCAGGGTGCGGCTGGCGCAGCCGAACTGGCCGGCGAGAAGCGCCACCGACACCAGAATTGCCGCAGAGCGTCTGGTCCTTGCGTGCATGGCGCTCACCGGCAGTTCGTGGCGTTGATGACGTTGCCGGTCACCACGACCGTGGTTTCGCGCTGGGCGATCGCGGCGGCGCCGCGCTTGGGCGCGTCGTTGTTGCCGATATCGATCTTGCCGCAGCTTTCCTTGTCGCGCACCTTGTTACCCGCGTTCATTTCATTCTGCTGCCGCTTCTGCTTGAGCTTTTCGCGGTTGACCTTGGCGGCCAGATCCGGCTCCATATCGATGATGTCTGCGCTGGCGGCAAGCGCCGGGGACGCTGCCGCCCACCATCCGGCAAGGGCAAGCAAGGCGGCGGTACGGGTGTAAGACATCATTGCGAAGCTCCTCGATGAAGTGGGCGGCAAGGTAGGTATTCACACTGTCGCTGGCGCCGGCGCCTTCCCGGCGCCGGCGTTCGCGGCCTGGATTACTTCTCGACGTTACCGGCGCGCAGGGACTGGTTGTTGCCCATGCCGCCGGACTGGCTCTGCGCGACGTCATTGGCGCGCACGTCGGTCTTGCCGCCGCCCTTGGCGCTGCCCATTTCCATCAGCTGCTTGTTGCCCATGCCGCCGCTTTGCGACTGCGACAGGTTGTTGGTGCGGACGTTGGATTTGCCGCCGTTGGACACTTCGCCCAGCTTCAGCTGTTGGGAATTGCCCATGCCGCCGCTCTGCGACTGCCGGGTCTTGTTCGCGGTGACGTTGGACTCGCCGCCGTTGGTGACCTTGCCGAATTCTGCGCTCTGGGTGTTCCCCATGCCGCCCTGCTGCGATCCGCTGTAGTCGGTGATCCGGGTCTGCGACTTGCCGCTGCCCTTGACGTTGCCCGCTTCGAATTTCTGGTTGTTGCCCATGCCGCCCTGCTGGTTCTGCTTGATGTTGTCCAGGTTGACGCTGGACTCCTGGCTGAACGCGCTGCCTGCGGCGAACAGGGTGGCGACGAGTGCGATGGCGGATGCTGAGGTTTTCATGAAAGATCTCCTGGATTGGTAAAGGGTTCGTTGACCGGTTGGGAAAATCGAGCCGTGCAGCGGCGAGCTATCCTGTGATGTCGTTGCTGATCGGTTCTTGCACCTGAGTCGCAGTGGCGGGCGATACGGTTCAAATCTTTTTGTGCTGGCTCGCTGGACTCTTATTGCGCCCGGGAACAGTGACGAACACTGCAATATTTCCCGGGGCAAGGATTCGCGGCACACCAACGATTGAAATGTCACACCACGTCCTCCGATCTTTCGCGTACACGCTCCGGTCGGAACGCGATGCATTGATTCTGTATTTAGTGGATGTGAAGAACCATGGTACAAATGGGCTAGACAGGTGCTTTACCGGGCAGATGTATGACGTGGCGCAGAAGGAGAGACGACTGCCGGCAGGCATGGCAGCAGCAATGCAAGCGGGCAAGAAGCGCGACGGTCACGCGGCGGCCGTGACACAAAGTGAATAAATTTGATCTAGATCGGCTTCAGCGCACATGGTCACGATTTATAGTGCGTGGACGCGCAAGGAGGCAGAGACCGACCCGAACGAAAGCCAGGGAGCCGACCGAATTCAAGGAGTAGCGATGAAGGCTTTCGCTAGCACCCTGGCCGATCTGCACTATGCGTCGCAGCACGCGTCGCCTCATGAATTCTCTGCGGAAGCTGTCCGCTTGCTGCGCAAGTGGATAGAGTTCGACGGCGGGGTGCTGGGCACCGGATATGCCGAGGGAAAGATGGAGGACGCCCTCGGCATCGCGGACGCCCATATTTACAACCGCTCTCCCGATATCCTGACCGATTATCCGGACGTGTCAGCCAGCGATCCCCTGACCCAATCGTTCATGTCGGGGCTGTGCGAGCCCTTGCTCTGTTCCTGTCCGTCTTACTATGCGGCGCGCAACCTGGCCGCGCTTGAGAAGTACGCGCGGCGCCACGACATCAATGAACTGATGTTGTTCGGCGCTCCTCCCCAGGAAAGGCTTGGGGCGCGCTGGTTCGTCGCATACCGGGGCGACAACCGCCCTTTCAGCGGCCAGGACGCGAATTACCTCCATGCATTCTGGTTAAACCTGAGCATCGCGATGGACGCCAACCGCAGCCGCCTGCTCGAAGAGATTTTTCCCGAGCAAGGTGATCGCGCCGTAGCGCTGATCAATTGGCGCGGCATCCTTATCGCGGCCGATCCTCTGTTCCAGAGGCTGCTGCAGCTGGAATGGCCGGGGCACCGCCAGCCGCGGCTGCCCGCCCCACTATGGGAGTGCGCCGTAACGAATGCCGGCTACCAGGGAAAGCGGATCGAGGTTCGTTTTTCGCGGCAACGCGGCCAGCTGATGTGCCACGCGCGCGAGGCGCTGATCCTGCCCAAGCTGACGCCTTCAGAAAGCCGCGTCGCTGCATTGTTTTCCGCGGGAATGAGCCATAAGGAAGTTGCGCAGCATCTGGGCGTGTCGCAGTTTACAGTGCGCAATCATCTCAAGAGCTCGTACAGCAAGCTCGGTCTGCACGACAAGGCCGAGCTCGCCCGCTACATGGTCGCGCAGGCACCGGCGGGACTGCAGGCGCCGTACAGGGAAACTGAACGCGCAGGAGGGTGAAACCCGGCGTGAGCCATGCGCGGCCCGCCTTCCGCAGCCGCGATAAAATGCTTGACCTTCCCATCGTGGGCACCTCTAGCATCCAGGTTCACCCCAACAACACCCGCCAGGAGTCGAAACATGTATGAATTGAAAGTCGAAGGAATGAGCTGCGGCCATTGCGTCAATGCCGTCACGAAGTCGGTGCAGGCAGTGGATGCCGGTGCCAGCGTGGATGTCGACCTGCCGCAGCAGAAAGTCACGGTGAACTCCGGCGCGCCGCTGGAGGCAATCACCGCAGCGGTCGCAGATGCAGGCTATCCCGTGCTGGCCAGCTCGGTGCGCTGACTCGGTGCCGCGGCGCGCGGCGCGGTTCAGTGGCAGGAAGCGCCCTCGCCCGGCGCTTCCAGGCTGTGCAGGATGGGACAATCCGGGCGGTGGTCACCCGAGCACGCATGTTCCAGGTGGCGCAGCGTGTCGCGCATTTCGGTCAGCTCGCGGATGCGCTTGTCGAGCTCTGCCAGGTGCGTGCGGGTGATCGCCTTCACGTCGGCGCTCGCGCGCTCCGGGTCCTGCCACAGCGACAGCAGGTCCTGGATCTGCTCCAGCGAAAAACCGAGGGTGCGTGCCCGCTTGATGAAACGCAGCGTGTGCACGTCGTTGTCGCCATAAATCCGGTAACCCGACTCGGTGCGCCGCCCCGCCCTGATCAACCCGATGCTTTCGTAATAGCGGATCATCTTGGCGGTGACGCCCGATGCCTTGGAAGCTTCCCCGATATTCATTTTCTTCCTCCTAGCGCGGACCAGCGGCGCAGCAGCAAGGCATTCGTGATCACGCTGACGGAACTGAACGCCATCGCGGCGCCGGCGATGACCGGACTCAATAATCCGAACGCGGCCAGCGGAATGCCCACCAGGTTGTAGACGAAGGCCCAGAACAGGTTCTGTCGGATCTTGCGGTAGGTGCGCCGCGATATATCGATCGCATCCGGCACCAGCGCCGGGTCGCCGCGCATCAGGGTGACGCCGGCCGCATGCATCGCGACGTCGGTGCCGGTCGCCATCGCGATGCCGACGTCGGCTGCGGCCAGCGCCGGCGCATCGTTGATGCCGTCGCCGACCATCGCCACCACCTGCCCTTCGCCTTTCAGGCTGGCGATCTTGTTCGCCTTGTCGGCCGGCAGCACTTCCGCAATGACCTGGTCGATGCCAAGCGCCTTGCCCACCGTCGCCGCGCTACCCTTGTTATCGCCGGTCAGCAGCACGGTCTTGACGCCGAGCGCATGCAGGCCGGCCACTGCCTGCTGCGCCGATGCCTTCACCCGGTCGCCGAAGGCCAGCAGCCCGAGCAGGCGCTGCGCGCCGTCGTCCGCCATCAGCCAGGAGATGGTATTGCCCTGCTGCTCCAGCGCTGCGGCGGCCTCGGCCAGCCGCCCGGGAGCGATCCCGGACTCCTGCAGCAGCCGGCTGCTGCCCAGCTTGAGCGCGCGGCCGCCGACGACGGCAGCGACTCCGCGCCCCGGCAGCGCCGCGACCTGCGCGGCCGCCGGAACGGCGATGCCCTTTGCCTTTGCCGCCTCCACCACCGCCCGTGCCAGCGGGTGCTCGCTGCCTTGCTGTATCGCCGCCGCCAGCCGGATCAGCTCCGCTTCATCCAGGCCCTCCGGAAGCGCGGCCGTCAGTGCCGGCTTGCCTTCGGTGAGCGTGCCGGTCTTGTCGAACACGACGGTGGTCACCGCATGCGCCAGTTCCAGCGCTTCCGCATCCTTGATCAGGATGCCATGGCGCGCGCCGACGCCGGTGCCGGCCATGATTGCCGCCGGCGTTGCCAGACCGAGCGCGCACGGGCAGGCGATCACCAGCACCGCCACCGCATTGATGATGGAAGATTCGATGTCGCCCCCCGCGATCCACCAGCCGGCGAAGGTCAGGAGCGCGATCGCGAGCACCACCGGCACGAAGACCGCGCTGACCTTGTCGACCAGGTGCTGGATCGGCGCCTTCGCCGACTGCGCGCTTTCGACCAGCCGGATGATGCGCGCAAGCGTCGTCTCGCTGCCCACCGCGGTCGTCTTCACCAGCAGCAGGCCTTCCGCATTGATCGATCCGCCAGTCACCTTGTCGCCCCCCTGTTTGGCGACCGGCAGGCTTTCGCCGGTGATCAGCGACTCGTCGATATGGCTGCGCCCTTCCTGCACCACGCCGTCCACCGCCACCCGCTCGCCGGGCCGCACCACGACGATATCGCCGAGCCGCACCTGGGCGATCGGCACCTCGGTTTCCGCATCGCCGCGCCGCACCCGCGCCACGTCCGGCCGCAATACCTGCAGCGCGCGGATCGCGTCGGCAGTCTGGCGCTTGGCGCGCGTTTCCAGCCACTTCCCGAGCAGTACCAGCGTGATCACCACCGCCGCCGCTTCGAAATACAAATGCGGCATGCCATCCGACCGGTGGATGAACAGCAGGTAGACGCTCAGGCCGTATGCGGCACTGGTGCCGAGCGCCACCAGCAGGTCCATGTTGCCGGCGCCCGCCTTGAGCGCCTTCCAGCCGGCGCGGTAAAAGCGCGCACCCAGCCAGAACTGCACCGGCGTGGCGAGTGCGAGCTGCGCCCATCCGGACAGCATCCAGTGCACGCCGGCCAGCTCCAGCAACATCGGGATGATCAGCGGCAGCGACAGCAGCGCCGCGATGATGACTTTCAGCAATCCATCATCGCGCCTGGCCTCGATTGCCGGTGCCGCCGTGCCGTCGTCGCGCAGCCGCGCGTGATAGCCGGCCGCCTCGACTGCGGCGACCAGCGTATCGGCGCCGCCCCCGGACGCCATCCGCACATGCGCGCTCTCGCCGGCCAGGTTGACGCTGGCATCGAGTACGCCCGGCGCCTTGCGCAGGGCTTTTTCCACCCGGCCCACGCAGGACGCGCAGCTCATTCCCTCGATCTGCAAGTCCCATTCCTGCTGTGCAAGCTGGTAGCCGGCCTTTTCGATCGCCTGCTGCACCTTGCCGGCATCCACGCCGCGCTCGGCGACCACGCGCGCGCGCTCGGTGCCGAGATTCACATCGGCGGAAGCGACGCCGGGAATCGCGCGCAAGGCCTTTTCAACACGGTTGACGCAGGATGCGCAAGTCATGCCCTCGATGGCAACATCGATTTCATGCATGCCCGCGGCGGAAGAAACAGTGGATAACGGAAGCGCGTTGCCCATGGTACAGCTCCTGGTTGATTCAGCATGCCTGCATTATCGACCTTACCATGATGGGAAGGTCAAGCAGGGAATCAAGCCGGGGAAAAAATCTCGTCCAGCGCGTGTTCCACGCGCGGGTAGCGCAGGCGCACGCCGAGTTCGGCACGCAGCCGCAGATTGGAGAGCCGCCGTGATTCCGACATGAAAGACAACAACACCGGCGACACCGCGTGCCGCAATTCCTCGCGCGGCAGTCGCGGCGGCCGCGCGAGGCCGGCGCGGTCGGCCACCGCGTCGAAGTAGTCCGCCATCTTCATGTCCGAATCGTCCACCGCGTGATAAACACGGCAGCACTGCGCCCGGAACAGGGCCTGCGCGATGATGCGCGCAAGGTCGTCGGCATGGATGTGGTTCGTATACACGTCATCCTCCGGCCGCAGCGCCGGCGTGCCCTTCTGCAAGCGCTCCAGCGGCAGGCGGCCGGCGGCGTAAATGCCGGGCACGCGCAGGATGGAAAGGCGCGAACCGGAACGTCGGGCCCACCCGCGCAGCACCCGTTCGGCATCGACCCGGCGCTTCGCGCGCGGGTTTTGCGGATTGACGGTGCGGGTCTCGTCCACCAGCATGCCGCCGCAGTCGCCGTACACACCGGTCGTGCTCACATAAACCAGGTTCCCGCCGTCGGGTAAAATGGCGGTCAAATTCCGGGTGCGGCGGTCGATCAGGCCCTCGGCCGGTGGCGGCGCCAGGTGCACGACCCAGCGGGCCAGGCGCGCGAGCCGCGCCAGCGTCGCAGGCTGGTCGAGATCTGCGATGACCGGCACCGCGCCGGCGGCACGCAGTTCTTCACTGCGAACGGCCTGGCTGGTGACGGCAAACACGCGGAAGCGATCGCGCACGAGGGGCAAGAGGCGCATGCCGACATCGCCGCAGCCGACGATCAGGAGGCGCGGCCGGCCGAAGCCCGGCGCAGTCAGGTTGATTTTTTTATTCATCGTCGAGATTGTATGACTTTCCAAGTAACCGTTCAGCCCAGCGGCAGGCAGTTCAGCTGCGATGAAGGCGAAACCGTATTGACCGCCGCGATCCGTGCCGGCGTCGGCCTGCCCTACGGCTGCAAGAATGGCGCCTGCGGCACCTGCAAGGGCAAGCTGCTGGAAGGCAGCGTCAGCCACCGCGCGCACCAGGAAAAGGCGCTGCCCGTCGCCGAAGAGGAAAAGGGCCTGTCGCTGTTCTGCTGCGCCACGCCGCATTCCGACATCGTGATCGAGGCGCGCGAAGTGCTCGGCGCCGGCGAGTTCCCGATCAAGAAGCTGCCGACCCGCGTGGCGAAGCTGGACAAGGTGGCCGACGACGTGATGGTGGTGTCGCTGCAGCTGCCTGCCAACGAAAGGCTGCAGTACAAGGCCGGCCAGTACATCGAGTTCCTGCTCAAGGACGGCAAGCGCCGCAGCTACAGCATGGCCAACGCGCCGCACCTGGACGAGCACCTGACGCTGCACATCCGCCACATGAGCGGCGGCGCGTTCACCGACCATGTGTTCAACAACATGAAGGAGCGCGACATCCTGCGCTTCGAAGGACCGCTGGGCACCTTCTTCCTGCGCGAGGATTCGGACAAGCCGATGGTGCTGCTCGCCTCCGGCACCGGCTTTGCGCCGATCAAGGCGATCGTCGAGCATGCGATCCACCAGAAGACGCAACGGCCGATGGTGCTGTACTGGGGCGGCCGCCGTCCGAAGGACCTGTACATGCATGCGCTGTGCGAGGAATGGGCGCGCACCGTGCCGAACTTCAGGTATGTGCCGGTGGTGTCCGACGCCAAGTCCGAGGACAACTGGCAAGGCCGCGCCGGCTTCGTGCACCGCGCGGTGATGGACGACCTGCCGGACCTGTCCGGCTGGCAGGTCTATGCCTGCGGCGCACCGGTGATGGTCGATTCCGCCAAGCGCGATTTCGTCGCCTGCTGCAAGCTGCCGGAGCAGGAGTTCTATGCGGACGCGTTCACTTCCGAGGCCGATCTTGCTGTTGATATGGCAACGAAATAGTTTTTGACGCAGTGCAGAAAACATCATAATATTGACCGCATGAACATGACAGCCAAACTCCTGCGACGCCGTGCCCTGCTGCCTCAGCCCGGGAAGCCGTGCGTGTAAGCGTTTGCTGCTCACAAAGCCACAGGCCTGCCCTGTGGCTTTTTTTTTGATCCTTGCCCCTTTCCATCTTTACCCCTTTTCGATCTTTGCCCGTTTCAGTCCAGGAGCCCGCCATGGAATTCAACCAGTACGACGTCAACGCCCTCATGCAGATCACCAACCGGCCTTCGCTGGTGTTCACCGAGGGCCGCGGCATGTGGCTGACCGACCACAAGGGCAAGCGCTACCTCGACTACCTGCAGGGCTGGGCGGTGAACTGCCTCGGCCATTCGCCGCAATGCATCGCCGACGCGGTGAACGCTCAGGTCGGCAAGCTGATCAATCCGTCGCCCGCGTTCTACAACGAGCCGTCGATCATCCTCGCTTCGATGCTCACCGCGAATTCCTGCTTCGACCGCGTGTTCTTCGCCAACAGCGGCGCGGAAGCGAATGAGGGCGCGATCAAGCTGGCGCGCAAATGGGGCAAGCTGAACAGGAATGCGGCCGGCGAGAACCGCCATGAAATCATCACCTTCAACCACGGCTTCCACGGCCGCACGCTGGCCACCATGTCGGCCAGCGGCAAGGCGGGCTGGGACACGATGTTCGCGCCGCAGGTGCCGGGTTTCGCAAAGGCGGAGCTGAACGACATCGCGAGCGTCGAAAGTCTCATCACCGACAAGACCGTCGCGGTCATGCTGGAGCCGGTACAGGGCGAAAGCGGCGTCATCCCCGCGACCCGCGAATTCATGCAGGCGCTGCGCGCGCTGACGAAGCAGCGCAATCTGCTCCTGATCGTCGATGAAGTGCAGGCCGGCATGGGCCGCACCGGCGAACTGTTCGCCTACCAGCTGTCGGGCATCGAACCGGACATGATGACCCTCGGCAAGGGTATCGGCGGCGGCGTGCCGTTGTCGGCGCTGCTGGCGCGCGAAGAAGTCGCCTGCTTCGAACCGGGCGAACAGGGCGGCACCTACAACGGCAACCCGCTGATGACCGCCGCCGGCATCGCGGTGCTGAGCGAATTGCTCAAGCCCGGCTTCCTGCAATCGGTGAAGGACACTGGCGGCTATCTGCGTGCCGAACTGCTCAAGCTGTGCGACAAGCACGGCCTCGAGGGCGAGCGCGGCGAAGGGCTGCTGCGCGCGCTCAAGC
Source organism: Noviherbaspirillum sp. (assembly GCF_035627455.1). Lineage (GTDB taxonomy): Bacteria > Pseudomonadota > Gammaproteobacteria > Burkholderiales > Burkholderiaceae_D > Noviherbaspirillum. The sequence goes on from NZ_DASPLS010000101.1 coordinate 23,801, forward strand.
TCGGCAAGGAAATCGGTCCCAAGATCGTCGAGACCGCGCGCGACATGGAACCGGTCGGCCTGCTGCTGAACTCGCCGCGTCCTGACCTGCTGCGCTTCATGCCGGCATTGAATGTCACGACGGAAGAAATCGACCAGATGATTTCCATGCTGTCCGATGTGCTGACCAGGCTGGGCCACTGATTTTCGCCGCCGTCCGGTGTTGGGCCGGAGTGAAAGCGCAGCGGCGTTTCCCCCTGCGATTCGCTGACAAAGAATGCCCTGCGCCGCCGCGCATGCTCACCATGGGTCCCCGCCTTCGCGGGGACGACGAAGGGTGGTGGACGCTAGTGTGAGCTGAAATGCGCTGCTCGATCGCAGCCGCATGCGGCAAACAAAAAGGCCATCCCGGCAACTACCGGGATGGCCCTGCGCACAACCGGCTGCGTGCCTTACTTCTTGCGCGCCGGCGGCAAGTCGGTGCAGACGCCTTCGAACGCTTCGGCCGCCATGCCGATCGTCTCGCCCAGCGTCGGATGCGGATGGATGGTCTTGCCGATATCCACCGCATCGGCGCCCATCTCGATGGCCAGCGCGATCTCGCCGATCATGTCGCCCGCATGGGTGCCGACGATGCCGCCGCCGACGATACGATGGGTTTCGGCGTCGAACAGCAGCTTGGTGAAGCCCTCGTCGCGCCCGTTCGCGGTCGCGCGGCCGCTCGCCATCCATGGGAACAGGCCCTTTTCCAGCTTGATGCCCTTGGCCTTGGCTTCATCCTCGGTGATGCCGACCCATGCCACTTCCGGATCGGTGTAGGCCACCGACGGAATCACGCGCGCGTCGAAGAAGGACTTCTGCCCCGCAGCGACTTCCGCGGCAACGTGCGCCTCATGCACCGCCTTGTGCGCCAGCATCGGCTGGCCGATGATGTCGCCGATGGCGAAGATGTGCGGCACGTTGGTGCGCATCTGCGCATCGACGTTGATGAAGCCGCGATCGGTGACGGCCACGCCGGCCTTGTCGGCGGCGATCTTCTTGCCGTTCGGGCTGCGGCCCACCGCCACCAGCACCATGTCGTACAACTGCGGCTCGGGCGCGGTGGCCGACGGATCGGCCGCCTCGAACGTGACCTTGATGCCTTCCTTCAGCGCCTCGACCGCGACCGTCTTGGTCTTGGTCATCACCTTGTCGAAACGCTTCTCGTTGAACTTCTGCCAGACCTTGACCATGTCGCGGTCCGCGCCCTGCATCAGGCCCTCCATCATCTCGACCACGTCGATGCGCGTGCCAAGGGTGGAGTACACCGTCGCCATTTCCAGGCCGATGATGCCGCCGCCGATCACCAGCATGCGCTTGGGCACCTGGCGCAGCTCGAGCGCGCCGGTGGAATCGACGATGCGCGGATCTTCCGGCACGAAGGGCAGCTTCACCACGGCGGAGCCGGCGGCGATAATCGCCTGCTTGAACTGCACCGTCTTCTTGCTGCCGTCGGCAGCCGTCACTTCCAGGTGGTTGGGGCTCAGGAACTGGCCCACGCCCTGCACCACGTTCACCTTGCGCGCCTTGGCCATGCCGGCCAGGCCGCCGGTCATCTTCTTGATGACCTTGTCCTTGTAGTCGCGCAGCTTGTCGATATCGATCTCGGGCTTGCCGAAGGAAATACCGTGCGCGGCCATCGCCGCCGCCTCGTCGATCACCGCGGCCACATGCAGCAGCGCCTTGGACGGAATGCAGCCGACATTCAGGCAGACGCCGCCGAGCGCCGCATATTTTTCCACCAGCACCGTGTTCATGCCGAGGTCGGCGGAGCGGAACGCGGCGGAATAGCCGCCGGGGCCCGCGCCCAGCACCAGCATGTCGCACTGAATGTCGGCGGCGCCGCCGTAGCTTGCCGCCTGCGGCACGACCGCGGCGGGTGCCGGCGCCGGCGCGGCCGCCGCAGCGGCGGAGGTGGCGGTTCCATAACCGGCCGATGCCTGCGCGGAGGCGGCGGCGGTCGCGCCGGATGCTTCCAGCGTCAGCAGCAGCGAGCCTTCCGATACCTTGTCGCCGAGCTTGACCTTGAGCTCCTTGATCACGCCCGCATGGCTGGACGGAATTTCCATGCTCGCCTTGTCGGATTCGACGGTGACCAGCGACTGGTCAGCCTTGATCGTATCGCCAGCCTTGACCAGCACTTCGATGACTTCGACTTCCTTGAAGTCGCCGATGTCGGGGACCTTTACCTCAACCACGCTCATAGCCTTGCTCCATATTGTTGACCTCTTCTACAAAGAGGCGCTTTGATCTCTCATCGGAAAACTGAAAATCCGGAATGGTCCCGATGTGCTCTTGTCGAATTCCTCGCCCGCACGCACGCCGATCTCGGCGATCTGGCGCGCCGTCAGGTCGCTGTCATACACCGCGTACATCGCACCGAGCGCGAAATTGCGCCCGCTGCCGATGCCCCAGAATCGCTCGAAGCTGAATACCTCGCGGTAGGAGTACACGCCGAAGATCCCGCTCGGATTCGCGATCAGCGCGGTGATCTGCGAAGACTCGTAGGGATCGTCCTCGTCTTCCTTGGTGTTCAGGAAGTACTTGTCCTTCAGTATCTCGTGCACCCGCTGGAAGGTCTCGAACACGTCGTCGCGGCTGCACAGCCTGCACTCCTCGCCCATGCCGGTCAACAGCTTGCGCATGACCGGGAAGTGGGCGGCCGTGCCGGCCAGCGTCACGTAGGAATCACCGACAGGGAATACCTTTTCGTTGAGTTCATACGCATGCGACAGCCGGGTATCGCCGAAAGTGACGAGCGAATCCGAGGCGATGGCGATTTCGTTGTTCTTCTTGACGACGACGCAGGTAGTCATTGTTGATCTCCGTAAATGGGAAGCCAGCGCGGGGCGCTGCGGGAAAAGTCAGCGATTTTCGCATTTTCCCGGCAGCGCGGCGCCCGCTTCCCGGGCTGGAATCAGAGCAATGTCTTGCGCATGTCGCCCAGCACTTCCGCCAGGTAAGCCGCAAAGCGCGCCCCCATCGCACCATCGACCACGCGGTGGTCATAGGACAGCGACAGCGGCAGCATCAGGCGCGGCGCGAACTGCTTGCCGTCCCATACCGGCTTGATGCTCGACTTGGACAGGCCGAGGATCGCGACTTCCGGAGCATTGACGATAGGCGTAAACGCGGTGCCGCCGATGCCGCCGAGCGAGGAAATGGTGAAGGTTGCGCCCTGCATGTCGGCCGGCTTGAGCTTGCCGTCGCGCGCGGCGGCGGACAGGTCGCCCATTTCCTTGGCGATCTCGGAAATGCTCTTCCTGTCGGCGTTCTTCACGACCGGCACCACCAGGCCTTGCGGCGTATCGGCGGCAAAGCCGATGTTGTAGTACTTCTTGAGGATCAGGTTCTCGCCCTTCTCGTCGAGCGAAGAGTTGAAGGCCGGGAACTTCTTCAATGCCGAGACGCTGGCCTTGATCACGAACGCCAGCATGGTCAGCTTGACGCCGGATTTGGCCATCGCGTTGTTGGACTCCTTGCGGAATTCTTCCAGGTCGGTCACGTCCGCTTCGTCGAACTGCGTCACGTGCGGGATCATCACCCAGTTGCGGTGCAGGTTCGGGCCGCTGATCTTCTTGATGCGCGACAGCGGCTGCAGCTCGGTCTCGCCGAACTTGGAGAAGTCGAGCGACGGCCACGGCAGCAGGTCCAGACCCGCGCCGCTGCCACCCTTGACAGGCGCGGCCGCGGGCGCGGCGGTGCTGCCCGCCATTACGGACTTCACGAAACCCTGGATGTCGGTATGCAGGATACGGCCCTTGGGACCGGAGCCGGTCACGCGGCCGAGGTCGACGCCGAGTTCGCGCGCGAACTTGCGTACCGACGGCGATGCATGCGCCTTGGTGTTCGCCGGGACCGCCGGCTCCAGCGCCGCGGTCGGCGCAGCCTTTGCGGGCGCCGGCGCAGCGGCGGCGGCTGCGGAGGCGGCCGGGGCGGCTGCGGCTGCGGCCGGCGCGGGGGCTGCCGCGGCGGCATCGCCCTGGGTTTCCAGCTTCAGCACCAGCGATCCCTTGGACACCTTGTCGCCGACGTTGACCAGCAGTTCCTTGACCACGCCTGCGTGGCTGGACGGAATTTCCATGCTGGCCTTGTCGGATTCAACGGTGATCAGCGACTGCTCGGCCTTGACGGTGTCGCCCGGCTTGACCATCAGCTCGATGACTTCCACATCCTTGAAGTCGCCGATGTCGGGAACCTCGATATTGATCAGCGACGGGCCGGCCGCTGCGGCTGCAGCCGGCGCCGGTGCCGCGGCGGGCGCCGGCGCAGCTGCCTGGGGCGCCGCTGCCGGTGCGGGTGCCGGTGCGGCCGCGCCTGCGCTCTCCTCCAGCAACAGGACCAGCGTGCCTTCCGACACCTTCTCGCCGACCTTGACCTTCACTTCCTTGACGACGCCGGCATGGCTGGAGGGAATCTCCATGCTGGCCTTGTCCGATTCCACCGTGATCAGCGACTGGTCGACCGCGATCGTGTCGCCCGGCTTGACCATCAGTTCGATGACTTCCACTTCCTTGAAATCGCCGATGTCCGGGACTTTGACTTCCACCATACTCATAGCTTTCGCTCCGTTCTTTCGTTCTTGTTCTCCCACTACGTGCCCCCCTCCCCCCTGCCGGGGGAAGGGAACACCACTGAGGAAGCGCAAAGGTGTTTTTACTCTGGAATTACAACGTCACCGGATTCGGCTTGTCCGCATCGATGCCGTACTTCGCGATCGCCTGCGCCACCACCGATGCCTCGATCGTGCCGTCTTCCGCCAGCGCCTTGAGCGCCGCGACCGTCACGTAGTAACGGTTGACTTCAAAGAACTCACGCAGTTTCGCGCGGCTGTCCGAGCGGCCGAAGCCGTCGGTGCCCAGCACCTTGTAGTTGCGGCCCTTCGGGATGAAGGCGCGGATCTGTTCGGCGAAGGTACGCATGTAGTCGGAAGTCGCGACCACCGGGCCGGTCGTGCCCTGCAGCAGCTTCGTCACATGGGCGGCACGCGGCGTCTCGGTCGGGTGCAGCAGGTTCCAGCGCTCCGCATCCTGGCCATCGCGCGCCAGCAGCGTGAAGGACGGCGCGGACCAGATGTCGGCGGCAATGCCCCAGTCGTTCTTCAGCAGCTCGGCGGCCGCGATCGCTTCGCGCAGGATGGTGCCGGAGCCCATCAGCTGCACGCGCTTCTTGGACTTCTTGTCGCTTTCGTGCGCCGCGCCCTCCTGCAGCAGGTACATGCCCTTCAGCAGGTCCTGTTCGGTGCCCGGCTTCAGGCCGGGGTGCGCGTAGTTCTCGTTCATCAGGGTGATGTAGTAGAACACGTCCTCCTGATTTCCGACCATGCGCCTCAGGCCATCGTGAATGATGACCGCTACCTCGTGCGCAAAAGTCGGATCGTACGGAATGCAGTTCGGAATCGTCGACGCCAGGATGTGGCTGTGGCCGTCCTCGTGCTGCAAGCCTTCGCCGTTCAGGGTCGTACGGCCGGCGGTGCCGCCGAGCAGGAAGCCGCGCGCGCGCATGTCGCCCGCCGCCCACGCGAGATCGCCCACGCGCTGCAGGCCGAACATCGAGTAGTAGATGTAGAACGGAATCATCACGCGGTTGTTGGTCGAGTACGACGTCGCCGCGGCGATCCAGGAACTCATGCCGCCCGCTTCATTGATGCCTTCCTGCAGGATCTGGCCGGCCTTGTCTTCGCGGTAGTACATCACCTGGTCCTTGTCGACCGGTTCGTACAGCTGGCCCTGCTGGTTGAAGATGCCAATCTGGCGGAACAGGCCTTCCATGCCGAAAGTGCGCGCCTCGTCGACCAGGATCGGCACCACGCGCTTGCCCAGGTGCGGGTCGCGCAGCAGCGTGGTGATGATGCGCACATACGCCTGGGTGGTGGAGATCTCGCGGCCTTCCGCGGTCGGATCGAGCACTGCCTGGAATGCGGACAGTTCCGGCACCGGAAGGATTTCTTCGGCTTTCGCGCGGCGCTGCGGCAGGTAACCGCCGAGTGCCTTGCGACGCTCATGCAGGTACTTCATTTCCGGCGTGTCGTCGGACGGCTTGAAGAACGGGATTTCCGGCAGCTTGTCGTCCGGAATCGGAATGTTGAAGCGGTCGCGCATCTCGCGGATCGCCTCGTCGTCCAGCTTCTTGGTCTGGTGGGCGGTATTGCGCGCCTCGCCCGACTTGCCCATGCCGAAGCCCTTGATGGTCTTGACCAGCAGCACGGTCGGCTGACCCTTGTGTTCCTGCGCGTTCTTGAACGCGGCGTAGATCTTGTGCGGATCGTGGCCGCCGCGGTTCAGGCGCCAGATATCGTCGTCGGACATCTTGGAAACCATTTCCAGCAGCTTCGGATGCTTGCCGAAGAAGTGCTTGCGCACGTAGGCGCCGTCCTTGGCCTTGTAGTTCTGGTATTCGCCGTCGCAGGTTTCCATCATCACGCGCTGCAGGATGCCTTCCTTGTCGCGCGCCAGCAGCTCATCCCAGTAGCCGCCCCAGATCACCTTGACCACGTTCCAGCCGGCGCCGCGGAAGTCGGCTTCCAGTTCCTGGATGATCTTGCCGTTGCCGCGCACCGGACCGTCGAGGCGCTGCAGGTTGCAGTTGACCACGATCACCAGGTTGTCGAGCTGTTCGCGGCCGGCCATGCCGATTGCGCCCATCGATTCCGGCTCGTCCATCTCGCCGTCGCCGCAGAAGGCCCAGACCTTGCGGTTGTCGGTCTTGGCGATGCCGCGCGCATGCAGGTACTTCAGGAAGCGCGCCTGGTAGATCGCCATCAGCGGGCCCAGGCCCATCGACACGGTCGGGAATTGCCAGAAATCCGGCATCAGCTTCGGATGCGGGTAGGAGGACAGGCCCTTGCCGTCGACTTCGCGGCGGAAATTGAGCAACTGCTCTTCGCTGATGCGGCCTTCCAGGAAGGCGCGGGCGTAAATGCCCGGCGCCGAGTGGCCCTGGATGTACAGCAGGTCGCCGCCGTGCTCTTCGGTCGGCGCATGCCAGAAGTGGTTGAAGCCGATGCCCAGCATGTTGGCCAGCGACGCGAAGGAGGAAATGTGGCCGCCGAGGTCGCCGTCGGCGCGGTTGGCCTTGACCACCATCGCCATCGCGTTCCAGCGCATCCAGGAGCGCAGGCGCTCTTCATATTCCAGGTTGCCGGGGCAGTGTTCGCCGAGGTGGGCGGGGATGGTGTTGACGTAAGCGGTATTGGCGGAGAACGGGATGTAGGCGCCGCGGCGGCGGGCCAGGTCGACCATGCGCTCCATCAGGTAATGGGCGCGCTCCGGGCCTTCGGTTTCGATCACGGCTTCGAGCGCATCGAGCCATTCCTGCGTTTCCATGACATCGGGATCATTGGCTGCTTGCGCCAACACTTGGTCGAGCTGGGCGGACATTGGTGTGTCTCCTAGGTTAAAGGCTGGTTCCGGCCGGGGTCGCGGGCGGAAGTTTTTTGACAAGAATTCGTCGGGATGGTGCGCGGTGAAAAGATTCTATCAGCACTTTTTCAACTTTTCAAATTACGGGATTTCGTTTCATAATGCGGTATTTCGTGCGGCAGTGCAGCATCGGAATGGCGCCGGCCTGCGGCCCTGCGGGCATGGCGACTTATAATCTCGTTTTAATCCCTACCAACCCATCCAACAACCATGTCCGCACAACTCATCGATGGCAACCTCCTCTCCAAGCAACTGCGTGCCGAAGTGGCCCAGCGCGCCGCCGCGCTGACCGCGAAAGGCAGGCAGCCCGGCCTGGCCGTGATTCTGGTCGGCGACAATCCGGCTTCCCAGGTCTATGTCCGCAACAAGGTCAAGGCCTGCGAAGACAACGGCATCCATTCGGTGATGGACAAGTACGACGCGAACCTGTCCGAGGAAGCGCTGCTGGCGCGCATCGATGCGCTGAACCGCGACCCGAAAATTCACGGCATCCTGGTGCAACTTCCCTTGCCCGCGCACATCAATGCTCATAAGGTGATCGAGGCGATCGCGCCGGAAAAGGATGTCGACGGCTTCCACATCAGCAATGCCGGCCTGCTGATGACCGGCCAGCCGCTGTTCCGTCCGTGCACGCCTTACGGCGTGATGAAGATGCTCGAATCGATCGATTACCCGGTGCGCGGCGCGCACGCAGTGGTGGTCGGCGCCTCCAACATTGTCGGCAAGCCGCAGGCAATGCTGCTCTTGCAGGCGGGCGCCACCGTCACCATCTGCAATTCCAAGACCCGGGACCTCGGCCACCATGCGCGGCAGGCCGATATCCTCGTGGTCGCCACCGGCAAACGTAATATCGTCACCGCCGACATGGTCAAGCCCGGCGCGGTCGTGATCGACGTGGGCATGAACCGCGACGACAACGGCAAGCTGTGCGGCGACGTCGATTTCGCCAATGCGAAGGAGGTCGCCGGCCACATCACCCCGGTACCGGGCGGTGTCGGCCCGATGACGATTACGATGCTGCTCGTCAACACTATTGAGGCCGCAGAAAGAACCTGATTGATGACATCCTCCCTGAATCCCCTGCTCGACTTTTCCGACCTGCCCCGTTTTGCCGACATCAAGCCGGAGCATGTGACGCCGGCGGTGACAGCGCTGCTTGAAGAAAACCGCGCCGTGGTGGCGCGGCTGGAAGCGCCGCTGGCCGGGGGCGCCGAAGTTAGCTGGGCCAGCTTCGTCGAACCGCTGGAAAACGCCACCGAAAAGCTGGGCCGCGCCTGGGGCGTGGTCGGCCACCTGAATTCGGTGGTCGACACGCCGGAGCTGCGCGCCGCCTACAATGAAAACCTGCCCAAGGTCACGGAATTCTGGACCGAACTCGGCCAGAACCTGGCGCTGTTCGAGAAGTACAAGGCATTGAAGGCGAGCGCCGAATACGAGAGCCTGCCGCCGGCGCGCAAGAAGATCATCGAGAACGCGCTGCGCGACTTCCGCCTCGGCGGCGCCGAGCTTGCCGAAGACAAGAAGGCACGCTTCGCCGAGATCCAGGAACAGCAGGCGGCGCTGTCGACGAAATTCTCCGAGAACGTGCTCGACGCGACCAACGAGTACGGCCTGTTCATCGAGGATGAAACCGACCTCGCCGGCCTGCCGGATGACGTGAAGCAGGCCGCGCGCGCCGCCGCGGAAAAGGACGGCAAACCGGGCTTCAAGTTCACGCTGCATTTCCCGTCCTACTTCCCGATCCTGCAATACGCGGACAAGCGCGAACTGCGCGAGATGATCTACCGCGCGAACGTGACGCGCGCGTCGGAACTCGGCGCGAAGGCCGAGTGGGACAACACGCAGAACATCGTCGAGATCCTGAAGCTGCGCGACGAGGAAGCCAAGCTGCTCGGCTTCCCGCATTTCGCCGACGTGTCGCTGGTGCCCAAGATGGCCGAGACGCCGGACCAGGTGATCGCCTTCCTCGAAGACCTGGCAGAACGCGCCCGGCCGTTCGCCGAAAAGGACCTGGTCGAACTGCGCGACTTCGCGAAGCAGGAACTCGGCCTGGACACGCTGCAGGCCTGGGACGTCGCGTACGCATCGGAAAAACTGCGCGAGCAGCGCTATGCGTTTTCCGAGCAGGAAGTGAAGCAGTACTTCCCCGAGCCGAAGGTGATGGAGGGCCTGTTCCGGGTGGTGCAGACGCTGTTCTCGGTCGAGATCAAGCCGGACGCCGCGCCGACCTGGCACAAGGATGTGAAATTCTTCCGCATCGAGAAGGACGGCCGCCTGATCGGCCAGTTCTACGTCGACCTGTACGCGCGCCGCGGCAAGCGCGGCGGCGCGTGGATGGACGATGCGCGCGGCCGGCGCCGCGTCGGCGGCGGCGTGCAGACCCCGGTCGCCTACCTCGTCTGCAATTTCTCCGAACCCGCCGTCGTGGACGGAAAGGCGCGGCCGGCGCTGTTTACCCATGACGAAGTGATCACCCTGTTCCATGAGTTCGGCCACGGCCTGCACCACATGCTGACCCAGGTGGACGAACTGGGCGTGTCGGGCATCTCCGGCGTCGAATGGGATGCGGTGGAACTGCCGTCGCAGTTCATGGAAAACTTCTGCTGGGAATGGGATGTGCTGCAGCACATGACCGCGCATGCGGACAGCGGCGAACCGCTGCCGCGCGCACTGTTCGACAAGATGATCGCCGCCAAGAATTTCCAGTCCGGGCTGCAGACGCTGCGCCAGGTGGAATTCGCGTTGTTCGACATGCATCTGCACCACGACTACGATCCGGCTGCCGCGAAAACGGTGCAGGAGGTGCTGGACGATGTGCGCCGCAAGGTCGCGGTCCTGATCCCGCCGCCGTTCAACCGCTTCCAGAATTCCTTCAGCCACATCTTCGCAGGCGGATATGCGGCAGGTTACTATAGCTATAAATGGGCGGAAGTCCTGTCGGCCGACGCGTACAGCGCCTTCGAGGAAGCTGCGGCGTCCGGCGGCAACGTGCTTTCGCCGGACATTGGGCAGAAATTCCTGATCGAGATCCTCTCGATGGGCGGGGCGCGGCCGGCGCTGGAGTCGTTCAAGGCCTTCCGCGGACGCGAGCCGAGCATCGACGCGTTGTTGCGGCACAACGGGATGACTGCCTGACATCAGGGAGAAAAACAAATGAAACGTGTATTGCAGTCCTGTTCGCTGCTCGTATTGCTGTGCGCGGCGACCGCGCATGCGCAGCTGTACAAGTGGGTCGGGCCGGACGGCAAGGTCACCTACAGCGACGTGCCGCCGACAAAGTCGGCGGCACGGGTCGAAACGAAGTCGCTCACGACGGACGGCGTCAGCACGTCCGACTTGCCGTTCGAAGTCGCGGAAGCGATGCGCAACCAGCCGGTCACCCTGTACACCGGCAAGAACTGTCCGCCGTGCGAAGAAGGGCGCAAGCTACTTTCCGAGCGCGGCATTCCGTTTGCGGAGAAGACGGTCAGCTCGAACGAGGATATCGCCCAGTTCCGCCAGGCCGGCGGCGACAACCAGTTGCCGCTTCTGGTCGTCGGCCGCAACAAGGAGCGCGGCTACGAGTTCGGCGCGTGGAACCGGCTGCTCTCCAGCGCCGGCTATCCGGAGACCAGCCGCCTGCCGAAGAGTTACCGCAATCCTCCCGCACAGGCCGCCGCGCCGCAGGCGGCGGCACCGGAAAAGCAGGAAAGCACTGCGCCGGCAGACCGGGCGGCAGCCTTGCCGCGCGCAACCGATCTGCCGCCGCCGACAGGCAATGCGCCCCCGGGTTTCCGCTTCTGACGCCATGACCCGCATCGATTTCCACAGCAAGGTGGCGGACCGGATCGCCTATGCGTGCCGTCTGACGCGCAAGGCGCGGGCGGCGAACTGCCAGGTCGTGCTGCTCACGCGGGACCGCCGGGACCTGATGGCGCTGGACCAGGCGCTGTGGACCTTCGCGGAGCAGGAGTTCCTGCCGCATGTGCTGGCCGGCGACCCGCTGGCGGCGTCGACGCCGATCATCCTGACCGACAGCGCCGAGGCGGCGCTGCCGCACCACCAGGTGCTGGTCAACCTGTCGGCGGGCACGCCCGCGCATTTCGCGCGCTTCGAGCGCATGATCGAAATCGTTTCCGCCGACGAAGCCGACATTGCCGCGGGGCGCGCGCGCTACCGCTTCTACCAGCAGCGCGGCTACCCCCTTACCCATTTCGAAGCAGACAAGGCATGACACACCATCCATCGGACGCCGGCATCCCCCTTCTGACGGAAGTCATTCCCGGCCCGGCCCCGGTCGACATCGCCAGGACCGCGCCGGCACAGCCGGCGATCGTGCCCCTGGAGGACAGCCTGGCGCTGGGAGACCCGCGCTCGGCAGGCGTCTGGGATGAAGCGGAATGGGACCGGCTGGAACGCGAAATCCGCGAGCGCGTGCTGCTGCAGCTGCTCGAGCGCATCGACGTCGTGCTGGTGCAACGGGTCAGGGACAGCCTGGCCGATGCGCTGCAGACCGCGGTCGAAGGCCTGGCGACCGACATCCGTGCCGGGCTGTACAACTCCGTGCGCGACGCCGTCAGCGGCGCGGTGTCGCAGGAAATCGCCAAGCTGAAATCCACAAAAAAATAAAAATACTTCAGTATTCTTTTCTGATTGCGCAGATTTTTGACTGCGCTGATGATCCGCGAAAATTTCGCGGACCGGATTGAATACCTGGAAAAACGATAACTTCCTACAATCCTGTTATCGTTTCGCTCAGGAGTCGTCATGAAAGTCATCGTGCTTGGTGCGGGCATCGTCGGCACCGCCTCGGCGTGGTTCCTGAACAAGTCGGGCCACGAGGTCACCGTCGTCGAACGACAGCCCGGCGCGTCGCTCGAAACCAGTTTCGCCAACGGCTGCCAGATCTCGGTGTCGCACGCCGAACCCTGGGCGAATCCGTCGGCGCCGCTCAAGGTGCTGAAGTGGCTGGGCAAGGAAGACGCACCGCTGCTCTACCGCTTCCGTCCCGAATGGCTGCAATGGAAATGGGGGCTGCGCTTCCTGCGCGAGTGCACCCCGGGCCGCACCGCGGCCAACATCCGGCAGATCGTCGCGATTGCGGAATACAGCCGGCAGACGCTGCAGGCGGTGCGCGCCGAAACCGGCATCGAGTACGACCAGCTGACGCGCGGCATCCTGCATTTCTATACCGACCGGCGCGAATTTGCGCATGCGCTCGATGCAGCGCGGCTGATGCGCGAACTCGGCTGTCCGCGGCAGTCGATCGATGCCGACGAAGTCGTGCGCATCGAGCCGGCGCTCGCGGCGATCCGCGACAAGATCGTCGGCGGCGACTATACGGCGACCGACGAATCCGGCGACGTCTACAAGTTCGCCGCGGGACTGGCGCGCAAGGCGGCCGATGCCGGCGTCGACTTCCGCTTCAACACCAGCGTCACCCGCTTGCTGACCGAAGGCGCGGGCGAGGCTGCCAGGATCACCGGCGCGGAAGTCATCGACGGACAGGGCCGGCACCAGCTGCTGCGGGCCGACGCCTTTGTTGTGGCGATGGGAAGCTTCAGCGTTCCCCTGCTCAAGCCGCTTGGCATCGACCTGCTGATCTACCCGGGCAAGGGTTACTCGGCGACCTATCCGATCACGCGGCCGGATGCGGCGCCGCGGGTATCGCTGACGGACGACGGCCACAAGCTGGTGATTTCCCGCCTGGGCGACCGGCTGCGGGTCGCCGGCACCTGCGAACTGAACGGCTACGGCCGGGAACTGAACAGCACCCGCTGCGAGGCGATCACGCGGCGTACCCGGGAACTGTTCCCGGAAGCCTGCGACTACGGCGACCCGGTGTACTGGACCGGCTTGCGTCCCCTGACGCCATCGAACGTGCCCTACATCGGCAGGACCAGGTACCCGAACCTGTACCTCAATACCGGCCACGGCACGCTCGGCTGGACCATGGGCTGCGGCTCGGGACGGGCGATCGCGGACATCGTGTCGGGGCGACGGCCGGAAGTGGATTTTGCGTTTACCGGGATGAGTGCACACGGGCAGGATCGTGTGGTCGCACGGCAAGCAGCGCGCGCCTGAAGGTGAACATCGCAGGCAGTTTCCGCACGCCGGTTTAGGGGGCATATGCGAAGGCGGGAATCGATTGCATGTCGCCGTCGAATCGTCGAAGCGGGCCGGGTACGGAAGACGCCGAATGCGATAGCGGCTATCTGAAAGCGTCAACTGCAGGCCCGGCTGCAAGCGCAAAAAAATCGATGCACGATCCCTGCGTGCTGTCATCCCCTTCCTGCGCCACGCGTTATAGCCTGTATAGCAGCGCTGCCTACTTCCCCACCTTCACCTGCACCTCGGCAAGTTTTTCATCAAAGGCGATGCGGGTGGCGAACTTGGCGCGCTTCATTGGAAAGCGCGACTGAAAATGGCGCACGTTGCCGGAGCCGGAGATGACCCGCCGCACGAACTGGTAGTACGCATCCATATCGATCACATGGACCACGAGGAAGTAGTCGTATTCGCCGGAAACGAAGTAGCACTGCATGACCTCCGCCTCCTTCGCCATGCGCGCCTCGAAGTCCTGCATGTGTTCGTCGGACTGGTTGTTCAGCGACACTTCGAGGAAGGCCAGCATGCCGTAGCCGAGCGCGAACGGATCGACCAGCGCGACGTCGGCGCTGATCACCCCGGATTCGCGCAATTCGCGGATGCGGCGCAAACATGTCGGCTGGGAAATGTGAACCTTCTCGGCAAGGGTGCGCGTGGGCATCTGGTTGTCTTTTTGCAGCAGGTTCAAAAGCTTGCGGTCGACCTTGTCCAGCACGTGAAATTTAGACATATAAAAATTGAAAAAACTTACAAAAAACCGCAGAAAAACTCTTTGCGAACCCTTTTATCTGTTGTACCGTCTGCGTGTTAAGAGAAATGAATCATTACAGTTTGTCATGCTCCGGCTCCGATGCAGTCAAAACGCCGGTTCTGACCGATGGGCTACCGCTCCCTGCCTTGCGCGGGGCAAGTAGAAAACAAGTGAGTCTTGCAGCAACCTTGTGTATTTACAATCCTTAGGAGGATATTTTATGCAGTTCAAGACAAAAATGATTCCGCTGGCTGGCGCGATTGCATTTGCCTTTGCAGGAGCGGCATCGGCGCAGGAACTGGTCGTCCGGATCGGCCATGTGGGCCCGATCTCCGGCGCCATCGCTCACTTGGGCAAGGACAATGAAAACGGCGCGCGCATGGCGATCGACGAGCTCAACGCGAAGGGCGTGACGATCGGCGGCAAGAAAGCCAGGTTCGAACTGCTGGCCGAAGACGACGCAGCCGATCCGAAGCAAGGCACCGCTGCGGCGCAGAAGCTGGTCGATGCCAAGGTCCACGGCGTGATTGGCCACCTGAACTCGGGCACCACGATCCCGGCTTCCAAGATCTACTACGAGGCCGGCATTCCGCAGATCTCCCCGTCCGCGACCAACCCGAAGTACACCCAGCAGGGATTCAAGACCGCGTTCCGTGTGGTGGCCAACGACGGCCAGCTGGGCGGTGCACTGGGCCGCTATGCAGCCGAGAAGCTCGGCGCCAAGCAAGTGGCCGTCATCGACGACCGCACCGCGTACGGCCAGGGCGTGGCTGAAGAGTTTGTGAAGGGTGCCCAGGCCAAGGGCGTGAAGGTCGTTTCGAAGCAATACACGAACGACAAGGCGACCGACTTCAACGCGATTCTGACGACGATCAAGGGCACCAAGCCGGACGTGGTGTTCTTCGGCGGCATGGACGCGGTGGCCGGCCCGATGCTGCGCCAGATGAAGGCGCTGGGCATCAATGCCAAGTTCATGGGCGGCGACGGCATCTGCTCCGAAGCGCTGACGAAGCTGGCCGGCGACGCAATGGGCGACGGCCAGGTGGTGTGCGCCGAGGCAGGCGGTGTGCAAGAGAACCAGAAGAAGGGCATGGAAGACTTCCGTGCCGCATTCAAGAAGAAGTTCAACACCGACGTGCAGATCTATGCACCGTACGTCTATGACTCGGTGATGGTGATGGTCGAGGCAATGAAGAAGGCGGGTTCTGCCGAACCGGCGAAGTACGCGCCGGAACTGGCCAAGATCAAGTACCAGGGCGTGACCGGCAACGTCGAGTTCGATGCCAAGGGCGACATCAAGGACGGTACGCTGACCCTGTACACCTACAAGGGCGGCAAGCGTGAAGTGATCGGTGTGACCAAGTAATTCTGTTCCTGCCGCATCAGGAGCCCCGTCCTTTGGACGGGGCTTTTTTTCGTCCGTGGCGCCGGCCGCACATGATTTTGAACAACGGCGAGTTACTGTGAACCTCGGCCATGCTCTTCCTGAGAAAACGTGCTGGCGGCGCTGCCTGGCCGAAAATGAAGGCCGAAAAAAAAAGCGCTCCCGAGGGAGCGCTTTTGTCCGGAAACCGGAATTACTTCTGGCTCATGACCCACTTCACCAGGGTCTGGGCTTCCGCTTCGTTGACTTGCGGGTTGGCCGGCATCGGGACTGCGCCCCAGACGCCGCTGCCGCCCTTCAGGACCTTCTGCACCAGCTTGCCTTCGGCATCCTTCTGGCCGGCATACTTCGCTGCCACATCCTTGAAGGACGGGCCGACCAGCTTGTTTGCCACTGCGTGGCACGCCATGCAGTTCTTGGCCTTGGCCAGGTCAGCATTCGCGAACGCAGCATTGGAAGCCAGGGCGCCCAGGGCAAAACAAACCAACAAAGAACGTTTCATTACTCTCTCCATACGAAAAACCCGAAACGGGAAAATACAACCGGGATTACCACTGTGAAACGCGGTTCACTCCACGCCGGTTGACCGCGTGAATTGACCGTTACAATTTTTCGCAATATTCTGGCGGAAAGGGAGCCGTCATGCCACTAATTCTTGCAATCGTCCTGTTATCGATCCTGAAATACCTCGAAGTCGCGCCGGTGGCGGAACTGTCCTGGTGGTGGATCGTCGGCTTGTTCTGCGTCTCCTTCCTCTGGTTCGAGTTCGGCGAACGCCTCTTTGGCCTCGACAGGCGCAATGACGCGCAGGAACAACTTGAAAAAGCCCGCAAGGAGCGGGTGACGAAAACCTTCAAGAAGTAATCGCCTCCCGCTGCCGGTTTTCCGTTACCGTTTCAACTGCGACAAGTCGCGCACCGCGCCGCGGTCCGCCGAGGTTGCCAGCGCCGCATACGCCTGCAGCGCCTGCGACACCACGCGTTCGCGGTTCTCCGGCTTCCATGCCCTGTCGCCCTTCGCTTCCATCGCCGCGCGGCGCTGCGCGAGCTCGGCGTCACTGATTTTCAGCTGGATGCGGCGCTCCGGAATATCGATCTCGATCACGTCGCCGTCGTTGACCAGCCCGATCGTCCCGCCCTCTGCCGCCTCCGGCGATGCATGACCGATCACCAGTCCGGACGAGCCGCCCGAGAAACGGCCGTCGGTAAACAGCGCGCACACCTTGCCCAGCCCCTTGGACTTGATGTACGAGGTCGGGTACAGCATTTCCTGCATGCCAGGGCCGCCCTTCGGCCCTTCGTAACGGATGATTACCACGTCTCCCGCCTGCACCACGTCGCCGAGGATGGCGTCGACCGCCGCATCCTGGCTTTCGAACACCCGCGCGCGGCCGGTGAACTTGAGGATGCTCTCGTCCACGCCGGCCGTCTTCACGATGCAACCCTTCTCGGCGAGATTGCCGTACAAGACCGCCAGTCCGCCATCCTTCGAATACGCGTGCGCCTTGTCACGAATGCAACCATGCTCGCGATCGGTATCGAGCTTGTCGAAACGCTTGTCCTGGGAAAAAGCCACTTGCGTCGGCACCCCGCCCGGCGCGGCAAGGAAGCGCTGGCGCAAGCCCTGGTCCTGGTTCGTCATCACGTCGTTGGCGGCGATCGCCTCGGCCAGCGTCTTGCTGTGCACCGTGGAGACATTGGTGTCGAGCAGGCCGGCACGGTCCAGCTCGGCGAGGATGCCGAAGATGCCGCCGGCGCGATGCACGTCTTCGATGTGGTAATCCTGGGTCGCCGGCGCCACCTTGCACAGGCAGGGCACCTTGCGCGAGATGCGGTCGATGTCGGCCATCGTGAAATCCACACCGGCTTCCTGCGCCGCCGCCAGCAGGTGCAGCACGGTATTGGTCGAGCCGCCCATGGATACATCCAGCGCCATCGCGTTCTCGAAAGCGGCCTTGGTCGCGATGTTGCGAGGCAGGACAGACGCATCGTCCTGTTCGTAGTAGCGCTTGGCGGCCTCCACTACCAGGCGGCCGGCGCGCAGGAACAGCTGCTTGCGGTCGGCATGGGTGGCGACGATGGTGCCGTTGCCCGGCAGGGACAGGCCGAGCGCCTCGGTCAGGCAGTTCATCGAGTTCGCGGTGAACATGCCGGAGCAGGAACCGCAGGTCGGACAGGCGGAACGCTCGATGTTGGCGACCTGCTCGTCCGACACCGTCGGATCGCCGGCCTGGATCATCGCGTCGATCAGGTCGACCTTGATGATCTTCTGGCTGCCTTCCTGCTTGCCGTGCAGCGCCTCGATCACCTTGCCGGCTTCCATCGGGCCGCCGGAGACGAAGACCGCCGGGATGTTCAGGCGCATCGCCGCCATCAGCATGCCGGGCGTGATCTTGTCGCAATTCGAGATGCAGACCATGGCGTCGGCGCAGTGCGCATTCACCATGTACTCGACCGAGTCGGCGATCAGCTCGCGCGAGGGCAGCGAATACAGCATGCCGCCGTGCCCCATCGCGATGCCGTCGTCGACCGCGATGGTATTGAATTCCTTGGCGACGCCGCCGGCCGCTTCGATCTCGCGCGCCACCATCTGCCCCAGGTCCTTCAGGTGCACATGGCCGGGCACGAACTGGGTGAAGGAATTGACCACGGCGATGATCGGCTTGCCGAAGTCGCCGTCCTTCATGCCGGTGGCGCGCCAGAGGGCGCGCGCGCCGGCCATGTTGCGGCCGTGAGTGGTGGTGCGGGAGCGGTAATGCGGCATCTTCTATCTCCGGAAATTCTGTTCGTATACGCCCGTTCGGAACGGAACGGGGCAAGGGACCATTAGAGTGCCTTGCCTATAGATGCGTGTCAAATATATGATTCATTCCCAACTGATACGTATTTCATATGAACATTGAACTGCGACAACTGCGCTATTTCGTTGCCGTGGCCGAGGAAAACCACTTCGGCCGCGCGGCGGCCCGCCTGCACATGACGCAGCCGCCGCTGTCGCAGACGATCCAGGCGCTGGAGACGGCACTCGGCACGCCGCTGTTCCTGCGCACCAGGCGCAGCGTCGCGCTGACGCCGGCCGGCGCCGCCCTGCTGCCGGAAGCGCGCCGCATCCTGCACCAGGCCGAGGCGCTACCGGCACTGGCGCGCCGCGCGGCAACGGGCGAATCGGGCCTGCTGTCGCTGTCGTTCGTATCGACCGCCGACTACAGCGTGCTGCCGCCGCTGCTGCGCGAATTCCGGGAACGCTATCCGCAGGTGCAGATCGACCTGCGGGAAGCGACCACCGACGTGCAGCTGGATGACCTGATGCAGGGCCGTATCGATGCCGGCCTGCTGATTCCGCCATTGCACGACAAGGCGAAGGCGGAACTTGATTACCTGACCGTGCTGTCGGAGCCGCTGGTGCTGGCCGCGCCGCGCGGACTGAAGGCAGTGCGCGGCAAGGCGGCCGTCAGCCTGGAAGCGGTGGCCGACATGCCGCTCATCATCTTCCCCCGCCGCATCGCCCCCGCCTTTCACGATGCGATACTTGGCTGCTTCCGCGACGCCGGCTTGACGCCGCGCATCGGACAGGAAGCCATCCAGATGCAGACTATCGTCGGCCTGGTGTCGGCCGGCATGGGCATTGCACTTGTGCCACAATCCGTGTCGAATCTGAAGCGCCCGGGCGTCGACTACAAGCCTTTGTCGCAGCGCACCGCGGCTTTCGAAACCGGCCTGGCCTGGCGGCGCGACAACGTGTCGCCGGTGCTGCGCGCCTTCCTGGAACTCTTGCGAAAGAAACGATAGATGCTGACCCACCCTCTTCCCGATCCGATCGCTTTCACCCTCGGCCCGCTGTCGGTGCACTGGTACGGGCTCATGTACCTGGTCGCCTTCGCGCAGTTCCTGCTGCTGGGGCGGCTGCGCGTGCGCCAGCCGCACGTCGCGGCGGCCGGCTGGAAGGTCGAGGACCTGGACGACATGCTGTTCTACGGCGTGCTCGGCGTGGTGGTGGGCGGCAGGCTGGGGGAAGTGCTGTTCTATCATCCGGCCTACTACTTCTCGCATCCGCTGGAGATCTTCGCCGTCTGGAAGGGCGGGATGTCGTTCCATGGCGGCTTTCTCGGGGTGATGATCGCGATGGCGCTGTGGGGGCGCAAGAAGGGACGCCATATGTTCGAAGTGCTGGACTTCATCGCGCCGCTGGTGCCGCTCGGTTACGCGGCGGGGCGCATCGGCAATTTCATCAATGCCGAGCTGCCCGGCCGGACTGCCGATCCTTCGCTGCCCTGGGCAATGATCTGGCCGAACGTCGACAACCTGCCGCGCCATCCGTCTCCGTTCTACCAGGCGCTGGTGGATGGCGTGCTGCTGTTCATCGTGCTCTGGCTGTTTGCGCGGCATGCGCGTCCGATGATGGCGGTCAGCGGCGTGTTCGCGGTCGGCTATGGTTGCGCGCGCTTCTTTACCGAATATTTCCGCACGCCGGATTATGAAGTGGCGTTCGGCGCGGTGAGCATTTCGGCCGGGCAGATGCTGTCCTTGCCGATGGTGGCGCTCGGCATCGTGCTGCTGCTGCTGGCGTACAGAAGAAAAACCGCGCAGGCCTGACGCCGGCCATGCAGGCACGTCCTGCGCCGGCATTGAATATACAAGGGGAAACATGTCCGAAATCCGCGTTGCCATCGACGGCGCCGTCGCCGCGGTGACGCTCTCCAATCCGGGCAAGCTCAACGCCATCGACCTGTCGATGTGGCGTACGCTGGCCGACGTCTTCGCCGCGCTCGATGCGGACGACGCATTGCGCTGCGTGATCGTGACCGGCGCCGACGGCAACTTCGCGGCGGGTGCCGACATCGACGAATTCGCAAGCGTACGCAGCAACTTCGCACAGGGTTACGCCTACCACACGAAGGACATCGCCAGCGCGCTGGCAGCCATCGCCGCCTGCCGTCATCCGCTGGTGGCCGCGATCGACGGCGTCTGCGTGGGCGGCGGGCTGGAGATTGCCTGCGCCTGCGACCTGCGCATCGCCGGTCCGGGATCGCGCTTCGGCATTCCGATCAACCGCCTCGGCTTTCCGCTGGCGCCGGGAGAGTTGCAGGGCCTGCTGCAACTTGTCGGCAAGGCGGTGGCGCTCGAAATCCTGCTCGAAGGAAGGGTTTTCGGCGCCGCCGAAGCGAAGGAAAAAGGCTTGCTGCACCGGATCGCCGACGATCCGCTGGCCGAGGCCGGGCATGCGGCGCAGCGCATCGCCTGCGGGGCGCCGCTCGCCGCCCGCATGAACAAGCAGCTGGTGCGCCGCCTGAGCGTGCAGCCGCCGGCGCTGACCGAGGAAGAATTGCGCGCTGCCTTTGCCTTCCTCGACTCCGACGATTACCGCGAAGGCGTACGCGCCTTCATCGAAAAACGACAGCCCGATTTCAAAGGCCGTTAACACGATTCCCATGAATGCCAATCTCTACGCCCTGTTCGCCTCCCGCTTTCCGCAAGACCGCAGCGCCTGCTGCATCGAAACGCACGACGGCCTGTACTACACCTGGAACGACCTGGACCGCGCGACCGCAAAGATCGCCAACCTGCTGGCGGGCCTGAAGCTGCCGAGGGACGCGCGCATTGCAGTGCAGGTCGAGAAGTCTCCCGAAGCGCTGATGCTCTACCTCGCGACCATCCGTGCCGGCTACGTCTATCTGCCACTCAACACTGCCTATCGCGCAGCGGAGATCGAGTACTTCGTCACCAACGCGGAACCGGCGGTGGTGGTCTGTTCGCCGCAGAATTTCGGCTGGGTGTCGCAGATCGCCTTCAAGTCCGGCACAAAGCACGTCTTCACGCTGGGAGAAGACCGGCAGGGATCGCTGCTCCAGCGCGCCGCGCTGCAATCGAACAGCTTCGACACCGCGCACAGGGAGCCGGGCGAGCTTGCCGCCATCCTGTACACCTCCGGCACCACCGGCCGCAGCAAGGGCGCGATGCTCACCCACGACAACCTGGCTTCCAACGCGCTGGTGCTGCAGGAGTACTGGCGCTGGCAGCCGGGCGATGTGCTGCTGCATGCGCTGCCGCTGTTCCATGTGCACGGCCTGTTCGTCGCGTCGCACGGCGCCTTGTTGAACGGCAGCAAAATGATCTTCCTGCCGAAGTTCGACGCCGCCGAGGTCCTGCGCCGGCTGCCGCGCGCCACCGTCTTCATGGGTGTGCCGACCTACTATGTGCGGCTGCTGGCCGAACCCGGCTTCGGCAGGGAGGTGTGCGCCAATATGCGCCTGTTCGTCTCCGGCTCGGCGCCGCTGCTGATGGATACGTTCAATGAATTCCGGCGCCGCACCGGCCACACCATCCTCGAGCGCTACGGCATGAGCGAGACCACGATGCTGGTGTCGAATCCCTGCGACGGCGAACGCGTCGGCGGCACCGTCGGCCTGCCGCTGCCCGGCGTATCGGTGCGCGTGGTGAAAGGCGACGGCTCGCCCTGCCCGGCGGGCGAGGTCGGCGACATCCAGGTCAAGGGACCGAACGTGTTCCAGGGCTACTGGCACATGCCGGAGAAAACCGCAGAGGAATTCACCGCGGACGGGTACTTCAAGACCGGCGACGTCGGCCGCTTCGACGAACGGGGTTACCTGTCCATCGTCGGCCGCAGCAAGGACCTGATCATTTCCGGCGGCTACAACGTGTATCCGAAGGAAATCGAATCCTTCATCGACGAACTCGACGGCGTGGTCGAGTCGGCGGTGGTCGGCGTGCCGCATCCCGACTTCGGGGAAGCGGTGACCGCGGTGGTGGTGCTGAAGCCGGACGCACGGATTTCCGAGCCAGAAATCGTCGCCGCGCTCAAGTCCAGGATCGCCAATTTCAAGGTACCGAAGCGCGTGCTTTTCGTGCCGGAATTGCCTCGGAACACGATGGGCAAGGTACAGAAAAACCTGCTGCGCGAGCGCCTCGTCAATACGTGATTTCCCTAGCGACTACTGGTAAAAAATACTGCAACCGCAGTATCCATTTCCGCACGAATGAGTAGCAAGATGGTCTTGTACCGGAGCGCGGCTGCGCCCTCTCCCGCCTTGGCGGAAGGCGCTGCCGCCACTGGTGCACCTTGTGTTCCACGCCCTGGGTGCCGCCATGAACATGCTCTTCGCTCATCAGTCGTTCCCGGGGCAATACCTGCACCTCGCCCCGGCGTTGGCGCGGCGCGGCCATACCGTCATCGCACTCACCGTCGCGTCGACCGGGAGCAGCGTCCCGGGCGTGAAGATCGTGCGCTACCGCACGGGCGGCGCAAGCGCTCCGGCAGCCGGCCGGCAAACGCCTGAATTCGACACTGAAGTCCTGCTCGGGGAGCGGGCCGCGCATACCGCGTTACGCCTTCGCAGCCGCGGTTTTTCGCCCGACGTTATTTGCGTCCATCCAGGCTGGAGCGAGGCGTTGTTCCTCAAGGATGTGTGGCCAAGGGCGCGCCTGCTCAGCTACTGCGAGTTTTACCAGAGGCAGCATGGCGCGGAGCTGCATTTCGATCGCGAGTTCGGCACGGCCGGCGTGGAGCAGCAGACAAGGCAGCGCACCAGGAACGCGTGCAACCTGCTTTCGCTCGAAGCCGCGGACTGGGGCGTCAGCCCGACGCACTGGCAGCGCAGCCTTTTCCCGCAGTCGTCGCGCGCCCGCATCTCCGTCATCCATGACGGTATCGATACCGAACTGGCGCATCCCGATCCTCATGCACGGTTCCGCGTGGAGCAAGGCAATCTCGAACTCGCCTGCGGCGATGAAGTCGTTACCTTTGCCAGCCGCGACCTGAAACCCGAACGCGGCTTTCATGTATTCATGCGCGCCCTGCCGGAGCTGCTGGAGCTCAGGCCCGCGGCCCGGGTGCTGGTCGCCGGCCGCGACAACGGTTGCGCGACCTCGCGCGCGAGCTGGAAAAAGATCCTGCTGGACGAGCTTGACGGCAAGCTGGACATGTCGCGGGTGCACTTCGTCGGCGAATTGTCCCATTCAGACTTGCTGCGCCTGCTGCAGGTATCGGCCGCGCACGTCTATCTCACCTATCCCCTTGCGCTCTCCTGGTCGTTGCTGGAGGCGATGAGCAGCGGCTGCCTGGTCGTCGCATCCCGCACGCCGCCCGTGGAGGAGGTCGTCGAACGTGGACAAAACGGACTGCTCGTCGACTTCTTCAACTCCTCCGCCCTTGCCCGCACCGTCGCTTCCGTGCTCGCCGATCCGCGGGCGTACGCAGCACTGCGAAAGAATGCGCGCAGCCACATCATCGCAAACTACGACTTGCGCACGGTCTGCCTGCCCCGGCATATCGAGATGGTCGAATCTCTCGCGAGCAAGGACATGATCATTTCCAGCGGCTACAACGTCTATCCCGAAGAAATCGAGTGCATCATCGACGAGATCGACGGCGTCGTCGAGTCGGCGGTGGTTGGCGTACCTCATCCGGATGGCGGCGAAGCGGTGACGGCGGTGATTGTGCCCAAGCCCGGGGTTCACTTGTCCGAACAGGAAGTCGTGACGGCACTCAAACCGAAGGTGGCGAACTTCATGGTGCCGCGTCATATTTTCTTCGTGCCCGAGCTGCCGCGCGATACCGCCGGCGCGGTGCAAAAAAACCTGCTGCGCGCACGCTACACCGGCGCCTGAGAGGCCTTCCGGGTTGCGATTTCAAAATACTGCATAAGCAGTATTTTTTTTGTTCACAGCGGGGAGCAATATGAAACTGCGCTGGTAAAGGGGAGCTTGTCGCGTCGCAGAGCCGGCAGACGGCGCCCCGCCAACGCACCATTGCTTTCTTGCCGCAGGCGCCGGATCATGACCATCCTATTCTTTCACCAGGCGTTCCCGGGACAATACCTGCATCTGGCCGCCGCTGCGGCAGCACGCGGGCACCAGTTAGTGGCGTTGAGCACGCCGCCTGCGGGCCATGACGTATCCGGCATCGAAGTGAACTGGTACCGGCCTGGACAGGTCGCCCTGCAGGAAAGCCGGGCAGCCGACGCCGATCCTGATACAGGCAAAGTGCAGACAGAACACGCCTCGCACGCCGCGTTTGGACTGCGCGCCGGCGGTTTCACGCCCGACCTTATTTGTACCCATGCCGGCACCGAAGAAGGCACTTTTCTCAAGAACGTGTGGCCCGACGCCCGGCTTCTCAATTACGCCGAGTTCTACTACCACGCCCTTCACGCGGTGCGCCCATGAACGTACTCTTCGTTCACCGGGCCTTCCCAGGTCCCTATCACAACCTGGCACCGGCGCTGGCCGCCCGCGGCCACTGCGTACTGGCGCTGACGATGGCGCCGGTCGAATCCGGCAGGTATGGCGTAAAGATCATCCGCTACGGGATGCGGTGCAGCGGCGCAGCCGGTGTCCACCCGTGGGCGGCGGGGTTCGAAACCGAGGTCCTGCATGGCGAGCGGGTGGCATTCGTCGCCCTGAAGCTGCGCGCCGACGGCTTCATGCCTGACGTGATCTGCGTTCATCCGGAATGGGGAGAAGCATTGTTCCTCAAGGATGTCTGGCGCGACGCAAAACAGGTTAACTACTGCGAGGTTTATCACCGCGCGCACGGCGCCGAAGCCGGCTTTGATCCCGAGTTTTCCACGTTGGACGTCGCCACCAGCGCGCGCCTGCGAGCCAGGAATGCATGCAACCTGCTGTCACTGGAAGCTTCGGACCTCGGAATCAGCCCGACGTACTGGCAGCGTGCATTGTTTCCCGATTGGGCGCAGGCCCGCATCGCCGTAATTCATCACGGAATCGATACCGACCTGGTGCGCCCCGACCCACAGGGAAGTTTCAGACCGGCGCGATTCGACCGCACTTTCTTCCCCGGTGACGAAATTGTCACCTTCGTCAACCGGGACCTCTGCCCGCAACGCGGCTATCATGTCTTCATGCGCGCCTTGCCGGCGTTGCTGCGCTTGCGGCCGGCGGCACGGGTGGTGATCGTGGGCGGCAACGGCAACCGGAGCGACGCGGCGCCGCCCCGGGGCCGCACCTGGAAGGATATCTTTTTCGAGGAAGTCAGAAGCAGCATCGACCGTACCCGCGTTCATTTTCTCGGTCGCGTTCCGCACCTCTTCCTGCTGCAGCTACTGCAAGTCTCCGCCGCGCATGTCCATCTCGCGTATCCCCGCCCGGTCTCCGCTTCCTTGCTGGAGGCGATGAGCGCCGGTTGCCTGGTGATCGGCGCGCGTACCCCCCCGGTCGAGGAAGTCATCGACCATGAAAGAAACGGGCTGCTGGTGGATTTCTTCGATACCGCGGAGCTGGCGCGCACAATCGCCGCGGTGCTGGACGACCAGGACGCATTTCTGCCGCTGCGCATGACCGCGCGCGCCGACGTCGTTGCGAAGTACGACCTGCACCGGGTCTGCCTTCCGCAGCAAGTCGCATTCATCGAGTCGCTGCAGCCGCAGGCATTGCCACCGCCGCCGCATTTTTCGCGCCTGGATGTTGCGACGGCACAGGGGCCGACACCGGTTGCACAACATTTCTGCCATCCTGAAATCGCGGGCGATGTCCTTGCCCCGGGAGCGCGGGGCGGCGGGTAGCAGATCCGCTGCAGAGACGCGCATCCTTGTGGCCGGGCCGGCCTGCATGCGGACAAATACTGCAAACGCGGTATTCATTTTTCCCGGCAGCGCATCGACGATTTCTTGCGGACAGACGGGATGATCGAGCCGAAGGCCGGACGTCCTGCGCCACATCCTTTCCTGTCGCCGCATGTCGCGGCGTCGCAATAGCAGTATCACGCTAACCTGAAGGAGGCCTGCCATGAATCACCGGACTGCCGGCGACTGGACCGACGTCGCTTATCCCTATAGTTATACGGTCGAGATGAATCCGGTGCGGCTGCGCCTCGCTTTCCTGAAAGCCGGGCTGACGCCGCCTCCTTGTGCCACTGCGTGCGAACTCGGATTCGGCCAGGGTGTCAGCGTCAATATCCATGCGGCAGCCACCTCGGGCCAGTGGTACGGCACCGACTTCAATCCCGCGCATGCAGCCGTTGCCGGTGAACTGGCGGCCGCATCGGGCGCAGGTGCGCGCCTGTTCGATGAAAGCTTCGCCGATTTTTGCCGTCGTCCCGATCTGCCGGAATTCGATTACATCGCCCTGCATGGCGTGTGGAGCTGGATTTCGGATCGAGACCGCGCAGGCATCGTCGATTTCGTCCGGCGCAAACTGAGGCCGGGCGGCGTTTTATACGTCAGCTATAACACGCTTCCGGGATGTGCTTCCATGCTTCCGGTCCGGGAAATGCTGTTCGAGCATGTCGAACAGATGAACGTCGCGGGGCAGAGCCTGGTTTCGAAGATCGACGCGGCGATCGACTTTGCGGATAAGCTGCTGGCCGCCGATCCCGCCTACCTGCGCGCGCACCCGCAGGCGGCCGAGCGGATCAAGTCCCTCAAGGAATCGAACCGCAGCTATCTCGCCCACGAGTACTTCACCCGCCACTGGCAGCCGACCACCTTTGCCCGCACCTCGCGCTGGCTGGCGGGCGCACGGATGAACTTCGCCTGTTCCGCCTCCTATTTCGATCACGTGCCGGGCCTCGGTCTTACGTCCGAGCAGAGAAAGGTTTTGCGCGACATCCCCGATCCGCTGTTCATGCAGACAGTCTGGGATCTGATGGTGAATCGCCAGTTCCGCGCCGACTACTGGACAAAGGGCGCGAGGCGGCTCGGCCAGGCGCAACAGCTGGAGGAATTGCGGAAGCAGCGCGTGGTTCTCACCTTCCCGGCTGCCGACATCCCTGCGATCACGCTTTCCACGCCACTGGGAACCGTACAAGTACCGGATGAGGTCGTGCGTCCGGTGTTCGATGTGCTGGCCGATCATGAGCCGAGAACGCTGGAGCAGATCGAGCAGGCGGTTGCCGGCAAGGACATCAGTTTCCAGAAACTGGTCGACACCGTCATGCTGCTGATCAGCACCAATTTGCTCTCGCCCGCGCAGGAAGAAAGCGCAGTGGAACAGGCGAGGCGGCATACCGACAAGCTGAACGCGGCGCTGTGCGGCGACGGCGGCGCGCAGCGCGACATCGACTTCCTGGCCAGCCCGCTCATCGGCGGCGGATTTCCGGTACACCGCTTTTCCAAGTTGTTCCTGCATGCAGCCGGCGAGGGCTTGTCGCAGCCGGAGGAACTGGCGTCGTTCGTGTGGAAGATTCTCGATGCGCAGGGAGAGCGGCTGATCAAGGATGGCGCCGCGATCGACGATGAAGCAGGCGCCGTCGCGGAGCTTGCGCGTCTTGCAGCCCATTTCACGGACAAGCAGCTGCCGCTGTTGCGTGCGCTGCGCGTCGCCTAGCGATGCGGCTTTTCGGGGCGCCTCATGAATATCCTGTTCGTCCACCAATCCTTTCCCGGGCAGTACCGTCATCTCGCCCCGGCCCTGGCAGCGCGCGGCCACCAGGTCGCGGCGCTGACGATGGGCGCGAAGCCGGCGGCGCAGCCTGGCGTGAACGTGGTCCGCTACACCGTCCGCCGCGGCAATGCGCCGGGCATGCATCCCTGGGCGGCGGAATTCGAAACCAAGGTCCTGCGCGGCGAGAGCGCGGCATTCGCTTCCCTCAAGCTGGGAACCGAGGGCTTCAAGCCGGATGTCATATGCGCCCATCCGGGCTGGGGCGAGGCCTTGTTTCTCAAGGACGTGTGGCCCGACGCGCGCTTGCTGACCTACTGCGAGTTCTATTACCGGGCATACGGGGCCGACATGAACTTCGACCCGGAATTCGCCACGCCCGGCACCGGCGCGGATGCACGGATCCGGGCCAAGAATGCGGGCAACCTGCTGTCGCTCGAAGCGACCGACTGGGGTATCAGTCCCACGCATTGGCAGCGCAGTCTTTTCCCTGAATGGGCACAGTCCCGCATCTCCGTCATTCACGACGGCATCGATACCAGTCTCGCGCGCCCGGATCCGCGCGCGCGCCTGCAACTGGAGGAATTCGGCCTGGACCTGCGCCACGGCGATGAAGTCGTCACCTTCGTCAACCGCAACCTGGAGCCGCAGCGCGGCTGTCACGTGTTCATGCGTGCGCTGCCCGAACTGCTGCGCCGGCGCCCGAAGGCGCAGGTGTTGATTGTCGGCGGCGACAAGCAGGGGTACGGCGCGCCGCCCCCCGCCGGGCGTACCTGGAAAGAAGTTTTCCTGGACGAAGTTCGTGCCGATATCGATCTCGCGCGCGTGCACTTCCTGGGAACGGTTCCCTATCCGGTATTTCTGCGCCTGCTGCAGGTCTCTGCCGCGCATGTCTATCTCACCTACCCCTTCGTGCTTTCCTGGTCGGCGCTGGAGGCGATGAGCAGCGGCTGCCTGGTCATCGGTTCGCGTACCGGACCAGTCGAAGAGGTCATCGACGATGGACGGAACGGCTTGCTGGTC
Source organism: Noviherbaspirillum sp. (assembly GCF_035627455.1). Lineage (GTDB taxonomy): Bacteria > Pseudomonadota > Gammaproteobacteria > Burkholderiales > Burkholderiaceae_D > Noviherbaspirillum. The sequence continues at coordinate 52,837 of NZ_DASPLS010000101.1, forward strand.
GACTTCTTCGACCCGCAAGCGCTGGCATGCACCATCGCTGACGCACTTGCCGACCCGGGCGCCTGCCTGCCGCTGCGCGAACGGGCGCGCGCCGACGCGCTCGCGAAATATGATCTGCACGGCGTCTGCCTGCCCCGGCAGGTCGCTCTGGTGGAGGCGCTGGCGGAGCAGGTGCCGCCTGCGCTACCCGTCGCCGCGCCATTCCAGACACCCGGCGTCACCACCTGCTGACCGGCTGCCGGGCGTACCCGCTCCCCCGCCGGAATCGCCACCGCCCGTGCACATCCGGTATCGCGTGCGAGAACCAAGCGGACGTGCAGAAAAATACTGTACCGGCAGTATTAATTTCATCATTGAAAAGCGGCAATATGGGGCCATTTTTAAGGCAGTAATGCAGAAAAGCTGGCTCCATTCGCTTCTTTCCCGGATACCTGCCATGCACTGCAGTGGTCGTCCCATTGTGCCCGACATGATAGCCAGGACAAGCAGAGACGAAAAAGGACCTTTCATGCCGATTCAGCATTGAGCAAGCCCAATGCCGGCATGACGGTGAACCACTGAACGTAGTTCAGGAGCGGGAACCATGAAGTGAGCGGGAGAGCGGCTGTGAGTGCCTGGTATTCGATTTGATGGCGCGATATCGACCAGTTGCGCCGCTTCCTTTCCGGCAGCATGCTCGCGCCCCTGATCGACGCATTCACTGCGCCGTTGTACGCCGCAGCCGTATTCACGTTCTCCTGCTCGCGGCCTGCCGCAGGCCGAACCGCAGCGAATCGCGCTGGCGCGTGCGCTCTACGGCAACCGGAGCATGATCGTGCTTGACGAACCCGATGCACACCAGGACGAGGCCGGAGAAGACGCACCGGCCCTCGTACTGCTCGACCTGCGCGCATTCGGCAAGACGGTGGTCGTAATTGCGCGCCGGCTCAGCTGCCTCCACGCGGCTGGAAAGGTTTTGCTGCTGTCGTAGAATGCATACTCGATGAGCGCGGGCGACCGGATTCTGCAGGCACCGGGCAGTGTCCGCCTGCCGCCGGAAGGCGGCACGCCCACGGTCAGCGCTTTATACTTCGGTAAGAAAGAAATGGCATTGCGAGCCGGCAGAATGCCTCTGCCGGTCCCTGTGAAAAACAATCGCAAATTTTTGCCGAATAGCAATGCTAAACCTATAGCAACGTATATACTGTTTTCTTAAGAGGCCGGTTTCACCAACCATAAATTACATACGGCCCAAGCACCGGCGGCGGCACAGCCCTCCGTTCCGACGGCGCAATGCTCCAATGTGCGGACAACATGCAACCTATAACGACCAGGCTTCTGATCGCGGAAGACCACGCGCTCGTGCGCGAAGGCCTGAAGCTGTTATTGTCGACCGTCCCGGGAATTGAGGTGGTCGGCGAAACCGGCGAGGGCCGCGCCGTGGAACAGCTGATCGCCGCGACCAAGCCGGATATTCTCCTGCTTGACCTGACGCTGCCCGGACTGAGCGGCATCGAAATCGCGGCCAGGATCCGGGCGAACCAGATTGCGCTCAAGATCATCGTCCTGACCGGTAACATTTCACGCGAAACGGTGCAGAAGGCGCTTTCGGTAGGCGCCAACGGCTACGTGGTCAAGCATGAGGACAGCGCCGAGCTGCTCAACGCGATTGAGGCCGTGATGGCCGGGAAGCGCTATGTCAGCAGTTGTATTGCGGGTGCGTTCGAGCCGGCCGTCGCCGGCGGAACCACGTACCGCATCTCGCCGCGGGAAAGCCAGATCCTGCGCTTGATTGCACACGGGCTGGGGAATCATGAAATTGCCGAAACCCTGCATATCAGCGTGCTGACGGTGCGGACCCACCGCCAGAACCTGATGGAAAAGCTGGGCCTGCATAATGCTGCCGAGATTACCGCTTTTGCGATCAAGTACGGCGTCTATGACGGCTGAGATCGCCTGAATCGGGGGCCACGACAACCGCCGCCGCCACTGTGCCCGGCAAGATGCGCTACGCGTCCGGGGAATGCACCGCGAGCCGCAGCTCGTCGGGCTCGATCGGCTTTTGAAGCAGGCGTAGTCCGCTGGCCGCAATTTCCCGCATGCTCTCGACCGCAATATCGCCGCTGACGATGACAGCCGGGATAGAGCGCCCGGTTTGCTTGCGTACAGCATGGATGGCTTGTACGCCCGTGACGTCATTGGCCAGACGGAAATCGGAAAGTATCCGGTCGAACGTCTCCGTGCGCGCTGCCTTCAGCGCCGACGCGAGGTCGCCGACCGCAACCACGTCATGCCCCCATTCCGCAAGCAGCGACGCCGTCGCGTGCAGCACCACCGGGTCGTCATCGATCACGAGAATCCGCAGGCATTCTGGCGCGATCAGGAGTTCGCTCACCGGTTGCACCGCCGGCGCGGCGCAGCGCGGCAGCGTCACGGCAAACATCGAGCCGCGTCCGGGCAGCGAGCGCACCCTGACTGGCGCGCCGAGCAACTGCGCCGACCGCCGTACAATGGCAAGACCGAGACCCATGCCCTGGTCATGCTCCGGTTCGCGGCCCTGGTGCGCGACCCGGTAAAAATCCTCAAAGATCCGGCCCTGGTGATCCTCAGCAATGCCGACGCCGGTATCCCAGACCTGGATTTCGACTGACTCGCCACGTCGACGGCACGCAACCAGCACACCGCCCCGGGTCGTATAACGGAGGGCATTGGAGATCAGATTCCACAAGATACGCCTGAGAAAGATCGGGTCGGTCAGCACGTATTCCGACGTGCGGCGCACGACAAAGCGCGACCCCTTGCGCGCCGCAACTTCCATGAACTTGTCGTTCAAGCCCTCGAACTCATCCATCACCGCCACCGGACCGATCTTCGGCTTGAGCACGCCCGCATCGAGATGAGAGGTATCGAGAATCGCGTGAAGCAGTTGCCCGAGATGCTTGACCGACGCTTGCAGGCGCTCGGAAATGTCGGCCACGTCGGACGGGGAGATCTGCGGGCGGCGGGCGATGTTGCGCAGCGCCGCGCCGAACAGGCCGAGCGCATGGATAGGTTGTCGCAGGTCGTGACTGGCGGCCGCGAGGAAGCGTGACTTGTCCCTGGTGGCGGCCTCGGCGCGTTCCTTTTCTTCGGTCAGCTGGCGCACCAGTTCCGTGTTCTCGAAACCCAGAATGATCGACTTGCGCAGGGTCCGATGGGCGTTGAGGCAGTTGCCGAAGCTAACCGCGAAGAAAAGCAGCCCGAGTATGCCGATCGCAGAATAAACGCCACCGTGCACAAACAACTCGTATTCGATCGCCACGGCGACCGGCAGCGCGAACGCCAGATATGCGCGAAGGTGGGGTGCCAGCGTACCGACGGCGTTGCTGGTCAATGCCGCGGGCACGATGGACAGCAACACCGTCAGGAACAGGTCGGACGGATTGAAGAACAGTACAGCGAGCAGGCTCCATACGAACCCGGCCACGCCGGCAAGAACGGTATAGGCGAGGCCCCATGGCCCGACCTCCTCGTGCTTCGGTTTTCGCAGCATGAACACCAGGACCAGACCTATCCGCACCAGTGTGACGAGAAGGCTCAACGAGACCCAGAGCCACAAGCGGTTATCCGGGACGCGGCCATGCAAGACTGCTGCCAGGAGAATGCAAGCCACGATCGAGCTGAACAGCATGGGTGGCGCCACCCGATACAACAGGTTGATCAGTTCCGCCTTCACGAGCGGATGGTCTGGGTGCGGGGAAGGTGAAAAACCGGGGAGCATACGCAGCTTCGTTCTAACAGTTCCTGTCTACCGCCGCATGGACACATGCAAGCATGTGATCATTACGCTCGCAAATTTGCAATATGTCAATACAACGGAACGAATGATCCGCGCTGCGTGGAAGGATCGCGACAGCGGCCGCGGTTAACCGAACGCCTTGTAGAACATGTATGCTGCCAGTGAATACAACATCACCGCGAAAACCTTCTTCAGCGACTTCACCGGCAGGCTGTGCGCGGTCTTCGCTCCGAGCGGGGCAGTGCTTACGCTGGCGAGCGAAATCACGAGCAGCGCCGGCACGTAGATGAAGCCGAGCGATCCGGGCGGCAGCCCCGGTGTCTGCATCCCATAATAGATGTTCGACAGCGTGCCGGCCAGTGCAATCGGAAAGCCGAGCGCGGCGCTGGTGGCGACCGCGGTATGGATGGGTACGTTACACCATGCCATGAACGGCACCGAGATGAAGCCGCCGCCGGCGCCGACCAGCCCGGACAGCACCCCTATCCCGCTACCGGCGCCGAACATGCCGGCCGCCTTAGGCAGGTTGCGATGCGGGGCGGGCTTCTTATCGAGCAGCATCTGCGTGGCGGAGAACGCGACGAACACGCCGAAGAAGGCGGCGAGCGTGGTGGAGTCCATCTGCTTGCCGATCCACGGACCGATCCACGATCCGAGCAGGATGCCCGGCACCAGCAGCTTCACGATATGCCAGCCGACCGCGCCGCGCTTGTGGTGCGCGCGTACCGACGACATCGAGGTAAACATGATGGTGGCAAGCGAGGTAGCGATCGCCATATGGACGGTGTAGTCGCTCGGGAAGTTCTTGGCGGTAAGGATCATCGTCATGAACGGCACCAGCAGCATGCCGCCGCCGATGCCAAGCAGGCCTGCTGCGAATCCGACCGCGGCGCCCAGCGCCAGCAGTCCCGCGACCAGGGAGAGATCCATCCGGTGTTTCCTATGGTTTTTTCTTGATGTGAAGCATGATACACCGCCACTCGGCGGGCGTGACCGGCGTGATGGACAAGCGATTGCCACGGCGCAGAAGCTGCATGTCAGCCAGCTCCGTGATGGCGCGCATTTCGGGCAGCGTCATCAGGCGCGTCTTTTCGACGGCGCGCACGTCGACCAGCATCCAGCGCGGATTCTCGCGCGTGGACTTGGGATCGTAGTATTGGCTTTCAGGGTCGAACTGGGTGTCGTCGGGATACGGGGTACTGGCCACTTCGGCGATACCGGCGATGCCGGGGTCGTCGCAACTGGAGTGATAAAACAGCACGCCGTCGCCCACACGCATTGCATCTCGCATGAAGTTGCGCGCCTGGTAGTTGCGCACGCCAAACCACGGCACGGTCTGGCGGGGAGCGGCCAGCGCATCGTCAATGCTTACTTCGTCCGGTTCGGACTTCATCAACCAGTACTGCATGCATCCCTGTCGATCTGAGAGTGAGCGCCTGCGCCGCACGCGAATGCGGCGCGCATAAAAAAGCGGCTGCACGAATGCAGCCGCTTTGGTATTCAGTCCCGCCTGTGCCGTCTTTGCCGGCATCCCGAACCTTACGGTTCAAGGTGGTCACAGTTAGTTCAATTTCGGGTTCATCGGACTAGCGACGAAGCACGCCCATCGAACAAAATTCCGCAACCTATGCTCATAAATGGTTCAAGGAATATATGGCAATCGCGAACACGGCAGGAGACTTTAGAGTATCCGCAATCTCTCCTTGTGTCAAAGACTTTGCGGAAATTTCCGGCTTCTTTTCTTGCTTCAGAAAAGGTTTTCCTGAGGTGCAAGAGCAGCGTCGAGCACCGTGTGCATCGTCGCGATCTTTTGCTTGACTTCAGAGAGCGTCATGCCGGAGAACGGGCCTTCCTCGGTCTTCATCGACAGCAATTCCGCGGCGATCCCGAGTGCCGCCATCACGGCGATGCGGTCATTGCCCTTGACCTTGCCCGCGTCACGGATGTTGCACATGCGGTCGTCAAGGTATTGCACCGCCTGCTTCAGCGTCTCTTCTTCGCCTTCCCTGCAGGCAAGACGATAAGCCTGCCCCATGATGGTGACGTCGAGCTGAATCATGCGACCTCCTCGTTCTGCCCGCCGGGAATCTTGTCGAGCAGCGCGGACACGCGGGTATAGGCTTCCTCGATCCGTCTCGCCAGGTCCGCGTTTTCCGCCGACAGCGACGCCAGCGACAGGCGCAGGTCGGCGTTTTCCCGGCGCAGCGACTGCGCCAGCTCGGCGAGCTTGACGATTTTTTCGGAAAGTTGATGAAAATCGGAAATCATGCCGTCACTATAGTAGCCCAAAGGAATTTCCGTCAATAGATTCAATTACTTGGGGATGTTTTTTGAAGACAGCTCTCATGCATCCTCGCTTCGGCCCCACACCCGGAAATCACGACGCTTGATGTTGGCCACTTGCATCTGCGCAGCCGAGTCAATACAATCGCGCGTAATGGGGCGGTAGCTCAGCTGGGAGAGCGTCGCGTTCGCAATGCGAAGGTCGGGAGTTCGATCCTCCTCCGCTCCACCAATCTTCAATACCGGCCTGATCCCACCTCGTCACAAGCGCCGCCGTCACCTGGCCGGGACAGCTTTTACAGGACTTCCCTCCGCATGTTCGCCATCCTGTTGCTTGCCGCAGGCCATGGCCGCCGGTTCCGTGCAGCTGGCGGCGATGGCTGCAAGCTGCTTGCCGAAACCGGCGATTCCTCTACTGTACTGCTTCGTGCCTATGATGTATTGGCCGTAACGAACTGGCCAATCCACGTCGTCACCGGAGCATTTGACAAGGAAATCCGGCAGGCATTGCTCGGCCGTGACGCAAATTTCATCTGCAATCCAGACGGCGGATCAGGACTGGGCAGCACCATCGCATGCGGCGTGAAGGCCACGCCGGAAGCCGACGGCTGGCTGGTCGCCCTCGGCGACATGCCGTTCATCCGCGCCGACACCATCCTGCGCGTTGCCCGCAGGCTGGAGGACGGCGCCGCGCTTGTTTTCCCTGCATACAAGGGGAAACGAGGTCATCCCGTCGGTTTTTCCCGCCGTTTTTATCGCGACCTGCTGGCCCTCGACGGCGATGCCGGTGCGCGGCGCATACTCGACGCGCATCCGGACGCCTGCATTGCCACTGACGTCGATGACGCCGGCGTGCTGCGCGACGTCGATCTTCCATCCGACTTGCATGAGGGCACTGGTGGCGTGCCACAGCAAATTTGACCCATCTCGAGCCGACCGTTATTCTTCTCACGGGCAATAGCACAATCCTGCGCACGCCTGCACTGCAAGAAAACTGCCTGCTGGCGATAATAGCCGGACTGGCCGCCCTGCACGCGCTGATCCCCGCTCGCGCGGAAGACCCGGAGAACACATGTTTAAAAACCTGAGCATCCCGAAGAAGTTGTACGCCGGATTCGGCACGATTGTCATCATCCTGCTGGCTCTTCTTTTTACGAGTTACAACAACTTCACCAATCTGCTGGATGCGAACAGGCTGGACCGGCACACCCTCGGGGTATTGCTGACGAGCCATGCGATCGAAACCGAGCTGCTCGACATACAGGCGGAATACCGGGGCTTCCTGCTGACTGGAAACGAAGGTTTCATGGGACGCCTGGTCAGCAACGAAGAGAGCATGAAGAAACGCTTTCAGCAATTGAAAGAGTTGACGGCGGATAACGCCGCCCAGCAGGACCGCATAAAGCGCGTTGAACTCCTGGTCAATGCATGGCTCAGTGAAACCGTCCGTCCGCTGATGGAGAAACGGCGCGCACTGGCAAAGGCGCCGGACGCGGCGTCGCAGATCGCGCGGGAGGTGGCGCTGGTCGAAGGCATGAAGCGGGTGAGCGCGGCGCATGATCTGCTGGAGGAATTCAAGAGCGAGGAAGACCGGCTGCTGGTCGCGCGCGAAAAAAATGCGGTGTCGATGAGCAAGAACATGCTGATGGTCCTGTCGGTCGGCGGCATCGTATCGGTGGCCGCGGCGATTGGCATCGCGCTGCTGCTGTCGCGCGCGGTACTGCGACCGCTGACGAACCTGACCGGCACTATCAGCCAGCTTGCAGCCGGAAACCAGTCCGCCCGCGCGGAAGTCCTGAGCAAGGATGAACTCGGCAAGGTCACCGAAGAGGTCAATCGCATGGCAGAGGCACTTCAGGAAAGCCAGAGGCGGGAACAGGCGCAGGTGGACGATCTCAGGAGCAAGGTCGACTCCCTGCTGATGGTCGTGTCGCGCGCCGCGGCCGGCGACCTCACCGGCAGGGTCGCGGTCAGCGGCAGCGATGCGATCGGACGGCTCGGCGAAGGCCTGGCAGCGATGTTCGACAATCTGCGCACCCTGGTCAATCGCGTGCAGAAGGCCGGCATCCAGGTTGCCACGTCCACCACCGAGATCGCGGCGTCGGCAAAGCAGCAGGAAGCGACCGGCGTGGAGCAGGCGCAGACCAGCGTGGAAGTGTTGAGCACGACCAAGGAAATTTCGGCCAACACCGCGCAGCTGCTGAAGGCGATGGAAGAAGTGACGCATGTCGCCGAGTACACCACCTCGGCCACCACCGATGCCCAGTCCAATCTGCGACGGATGGACGCGACGATGCAGCGCATGGTGACGGCGACCGACACGATCAACGCCAAGCTCGCCGCACTATCGGAAAAGGCAAGCAACATCAACAATGTGCTGACCACGATCACCAAGGTGGCGGACCAGACCAACATCCTGTCGTTGAACGCGGCGATCGAGGCGGAAAAGGCCGGTGAAGCCGGCCGCGGGTTCTCCGTCGTCGCGACCGAGATCCGGCGGCTGGCCGACCAGACCTCGGTGGCGACCTGGGACATCGAGCAGATGCTCAAGGAAATGCAGTCGGCAGTGTCCGCCAGCGTGATGGGCATGGACAAGTTTTCCGACGAGATCCGCCGCAGCGTCGGCGAAGTGAGCCAGGTCGGCGAGCAGCTTTCCAGCGTGATCGAGCAGGTGCGCAACCTGACGCCGCGCTTCGACATGGTGCTTGAAGGCATGCAGTCGCAGGCGATCGGCGCCTCGCAGATCACCGAGACGATGACGCAGCTGAACGAGGCGACGCAGCAGGCGGTCGACGCGCTCAAGGCCACCAGCGAGGCGGTGCAGCAGCTGCAGTATGCCGCCCAGGACCTGCAGGCAGGGGTGTCCAGCTTCGCGGTCAACATGTAACCATGCAGTTCCTGGTCTTCCATCTCGGCGACGATCGCTACGGGCTGCACACCCGGACGGTGGTCCGCGTGCTGCCGCTGATGGAGCTCAAGCACATCCCGCAGGCGCCGCAATACGTAGCCGGCCTGATGAACCTGCACGGGGAACCGGTGCCGGTGATCGACCTGTGCATGCTGGCCTGCGGCACTGCCTGCACCCGGCAATACGATACGCGCATCGTGCTGGTCGACTACCGTGCGGCCAGCGGCCGGCAGCGCAAGCTCGGCCTGGCGGTGGAAAGGGTGACGGGCATCGAGCGCCACGAGGCCGCGGAATTTTCCGAAAGCGGCATCCTGAACGCCGACGCCCCCTACCTTGGCCAGGTCGGCGCCGCCGGCCGGGCGCTCCTGCAACTGGTCAACGTCGACTACCTGCTGACCGACCAGGTGCGCTCCCTTCTCTTTCCCGATCCGGCGGCGGCGAACCCATGAAGAACCCGCATATCCACCTGTTGCTGCAGCGGGCGACCGGCCTGACCCTGTCGCCCGGGAACGTGGACAACGCGGTGAAGCGCCGCATGAAACAACTCGGCACCGATGACCACCGCCGTTACCTGGCGATCGCGGCCGCGAGCAAGGAAGAACTGGATGCGCTGATCGACCTCGTTGTCGTGCCCGAGACCTGGTTCTTCCGTGATGCCGACGCCTTTGCCGCCGCAAGCGAGTTTATCGTCAAGCGCCTCGCCGCCGGCCAGCAGCAGGTGCGCGTCCTGAGCGTGCCATGCGCAAGCGGCGAGGAACCTTACTCTGTCGCAATTGCGCTGCTGGAAGCGGGAATCGCGCCGGAGCGCGTTGCCATCACGGGCATCGATGTGAGCCCGCAGGCGATCAGGAAGGCAGTGGGTGCCGTTTACCAGCGCAACGCGTTCCGCGGCAGGGACAGCGGTTTTCGCGAGCGGTATTTCAGGAAGACGGACGAAGGCTATGCGCTGCGCGAGGATATCCGGCGGCAGGTGCGCTTCCAGTGCGCCAACCTGCTGGCGCTGGACGAGCCCGCGGGAGGACAGGCTTTCGATATCGTGTTCTGCCGCAACCTGCTGATCTACTTTGATGAACAGGCGCAGGCAACCGCGATCCGCAAGCTGGGCCTGCTGCTCAAGGATGACGGGATGCTGTTTTCGGGCTATGCGGAAACCGCTGCGTATTGCCGGCATGGCTACACGCTGGCGCCGTACGCGAAGGCTTTCGCGCTCCGGAAAAAACTGGCGCCGCCGCCGGCGCCTCCGTTGGCGCTCCCGTCCCGGCGCCCGAAACCTTCAACCCGTCGGCAACCGGAGCGCGTCCCCGGCCGCGCTATGCCGCCTGTACCGGCGAGAACGGAAGCGTCTTTTCCGTCCGGGGCCGATGATAATACGGGCGCGCTGCTGGAACAGGCCCGCAGAATGGCCGACCGTGGTACGGCAGCCGAGGCGCGTGCCGCCTATCAGGCCTTGCTGCGGCAGGCGCCGGATTCTGCGGAAGCCTACTTCATGCTGGGCCTCTTGAGCGAGCAGCATGACGAGCGCGAAGCGGAAGAATGCCTGCGCCGGGCTGTCTACCTCGACCCGGACCATTACGAAGCCTTGTGCCACCTTGCGCTGCTTGCCGAGCGCCGGGGCAACGCCGCGGCGGCGCGCAGCTTCCGGCAGCGCGCCGGCCGGGTATATGAGCGCCAGTCCGGAGAACGGATCCAATAAATGATGAACTCCACCCCGTCATCGCCTGCCATCGTCGACTGCTGGAACCACACCGGCGTGCGGGGCGACCGCAGCTGCGAAAAGCTGGCTGAACACATGCATTGCCGTAATTGCGATGCCTACGCCGCGGCCGCGGGCGCGATCGTGCAGCGCGCGCTCCCTCCTGAATACCAGCGCGAGTGGGCGGACTACTTCGCCCGGCAGGAATCGGAACAGATCGAGCGCAACCGCGCCGCTCTGGTGTTCCGTGTCGGCAGCGAGTGGCTGGCGCTTCCCGCCCGCCTGGCGGCAACCGTCGCGGAAGTCGCGCGGCCGCATACGCTGCCGCGCCGCCGCGGGGGCGCGCTGGCCGGCATCGTCAATGTCAGGGGCCGGCTCTATCCCTGCCTGTCCCTGGCCAGCCTGCTGGGAATCGACGCTGCCGCAACCGTCACGCCCGTCGGCCGCCGGATCTATCCGCGCCTGCTGGTGATGCAGTTCGGACAGCAGCAGCTCGCGCTGCCGGTGGACGATTTATACGGCATCCATCATTACGCGGAGCGCGATGTGGAAGATGTCCCGTCCACGGTCGGCATGGCAATGCACCGCTACCTGACCGGGGTACTGCGAATCGACGACATGCGGGTAGGCTGCCTTGACGAAGAGCTGCTGGGCTACCAGCTGGCGGGAGCGCTGAAGTGAGCGGCGGCAACGGAAACAAGGATTACAGCGGCCTGTCGTTGCTGGAACTGTTTCGCAACGAGGCGGAAACCCAGGTGCAGGTGCTGAACACCGGTTTGCTCGCGCTCGACCGAAACGCTCGCGACCTTGCGGCCATCGAACCTCTGATGCGCGCGGCGCATTCGCTCAAGGGGGCGGCGCGCATCGTCAATCTCGACGACGTGGAGCGGCTCGCGCACGCGATGGAGGATTGCTTCGTGGCCGCGCAGAAGGGCAAGCTGCACCTTGGCAAGGCACGCATAGACCGCCTGCTCGCAGGCGTGGACTTGATCGGCAGGATTTCGGCGCTCGACGAGCAGGCGGCTCCGGCATGGCTGGATGCGAACCGCCTGCACATCGGCGAAGTGCTGATCGGCGTGTACGATGCTGCCGACCCGGACAAGCTCGCCGATGACGCATTGGCAGAGGAAACACCTGCCGCCGTTCCGCCGCCGCCGAGGGTCGAGGAAGCGGCAGAGGCGCCGGCGCCGGCGTCACGCGACGAGCAGGTGCTGAAGGTCAATGTGCGCAATTTTGACCGTTTGCTGTCGCTCGCGAGCGAAGCGCGCGTGGCGGCGCATGCGCTCGAGCCTTACCTGCAATCGCTGCAGCGCTTCAAGAAGATGCAGCATGAAATGCTTGCGGCGCTGGAGCAGCTGCACCAGGAGCTGAGTGCGGCGCCGTTGGACGAAGCGCTGCGCGAACGGCTCCTTTTCGTTCATGGCAAAAGCGCGCCGCTGAAACAAGTCCTGGGCGACCGCATCGATGAACTCGAAACCTTCGAACGCCGGCTGCTGGCGGGCTCGCAGGAAATGCTCGATGAAGTGCTGACCCTGAGGATGCGCCCGTTCCGCGACGGTGTGCACGCATTGCCGCGCATGGTGCGCGACCTGGCGCGCAGTCTCGGCAAGGAAGTGCGGCTGGTGGTCGCAGGCGAGGATACGCTGGTTGACCGCGACATCCTGGCGCGCATCGAAAGCCCGCTAAACCATATCCTGCGCAACGCCGTCGATCACGGCATGGAGTCGCCGGAAGAGCGCAGCCGGGCGGGCAAGCCGGCCGAGGGCACGATCATGCTGGAAGCACGGCACAGCGCCGGCATGCTGGCCATTCGCGTGAGCGACGACGGCCGCGGGGTCGACATCGACAGGATCCGCAGCAAGATCGTCGAAAGAAAAATGGCCAGTACCCAGATGGCAGGTTCGATGAGCATGGCCGAACTGCTCGACTTCCTGTTCCTGCCTGCCTTCAGCCTGAAGGATAGCGCGAGCGAAGTGTCCGGGCGCGGCGTCGGGCTCGACGTGGTCCAGGCGACGGTGCGCGAACTCAACGGCTCCGTGCGGCTGGAGTCCGATCCCGGCAAGGGCTTCCGGACCTTCATCACGCTGCCGGTATCGCAATCCGTCGTGCGCGCCGTGGTGACCGAGATCGCCGGGGAAGCGTATGCGGTGCCGATCACCAAGATCGAGCGCGTGATGCATCTGGAGCCGGGCGAGATCCGCACGCTGGAGGACCGGCAGTTCTTTTCGCTCGGCAGCGAGCACATCGGCCTGGTTTCCGCTGCCCAGCTGCTGGAGCTTGGTGATACTGCCGCGTCCGACCGGCTCGCCGTGCTGTTGATCGGCGGCGCCCAGCGCCGCTATGCGCTGGTGGTGGACCGGATCATCGGAGAGCAGAACCTGGCGGTGCAGCCGCTTGAGCCGATATTCGGCAAGATGCGCGACATTTCGTCAGCCGCGTTGCTAGACGACGGCACGCCGGTGCTGATCCTCGATATCGCTGACATGCTCGTGAGCATCGAAAAGATGCTCAGCGAGGGCGGCCTGAAGCGATTGCAAAAGGTCATCGGGGAAGCGGCCACAAAAACCAAGCGCATCCTCGTCGTCGACGATTCGCTCACGGTGCGGGAAATGGAGCGCAAGCTGCTGTCGGCGAGCGGGTTCGACGTCGATGTCGCGGTCGACGGCATGGACGGCTGGAATGCGGTGCGCAGCTCGGACTACGATCTGGTCGTGACCGACGTCGACATGCCGCGCATGGATGGCATCGAACTGGTGACGCTGATCAAGAAGGATAGCCGCCTGCACAACCTTCCGGTGATGATCGTATCTTACAAGGACAGGCCGGAAGACCGGGCACGCGGCATCACTGCAGGCGCGGACTACTACCTCACCAAGGGCAGCTTCCATGACGAGACCCTGCTGGAAGCGGTGTTTGACCTGATCGGGACGGCGACGGATGAAGATAGCAATCGTCAATGATGTGGCGGTGATTGCCGAGGCCCTGCGTCGGGTGATCGTCAATACGGCGGAGCATCAGGTGGCCTGGGTGGCGCGCAACGGTTCGGAGGCGCTGAAATTGTGCGCCGAGAACCGGCCGGACCTGATCCTGATGGACTTGATCATGCCGGACCTGGACGGCGTCGAAACCACGAGACTGATCATGGAGCGGTCTCCGTGCGCGATCCTGATCGTTACCGCGTCGCCGGAAGACAATACGAACCTGGTGTTCCGCGCGCTTGGCGCCGGTGCGCTCGATGTGACGGCAACACCTGTCCTGGCGGGCAACGCCGCATCGGACTCAGCGCTGCTGACGAAGATCCGGACCATCGGCAAGCTGATTGCCGCCGACAGTGCCGCCGCCGTTAACGGCACGACAGCGCCGGTACAGCACGGCACGGCATCGGCCGAGGTGGACACCTTGGTGGCGATCGGCGCTTCGACAGGCGGGCCCAACGCTCTGGCCAAGGTTCTGGGGGAATGGAAGCCGGCCGCGAATTGCACGGTCGTCATCGTGCAGCACATCGACCGCGCGTTTACCGACAGCTTCGGGAAATGGCTGTCCAGCCAGATCGATTTTCCTGTCGATATGATCGACGAAGGCAGCCGATTGCTGCCGGGCCGCATCATGGTCGCGAAGTCGAATGACCATCTGGTGCTCGGCAACAAGCACCGGATGCACTACACCGAGAAGCCGCTCAACTATCCTTATCGCCCATCGGTTGACGTCTTCTTCCATTGCATCGCACAGCACTGGCAGAAAACCGCTGTCGGCGTCCTGCTGACAGGCATGGGTCGCGACGGCGCACACGGCTTGCTGGCGATGCGCCGGGCCGGCAAGCTCACCATTGCGCAGGACCAGGCGACAAGTGCGGTCTACGGCATGCCACGCGCGGCCGCCGCGCTGGATGCCGCCGAAATGATTTTGCCTGTGGAAACAATTGGTGCGATACTGAAAAAGCGTACCGGCCAAGCTTCCTGAACGGGGGCAAGTCCACGCATCATCACAGACTACTAGCGTAACCCGCGTTGCAGGAAGGAAGAAACATGGTCGAGTCCGACCAGAACATGCCGGAGGTCCCGCCGGCGGTTGCCGCATTGCCGTTTGTACGGGTGCTTCTGGTCGACGACCAGGCGATTATTGGCGAAGCGGTCCGTCGCATGGTGAGCACCGAGGCTGATATCCAGTTCCTGGCCGTACTCGACGCACGGCAAGCCCTTCCGACCGCGCTTGAATGGAAGCCGACGGTGATCCTGCAGGACCTGGTGATGCACGACACCGACGGCTTCGAGGTGGTGCAGCAGTTCCGCGCCAACCCGGCTACCCGCGATATCCCGATCATCATGTTGTCGAGCAAGGAAGATGCGCACACCAAGGCGCAGGGCTTTTCCGCCGGCGCCAACGATTACCTGGTAAAGCTCCCCGCCCCCCTCGAACTGCTTGCGCGGCTGCGCTACCATTCCAGCGCCTACCGCAGCCGGCTTGAGCGTGACGCCGCCTTTCATGCGCTGCGCGAGAGCGAGCGCATGCTGGCCGAACTCAATGTCCGGCTGCAAAGGCTGGCCGAACTCGACGGCTTGACCGGTATTGCGAACCGCAGGCGTTTCGACGAGGTGCTGGCCAGCGAATGGCAACGCGCGCAACGCACCCGGCGCCCGTTGTCGTTGCTTCTGTGCGACATCGATTATTTTAAGCTGTACAACGACACGCACGGCCATCTCGCCGGCGATCAGTGTCTGAAGAAGGTGGCGGAAATCCTGGCCGGCAACCTGCGCCGGCCGGCAGACCTGGCAGCGCGCTATGGTGGCGAGGAATTTGCGCTCATCCTTCCGGAAACCGATGCCGACGGCGCGGTGGCGGTCGGCGAAGCCTGCCGCCGGCAGCTGGAAGCGCTGTCGCTGCCCAATCAGCCGGCTCCCCCCGGGCGGATCGTGACCCTGTCGGTCGGCGCGGCAAGCGTCGTCCCCGTCGCCGGTTCCAATCCTGCCACCCTGGTCGACATCGCCGACCGCGCGCTGTATGACGCGAAAGACCGCGGACGAAACCAGACGGCCAGGCGCGGCTGATCCCAGGTTGCGCAGCCGTCAAGTGCGGGATTGAACTTTGCTCCCGCCGCCTCTCTCTTAATAAATAATTAATATGTTCGCAGTGCGGCGGCGTGCAATGATTGCTCGCCGCCATTACCCATGCCCGCACGCGGGTCCGACGTCACCATCCGCCTCATGCATTTATCGCGCAGACACCGGGACCGCTACCGCGCATTTGCCCGTTTCTCCAGCTACGCAGTGATGATGGCCGGCCTGCTCGTCCTGGCCGGATGGATCACCGATACCCGTGTTCTGACCTCTTTCCTGCCTGGATTTGCACGCATCAAGTTCAGTTCCGGGCTTGCGCTCGTACTTGCCGGCGCCTCGCTGCGGCTGCTGGCGATGCCCCGGGGCAGCGGCGTCCTGCGCGCCGCCAGTCAGGTCTGCGCGCTCGCCGCCGTCGCGATCGGGGCGGCGGTGCTGGCGGAATATGCCGGCAATACCGACTTCGGCATCAACCAGTGGCCGTTTGCGGAAAACGATGCGCCGGCAGGGCAAATTCCCGGCCGGATGCCACTCATATCGGCGGTAATTTTCGTGCTGGCCGGCAGCGCGCTCTTCCTGCTGGCAAGAAATGCGCGCGCCCTGTGGGTGGAAGGCGCGGTACTGCTTGCAGCAGGAAATGCGCTGGTCCCCGTGATCGGTTACCTCTACGGCAAGACTGCGCTGTATCAGGTCCCCTACTACGGCACCGTCGCCTTCCCGATCACGCTGGTATTCCTGCTGCTGTGCGCCGGCATTCTCGCGCTGCGTCCGGAACGCGGCATGATGGCCTTGATCAGCAATGACAGTGCCGGCGGTTTCACCGCGCGCCGGCTGCTGCCGGCCGCACTGCTGCTGCCGGTCGCAATCGAGCGCCTGCAGTTCTGGGGGCATGAAGCCGGCCTCTATGACCTCACCGTCGGCATGATCCTGATCACGCTCGCGAGCATGGGCATGTTCACGCTCCTGATCCTGTGGAATGCCTATCTGCTGCTGCGCCTGGACAAGCAGCGCAGCGAGGCGGAAGACACGGTGCGGCAGGCGCTGGACGTGCTGGAAAGCAATCTGAACGCCTTGTCCGCATCGAATACCCGGCTTCTGGCCGCGTCGGGGGAACGCCGCGCGATGGAGGAAACCCTGTTTCACGAGCATGAACGCGCGCAGGTCACGCTCAACTCGATCGCCGACGGTGTCGTCACCACCGATGTCGACGGAAAAATCAGCTACATGAACCCGGCGGCGGAGACCCTGAGCGGGTGGCCGAACGCCGAGGCTGCCGGCAAGACCGTGCACGAGGTATTCAAGGTGGTCGACACGGTCACCCGGCAGCCGCTCGCCTATTCGCTGTCCCCGGTGCTGGATGGCAGCACGACTGCGACATTGCCGCCGCAAATCATCCTGGTGCACCGCGACGGGCGGGAATCGACGGTGAACAATTCCTGCGCCCCCATCCACCGCCGCGACGGAAAGGTGATGGGGGCGGTCCTGGTGCTGCATGACGTCAGCGCCCTCCATGCGATGACGCTCAAGATGTCCTATGTCACCCAGCATGATGCATTGACCGGATTGCCGAACCGCTTCCTGCTGAACGACCGCCTGTCGCAGGCGCTTGCGCTGGCACTGCCGCACAACACCCGCACGGCGCTCCTGTTCCTCGACCTCGACCGCTTCAAGCACGTCAACGACACGCTCGGCCACGCGGTGGGCGACCGGCTGCTGCAGGAAATCGCAGACCGCCTGAAACGCTGCAAGCGCGACACCGATACCGTCGGGCGCTACGGCGGCGACGAATTCGCGATCCTGCTGCCGGAAATCGGGGACACGCTCGCCGCCGCGCGCGCGGCCGGCCAATGCCTGACCGCGATGACGGAGCCGTTTTCCATCGATGGCCACGAAATCCACATCAGCGCCAGCATCGGGATCAGCATCTGTCCGGAGGACGGCCAGGACAGCGAGACGATCATCCGCCATGCGGAAGCGGCGATGTACCAGGCCAAGGCGCAGGGGCGAAACAATTACCAGTTCTTCATGCCCCGGATTAACGAGCGCGCGATCCGTCGCTTCGCGCTGGAAGGCAGCCTGCGCCGCGCCATTGCCCGCGAAGAGTCGGCGCTCTATTACCAGCCCAAGCTCAGCATCGCCGACCGCAGGGTGATCGGTGCCGAAGCCCTGATCCGCTGGCACGACCAGCGCAGCGGCCCGGTATCGCCCTCGCAGTTCATCCCGATTGCCGAGGAAAGCGGACTCATCATTCCGATCGGCGAATGGGTGTTGCGCAAGGCCTGCCGGCAGAACCGCGCATGGCAGGACGCCGGCTACGAGGCGCTGCCCATCGCGGTCAACGTATCGGCGGTGCAATTCAGGGAAAAACACTTCCTGGAAATGGTGGCGCGGGTGCTCGAAGAAACCCGGCTCGAGCCGCGCTACCTCGAGCTGGAATTGACCGAAAGCGTGACCATGCAGGACATCGATCTCACGATCCAGCTGCTGGAAGCCTTGAAGCGCATGGGCGTGAGCCTGTCCATCGACGACTTCGGCACCGGCTACTCCAGCCTCAGCTACCTGAAGCGCTTCCCGATCGACGCGCTGAAGATCGACAAATCCTTCGTGCAGGATATCGTGACGGATGCCGACGACGCGGCGATCACCTGCGCCATCATCAGCATGGCCAAAAGCCTGAAGCATCGAGTGATCGCGGAAGGCGTCGAAACGGCCGAGCAATTCGAATTCCTGCGCCGCCATGGGTGCGACGCGATTCAGGGCTACTATTTCAGCGGCCCCCTCAGCGCGCAGGAATTCGAACACAGGATCCTGCAGCGCGCGGCGACCGTGCAATAGCGGAAGCTCTTGGCCGCCCGAAGGCAGCCGCAGCGCGTCAATCCATCTCCCACAAGCGCCCGTCTGCCGTGATGAGCGCGGTGCGCAGCGTTTTTCCCGGGAACACCTGCTGCGCGGCGGCCTGGTAACGCAGCAGCTGCGCGCGATACTCCGCCCGCTCGCTGTCGAGCAGGTCGCGCTTGTAGTCGAGAATCCAGACTTCCCCGGCGCACACGACGGCGCGGTCGAAGCGATACAACTCGCCGCCGCACAGCACCTCCAGTTCATTGTGCGCAACCTCGAAGTGCGCCGGATTGAAGAAACGCTCCAGCTCCTGCTGCCCGAGGATGCGCAGCGCATGCTCGCGAATGACCGCCGCGACCGCGTGCGCGCAGCGCAGCCAGCGCGCAAGCTGCGGCACCTCCGGCACGGCCACCGGCCACTGCGCCGTCTGCGTCAAGCGCTCGAGCAGCGCATGCAAGGCGATACCTTCGTCGATCGCGATGCTGCGCGCCGGCGCCGCGTCCGCCGCCGGCTGCCCCAGCGCCGGCGGATCGAACAACGGAATGGCGAACTCGCCCTCCCCTGCGGCAGACGCGCCGGTGAAATCCGCCGCGTCCGCGTCGAACAGCATTTCCGGCACCGCCAGCAAACGGTGGTACCAGCTTCCCTCCACCGTACCGTCCTCGAGCGCGCCGCGCGCGCCGGCAACGCCGCTGACGATCAGCATCTCCTTGGCGCGCGTGGCCGCAACGTACAGCAGGTTCCAGTCCTCCTGCTGCTTGAACGCCTCTTCGGCGGCGAACAGGGCATCGCGCGCAGCGCCGCGCTCGCCCTTGCGGCCGAAACAGGAAAAATGCGACGGTGCGTCCGCATCCTGCGGCCAGTCGCACAGGATGCCGCTGTCGTCGCGCGCCGGCTCGCTGTGATTGGCATCGACCAGCACCACGACCGGCGCCTCCAGGCCCTTGGCGCTGTGGATGGTCAGGATGCGCACCGCATCGACGGCGGCATCCACCGCGGCCTCGTCCGGCGCATCGTTTTCCGCGCCCTTCCTCAATACCTGCAAGGCATCGATGAATTTCGGCAGGCTGGGATAGCGGCCGGCATCGAGGTTGAGCGCCAGTTCGGTGAAGGCCTCGATATTGCCGACCACCTGCGCGCGCGCCGCCGCCGGCGCCGCCTGCGCATAACGCGCCACCAGCTGCCCCTGATGCAGGATGAGGTCGAGCAGGTCATGCACCGGCAGCCGCGGCGCGGCATCGAGCCAGGCCTGCAGAAGCTGCCGCGCGCGCCAGAGCGCGGCCGAAGCGCTGCCGGCCGCGGCCGCCTGCATGCGCTCCCACCATGTGCTGCCCTCCTGACGGACGATGGCGATCAGGTCATTGTCGCCGGCGTGAAAGATCGGCGACTTCAACACATGCGCCAGCGCCCGGTCGTCCCCCGGCGTGATCAGGAAACTCAACAGGGCGATCAGATCGGCAACCTCCAGCGATTCCAGCAGGCCGCCGCGCTTGTCCGAAACGAAGGGAATGCCTGCTTCGCGCAATGCGCTTTCATAGGCGCCGAGATAGGTACGCTTCTTCACCAGCAGCATCACATCCGACCAGGCCGGCTGCCGGCCCTGCTCCGCCAGCCCGCCCAGCGCCGCCCTGATCGCGCGCGCCACCGCGCGGCCCTCGTCGAGGCGGCGCGCGTCTTCCTCTTCCTCGCGTGCCGCGGCGAGCGGATCGCGCAGGGCGAAAACCGCGCTCTCATCCTGCTTCTTTTCTTCGGCACGAACCAAGGGCAGGCGCCACACCGTGCCCGCCTGCGGCGCCAGCGTGGTCTGCGGCGCGAAGATCGGGTTGGTGCGGAAGCTGGCGTTGAGCACGTCGACCACGGTACGCGCATTGCGGCGCGTCTGGTTGGTGCGCAGCACGTCGGCGCCGATCGCCGCAAGCATGTCGCGCGCCGCCGCGAACACGCGCGGCTCGGCGCGGCGGAAGCGGTAAATCGACTGTTTCGGGTCGCCCACGACGAACACGCTCGGCTTCTGCGCGTCGTCGCCGTACGCGTCCAGCCAGGCGCGCACGATGGTCCATTGCAGCGGATTGGTGTCCTGGAATTCATCGAGCAGGATGTGCCGGTAGCGCGCATCCAGCCGGCTCTGCAGGTAGGCGGCATGCTCGGGATTGGTCAGCAGCCGGTATGCATGCCATTCGAGGTCGCCGAAATCGAACACCCGCTGTTCCGCCTTCACCGCCTGATACTGTTCCAGGTAGGCGCGGCCGGCGGTGAACAAGGCTTCGTTCAGCGCCAGCACCTGGCGTTCGCAGCTGCGCTTGCGCAACTGCTTCAGATGCTCGCCGATCGCCTCGAACTCCTCGTCGAAGACGCGCACGCCGTCGGCACCGAGGTCCTGCTCGATCGCCCTGGACAGGTCCTTGGTCTTCTGGTTCTTGCGCGCCTCGCCGGCATCGCTGAAGAACTCGTTGCACAACGCGTCGAAGCTGTCGATGCCCGCGCCGGCGCTGAGCGCGGTCTCGATGGCGACCGCGCGCTTCTGGTTCACCGCGGATCCGCGGCCGAGCAGGCGGGCAATGCCGGTGATGCGCGCAAGCAGCCGGTCGTCGTCCCAGAGCGCAAGCCGCGCGTCGGTCTCGCCGTCTGCGCCGCACAGCCGCCGCAGCCATTCCAGCGGCGTATCGTCGTCCTGCTGCGTGACCGCCCACCATTCGGCGCGCTTGTCGAGGAAGGCATCGAGCAGCCGGCGCGCGCCGGTGTCGCCGGCCATCGCGTACAGCGTCATCAGCGCCTGCTTCACCGGCTCCTGCCCTTCCTCGCTGAGCGACTGCATGAAGCGGCTGTAGGCGTCCAGCACGAGCTCGCCGGTCGCCTCGGTCAGCGCATAGCCGTGCGGCACGCCGGACGACAGCGGCGCGATCTGCACCAGCCGCGCGAACCAGCTGTGGAAGGTGTCGATCGACAATGCCTGCGGGCTGGCCAGCACGCGCTCGTACAGCTTGCGCGCGACCGGCATCGTGCGCGCGAGCTCGGCTTCCTCGATGCCGCGCTCGAGCAGCAGCCCGCGCACCGCCGCTTCGGGCAGCAGCGCCATGTCGTGCAGCAGGTGCAGCAGGCGTTCGCGCATTTCCTGCGCCGCCTTGCGGGTGAAGGTAATCGCCAGCAATTCGGACGGTTCGGCGCCGGCCAGCAGCAGGCGCAGCATGCGCGCCACCAGCAGCCAGGTCTTGCCGCTGCCCGCGCAGGCTTCGACCACGACCGAGCGCGCCGGGTCGCAGGCGACGCGGGTGAACTGCATCCCGTCGGCGGCGGCGCCGTTCACTTCATAGGCGCGCGGCGAGGAGTGCGGCATCGTCACCATGCCCCCTTGCGGCACAGGCCGCGCACTTCGCACCAGACGCAGATCTTTTCGATGCCGGTCGCCGGCAGCGGCGCGCCGCTGCCAATCGCCTGCACGCTGGAGACGATCCGGGCTTCCAGCAAGTTCTGCCATTCGGCATAGTTCTTCGCTTCGACGTCGCCGGTCTTGTCCTTTGTGACTTCCAGCGCCACGTAATGCGCGGCCGCCACCGGAAGGTCGGACAGCAGGCCGTAGAAGGCCAGCTGGTGATCTTCCGCATCCTTGAGCTTGTCGCGCAGCGATTGCAGCGGCCGGGTCTTGTAGTCGAGCACCGCGCGCTCGCCGTTTTCATTCTCGTCGATCCGGTCGACGTAGCCGTGCAGCGTGATCTGCCCGCCATCCCAGGAGATCGTCTTGTCGAAGCGCTGCTCGCCGAGCACGAACTTCCAGCCCTGCTGCTCGCGCGCATTCGCCCAGTCGAGATAGGCAGGAATGACCTTTTGCCAGCGCGCGTAGTAGCCGAGCGCCGCCGCGCTTTGCGCAAGCGCCTCGCCGAACACCTTTTCCGAAATCGCGCGCAGCAGGTTTTCACGGTCCGCCGGCGCGACCCGGCGCTCGCGCAGCGTCTCGTGGTAGGTGCGCAGGATCTGGTGCAGCCAGTCGCCGTAGTCGCGCTTCTCCGGCATGTCCGACAGTTCGTCGAGCGCGGACAGGCCGAGCATGCGGGTGGCGAAGAACTGGTAGGGACAGGCGACCAGACTGTTGTAACCGCTTGCCGACAGCCGTCGCGGCAGCAGGTCCGGCGCCGAGGGTGCGGGCATGGCCGTCGGTTGCGGCGCAAGCCGCCGCGCTTCGATCTCGATGCGGCGCAGCGGCAGCAAGGGCGCGCCTGCGCGCTCCAATGCCAGCTGCAGGCGCTCGATCCAGTTGCTTACCTGGTTCGGCTCGCCATTGCGATAGGACTGCCAGGAAAGAACCACTTCGGGATTGACGCAGAGCACCTCCGCGAAGTCGCGCAGCTGCTGGCGCTGCCGCATTTCGCGCGTGGCCAGGCCGAGTTCGCGCCGCACCGCGTTGGCGAAGAACAGCGTCTCGGTATCCTGCGACGGCAGGTGGTCGGCGTCGGCGCCGACCATCAGCACCGCGTCGAAGCGGCGCAACTGCGCGCCGTTCAACTGCAGCATCACCACGCGCCGGTCGACCTCGCCCGGAATGAAGGGCGTCGATTCCAGTTGCAGGCTGAGGAAGGCGCGCCATTCGGCAAACGAAAACGCGTGCGACATGCCGTCGCAATCCTGCAGCAGCAGGTCGAGCAGCGCGATCACCTGCACGCCCGCAGCGTCGCCGGCGAGCGCCTCGCGCATGCCGAGCGCCTCCAGCGCCTGGGTCGTCACCGCGCCCCACTCCCTGAGGCTCTTTCGCCCGCTGAACATGACGGCTTGCCCGGTGATGAAGCGGAGCAGTTCCAGTGCCGCCGGCGCTTCGCGCAGCGCGGCCTGCACCGCCTCCCATCCGCCGAGGATGTTGGAGCGCCGCAGCGCATGTTCGATCGCCATCACCCGCTGCGCCTTGTCAGGCAGGTCGGCGCACAGGAAAGGCGATTTCAGCAGGTCGAGCAAGGCGACGGTTTCACCGCGCGTGCTCACCACGTCCAGCAGTGCCGCCAGCGCGGCGGCGCTGCGCGTGGTGGAAAGCTTCCAGCCGGTTTCGTCGGCGACGAAGACCTGCGCGCGCTCGAGCAGCGCGCGGATGCGCCGGGCCACCACCCGATCCTGCGCGATGATCGCCACGCGCTCCTTGCCTTCGCGCAGCCAGTCGAGCACGAGCTGCGCGCCGCGTTGCGCTTCCTGCTCCAGGCTGCCGCAAGGGCATAGCGAGACGCCGCCGGGCGCATCGATTTCCACGGGATTGGCGGCAAGCCAGGAGTCGCGGCCGTCCTCCTCCAGCATGTCGGTCCATGCGTAGGCGAACGCGCCCGCAACCGCATGCGCATGCCAGTCGAGTCCGATGTGCCACACCGGCTGGCGCTGCGCGTAGGCGTCGAGAAAAGCCGCATGCAAGCCGGCCGGCGGTTGCGGATTGAGCCAGATCAATGGCGTTTGCGCCTGCGACGCCAGTCTCTGCATCTGCGCATGGCAAGCGGCAACCGGGTCGCTACTGTCGAGCTGCGTCTTCCAGAGCGTCCAGACCAGTTGCGCTTCATCGGAAAGGATATTGCGCGCAGGTAGCGGCAGTTGTTCCAGTGCTGACTGCCAACGTTCCTCGGCAGCATCGGGTGACAGTTGCATCGAGGGCAGCAGCGCCTCGCTGAGTTCGTCAAACAGCGTGAGCAGCATCTGCGCCAGCGGCAGCAGGTCGGTATTGCGGCGGGCCGAAAACAGTTTCTTCAGCCAGCCGTGCTGGCGCAGTTCCGCATACAGCGCCATCAGGCGCTCACTGTGCGGCACGCTGCCGCGCGCGCTCTCGTCGGGCGGCATCATGGCGATCCAGGACGACAGCGTGGTGATGCGCGGCGGAATGAAGGGATGCCGCAGGCAGTCGGCAAGCGCCGTCTTCAGGTGCTGCGCATGACAAAAGGCCGGCACCAGCACGCGCACGCCGGAGAAGTCACGCAGCCCCGGATCGGCCTGCCGCAGCAGGCCGTCTTCGAGCATCGCGCGGGCGGCCTCGGACCAGAACGCGGCGGACGGCGGGATCAGCAGGGAACGGTGTGGCATGACTGTTTGACAGGAGGAGCCCTAGAATAGCGCGAGCGCGGCGTTGCCGGATATTTTATGTGAACCGGGGCAAAAATTCGGGGAGTGCACTACACTTTTCACGAAAATCGGTTATGATTTACCAACTTCCCGCCGCACTACGTCTTGCAGCAGCCGTCAACGGACTTGAATTCGCGCACGACGTCTCCACTTGCCCATTGCAATCCCGGACAAAGCGTCCGTTTGGCTGGCAAGGCAGCAGGCGCCAGAATACAGACATCCTTGAACCTCTCACGAGGAAACCATGAGCGAAAACATTAAATACATCACTGACGCCTCTTTCGAATCGGACGTGCTGAAGTCCGACAAGCCGGTCCTGGTCGACTTCTGGGCAGAGTGGTGCGGTCCCTGCAAGATGATCGCCCCGATCCTCGAAGAAGTGGCGAAGGAATACGATGGCAAGCTGCAGATCGCCAAGATGGACGTCGATGCCAACCAGGCGGTTCCCGCCAAGTTCGGCATCCGCGGCATCCCGACGCTGATCCTGTTCAAGAACGGCGTGCCCGCCGCACAAAAGGTCGGCGCGATGGCAAAGGGCCAGCTGACATCGTTCATCGACAGCAATATCTGATGCAAGCGCGGCGGTGCATTCGTACCGCCGCTTTGGTTTTCGAATTAACCGTCCTCGCAGCACCCTCCCCCACCTGACATTTCCCATCCCGGGACACTCACTATGCATTTATCTGAACTCAAGCAGCTCCACGTCTCGGCCTTGCTGGACATGGCAATCGGCCTCGAAATCGACAATGCCGCCCGCCTGCGCAAGCAGGAGCTGATGTTCGCGATCCTGAAGAAGCGCGCAAAAGGCGGCGAACAGATCTTTGGCGACGGCGCCCTTGAAGTCCTGCCCGACGGCTTCGGCTTCCTGCGTTCGCCCGACGCGAGCTACATGGCGTCGACCGACGACATCTATATCTCGCCCTCGCAGATCCGCCGCTTCAACCTGCACACCGGCGACTCGATTGAAGGCGAGGTGCGCACGCCGAAGGACGGCGAACGCTACTTTGCATTGGTGAAGGTGGACAAGGTCAACGGCGAACCGCCGGAAGCGTCCAAGCACCGCATCCTGTTCGAGAACCTGACGCCGCTGCATCCCAACAAACTGCTGCACCTCGAGCGCGAGATGCGCGGCGAGGAAAATATCACCGGCCGCATCATCGACATGATTGCACCCATCGGCAAGGGCCAGCGCGGCCTGCTGGTCGCCTCGCCGAAGTCCGGCAAGACCGTGATGCTGCAGCACATCGCGCACTCGATCACCACCAACCATCCGGACACGACGCTGATCGTGCTGCTGATCGACGAACGCCCCGAGGAAGTGACCGAAATGCAGCGCTCGGTGCGCGGCGAAGTGGTCGCCTCGACCTTCGACGAACCGGCCACCCGCCACGTGCAGGTCGCGGAAATGGTGCTGGAAAAAGCCAAGCGCCTGGTCGAGATGAAGCGCGACGTGGTGATCCTGCTCGACTCCATCACCCGCCTCGCGCGCGCCTACAACACGGTGATCCCGGCTTCCGGCAAGGTGCTGACCGGCGGCGTGGACGCCAACGCGCTGCAGCGCCCGAAGCGCTTCTTCGGCGCGGCGCGCAACGTCGAGGAAGGCGGCTCCCTGACCATCATCGCCACCGCGCTGATCGAGACCGGCAGCCGCATGGACGACGTGATCTATGAAGAATTCAAGGGCACCGGCAACATGGAAGTGCACCTGGAGCGCCGCCTGGCCGAGAAGCGCGTCTACCCGTCGATCAACCTCAACAAGTCGGGCACCCGGCGCGAGGAATTGCTGATCAAGCCTGACCAGCTGCAGAAGATCTGGATCCTGCGCAAGCTGCTGTACGGCATGGACGAGATCGAGGCGATGGAGTTCATCCTCGACAAGATGAAGTCCACCAAGAACAACGCAGAGTTCTTCGAACTCATGCGCCGTGGCGGAAGCTGATCGCTGACGCTTTATAAGGTGGCAGGAAGGGCGCAGGAATGCGCCCTTTTTCATTTCGCCAGCCCGCACAGGTCTGCCGCCCGCCCTTAGCGCCGACGAAACCGCATCCTTTCGCAAATCACTGATTCTATTGTATAATGCCCGGTTTTCACCCCGGCAAGTGACCGGCAATCGGGTCAAGAAGCAGCAGGACCGACGAAGTGCCGATTGGCTACCAAACTATCCAGAGGAAATCATGAAAGAAGGCATTCACCCGAATTATCGCGAAGTCGTGTTCCAGGACATGTCCAACGACTTCAAATTCATCACCCGCTCGACCATCGAAACGAAAGAGAAAATCACGTTCGAAGGCAAGGAATACCCGCTGGTGAAGATTGAAGTTTCCGCAGAATCGCACCCGTTCTACACCGGCAAGCACAAGATCGTCGACACCGCCGGCCGCGTGGAGAAATTCCGCCAGAAGTTCGGCACCCGCGGTTCCAAGACGCAAGCTGCAGGCTGATCCTGCCGCTTCACCGAAAAAGGCAGCTACGGCTGCCTTTTTTGTTTCCCGGGCGTTTCCCCTGTCCGGGGTACTTTTACGGCACAATATCGCCGAACTCAATAAGAACAAGCCAAGTCCGTTCCCCTCATGAAGCCAGTCCGCCTACCTGCAGCCGCCACGAATGCGCTTCCTCGCCGGGTCCTGTTCGCCTTATGCCTGTTGTACATTCTTCCCGGCCTGTTTGGTCGTGATCCGTGGAAAACCGAGGATGCCGCGGGATTCGGCATCATGTGGACCATGGCGCAGGGTGGCCTGGACGACTGGC
>NZ_DASPLS010000102.1:0-13095 GCF_035627455.1 Noviherbaspirillum sp.
GTCCTGGACTTCTTCAGCGTGCCGCCTTCCACCGTCACGAAGCTCGGGCAGAAGCCCTTCACGCAGGAATAATCCTTGTTGCAGGACGACTGGTCGATCGCGCGCTTGCGGCCGAACTCGGTTTCCAGCGGCATGATCGACGTGCAGTTGGACTGGACACCGCAGTCGCCGCAGCCTTCGCATACCGCGTCGTTGATGAACAGGCGCTTGTTCGGGTCCGGATATTCATTCTTCTTGCGGCGGCGGCGCTTTTCAGCGGCGCAGGTCTGGTCGTAGATCAGGACGGTGACGCCCGGCACCTCGCGCAGTTCGCGCTGCACCGCGTCCATGTCCTTGCGGTCGTGCAGGGTGACAATGGATGGCAGGGAAGAGCGGTCTTCATAGCGGCCCAGATCTTCCGTTACCAGCGCGATGCGCTTCACGCCTTCGGCCACCATCTGCTGTGCGATCATCGGCACCGAAGTGATGCCGTCCACCGGCTGGCCGCCGGTCATCGCGACCGCGTCGTTGTACAGGATCTTGTAGGTGATGTTGACGTTGGCCGCGACCGCCGCGCGGATGGCGAGATAGCCGGAATGGAAATAGGTGCCGTCGCCGAGGTTCTGGAACACATGCGGCACCTTGGAGAAGGCTGCCTGCCCGATCCACGGGGCGCCTTCGCCGCCCATGTGGGTGGTCAGCTTGTTGAATTCCGGGTAGATGGCCGTTGCCATCACATGGCAGCCGATGCCCGCCAATGCGAAGCTGCCTTCGGGCACCTTGGTCGATGTGTTGTGCGGGCAGCCGGAGCAATAGTACGCCGGGCGCGGCGGCGTGTTCACGGCTTTGGACAGCACCTTGTCTTTCGCTTCCAGGAAGGCCAGGCGGGCCTTGATCAGGTCGCTGGTGTGGAAGCGCGCGATGCGTTGTGAAATCACGCGGGCGATCTGCGCAATCGAGAAATCGGCCTTGGGCGGCAGCAGCCATTCACCGCGCGGATGCACCCATTCGCCCTTTTCATCGAACTTGCCGATCACGCGCGGACGCACGTCGTCGCGCCAGTTGTAGAGCTGTTCCTTGAGCTGGTATTCGACGATCTGGCGCTTTTCCTCGACCACCAGGATCTCGTCCAGCCCTTGCGCGAACTCGCGCACGCCGTCCGGCTCCAGCGGCCACGGCATCGCCACCTTGAACACGCGAATGCCGATGTCGGCCGCCATCTTTTCGTCGATGCCGAGTTCTTCCATCGCTTCCAGCACATCCAGGTAGGACTTGCCGGAGGCAATGATGCCCAGGCGCGCTTTCGGGCTGTCGATGGTGGTGTGGTTCAGCTTGTTGGCGCGGGCATACGCGAGTGCCGCGTAGATCTTGTAATCCTGCATCAGCGCTTCCTGCTTGCGCGCCTGGATGCCGAGGGTGTCGGTCGACAGCCGGGTGTTCAGGCCGCCTTCCGGCATGATGAAGTCGGTCGGGTATTCGATCTTCAGCCGGAACGGATCGGCGTCGACCGAAGCGGTGGACTCCACGGTATCGGCCAGCGCCTTGAAGCCGACCGCGCAGCCGGAATAGCGCGACATCGCCCACGCGTGCAGCCCGAGGTCGAGGTATTCCTGCACGTTGCACGGGTACAGCACCGGGATCATGCAGGCGGCAAAGATGTGATCCGACTGATGCGGCAGCGTCGAGGAATACGCGCCGTGATCGTCGCCGGCCACCAGCAGCACGCCGCCGTGTTTCGCGGTGCCGGCATGGTTCATGTGCTTGAAGACGTCGCCGCAGCGGTCCACGCCCGGGCCCTTGCCGTACCACATCGCGAATACGCCGTCGTACTTCGCCGGACCGATCAGGTCGACTGTCTGCGTGCCCCAGACGGCGGTCGCCGCCAGGTCTTCGTTGACCCCGGGCACGAACTTGATATGGTTTTCCTCCAGCAGCTTTTGCGCCTTCCAGAGATTTTCATCGAGGCCGCCGAGCGGCGAGCCGCGGTAGCCGGATACGAAGCCGGCGGTGTTCAGGCCGGCGGCGAGGTCGCGCTGGCGCTGCATCAGCGGCAGGCGCACCAGGGCCTGGATCCCCGAGATGAAGATCTTGCCGGAGGTGGAAGTGTATTTGTCGTCGAGCTTGACGGGGGCGAGGGCAGGCTTGCCGTCCTTTGCGGCATTGGCTTGCCCAGCAGTGGCCACTGCTGTGTCGGGCATGTTGTCTTCTCCAAAAGGTTATTTCAGATAGCACCTGGCAGGGCGGCGCCGGGGTAAGGCGACTGATTGCCAGGATGCAAGACCGGGGTAGCGGTCGTGAGCGTTTTTGCATGCAAATGCGCTACGAAGAAGTGTAAGGCGCGGCAGCGGCTGGCGCAAATACGGAATGCGGATAGGGGTATAAGAAAAATCAATGGCTCGTAAAAAGAGCGGGCGGCTCGATCCGAGCGTCTGGCCGGTGTCGCTGCCGGCTTGGCGCAACACATGGCGCGCGACACCGAAGAGGGCAGCGCCAGCCTGCCGCTCCGCATGCAGGTGCTGGAAAGGCCGTGGCGCGAGCATGGCGCTGGCGGCGCTGAGGGCGATCGGGCGCGCGGCGCGGCAGCGGCCGGATTTCCCGCATGTGCCGCACCGGCCGGCGCTGCCCTGACGCCGCTTACGAACGCCCGAGGCAGTGCGCGCCGAGCCAGCGCCCGCTGTCGCACAAGCCGTGGCTGATGTCGACCACCAGCCGGGCGACCGCGGCGGCGGCATTGGTGAGCGGAATGTTCTTCGACGAGCACAGCACCACGGTGCGCGAGATCGACTGGCCGGTGATTGCATGCGCGATCATTTCGCCGCGCTCGACCTCCGACAACACCGGCGCCACCGGCAGGATCGTGGCGCCGATGTCGGCCAGCAGCGCTGATTTCAGGATCGCGACCGAATTGATGTCGATGACCTGCGCGAGCGTCAGCCCGGCCGACTGCACCACGCGCTCGATCCGGGGCCGCACGCCATGCTGCAGCCCGGGCAGGATCAGCGGCGCCTGCACCGCACGAGCGAGGGGCAGCCTGGTTCGCGCCGGCGCGAAGCGGGAGCCGGCGCGGGTGATGAACATCAGCTCTTCCTCCACCAGAGGCGTGACGGCGAACGCGCCGAGCTGGCCGTCGTCGAACAGCACCGCAAGATTGATGCGCCCCGATTTCAATTGCTCGATCAGGTTGCCGGACAATTCTTCGGTCAGCTGCAGCGAAATTTCCGGATAGGTTTCGCGCACCGCCGTCAGTAGCGGCAGCGCGAGCGCGCCGGAGACGCTTTGCGGAATCCCGAGCGCCACGGTGCCGGCTGGGCGGCCGGTCGACTGCGCCACCGCCCATTTCGCATCCTCGACTTGCTTGAGGATCGCCTGCGCATGCTCGTAGAAAGTCTTTCCGGCGTCGGTCGCCATCACGCCCTGCGCTGAGCGGTGCAGCAGCTGCGCGCCGAGCTCCTCCTCGAGCTGCTGGATCTGCTGCGTCAGCGCCGGCTGCGCGACGTGCAGCACGCGCGTCGCGCGCGACAGCGAGCCATGGTCGACGATGGCGACGAAATAGCGGAGTTGGCGCAGTTCCATGGCTAGACCGGCTTGATTGCCTTGTGCTGAATCGATGAGGACAGGATCAGCGACGTCGAAGTCACGCCGCAGCGCGTCAGTTCGGCGATCACCTTCTCCAGTTCGGTCACCGACGGCGCGACCACCTTCACGATGCTGCAATCGTCGCCGGTGATGGAATGGCATTCGACGATCTGCGGCACTTGCGCGGCGACCACTTCCACCGGCGTTTCATGGCTGCGCTTGGAGACGCGGATGAAGGCGGTGATGCCGTAGCCTAGCGCGGCCGGATTGACGCGCGCATGGTAACCGGCGATCACGCCCGCCGCTTCCATGCGGCGCACCCGTTCGGCGACCGCCGGCTGGCTCATGTGAATCCGCCGTCCGATTTCGGCCAGCGTGGTGCGCGCGTCGGCCTGCAGGATCTCGAGGATGCGGGCATCCATCGCGTCGAATTCGATTTTCACGGCTATTCCCCTCTATTTCGATGAAAGAAAAGTTTTGTGATCTTGTTTGCCTTTGATTATGCATTCAATTTGCGGTTTTTGGCGCATACACTGTTCTCCATATAAAAACCACAAGTCAACCATGAAAACGCTGCCGAAACCCGTTCTGCTCGCACTGCTCACCGTCTACCTGGTCTGGGGATCGACCTATCTGGCGATCCGTTTCGCGTTGCTGTCCTTTCCGCCTTTCCTGCTGATGGGCACGCGCTTCCTGGTTGCGGGGACGGTGCTGTACCTGTGGCTGGCGCTGCGCGGAAACCCCGCCCCGAACTTGCGGCAATGGCGTGACGGCGCGGTGGTCGGCGTGCTGTTGCTGGGCGGCGGCATGGGGCTGACGGCGGTCGCGCAGCAGTATGTGTCGTCCGGTATGACAGCGGTATTCATTGCTGCCGCGCCGTTGATGTTTGCATTGTGGGCCGGGCTGTTCGGGGACTGGCCGGGACCGCGCGAATGGACCGGCATCGTAATAGGCTTCGGCGGTGCGGCCCTGCTTGCCGGCGGCGGCGAGTTCCGGGCGCAGCCGGCCGGCGTGCTGGCGCTGGCCGGCGCCGTCACCTGCTGGACTTTCGGTTCGGTGTTGTCACAGAAAAAACTGGCGCTCGCACCAGGTGCGATGGGCTTTGCGAGTGAGATGCTGGCCGGCGGCGCGTTTCTCGTGGTCGCCGGCTGGCTGCAAGGCGAGCGGCTTGGCGCATCCTTCGACAGCCGTGCGCTCCTGGCGTGGGGCTATCTGGTGACCGCCGGATCGCTCGCCGCCTTCTCCGCTTACATGTATCTGCTGTCCAAGGTCAAGCCGGCGCTGGCATCGAGCTATGCCTACGTCAATCCGGTGATCGCGGTGCTGCTCGGCGTAGGGCTGGCGGGAGAAACCCTCGGCGCGCGCGAACTGCTGTCGATGGCAATCATCCTCGGCAGCGTGATCCTGCTGACTACCGCGAAGGCAACACCCAAAAACACGAATGCGTCCGCTGCGGCTTCCGCCGCGTCTTCCACAACCTGATCCACCCGCCCCAAGGAGGCCTGCATGAACTGGGAAACTTATCTGATTTTTCTCGTCACCACCGCCGTGGTCTGCCTGACACCGGGGCCGGCGGCGCTGCTGGTCGTCGCGCAAGGCATCAGCAACGGCTACCGCCGCTCCTACTGGGCGATCGCCGGCATCGCCTTGGCGAACGCGGTCTATTTCGCGCTGTCGGCGACCGGCGTGGCGGCGCTGATCGTTGCCAGCGGCACGCTGTTTTCGGTCATCAAATGGATCGGCGTCGCCTATCTGTTCTACCTAGGCCTGTCCGCGATGCGCAGCAAGGCGAGCGCCCTGACGGTCACCCATGGCAGCAGCCAGTCGGTACATGGCTTGCGGGCGTTCTGGCAGGCGGTGGTGGTGGAACTGTCCAATCCCAAAGCGTTGCTGTACTTCGTCGCCCTGCTGCCGCAGTTCGTGGACCCCACACGCCCGGTCGCGTTGCAAATGCTGGTATTCGGCGTCACCTGCATCGGGCTGGATGTGGGTGCTTACAGCCTGTATGCCTGGCTGGGCAGCAAGACGCAGCGGTTCACGGCAAACGAGCGCTTTGTAAGGAACAGCAACCGCGCATCGGGCGGACTGTTGATGCTGGCGGGGGCGATGATGGCAACGGTGAAGCGGGCGGTGCACTGAGCTGCTCAGCCTGGCGCGCCGGCGCCGGGCAGGCGTCAGAAGAACTCGACCGTATCGTTCGACACTTCGGAATGCAGTTCGCCGCTCTGCACCAACTCGTCGTAGTAGCAGACCCGGTTGCGGCCGTTCGCCTTGGCATAATAGAGCGCCTGGTCGGCGTGGCCCAGGATCACGACCGGCGATTCAGCGGAAATGCTGGCAAAGCCGAGGCTGACCGTCACCTTGCCGACCTGCGGGAATTCATGCTGCTCGACGTTGGAGCGGAAGCGCTCGAAGATCTTGCGCGCGTCCGCCAGCGTGGTTGAACGCAGCAGCACCACGAACTCCTCGCCGCCGAAGCGGAACACGCGGTCCTGCGCCCGGAACGATGAGCGCAGCAGGTTGGCCACCAGGATCAGCACCTCGTCGCCATACAGGTGACCGAACTGGTCGTTGACTTTCTTGAAATGGTCGATGTCGACGACCGCCAGCCAGTGCCCGATGCCGGTCGTGTGCTTGTGCCGGCGCTCTTCCTGGTCCTGCGGCGACGCTTCCGGCGTGGCTGTGGACAGCAGCCGCGAAAACTTCTCGTCGAAGGTCTTGCGGTTGAGCAGGCCGGTGAGGGAGTCGCGCTCGCTGTAGTCGAGGATGTTCTGGTAATTGCGGTAGACGCTGAGGATGCCTTCGATCATGTGCAGCGTGCCGCTGTCGTAGGGCGTCGGATTGGTCACTTCAAGGCAGGTGCTGACCTTGTCGTTCAGCCAGACCGGCAGCCACAGCGTGCGGTCGCCGGCGGCGCTCACTTCTTCGATGCAGGACTTGCGCTGCTTGATGCTGTCGACCAGTTCCGGGTAGTTGTTGAGCGGTTCGCCGTTGTGGTCGACCGAGAAGTCTTCATCCGTCGATACTACGCTGCCGTCCTTGATCCACACGCGCGGCCGCATGAACAGCTCGTCGCGGAACCGGAACATTTCGTGTACGCGTACCTGGGATGCGCCGACGAGTTCATGCAGTGCCGACACCACGGAGCTGTCGAGCAAGGTATGGTCGCGTTGGCAGGTAATATCTACAAGGTGCTTGAGCAGTGCTTCCATCATCAGAATTCCGGCCTGCCCTTTGAGAAGTCCGCCCGCAACCGTGTACAGAGTGGTTTCAGCATGAAAGCGTGCTTGTCAGGCGTCTCGTAAAGAGGTGGCGAACTGAGCGCATCGATATTGCATCGCACAAAAGGCGCGGCGCAATCGACGTTTTCCTGTTGTCATTATTATGTATGTCGTCCGCAGCTATTCTATCCCGAATCCAGCCAAGAGTTGAAGGATGTCGCATTTATGCCATCGCAGGCGGCCTGCGCAGGCGCCGGGACAGCGCTTTCAGTGGTCAGCGCTCCAGCACATAGCTGCCGGGAGCCTCCGTCAGCGGCGGGTACCCGCGGCTCGTGGCGCCCATGGCGGGTGGCGCGGTTCGGCCGCTCGCGCGCTGTTCCAGCCATTCAGCCCAGGCCGGCCACCAGGAGCCGTCGATGCTCGGGTTGGACAGGTACCACTGCTCGGCATCCATGTAATTGGTGCGCGCGCGGCGGTGCGCGATGCGATAGTGGCGGCCGGTATGGCCGGGCTGGCTGACGATCCCGGCATTATGGCCGCCGCTGGTGAGCAGGAAGGTGACATCGGGGGCGGCGATCAGGTTGATCTTGTATACCGACTTCCACGGCGCCACATGATCGGTTTCCGTGGCGACCGCGAAAATCGGCGCGCGGATGTCGCCCAGCGCGATGGTGCGGCCGTTGACCTTGTAACGGCCGGCGAACAGGTCGTTCTTCAGGAACAGCCGGTGCAGGTATTCGCTGTGCATCCGGTAGGGCATGCGCGTGGCGTCGGCATTCCATGCCATCAGGTCGGTGTAGGTCTGGCGGCCGCCGACCAGGTATTGCTGGACGATCAGCGACCAGATCAGGTCATGCGAGCGCAGCAGCTGGAAGGCGCCCGCCATCTGCCGGTTGTCGAGGAAGCCCTGGTTCCACATGATGTCTTCCAGGTAGTTGAGCTGGCTGTCGTCGATGAACAGCGTCAGTTCGCCGGCCTCGGAGAAATCGGTCTGCGCGGCCAGCAGCGTGATCGAATTGAGGCGTTCGTCGCCGATCTGCGCCAGGTAGGCGGCGGCCATCGCCAGCAGCGTGCCGCCAATGCAGTAGCCAGCGGCATTTATCTTCTGGTCGGGCACGATCGCCCGCACCGCGTTCAGCGCTTCCAGCACGCCCAGCCGCAGGTAGTCTTCCATGTCGAGGTCGCGGTCCTGCTCGGTCGGGTTGTGCCACGAAATCATGAATACCGTATGTCCCTGGTCGACCAGGTATTTCACCAGCGAGTTGTGCGGCGACAGGTCGAGGATGTAGTACTTCATGATCCAGGCCGGCACGATCAGGATCGGCTCGGCGAACACCTCGCCTGTGGACGGCGCATACTGGATCAGCTCGATCAGGCGGTTGCGGTAGACCACCTGCCCGGGCGTGACCGCTACCTCGCTGCCGGGCATGAAGTTCTCCGTGCCCGCGGGCGGCTTGCCAGCCAGGTGCCGTTCCCAGTCCTGAAAGAAATTCATCAGGCCGCGCACCAGGTTGACCCCGTTCTCCCGCACGGTGGCGTCGAGCACCTCGGGATTGGTGGCGATGAAGTTGACCGGGGATATGGTATCGAGCAATTGTCGCGAAACGAAAGACACCACTTGTTCATGATGCGGCGATACGCCTCCGATACCGGTGGTGACGTTGTGCCACCACTGCTGGTTCAGCAGGAAGCCCTGGTGGATCAGGTTGAACGGCCAGTGCTGCCAGCCCTCGTTGCGGAAGCGGCGATCCTGCGGCAGCGGCGTGATGCACGGTTCCACCTGTCTTTCCGAAGAGGCGCGCGCTGCATACAGGCTGAACCGGGCCGCCTTGCGCACCGCCTTTTCGGCCAGCCGCTGCCATTTGCCGGGCGACTGCGCGAGATGCAGCATCCAGTCGGTATAGGCAAGCGCGAGACTGGCCGGCGAAATGCTTCCGGTGAAGCGTCCCATCGCCGCATGAATCAGGCGGTCGATCGTCGGCGGCGGCTCGACATCGGTAACCCCCCATGACGGAGGCGGCATCCTGGTCCCCGCGGCTTGCCCGTCACGGGTCACCGGTTCCAGCGTCGATCTTGGCCTGTCCATCGCTTCCTCCCTGTATCAGCCTCTTCCATGGTAGGGAGCACACCCGGATGTTGTTTGACGTGCATCAAAGGAGGGGGGATGCAAGCCGCTGCGCCCGGGCCGCCTGCGGCAAGAAACCGCAGGATCGATTCAGTGTCTTAACCACGGAGAAAACCCGACCCGTCCCATTTCGATGAAATCCCTGTTCCATGAGGCAACACAGGCCGAAGAACTGTACCGGCAAATCATCGACAACGCACTCGACGCCTTCATTGCCATTGATTGCGACAGCAGCATTCTTGAATGGAGCCGCCGTGCGGAGGAAACCTTCGGATGGTCCAGGGAAGAGACGATCGGCTTGCCGCTCACCGCGTTCGTGATTCCTGAACGCTACCGGCAAGCGCATCTTTCCGGACTCAGGCACCATCTCGAGACGGGCGGCGGCCGGATCGTCGGCAGGCGGATGGAGATGCAAGCCCGCCGCAAGGATGGAAGCGAGATTCCGGTCGAGCTGACCGTCACGCCGATCGATAGCCCAGGCAGGAAGATCTTCTTCGCGTCGCTGCGCGATATCTCGGCGCGCCGGGCGCTGGAAGACGAGCTGCACCACCAGGTCAGCATCACTCAGTCCATCCTCAACAGCATCGCCGGCGCGGTTGTCGTGGCGGACCTGGCCGAGCGGCTCATCATGGTCAACCCCGCGGCGCAGCGGCTGCTCAATGTCGCTCCGGTGGAGCTGCGCTCGCAGCAGTTGGTGCGGGCCTACACCCTGCTGCAGCAGGACGGGCAAACGCCGTATCCGGACGAACAGCGCCCGACGCTGCGGGCGCTGCGCGGCGAACATGTCGACGGCTTCGTTGCCATGATCCGCCACGACAAGCTGCCGGATGGCGCCTGGGTCAGCGTCAACGCGCGCCCGCTGCTGGACAGTCATGGCAAGCTGGTGGGCGGGGTCGCGATTTTCCACGACATCACCGAGCTGCGCCGCCGCGAGGAAGCGCTGGGCAGCCAGGCGCGCCAGCTGCAGGAACAGGCCAGCCTGCTCGACCTCGCGCATGATGCGATCCTTGCGCGCACCACCGACGACATCATCACCTACTGGAACCTGAGCGCCGAAAAACTGTACGGCTACAGCCGCGCCGAAGCGGTCGGACAGCACAGCCACACGCTGCTCAAGGCCCGGTTCCCGCAGCCGCTCGAGGAAATCCGGGCGATCGTGCGGCAGCAGCGCTACTGGGAAGGCGAACTGATCCATGTGACGCGCGACGGCCGGGAACTGACCATCTTCAGCCAGTGGGCGCTCGACTTCCTCGACGGCCTGCCTTACCGCTATCTGGAAACCAACGCGGACATCACGCAGCAGGTGCAGACCGAACGCGCGCTGCGGCAATCGCAGGAGGATTTCCGCATGCTGGTCGAGGCCTCGACCGACCACGCGATCATGATGATCGATCCGGACGGCGTGATCATGAGCTGGAATTCCGGGGCCGAGCGCATCATCGGCCTGTCGGTGCATGAAGCGGTGGGACGTCCGGTGGCGACATTGTTTACCGTCGAGGACCGCGGCGCCGGGGAGCCGATGCGCCAGCTCGAGGAAGCGCGCGACCGCGGCCGCTCCGACGACGATCGCTGGCATATCCGCCATGACGGCACCCGCTTCTGGGCAACCGGCGTGGTAACGCCGCTCTGGAACGACGACGGCAGCCTGCGCGGCTATGTGAAGATCATGCGCGACCAGACCTCGCAGCGCCTCGCGGAAGAGCAGACGCGCTTCCTTGCCAACCACGACGGGCTGACCGGGCTGCCGAACCGCGTCAATTTCAGCAATCAGCTGCACCAGTCGATCGCGCTTTCCCAGCGCAACAACATTCCGCTGGCGTTGCTGCTGCTAGACCTCGACCGCTTCAAGTACGTCAACGATACCTTCGGTCACCATACCGGCGACCTGCTGCTCAAGGAAGTCGCGCTGCGCATCGTGTCGTCGATCCGCGAGACCGATTTCGTCGCCCGCCTCGGCGGCGATGAATTCGTCATCATCCAGGCCGACGTGTCGCAGCCGGAAGCCGCCGACACGCTGGCGCGCAAGCTGGTGCTGGAGCTTGGCCGCCCCTATCAGCTCGACTCGAACGAAGTGATGAGCGGCACCAGCATCGGCCTGTCTGTTTATCCCAAGGACGCAAAGAACCCGGTCGAGCTGCTCAAGCGCGCGGACCTCGCGCTGTACCGTGCCAAGAACGCCGGACGCCACAACTACCAGTTCTATACCGCCGACCTGTTTTCGGAACAAACCTGGAAACGCGACCGGGAGGCCGCGTTGCGCGCCGCGCTCAAGAACCACCAGTTCGAACTGTATTACCAGCCGCAGGTCGACCTCAGCACCTGGCGCATCACGACCGTCGAAGCCTTGCTGCGCTGGAATGCGGCGGAAATGGAGACGGTGCTGCCGAACGAATTCCTGGACATCGTCGAGCAGACCGGCTTGATCGTCGAGGTCGGGGAATGGGCGCTGCGAGAGGCTGCGCACCAGGTGCGCCGCTGGCAGGCGCAGGGCCTGCACGACCTGCGCCTGTCGCTGAACTGCTCCGCGCGCCAGTTCAGCGATCCGAAATTCGTGACCATGATTCCCTCGGTGCTGAAGGATGCGGGTATCACGCCGGACAGCCTGGAGCTGGAGGTGCCCGAAGCGATGCTGGCGCGGCACCCGGAAATCAAGGAGCAGCTGTCGGATCTGCGGGCGCTGGGCATCCGCATCACGATCGATAACTTCGGCACCGGCGCGACCGCGCTGATGGACTTCAAGGAGTTCGGCATCGACGTGCTGAAAATCGACAGGGCGTTCGTGCAGCACCTGCCGCACCGGCGCGAGGACTCCGCGATCACCTCGGCCATCATCAGCCTGGCGCACAATCTCGGCGTTGCCGTCGTCGCCGGCGGCGTGGAGACCGCGGAACAGCTCGCCTACCTGAAGGCGCGGGACTGCACCAGTGCGCAGGGTTTCATCTTCAGTCCGCCGGTGCCCGCGCAGAAGTTCGAGGAACTGCTGCACGACGGCACCTGGTCGCACATGAACCGCATCCCGGCGCCCGGCGGCCTGCACTAGTAGATCATCCAGATGATTTTGATGACTGGAGGACCGTAGGGTGGGTTGAGCAACGCGAAACCCACCATGCGCCTCGACGGGCGTAGCCAAAACGGTGGGTTTCGCCTGCGGCTCTACCCACCCTACGATCCTGCCAGATTCATCTGGATGATCTACTAGCAGTTCGTGGGGGGAAACCTGAGGGGGCCTACGGCTCGCCGGTTTCCTCCTGCAGTTGCCGGGCGCGCACAAACGCCGCGCATTCGGCGGCCGGCAGCGGCCGGCTCACCAGATAGCCTTGCGCCTGGTCGCAG
Organism: Noviherbaspirillum sp.; assembly: GCF_035627455.1. Taxonomy (GTDB): domain Bacteria; phylum Pseudomonadota; class Gammaproteobacteria; order Burkholderiales; family Burkholderiaceae_D; genus Noviherbaspirillum. The sequence continues at coordinate 12,235 of NZ_DASPLS010000102.1, forward strand.
CCGAGGCTGGACAGGAATTCGAGCTGATGCGCGGTTTCCACACCTTCCGCGATCACCGGCAGCTGCAATGCGTGTCCGAGCTGGATGATGGCCTTGACGATAGCGGCGTCATCGGTGTCGCCCGGGACATCGCGCACGAAGGACTGGTCGATCTTGAGCTTGTCGACCGACAGCCGCTTCAGGTAGGCCAGGCTGGAGTAGCCGGTGCCGAAGTCGTCGATGGACAGCTGCACGCCTATCCTCTTCATGCGATGCAGGGTCTCCAGCACCGTCGTCGTGTCGTGCAGCAGCGCAGACTCGGTCAGTTCCAGTTCCAGCAGGGCGGGCGACAGGCCGGAATGGTTGAGCGCGTACATCACGGTTTCGAGGATGTCGCCGCGCTTGAACTGCTGCGCCGACAGGTTGACCGCGACCCGCATCTCCGGCAGCCCTTCGTCCAGCCAGGCCTTGGCCTGGCGGCAGGCTTCATTCAGCACCCATTCCCCGATCGGAACGATCAGCCCGCTTTCCTCTGCCAGCGGAATGAAGCGGCCGGGAGGAACCATGCCTTCATCCGGCCGCTGCCAGCGCACCAACGCCTCGACGCCAATGACGGCACCGCTGGCGATGTCGATCTGCGGCTGGTAATGCAGCACGAACTCGCGGTTCTTCACCGCCTTGCGCAGGTTGCCGTGCAGCTGCATGCGCGCTAGCGCATCGACGTTCATCGATGCGGAGAAGAAGTGATAGGTATCGCGTCCGCTGTCCTTGGCGTGGTACAGCGCGCTGTCGGCGTTCTTGAGCAGGGTATCGAAATCACGGCCGTCGGCGGGATACAGCCCGATGCCGATGCTGAAGCTGGTGCTGATGGTGTGTCCATCG
>NZ_DASPLS010000103.1:0-9722 GCF_035627455.1 Noviherbaspirillum sp.
ACCCTCAACCTGCAACCCGGCCAATTCACCCTGGCCGACCTGCGCAACATCTGGCGCGACGCCATCCCGCTCGCGCTGGCGCCATCCGCCTACGACGCGATCAACACCTCCGCCGCGACGATCCACAAGATTGTCGAACGCGGCGCGCCCGCGTACGGCATCAACACCGGCTTCGGCAAGCTCGCCAAGACGCACATCCCGAACGACCAGCTGGAAGAACTGCAGCGCAACCTGATCCTGTCGCATTCGGTCGGCACCGGCGAGCTGATCGCCGACGAGGTGGTGCGCCTGATCCTGGCGATGAAGATCGGCAGCCTGGCGCGCGGCTATTCCGGCATCCGCGCGTCGGTGATCGACACCATGATCGCGCTCTATAACAAGGGCATCATGCCCTGCATCCCGAGCAAGGGCTCCGTCGGCGCGTCGGGCGACCTGGCGCCGCTGTCGCACATGACGCTGGCGCTGATGGGCGAAGGCGAGGTGCGCGTGGCCGGCAGGATCCGCCCCGCGTCGGAAGCACTGGAGGAAGCCGGCCTCCGGCCGGTGACGCTGGCGGCCAAGGAAGGCCTGGCGCTGATCAACGGCACCCAGGTATCGACCGCGCTCGCGCTGCACGGGCTGTTCTTCGCGGAACGCCTGCTGGAAGCCGCCACCGTCGCCGGCGCGCTGTCGGTCGATGCGGCCAAGGGCAGCGACGCGCCCTTCGATCCGCGCGTGCATGAAGTGCGCGGCCAGCCGGGCCAGATCGCGGTCGCGAAGATCTACCGCCAGCTGCTGGCCGGCAGCGAAATCCGCCGCTCGCACCTGGAAAACGACGAGCGCGTGCAGGATCCGTACAGCCTGCGCTGCCAGCCGCAGGTGATGGGCGCCTGCCTCGACCTGATCGGCAATGCGGCGCGCACGCTGCTGATCGAGGCGAACGCGGTGACCGACAATCCGCTGGTGTATGCGGAACAGGGGGACGTGATCTCCGGCGGCAACTTTCACGCGGAACCGGTCGCATTCGCGGCCGACACGCTGGCGCTGGCGCTGGCCGAAATCGGCGCGCTGTCGGAGCGCCGCATCGCACTGCTGATCGATGCCACGCTGTCCGGGCTGCCGCCTTTCCTGGTCGCCTCCTCCGGGCTCAATTCCGGCTTCATGATCGCGCACGTCACCGCCGCCGCGCTGGCGTCCGAAAACAAGTCGCTCGCGCATCCGGCCAGTGTCGACAGCCTGCCGACCTCGGCCAACCAGGAAGACCATGTCAGCATGGCGACCTTCGCCGGCCGCCGCCTGCATGACATGGCGCAGAACACCGCGACCATCGTCGGCATCGAACTGCTGGCGGCGGCGCAGGGCGTGGACTTCCACCGCCCGCTCAATACCTCGCCGCGGCTGTCGCAGGTACAGCAACGGCTGCGCGAGCGCGTCGGGTTCTATGAGAAGGACCGGCTGTTCGCGCCGGATATCGAGGCGGCGAAGCAGATGGTGTTGAACGGCGGGCTCAGCGCGAGCTGCCAGGAATTGTTTGCGGGGCTGTACGCCGCATAATCGGTAGCGTGGGTAGAGCGCAGCGACACCCACGGAAACAACTTATACGGAACGCCGTGGTGGGTTTCGCTTCGCTCAACCCACCCTACTATTCTTAACAAAGTGGGCTGGAGTCAGTAATGCATCAACAAGCAGACATGAGCCGCTGGCAAGGCCGGGTGGATGCAGCCGAGGGTGAGCTCGGCAAGCGCTGGCACCAGGTCGTCACGCCGCTGGAAGACGCCCCCGGGCCGGGCGGCGTGGCGCTGGTCGGATTCGCGTGCGACGCCGGCGTGGCGCGCAACCACGGACGCACCGGCGCGCGCGGCGGGCCGGCCGCGCTGCGCGCGATGCTGGGCAACATGCCGGTGCAACGCTGCCGCGCCATCGCCGACGCCGGCGACGTCGTCTGTGTCGCGGACGGCAGCGACGACGGGCTGGAGCGCGCGCAGCAGGAACTGGCCGACGTGGTCGCGGGCGTGCTGGAACGCGGCAAACTGCCGGTCGCAATGGGCGGCGGGCACGAGATCGCCTTCGCTTCCTTCAGCGGGCTGGCGCGCCATCTCGCCGCGCGCGAGCAGGCGCCGCGCATCGGCATCATCAATCTCGACGCCCACTTCGACCTGCGCATGGCCGAGCGCGGCAGCTCCGGCACGCCGTTCCGGCAGATCGCGGAACAATGCCAGGCCAGGGGCTGGCCCTTCCATTACTGCGTGCTCGGCATCAACGAGTTCGGCAACACCCAGGCATTGTTCGAACGCGCGCGCGCGCTCGGCGTGCGCTGGATGCTGGATGAAGAGATGCATGTCGCGGCGCTCGACAAGATACGCGCGACGCTCGCGGATTTCCTGGCGCAGGTCGACCATGTGTACTTCACCGTCTGCCTCGACGTGCTGGCGGCGGCGATCGCGCCGGGCGTCAGCGCGCCGTCCCCGCGCGGAATCGGCCTCGACGTGGTGGACCCGGTGATCGACATCGTCGCCGGCAGCGGCAAGCTGCGGCTGGCCGACTTCGCGGAGCTCAATCCGGGCTACGATATCGACAACCGCACCGCGCGCGTCGCCGCGCGTCTGCTGGCGCGTATCGTGGAACGCAGCAATGCCTGAGCGATGCGAAAACTGAGCGCAGCCGATTACCTGGTGATGCCGTGGAAGAACGGCGGCGGAACCACAACCCAGCTCGCGGTCGGCCCCGCCGGGGCGGACCTGGAACAGTTCGACTGGCGCATCAGCAGCGCGCGGGTTTGCGCGGACGGCCCGTTCTCGCCCTTCCCCGGCGTCGACCGCTCGCTTGCGGTGCTCGACGGCGCCGGCCTGGCGCTCGCGGCGGGCGGGACCGCCCCGGTCCTGCTGCGGCCCGGCGCCGCGCCGTTCCGCTTTCGCGGCGAGCAGCAGATCGATGCCTTTCTCGCCGACGGCCCGGTCAGCGACTTCAACGTGATGACCCGGCGTGATCGCTGCATGCACGAGCTGCAGCTGCTGGAGCTGGATGGCAGCCTGCGCCTTGCCGCCCGCGCCGACCTGTTGCTGGCCCATCTCGTGTCGGGGGCAGGCCTGGCATGCCGCGATGCGCGCGGCGATACGTTGCGATGCGGGCCGGGCGATACGATCCTGATCGATTCCGCGAACGCGTTCCCCCTCGAATTCTCTACGGCTTCGCCGGCGCGCCTGTGCCTGGCGAGCATCCGCTACAAGGAAACATGACATGTCTGATACGTACTGGGACGCGCTCTGGACCAATGTGCATCTGGCGACGATGGCCGGGCCCGGCAGCTACGGCGAGATCCGTGATGCGGCAATCGCGGTGCGTGACGGCCGGATTGCGTGGACAGGCCGGCAAAGCGAGCTTCCGGCGGAACATCGCGCGGCCGCGGTCCACGACGGCAAGGGCTGCTGGCTCACGCCCGGCCTGATCGATTGCCACACCCATATCGTGTACGCCGGCAGCCGCAGCGACGAATTCGAGGCGCGCCTGAACGGCGCCAGCTATGAAGACATCGCAAAGCGCGGCGGCGGCATCATGTCGACCGTGCACGCAACGCGCGCCGCGTCGGAAGACGCGCTGCTGCAAGCCAGCCTGCCGCGCGTGCGCGCGCTGCTGGCGGAAGGCGTGACGACGCTGGAAATCAAATCCGGCTACGGGCTGGATACCGGGACCGAACGCAAGATGCTGCGCGTCGCGCGCGGCATTCAATCGTCGCTGCCGGTGCGCGTGCGCACCACCTTCCTCGGCGCGCACGCATTGCCGCCGGAATTCGCCGGCCAGGCGGAGCGCTATGTCGACCTGGTGTGCGAGCAGATGCTGCCCGCATTGGCCGCCGAAGGCCTGGTCGACGCAGTCGATGCGTTCTGCGAAAAAATCGGATTCTCCGCGGCGCAGACGCAGCGGGTGTTCGATGCCGCGCACAGGCTCGGGCTGCCGGTGAAGCTGCATGCGGAGCAGCTGTCGGACCAGGGCGGCGCTGCGCTGGTATCCCGCTTCAACGGCATGTCGGCGGACCATCTCGAGTACCTGTCGCAGGAAGGAATAGCCGCGATGGCGCGCGCCGGCACCGTCGCCGTGCTGCTGCCGGGCGCGTTCTATTTTCTGCGCGAGACGAGACTGCCGCCAGTGCAGGCGTTGCGGGATGCGGGCGTGGCGATGGCCATCGCGACCGATTGCAACCCGGGCACCTCGCCGATGACCTCGCTGCTGCTGGCGATGAACATGGCATGCACGCTGTTCCGGATGACGCCGCTGGAGGCGCTGGCCGGCGCGACGGTCCATGCCGCGCGCGCGCTGGGCATCGGCGGCGAAGCGGGGACCCTGGAAGTGGGCAAGCGGGCCGACTTCGCGCTGTGGGAAGTCGAACGCCCCGGGGAGCTTGCGTATGCGATCGGCGGCAATCCCTGCGTGTCGGTGGTGAATGGAGGCGTGGCGCGCGAGCCGCGCATCGCGTAGTCGGCAGGGGTTCCGGCCTGCGCGGGAACGACAGGGCGATGCGCACGGTCCAGATCGTAGGGTGGGTTGAGCCGAGGCGAAACCCACCGGTTTGGCTACGCCCATCAGGCGCACGGTGGGTTTCGCTTCGCTCTACCTCGGCGGCCTCACCCACCCTACCATCCTTTAAGTTTATCCGGACGCTCTATGAGTCAGTGCCAGTTCCCGCCCGCCGGTGACGGCCAGGAAAACGTGATCCGCTCAGCGCGCCGGCAGCGCCGTCTTCAACGGCTCCCACACCATCGCCGGCTTGATGTCGTTCATGCAGCGATGATGACCGAGCGGGCATTCGCGCTGTTTGCAGGGCGCGCATTCGAGCGCGAGGTAGATCGACGCGGCCGCGTCCGAGAACGGCGGCGCATGGTTCGGGTCGGTCGGTCCGTAGATTGCCGCGATCGGGCGGTTCAGCGCCGAGGCGACATGCAGCAGGCCGGAGTCATTGCTGACCACCGCATCCGCGCGCGCGATCAGCGCGACCGCCTCGTCCAGCCTGGTTGCGCCGGCCAGGTTGCGCACCTGCGGCACCAGCGCCACGATTTCGTCGCATACCGGCTTGTCCTTGGGCGAACCGAGCAACGCGATCTGTACATTCCCGCGCTCCTGTTCGATCAGCTTGGCCAGCGCCGCGAAATGCGAGGTCGGCCAGCGCTTGGCCGAACCGAATTCCGCGCCGGGCGCGAACAGCACCAGCGGCCGCTTCATGTGCAGGCCGGCGCGCGCCACGGCTTCCGCCATCGTGTCCTCGGACACGGCCAGCGCCGGCCGCGGCAGCGCGGAGGGCGGCGGCACCTCGCGCGCCGGCGGATTGGCCAGCGCCGCATAGAACGACACCATTGGCCGCGGCGCGTCGCGGTTGTCGTGGTGGATCACGTTCAGCAGGCCGTAGCGCATCTCCCCCTTGTAGCCGACGCGGCGCGGAATGCCGGCCAGCCACGGGATCAGCGCGAACTTCAGGGTGTTGGGCAAGACATAGGCATCCGCATAGCCGCGCTCGCGCAGCATCTTCGCATACGCGCGCCGCTCGCGCAGCTGCAGCGCGCCATGGCGGAACGGCGCTTCCAGCACGGTGTCGACTTCGCGCATCGCGCGCCACACCGGCGCCACCCAGCCGGGGGCGAGCACGTCGATCGGCCGTTCCGGGTGCCGCTCGTGCAGCAGGCGCAGCAGCGGCTGCGCCATCACCGCATCGCCGATCCAGTTCGGCGAGATCACCAGGGTGCGCGGCACCCCCTGCAGCGGCACGCTCATTTCGTGCGCGGCACGCGGCCCATCAGGAAGAATTCTTCGTTCGGGCGCATCGAGATCGCGTTGGCCATGCGGTTGGACAGGCCGAAGAAGGCGGTGATTGCCGCGATGTCCCAGATGTCCTCGTCGTCGAAGCCGTGCGTGCGCAGCAGCGCGTAATCCTCGTCGTTGATTTCGTGCGAGCGCAGGCAGACCTTGACCGCGAAATCCAGCATCGCCTTCTGGCGCGGCGTGATGTCGGCCTTCAGGTGGTTCACCGCCACCTGGTCGGCCACCAGCGGCTGCTTGGCGTAGATGCGCAGCAGCGCGCCGTGCGCGACGACGCAGTACAGGCACTGGTTCTTCGCGCTGGTCGCGGTGACGATCATCTCGCGGTCGGCCTTGGTCAGGCTGCCGGTTTCCTTCAGCATCAGCGCATCGTGATACGCGAAGAACGCGCGGAATTCCGCCGGGCGGTGCGCCAGCGTCAGGAACACGTTCGGCACGAAGCCGGCCTTCTCCTGCACCGCGAGGATGATCTCGCGGATATCCTCGGGCAGGTCCTTGAGCTCCGGAACGGGGAAGCGGGAAACAGGAAGTTGGGAAAGGGCTGGGCTGGACATCATGCGGTCTCCTTTTCGAATTGAAGATGGTAGAGGTTGGCGTACACACCATTCTTTTCCAGCAACTCGGCATGCGCGCCGGTTTCGACGATGCGGCCGCCGACCAGCACCACGATACGATCGGCGCGCTCGATTGTCGACAGGCGGTGCGCGATGACCAGCGTCGTGCGCCCCTGCATCAGTTCCTCGAGCGCTGCCTGCACCGCGCGTTCCGATTCGGTGTCGAGCGCGGAGGTGGCTTCGTCGAGGATCAGGATTGGCGCATCCTTGTACACCGCGCGCGCGATCGCCAGGCGCTGGCGCTGGCCGCCGGACAGCCGGCTGCCGTTGTCGCCGATCATCGTTTCCAGCCCCTGCGGCAGGCGGGCGACCACGTCGCCCAGGTGCGCCGCCTTCACCGCCGCCTCGATCCGCGCGCGGTCCGGCTTCGCGTCGCCGTAAGCGATGTTGGCGGCAACCGTGTCGTCGAACAGCACCACATGCTGGCTCACCATCGCGATCTGCGCGCGCAGGCTGTCGAGCGCAATGTTGCTGATCGGTTCACCGTCGAGCCGGATCTCGCCGCTGGTGACCGGAAAGAACTCCGGCACCAGGGAAACCAGCGTCGTCTTGCCGCCGCCGGACATGCCGACGAAGGCGACTGTTTCGCCCGGATGCACCGTCAGGTTGATGTCTTCCAGCGCCGGCTGCGACTGGCCGGGATAGGTGAAGCCGACATCGATGAAATCGAGGCGCCCGGTCGCGCGCGCGGGCAAGGGCCTGCCGTCGGTGCGCTCCGGTTTCGCGTCGATCAGGTTGAACACCGCATCGGCGGCGGCCAGCCCGCGCTGCAGCGGGCCGTTCACTTCGGCAATACGCTTCAGGGGCGTGAGCAGCATCAGCATCGCGGTGATGAACGCCACGAAGCCGCCGACCGTGGTCTGGTTGTTGCTCGACTGGATCAGCGCGATCACGATCACCACCGCCACCGCGCACGCCGCCATCACCTGCGTGATCGGCACCGTCGCCGCCCAGGTGGTGGCCATGCGCATCGAGTAGCGGCGCAGCTTGCCGGCGCGCTGGTCGAAGCGTTGCTGCTCGTAGCCGCGGCCGCCAAAGATCTTGATCACCAGGTTGGCGCGCGTGGTTTCTTCGATCACCTGGGTCAGTTCATTGTTCACGCCCTGGTAGTCGTGCGTCAGCCGGCGCAACCGCTTGCCGGTCATGCGGATCACCACCGCGGTCAGCGGCAGCAGCACCAGCGCGACGATGGTCAGGCGCCAGTTGGTCCAGATCAGGAAGAACAGCAGGCCGGCCACGGTCAGCGCATCGCGCACCGCCGAGGTCAGCACGTTGCGGATCATGTCGACGATCTGCTGCACCTCGAACATCATCGAATTGATGATCTTGCCCATCGAATTGCTGGTGTAATAGCTTGCGGGCACATCCAGCATGCGGGCGAACATCAGGCCGCGCAGCGTGTTGAGCAGCTGCGTGGTGATCCAGGTCATCAGGTAGCTGGTGGCGAAGGTGGACAGCCCGCGCAGCACGAAGATGCCGATCACCGCGACCGGCACCAGCCATAGCTGGAAGGTCGGCTTGCCGACGAAACCGTTGTCAAGCAGTACTTTCATGACCGCGGGGAACATCGGCTCGGTGGCAGCGGTGATGATCATGCCGGCAAACGCCAGCAACAGGCGCCCCTTGTAGGGCCGCACCATCCCGAACAGGCGTTTGAGGTTCGGGGATAGTGTCATGGGAAAACTCGCTGCATTGTCATTGTTCCTGCGCGCAGCGCATGGCGGCGGCGCGCGATTCGGGAAAACCGGCACTCGTGCCGGAGGGATCTTGCTGGCGCTAGATTATAGTGGATGGCACCGGCGCGGGGCGCGGAAGCGGCCATCCGGTATACTGCACGGCGGTTTTCCTTCCGCAATAAAACAATGGCAACACTGCCCGCCACGAGTCGTTCCATACCATGCTGATCTCGGTCATCGTCACCACCTATAACCGCCCCGACGCGCTGACGGCCGTCATCCGCGCGCTGCTCGACCAGAACGATGCGGACTTCGAGGTGATCATCGCCGACGACGGTTCCGGCCAGCCGACCTTCGACGCGCTCGCCGCGTTCCGCAATGCGCGCGGCGCCGGCGGCATGAAGCGGCTGGTGCATGCCTGGCAACCGGACGACGGCTTTCGCGCCTCCGCCGCGCGCAACCTCGGCGTGCATGCGGCACAGGGCGACTACCTCGTGTTCCTCGACGGCGACTGCGTGCCGCGGCCGGATTTCATCGCACGCCACCGCCTGCTCGCGGAACGTGGCTTCATGGTATCGGGCAGCCGCGTGCTGCTGTCGGAGCCGTTCACGAAACAGGTGCTGACATCCGCCGATCCGATCCACCTGCGCGGCCTGTCCTACTGGCTGGCGCAGCGGCTGGCGGGCAACACCAACAAGATCGTGCCGCTGCTGCACTTCCCCGATACCGGCCTGCGCCATTACCGCAAGGTCAAGTGGAACCGCATCAAGAGCTGCAACCTCGCGATCTGGCGCGACGACTATGCCGCGGTCGACGGCTTCGACGAAAGCTTCGTCGGCTGGGGACATGAGGACGCGGACGTAGTGCTGCGGCTGGCGCGCCACGGCATCCGGCGCAAGGGCGGCGCGTTCTCGACCGAGGTGTTTCATCTCTGGCACCGGGAAAACACCCGCGCGACCGAATTCGAAAACCGCAGGCGCGTCGAGGAACGGATGCGAACCGGGGTCACGCGCGCGGACAAGGGCTTGTCGGCGCATCCGAAGGCGGAGGACCGGATCGAGGTGATTCAGGAAGGCTAAGACGCATAGCGGGTGCGCGGTCTGGCTTGCGGTACGCACTTCACCGCCCTTGCCCCGTCATTCCGCGTCGTTCCGCGCAGACGGGTGGCCGCCCCGCGGGAACCCTGGCTGAGCTTGCCGCTTCGACCATCCCATGGCTCCCCGCCTGCACGGTGACGACGGGAAGTATTCCGTGCAGCGGATACGCCCGCATTCAGGCTTTGTCGGCCGTGCATGAAACCGCAGTGCCGTAGGGTGCGGCCATCAATCCGTACACCTGCTCCGTGATGCGCTCCCAGCTGAACGCACGCGCGAACGCCAGCCCCTGCGCGCTCACCGCTTCCCAGTACGCACGGTCCTCGAATTTCAGGATTTCCGCCTGCCACGACGCGGCATCGAGATGCGCCGCGTAGCGCGGATGGTCATGCGCCCACACCGTCACGCTGTCAAGCGCATGGGTGATCACCGGCACGCCGGCCGCCATGCCCTCGAGGATGGTCAGGCCGAAGCTTTCGAGGTCGCTCGGATGCAGCAGCAGGAAGGATTGCCGCAGCAGCCCGATCACCTCTTCCTGCCGCTTGCGTCCATGC
>NZ_DASPLS010000104.1:0-13064 GCF_035627455.1 Noviherbaspirillum sp.
CGGCAAGGTATTGACCGGCGGCGTGGACGCTAATGCTCTGCAACGTCCGAAGCGCTTCTTCGGCGCGGCACGTAACGTGGAAGAAGGCGGCTCGCTGACCATCATCGCCACCGCCCTGATCGAAACCGGCAGCCGCATGGACGACGTGATCTATGAAGAATTCAAGGGTACCGGCAACATGGAAGTGCATCTCGAGCGCCGCTTGGCCGAGAAGCGCGTCTACCCCGCAATCAACCTGAACAAGTCGGGCACCCGTCGCGAGGAACTGCTGATCAAGCCGGACCAGCTGCAGAAGATCTGGATCCTGCGCAAGCTGCTCTACGGCATGGACGAGATCGAGGCGATGGAGTTCATCCTCGACAAGATGAAGGCGACCAAGAACAACGCCGAGTTCTTCGAAATGATGCGCCGCGGCGGCAGTTGATCCGGCAGGCCGGCATGCAGGAAGGGCGCAGCGATGCGCCCTTTTTTGTTTCCCGGACACCCCTGCCTCTATCGCAAGCCGCTGATTCTATTGTATAATCCCGGGTTTTCACCCCGGCAAGTGGCTGGCAATCGGGTCGAGAAGCATCAGGGACCGACGAAGTGCCGGTTGGCTACCAAACCAAGCAGAGGAAAACATGAAAGAAGGCATTCACCCGAACTACCGCGAAGTCGTGTTCCAGGACATGTCCAACGACTTCAAATTCATCACCCGCTCGACCATCGAGACCCGGGAAACCATCAACTTCGAAGGCAAGGACTATCCGCTGATCAAGCTGGAAGTGACCGCGGAATCCCACCCGTTCTACACTGGCAAGCACAAGATCGTGGACACCGCCGGCCGCGTGGAAAAGTTCCGCCAGAAGTTCGGCAACCGCGGTTCCAAGACTGCGGCAGCAGGCTGATTACCTGGATTGCATCGAAAAGGCAGCTTCGGCTGCCTTTTTTGTTTTCCGGTTGTCGATCGGCTATCGATTCCGCTGCGCGCAGGAGGATCCGGCGCTCGCCCGGCGCCACTTTCCCCCGTTGCGCGGCGGACGCCATGTCAGCCTCTTTCCGCCCTGCAATTCCCACTTTTGCGGCACAATATCGCCCACGCCAATAAGAACAAGCCAGCCACCCGATGAAGCCAGTCCGTCTTCCCGCAGCCGCCACGAATGCGCTTCCTCGCCGGGTCCTGTTTGCGCTTTGCCTGCTGTATATCCTGCCCGGCCTGTTCGGCCGCGATCCCTGGAAAACCGAAGACGCCGCCGCCTTCGGCGTGATGTGGACCATGGCGCACGGCGGGCTGGAAGACTGGCTGTGGCCGCACATCGTCGGCTTGCCGGCCGCGGACAAGGGGCCGCTGGCCTTCTGGCTGGGCGCATTGTGCATCAAGCTGTTCGGCTGGGTGATCGGCGATACGCTGGCGGCGCGCATCACGACCGCCGGTTTCTTCCTGCTCGGCTCGCTTGCCGTCTGGTACACCACCTATCTGCTCGGCCGGCGCCCGGAGGCCCAGCCGCTGCGGCTCGCGTTCGGCGGCCAGCCGGAGCCCAGCGACTACGGCCGCACCCTGGCCGACGGCGCGCTGCTGATCTATCTCGGTTGCCTCGGCCTGCTGTTGCACAGCCACAGCACCAGTACCGAAGCGCTGCAAGTGTCGATGGTGGCGCTGTCGCTCTACGGCGCCACGCGCCTGTTCGAGAACCGCACGGTCGCGGCGGCCGCCCTGCTCGGCATCGCGTTCGGGCTGTCCATCCTCGCGCGCGGCTGGGTCGTCCCGCTCGCGCTGTGGCTGGGCCTGATGGTGCTCGCATCCCTGCGCGACCGCGCGCTGGTCTGGCGGCTGACCCTCGTCACGCTGCCTGTCGCGGTATTCATCGCGGGCCTCTGGCCGCTCGCGTGCAAGCTGGTGATGCCTTTCAACAGCTCGCCGTATGACGCGTGGATGTTGTGGAACTATCGCCAGGTAGGCTTGCCCTCTTGGAACTCCTTGCGCTTTACCTTCAAGAACGGCATCTGGGCGGCCTGGCCCGCCTGGCCTTTCGCCGGCTGGGCATTGTATGCATGGCGCCGGCAGTACCAGGCGCCGCACATCACCCTGCCGTTGACCTTCTTCATCGCGACCGCCGCCCTGGCGCTGCTCAGCGCCCGTCCCGACGAAGGCGTCCTGCTGCCGATGCTGCCGCCGCTGGCCATCCTTGCGGCATTCGGCTTGCCGACGATGAAGCGCGGCGCGATCAATGCGGTGGACTGGTTCTCGGTGATGACGCTGACCACCTGCGCCGCCTTCATCTGGCTCGGCTGGATCGCCAAGCAAACCGGCTGGCCGGCGCAGCTGGCCAAGAATGCGTTCAAGCTGGCCCCCGGTTTCAAGCCGGAATTCAACCTGGTCGCCTTCCTCGCCGCCCTCGCCGGCACGATAGGCTGGTTCGTGCTGGTGCACTGGCGCGTGTCGCGCCGCCCTTCCGTATTGTGGCGGGCGGTCGTGCTGTCGTCAGGCGGCGTGATCCTGTGCTGGCTGCTGCTCATGACCCTGTGGCTGCCATGGATCAACTATGGCAAGAGTTACGCCGGCGTCGGACGCCAGATAGCGGAAAAGCTGCCTGCCGGCAGCTATTGCGTCGAGGCCAATGTCGGCCCCGCGCAGCGCGCTTCCTTTGCCTACTTCGGCGGCGTGCCGTTCGCGCAGTTCGAAGGCGGCCGCTGCAATTATTTCCTGCTTCAGGACAACAGGCGAAACAAGGACGAGGTGAAACTGCTCCAACGGCCGGGCGAGCAATGGCGCTTGCTCTGGGAAGGCCGCCGGCCTTCCGACCGTGATGAACGTTTCCGCCTGTATCAGCGTGTAAATTGACGCAACGATCCGACTCCCTCACCCTGCGCATTGCCACTCTTGCCTGGCCGATCCTGATCGGCCAGCTTGCCGTGATCGCCAACGGCGTCATCGATACTGCGATGACTTCGCGTTTCTCGGCCACCGACCTTGCCGCGCTGGCAATCGGAACCTCCATCTATATCAGCGTCTTCGTCGGCCTGAACGGGGTGCTGGCGGCGATCGCGCCGATCATCGGCCAGTTGTACGGCGGCGGGCGTTTCAGTGACATCGGCGCGGAGGTCAAGCAGGGCGCCTGGCTTGCGTTGTTCCTCACGCTCGCGGGTTGCGCATTCCTGCTGTTCCCGCAGCCGCTGCTGTCGCTGGCGCAGGCCTCGCCCGCGCTCAACGAAAAGGCCACGCTGTACCTGCGTACGCTCGCGCTGGCGTTGCCCGCGACCATGGGATTTCGCCTGTACGCATCGCTCAATACCGCCATCGCCCGGCCGAAGATGGTGATGTCGCTGCAGCTCGCCGCGCTGGTGCTGAAGGTGCCGCTCAATGCGCTGTTCATCTTTGGCGGGTTCGGCTTGCCGGCGCTGGGCGGGCCGGGCTGCGCGGTCGCGACCTGCATCACCGTGTGGCTCACCTTCGCGGTCGGCTACCTGATCCTGCGCCTCGATCCGTCCTACAGAGAGTTCCGCATCTTCGGCAGCGGCTTCGCTCCGCCGCAATGGCGCGCGCAACGCGAGCTGCTCACGCTCGGCATCCCGATGGGCCTGAGCTACCTGATCGAAGTCACCGCGTTCACCTTCATGGCGCTGTTCATCGCCCGGCTCGGCGACACGGCCGTTGCCGGGCACCAGATCACCGCGAACTTCGCCACCGTGCTCTACATGCTGCCGCTGGCGATCGCCAGCGCGACCGGCACCCTGGTAGCGCAATCGATCGGCGCGCGCGAACTCGACACCGCGCGCCGGGTCGGCTTCGCCGGCATCCGGCTGGCGGCCATCCTGTCGGTCAGCATCGGCTGCATCGTATGGGCCGCGCGCGGCCTGATCGTGCGCGCCTACACGCCGAACGAAGCGATCATGACGACCGCATTGCCGCTGTTTGCCTTCATCGCGTTTTACCAGCTGTTCGACTCGGTCCAGGTCACCACCGCATTTGTGCTGCGTGCGTACAAGGTGGCTGTTATTCCCACCGTGATGTACGCCGTCGCGTTATGGGGTGTGGGTCTGGGCGGCGGTTATGTGCTGGGACTGAATCCCTTCCAGATCAGCCCGCCGGCGCTGCAGGGGGCCGCCGGCTTCTGGATGGGCAACAGCGCCAGCCTGGCGCTGGTGGCGGCTGGCCTGCTCTGGTACCTGCGCCTCGTGCAGCGCAATGCCGCCGCCTGACGCGCCGCATCTGCACTACCTCCCATATCCATGGCATGGCAAAGCGCCGCGCCTTGCTATTTAATGTTCGTTGACCCTCCCTTTCTCCCGTCAACGACATGTCCTACGCCGATTACAAGATGCGAAAGGCGATGCGCGTCCTTTCGGAATCAAACGGACAACGCCGGAAGTGGCTTGCGAGCGCGGAGTTCTATCTGTTCAGCAGGCTCGGCGCGGACGAGGTCCCGGCCGTGGTGAGGCCGCGGTTTTCCGCGTTCCGCGAGCTCGTCGGGAGGCTGGAAGCCAGGTGCGACACCAGGCCGTTGTACGCCGCGCTGGATCACCTGTCCGATGGCGAAGCAGAACAGCTGGTCACCGCTTTCGAAGCACTCCACGCGGCATGGCCTGCAGCCGACCTTCCCTGAGCGCTCAGAGCGGCTGCGCTTACCCACAACAACTGTGGTCAAGTCTGTGGATAAGCCGGGAGAAGCTTTCCTATCTCCATGATATGCAAGGAAATTATTGCGTTGATGAAAATCAAAGCATTACCCGGGATATCGATTTCATCAATGAAAGCCCGCCTTGCGGCGCTATGCTTGTAGCGCCTTTCACGGGCTCTTCCTTCGATAGCCGCCACCACTACGGGAAACATATGAAAACCTTCCTTGCCGCCGCCTTGATCGCATTGCTGTCCGGCTGCATTTCCTCTCCGTCCGAGCTCTATGGCATCCACCAGATCCCGACCGAGCAGGCGACCAAGCAGAAAAACAAAGGCTGAGCGCGAAAGCCGGGGCCATCAACGGGAACAAACTGTATAAAAAGACAGTCTTTCTATCGCGACCTGCCGTGCGGCAGGCTGAGTTTTTTTCAGGAGAAAGCGATGGACAAGCGAACCCAGCAGGATGCGCAGGACAGCAACATGGTGAAGGATCCGAAAGACTGGACCACTGGCGACGAGCCGATGACCGGCGCGCAGAAGTCCTATCTCAAGACGCTCTCTGAGGAAGCGGGCGAACCGATGGATGAAGAACTGACGAAAGCCCAGGCGTCCGAGCGTATCGATGAATTGCAGCAAAGGACAGGCAGAGGGACACAGGAAGGAACGAAGCACTGACCGCGGGTTGCCCCGCCCTGGAGGGCGGGGCAAGCCAGGCCGGTCAATGGAGCGGCGTTGCGCTCTGTCCGGCTTGCTGCGTCGCAGACTGCATGCCTTGGAATGCCTTCAGTGCAGCGGCGGTATCGTTGTATTGCTCGAAGCGGCATACCTTCCCGTCGCGTACCGTGAAGATGTGTACCCATGGATTGTCGTAGGTCTGCCCGGTCGCCCTGACGGTCCAGCGCGAGCGCCCCATCACCGCGACTCTGTCATCCTCGGCAATCATGGTCTGCGGTTCGAACAGCTGGGCTTCCTGGGAGCGGTCCAGTTCCGTGAAATACTGCGCCACTTCCTGCTTGCCGCGGTGTATGCCGGCAAACGGCAATTCGTCGTGCTCGGCGCTGACCCATTCGATGTCATCGGTCAGCAGTTCAAGCAAGCCGGCAATATCCTTGCTCTGGAAGCGCTGGTAGCCCTGCATGGCCAATTGCTTGAGTTCCTGGTTGTTCATGCTTACCTCCTTCGATACAAGGCCTCGCACCGAAACAATTTGCGCACGTTCGCGGCTGTGGCGGGCGCGCTGCATGCCACACGCAATGCATCCGCTGCGGTCGCGAGAATGCACAACTTGTGACTGCGCGAGACCTAACCATCCCCTCGTCCTCACCTCACGATCACCATAGGCGGCGAGCGCGCGGTGCGCTTACGCGAGATCAAATACCGGCAGCGTAATTGCGTGCCTGCGCTCGTCCCCGAATCCCGCCGCCATCCGCCTCCCATACTTGCAGGGTGGAAGCTTATTGAATATCAATACTTTTCCTGCTTCGGTACGGTTCAATACCGATGTAATAGATGGTAACAAATTAACGAATGACTTCAGGACAAAGCCGGGCCGGCCAGCACTCCTCCGGCACCCTTGCCTCTGTCCGGAATGCTCGTCCCTTTGATAGTCAGACAAGGCAGCGCGCAACACATGTGGTCCTATTCCGAACGCGCCATTACCAGTCAGGAAAGCAGTTCGCCGTGCCCGGCTGACGCCGGCGAGACCCTGATGATCAGCTGTACCCGCCTCGTCGTGGCCGCCGGTATCCTGCTTACGGTGTATGTGATGCCGGCGCAACTGAATGCCGACAATGCGGCGAGCTGGTATTTCCTGTCCGCCTTCGGATTCTACAGCGCGATCCTTTGCCTCCTCGCCGCCACGAACAGCGCGCTTGCCGGCAGCAGAGTGCTCCAGTGGCTCGACCTCGTGTGGATTTCGGGCATCGTATTCCTTACGCACGGCGTCAACAGCATCTTTGCGCCGGTGTTCTTTTTTGTGATTTTATCGGCCGCTTTCCGCCGGGGTGGCGAAGAAGGCGCGCGCATCACGCTCGCGTCGGCGGTGCTGTTCATCGCCGGTGCCGCGGTGCCGGTATCGAGCCCGGATTTCGCGCGCCTGCTGCTGCGCACCGTCTTCCTCCTTGCGTTCGGTTACATGAGCGCGAAATGGGGAGAATCGAAAGTACGCGCCGTGCGGCGCCTGGCGCTGCTGCGCGAAGTCATGAAACCGGCGAATCCCCGCTTTGGCACCGATCACGCGATCGCCGCCCTGATGCAAAAAACCATGCGTTTTTTCAAGGGGCGCAAATGCATCCTGGTGGTACAGGAAAAAGGCTCGCCTTCCTGCATCTTGCATGCCGCCGAGGATGGCACTGACAAGCGCGCGGTTACGGCCAAGCCGGTGACGGCGACGGCCGTCAAGCCGCTGACGGCGTTCCCGTGGGGGCAGGCCCTCGTCTACAGCAAGTCGCGCAGCCAGGCGGCGTGTTACGGAAAGGCGTTCGGATGCGAGCACGCCGGGGAGCGCTGGGAAAAGCAGGATTCGGAACCGGCGGAAAGGGTCGCGGACCTGCTCGAGGCCAATCACTTCATCAGCGTTTCCTTCGAGCTGGGAAAAAAGAACGCGCGCCTGTTCGTGCTCTCTGACGCCATCGCCTTCACCAGGACCGATGCGCTCTTTCTCGGCCAGGTCGTCGAGCAGGCGCTCCCTGCGATCGAAAACATCGAACTCGTCGACCGCATGGCATCGGAAGCGGCAGTCCGGGAGCGGCAGAAAATCGCGTGGGACCTGCACGACATGACCATCCAGCCATATATCGGCCTGAAGCTGGCCTTGCACGCGCTCCAGCACAAGGCGGAACCGGGAAACCGGCTCGCGGACGACATCGAAAAACTGATCGCGATGACGGAACAGGTGATCGGCGACCTGCGCCGTTATGCGCGCTCGTTCAACCAGGCGGCCGGGCCGCGCGAAATCCTGCTCAGTTCGCAGTTGCGCAAAAAGGCGGCGCAACTGAAGGAATTTTACGGCATCGAGATCGACATCACGGTGGACGAAGCCATGTCCCTGAGCGACCGCCTTGCGGCCGAATTACTGCACATCATTCACGAAGGGCTGAGCAACATCTGCAAGCATACCGGCGCGCAGCGTGGAAGCGTGAAGGTCCGGAACGCCGGCGGCACGATCCACATCGACATTGAAAACGAGAATACCCGGCAACCGTGGTCCCCGTTTGCGCCGCGCTCCATCTCGGAGCGCGCCACGCAGCTGGGCGGGAAGACGCGGGTACTGCAAGGTCCTGACGGCAGCACGGTTGTGCATATCGAAATTCCGATTTGAACTGGATCAGACAATGAATGGCACAAGAACAACGATCCGCGTGATGGTGATCGACGACCACCAGACCATGCTGTGGGGGCTGGAAAAACTGATCGAGGGTGAAGAACCGCGCATGAAACTGGTGGCAACCGCGACCAGCTGCGGAGAAGCGCTTGCGAAGGCGCAGGACGCGGCGCCGGACGTCATCCTGCTCGATCTGGACATTGGCGGCGAAAGCGGCCTCGACATCCTGCCGGCGCTGCTGTCCGGCCGGGCGACGCAGGTGCTGATCCTGACCGGTGCGCGCGACCAGATGACGCTCGATTCCGCGGTCCTTCTCGGGGCGCGCGGCGTGCTGCGCAAGGATGCGCCGGCGCAGCAGGTGCTGAAAGCGATCGAAAAGGTGCACCAGGGTGAACTGTGGCTCGACCATAACACTGTGGTCCGCATGTTCGGGCAATTGATCAATCCCACCGAAACTAACCGCACCGCGCCGCAGAACAGCCCGCACGGCACGCTGACTGCCAAGGAACGGACCATCGTGCGGGCGATCGTCGAGGAAAACGGCGCCTCGAACAAGGTGATCGCGAAAAAGCTGTGCATTTCCGAGCATACCCTGCGCAACCACCTGACTTCCATTTATCAAAAGCTGGGCGTCGGCAACCGCCTCGAGCTCTACGTCTACGCGGTCCAGAACCGGTTCGACAATTCCCCCCGGACACCGGTCAAGGACGCCTACCGCAGCCGCACTGTCGATCCGGCCGCCGCGCTCGTCGCCGCGCTGCGGCGCTCGCCGGTGCAGTAACGCCGGCGGAAACGTGAAGCGGCCGGTCGGCAAGACCGACCCGTCGCGCCGCTTCACAAAGAACCCTTCGTGATCATTGGCAGCAAGGTCCGGACGATCTGGATGATCGCGGGCCCCATGATGACCATGATGATCGACGGGAAAATGCATACCACCAGCGGGAACAGCATCTTGGTCGGGATCTTCGCGGCCAGTTCCTCGGCGCGTGTCTGCCGCTTGTGCCGCAGCTCGTCGGAAAACACCCGCAGGGAATCGCCGATGCTGGTGCCGAACTTGTCCGCCTGGGTCAGCATCGCGGCAAACGTCGCCACCTCTTCCACGCCGGTGCGCAGCGCGAGGTTGCGCATCGCTTTCTCGCGCGTGGCGCCGACCCGCATTTCCAGGTTGGTCAGGTGCAGTTCCTCGGCCAGCGCCATGCTCTTCATCCGGATTTCGTCGGCCACTTTCACCATCGCCGCATCCAGCCCCATCCCCGCTTCCACGCAGACGAGCATCAGGTCGGCGGCATCGGGGAAGGTCTCGAAAATCTCCCTTGTCCTGGACTTTACCTGCAGGTACAGCAGGATGTTTGGCAGGTAGCAGCCCGCGAGGGCGGCCACCAGCAACCAAAACAGCATCACTTGGCCACCCGCATGGCCTGAAGCCATGAGCAAGAAATATGCGGCCCCGGCAAACAATAGCGGCAAGGCTGACTTGGCGCCAAAGTAGAGCAGCCGCGCGTCGGCGTGCCGGATTCCGGCATTGAGGAACTTGAGCCTCAGCGGTGAAGTATCCCAGTCGCCCTCCGGCATCGACAGCTTTGCGAACGGCGCGACCACGGTGCTGGCCGCTTCGATCCAGTTGCCCTTTTCCTCGGGGCCGGCCATCGTCCGCAGCCGCTGCTGCGTCCTGGTCGGCACCAGCAGGAAATACAAACCCGCGCACGCCAGCACGACGGCAAGAAAGATGAGTATCGAGAGCATCAGCATGGGCTTGCCTTTCTAAACGCGGATCTTGATGATCTTGCGCAGGATGAGGACGCCGACCGCCATCAGCGTCAGCATGTACTCGATGATCGCGATGCCGATCGGGTCGGTCCACAGGCGCGA
Organism: Noviherbaspirillum sp.; assembly: GCF_035627455.1. GTDB lineage: Bacteria > Pseudomonadota > Gammaproteobacteria > Burkholderiales > Burkholderiaceae_D > Noviherbaspirillum. The sequence continues at coordinate 9,789 of NZ_DASPLS010000104.1, forward strand.
CATGAAGGCGGGATTGACGAGATTCAGGAGCCCCGCCATCGCGAACGGCATGATTCCCAGGATCCACGCCGAAAGCCGCCCTTCCGCCGACAGCACCCTGACCTTGGCGACAAGCTTGAGCCGTTCGCGGATCAGCCGGCGCAGGTTGCCGAGCACCTCGGTCAGGTTGCCGCCCGACTCGCGCTGGATCAGCACCGAAACCACGAAGTAGCGCAGGTCGGCGACCGGCACACGCTCGCTCAGGTTGGTCAGTGCCTGCTGGAGCGCAACGCCGAAATTGATTTCGTCGTGGGTCGTGCGGAACTCGCTTGCGATCGGTTCCGGCAACTCTTCGCCGGCCATCTGCAGGCTGGAGGAAAACGCATGCCCCGCGCGCAAGGCGCGGATGATCAAATCCAGCGCTTCGGGAAGCTGCTGTTCGATCTGGACCAGGCGCAGGCGGCGCTTGCGTTGCACATACAGCAGCGGGAGGACCGAAGCGGCAGCTCCCGCCGCCAGGCCAACCAGGAAGGGACGATGCGCAACCGAGGTCACGATCATGCAGACGGCGCCTCCAAGCGCCGCGCAGGTCAGCAGCAGGCGCGACACCGTCCAATTCATGCCCGCCTGGTAAACGGTTTTTTGCAGCACATGCACGCTCGGCACGCGCAGCAGCCAGCGCTCGAGCACGGGGACATCGCTCAGCATGCGCTGCTTGATCAGCCAGGTCTGCCGGCTGTTGTCGTGCGAAGCGCCGAGCGCCTGCAGGCGCCTTTCGATGGTTCCGGCTTCCGGCCGGCGATAGGACTTCCACATCAGGTACAGGCTCTCGACCAGGAGCGTGACGGCGACGAAAACAAGGACGGAGACAATGAGAAAGGAGTTGCCCCCAAGGATGTCTGGCATCTGGCCTTCCTCCTATTGAAAGCGCCGCGCCGGGTCGAACATCGCGTCAGGCAGGGCGACGCCGAACGAACGCAGCCGGTCCGCAAACTTGGGCCGGATTCCGGTGGCCTGGAAATACCCCTGAACTTCGCCGTCCACGCCGATGCCGGTCTGCCGGTACGCAAAGATTTCCTGCATCGTGATGATGTCGCCTTCCATGCCGGTGATCTCCTGGATGCTGGTGATCTTGCGCTTGCCGTCCGGCAGGCGCAGCGCCTGGATCACGACGGTGATGGCGGACGCGATCTGCTGGCGCGCGGCGCGGTGCGGCAGGTCGAGGTCAGCCATGCCGATCATGTTTTCCAGCCGTGCGAGCGCATCGCGCGGGGTATTGGCGTGGATGGTGGTGAGCGATCCTTCATGGCCGGTGTTCATTGCCTGCAGCATGTCGACCGCTTCCGCGCCGCGCACTTCGCCGATCACGATCCGGTCCGGCCGCATCCGCAGCGCGTTGCGCACCAGCGCGCGCTGCGACACCTCGCCGCGGCCCTCGATATTCATCGGCCTCGTTTCCAGGCGCACCACATGCGGCTGCTGCAGCTGGAGTTCCGCGGCGTCTTCGATGGTAATGATGCGTTCGGACTGCGGGATGTAACCGGACAGGATATTGAGCAGGGTCGTCTTGCCCGCGCCGGTGCCGCCGGAAATGAGCATGTTCACCTTTGCCACGCACAAGCCCTCCAGCATCGCCGCCATCTCCGGCGTCAGGCTTTTCAGGTCGTGCACCAGGTTGTCCATCTTGAGCGGAATCTGCGCGAACCGGCGGATCGACACCATCGGCCCGTCCAGCGCAACCGGCGGGATCACCGCGTTCACGCGCGAGCCGTCCGGCAGGCGCGCATCGACCATCGGACTGGACTCGTCGATGCGCCTGCCCACCAGCGACACGATCTTGTCGATGATGCGCATCAGATGCTGCTCGTCGTTGAAGGTGACGTTGGTGAGTTCCAGCTTGCCGCCGCGCTCCACGAAGATGCGGTGATAAGAGTTCACCAGGATGTCCGAGACCGCCGGATCGGCCATCAGCAGCTCGAGCGGGCCGAAGCCGAACATTTCATGCTGGATGTCGCGGATCAGCAGGCGCCGTTCGATGTCGTTGAGCGCGGCCTGCTCCTCCTGCAGCAGGCGCTCCACCATGCCGGCGATTTCGTGCCGCAGCCTTTCCGGCGGCAGGGTTTCCAGCACCGCCAGGTCGAACTTGTCGACCAGCTTCAAGTGGATCCTGCCCTTCAAGGCCTTGTACGCCTCGCTGGCTCCGCCGCTTTCCGTGCGCGCCATCGTTTCCCTGGGCGCGGTATTCAGTTTTTCCCGCAACGACATGGTTTGTTTGCTCCGTGATTAGACGCAGGTTCAGGACTGGTGGGCCGGACGTTGCGCGGCGGCCGGGGCGCGCCTGAACAGCCGGCCGAGCAGCCCGGTGCTTTCTTCCTTCCTCGGACTGATCTCCATCGACAGCGCCGCAAGGCCTTTGGTGACGGCGCTGGAGCGCGCACGCTGCGGCAAGGGCTCGCCATGATTGATTGCCGCATTGACCTCCTTGTATGAATTCGGCACCGTGTGCAACGTCGTCACGCCCAGCAGCCGGCGGATGTCGTCCAGGCCGACCTCCCCGTGCTTTTCAAAGCGGTTGACGATGATTTCGGTTTTCTCGGACGGATAACCGAGCCCGGCGAATGCCGCCAGCAGCCTCTTCGCATTGCGCAGCGCGGGCAGGCCGGTCTGCAGCACGGGGAAGATCCGGTGTGTGCGGTCGAGCGCCTTGATCGACAGCGTATCCAGGTTGCGTCCCAAGTCGAGCAGGATGAAGTCGTATTCGCTGGCCGCGAGGTCGAGCACGGCTTCGACATGTTCCGCTGCGATGTCCACCGCCTGGGACGGCTCTTCCGGCGCAGCCAGTACCGAGTAATTCGGCGTGACCTTCACGGTGCTCGCTGCCAGGAAGGAAGCATCGAGCCGGTGGATGTCGCGCGCGACGTCGGCCAGCGTCGAGGCGGGCTTGCCGTCGTGGATGAAGGACAGCGCATCGCCGAATTGCAGGTTCAGGTCGATCAGCAGCACGCTGTGCGATTCCGCCAGCTGATATCCGAGATTGGTCGCGAGAAAGGTGCTGCCGCTTCCGCCCTTGCAGGGCATGAAGGCCAGGACCTTGCCCGCCGCCTTGCCCTGCGCTCCCTTGAGCTTGGCGGCGACACGAGTGACGGCCGCTTCCAGCGCGCCGGCAGGCACCGGGGACGGCAATACCTCGCGCACGCCGGCACGCATCGCGTTGATCAGGAACTCCGGCGTCTGCGTCGCGCACAGCAGGATCACCGCGGTTTTCGGGTAGTCGGTGGTGAACTGTTCGATCTGGCC
>NZ_DASPLS010000105.1:0-56657 GCF_035627455.1 Noviherbaspirillum sp.
CGGCTTCAACACCAGCGTGTGGAACGACCACATCTGGTATGAAAGCTCGAACCCGACCAAGAACTACACGGTGGAAGACGGCAAGCTGAAGATCTGGCCGCAGCGCGATGCCAGCGGCAAGTTCTTCAACCGCACCATCGATACCGACGGCAAGTATTACCAGACCTACGGCTACTTCGAGATCGAAGCCAAGCTCCCGGTGGGCAAGGGCACCTGGCCGGCATTCTGGCTGTTCAACCACATCGGCGAGCGCCGTCCGGAAATGGACGTGATGGAAGCGTATGCCGGCGGCGCTGCGCCGTGGGGCTTCAACGACAGCAACGGCATCGCGCACCCGCAGGCGTATGCGCCGACGGTGTGGAAGGGGCCGAACGAGCTGGTCGGCACGCGCCAGTACGACACCGGGAAGGATCTGTCGGCCGGCTTCCACAAGTATGCGGTGAAGTGGGAGCCGAACAAGCAGACCTACTACTTCGACGGCAAGGAAGTGCTGGTGCTGAACACCACCTTCAGCGATCCGATGTACCTGATGCTGGACCTGTGGTACGGCAGCGCGTCGGGTACACCCGACAATTCGACGCCGCAGGGCAAGTCGAACTCCTTCGAGATCAACTACATCCGCGCCTGGAAGTTCAAATAAGCGAAAGGCATCGGGCACGCAACCCTATTGAAAATGTGCGAGTGCTTCCGGCGATGCCGGAAGCTTGTTCAGGCCGGCTTTGCAGCCGGCCTTTTTTTATTGGCGAAACGTTTTAGCGCAGCACCGGGCGACGCGAACTATGACGTGCGTCATCAGCGTCAATTATCTCCTTCGTTACACTGGACGGCATTTCATCGAAGCATTTTCCCGCGGCGTCACTTACGTTTTTTGCGGGCACGCCGTTTGCACACTGCGCAGGACGTACCCGGGCCGCTTTGCCCGATTCCGGGTCTTTTATGATTTTCGTCATCTTTCGCTCGACTGCAGACAATAAGATTAGTCCATGACACGACTCGCGATCGTCACCAATGAGCCGCCGCCTTATCGCATCCCGGTATTCAATCGCGTCGGCCGCATGCCAGGAATTACACTCCAGGTCATTTTTTGCACGCGGCGCGAACCGAACCGGCACTGGGACCTTCCGCCGTTCGAGTTCGACCACTGCTTCCTGCGAGAACGCGTGTCGACGGTAAAGGGGCGCTACATCCATAACAATCCGGACGTCGTGCTGGCACTGCGCCGGTTTGCGCCTGATGTGATCGTCAACGACGGATTGAATCCGACCCAGCTCTATGCGTTCGGGTATGCGTGGATGCGCGGCATTCCCCACGTACCGCTGACCGACGGCACGCTGCAGTCGGAGAGCCGGCTGACCCGGGCGCACAGGATGGTGCGCCGTATCGTCTATTCCCGCTCGGCTGCTTTCCTGTCGGCCAGCATGGGCGGCCAGCACCTGTTCGAGAGTTACGGCGTGGCGCCGGAACGCTGCTTCAAGTCGTATCTTTGCATCGACAACGAAGCCTACCAGCGCACGCCGGACAGCGACAGTCCGCGCTTCGACTTCATCTTCTGCAGCCGCATCGTGCCGGAAAAAGGGCCGATGTTCGCGCTCGAAGTCGCGCGCGCCACCGCCCGGCGGCTCAATCGCAAGGTACGCATCCTGTTTGCCGGCTCCGGCGACGATGAGGCGCGGGTACGCGAAGCGGCGGCCAGGATGGCCGATACGGTCGATGCGCACTTCCATGGATTCGCGATGCAGAAGGAGCTGCCCGGGCTCTACCGCTCCGCGCGCATCTTCCTGTTCCCGACCCATGCCGACGTGTGGGGCGTCGTGACCAACGAAGCGTGTGCGGCAGGCTTGCCGGTCATCGTCTCGCCGCATGCAGGCGTTGCCGGCGAACTCGTCATCAACGGCGAGAACGGATTTGTCTGCACCCTCGAGGCCGACCTGTGGGCGGAACACGCGGCGGCGCTGCTGAGCCGGCAGGAGATGTGGGAAAACTTTTCGCGGCGCAGCGTCGCGATCGTGAAGAAGTACACCTTCGACAATGCCGCCCAGGGGGTGGTGGACGCCTGTCGCTGCGCGCTCGCGTCCGGAGAACACGGAAAGATCAGCGAAGCCGCATGACGCGAACCGGCGCCCGCATGGGAGCCGGTCGCCGCCAACCAACCGGATAGAGGGAATCAGAGTGGAGCGAAAGACGGGCCCCGTATTTACGTGCTCAATCGATGACGGTCACCCGGCCGACATGAAGACTGCCGAGCTGTTGCACAAGCACGGCCTGAACGGAACATTCTTCATCCCGATCCGGAATTGCGAAGGCGATGCCGTCATGTCCGATGCGCAGATCCGCGAACTCGGCAGCCGTTTCGAGATCGGGTCGCACACCTACGATCACCGCTACCTGAAGAAGGTCGACATCTGGCAGGCCTACCACCAGATCGCCGACGGCAAGAAGCAACTCGAAGACCTGCTCGGCGTCCCGGTCAACGGCTTCTGCTACCCCGGGGGGCGCTATACCCGGCGCGACGTCGAACTGGTGCGTGCGTGCGGGTTCTCGTATGCGCGCACCACGATGAACCTCTGCTTTGACAGTGGAAACACGCCCTTCGAAATGCCGACCACGCTGCAGTTCTACCCGCATGACCGGGCGGTCTATCTGCGCAACTTCGCCGGCTCCGGGAAGTGGCACAAGCGCATCGACGGCCTGTGCCTCGCGGTCGGGCACGACAACTGGATCGAGCGGCTGTATGCGATGTTCGACCACGCCTGCCGAAACGACCGTACCTTCCACCTGTGGTGGCATTCCAAGCAGATCGAGGAGCTCAATGCGTGGCATGACATCGATGCGTTCTTCCGTCATGTTGCTTCGAAGATCGCCGTGGTGGATCGGCTGAGCAACGAGCAGCTGGCCGCGCGGACCTTGCTAGGGAATGGCTTGCGCGTGGGTGAGGCGCTGAAGGGTTCCGCTCCCGCATCCTGACCACTCGACGCCGGTTGCCGCCGGCGTCGCTCATCCGGGCGTGCGATCACACCTTCTCGGGTGCGCCACTCGAGTATTCCGACATGGTACCGGTTCGGTAATAGCCTCTCGCCGCATCAGGCCAGCTGGAACTGGTTTCTCTATCGGCGAAGCCGCAACATGTTCGGCCTGCCGCCGATAGTTTGCAGCGCCAACGGGAAGTTCGACACCGTCGGCCAAGGTGATGTCGAACGGCAGGACGAGCCGTGGAAAATACTGCAACTGCAGTATTCGCGAGGGTTCCTGCCCCGGATACCATGGCCATTTTGCCCAGGGCGCGAGCGGCGATGAGAAGAGCGACTGCTGAAATTCCACCGGCTGCAGTGCATAGTCCGGTTGCCTTCCGGCGGCTGCCATGAAAGCGCCGGGCGCGGCCGGGATGTCGCTGCAGGCGACAGCTACCTTTTTTCATGCAGCAACCGGCGGTAGCCTCGGCTGGTTTCAGGTGGATGCGGGTGCCGCGTCCGGTCTGCCTGATGCCCTGGCCCGGGCCTGGTTCGATCAGAGTCCGCGCGACTTCGTGATCACACCATCCTATGACCCGATGCACCGTGTGCTCGCCATCGGCGTGGTGCTGCGCGGTACGGACGAAAGCATGGTGGCAGCGCGTGCCGGCTACGGAGAAAGCCTTGCTCTTGCAGAGGCACAGGCGCGCAATCTGCGTGGCCGGGCGATGGAAGGCTTCGCCCAGGACGGCTGGACCGCGGTGCAAGGTGTGTCCCTGCTCGGGCAGTCCTGTGCCGCAATACGGTATCTCACCCGAAATTACCAGGGCACAGTGAACGGCATGCCAGCCGAATCGATTCCCCCGCTGACCGGCAGCAAACCGGATGACGCCGGCCTGCAGCAGCAAGGCTATAGCGGGACGGTACAGCGCCATGACGCGCTGGGGCGAAGCCTGGAAGCGGTCAACCTGCAGGGCAATGTCCTGTGTACCAGCTACCTGCAGAGCGGCCTCCCAAACCGGTTGAGCGCGGACGGCGTCGTTTACCTGTCTGCCTTCACTTGTAACGCCAAGGCGCAACTGCTGTCGGTGGTCAAGGGGGGTAGCGGCGGTGATGCCGCCGGCCTGTTCGCCACGCTATTCCGATATGACGCCAGGAGCTACCGCGTCGTGCAGCGCTATGCCAGCAGCTCGGCGGCGTTTGTTGCATCCTTGCCCGCATCCGGCACGCAATGGATAGATGGCGGCAGCGATGCCGGGCGACGCCAGGACATCCGCTACGCCTTCGACCCGAATGGCAACGTGCTCGCACTGCAGGATGCCTACCCGGCCATCGTGTTCGGAGAGGGCAGGATGGCGCTGGTCGATTACCGCTACGACGCGCTGAACCGCATGCTGAACGCCAGTGGCATGGAGAGCGCCGCGGCCAGCCCGACCGAATCGACACCCGGCTATGGCGCGGCAGCGACAGCAGTGGGATCCGACGCTGGCGCGCAGCTGCTGCCTTACCGGCAGTACTACGAGTACGACGACGGCGGGAACATCACCGCGCTCGCCCATTTCAGCAACGGCAGCCTGAGTGCCAGCCGCAGCACCGCGATGAAGGTTTCCGGCGGATCCAATCGGTGCATCTCCGCCCGTTACTACGAAAGCCTGGGCGGCAGCGGAAATGGAACCTACATCGACGAATCCTTCTTTTCCGACCAGGGTTTGTTTGATTCTGCCGGCAACACGCTGAAAAATGCATCTCTGGTTGGCCTCAACTGGGATTACCGCAACCAGGCGACCTGCATACATTACCCGGCCCCGGACAACAGCAACGCCACGGTGATCGAATACAGCGTGCACGGCGCGGGCGGCGGCGCGCGCAGCCGCAAGGTCGTTGAAACTCGCAACGCGCAGGGAGTGCTCATCCGGCTCGACACGGTCGCCTATTTCGGCGGCGTGGAGCAGCGCGCAAGCTACGAGCAGGCCGATGATGCAGGCATTGTCTACGACGGCGAGACGGTGGGCAATGCGAAGCAGCTGGCCGGCTACAGCGAGCTGCGGCTATTGCTCGGCCATGCTCAGCAGGTACGCGTCCAGGCTGGCGTGCTGGAGCCGGGAGGCGCCAGCGTGACACAGGTGTGGTACAGCCTCGGGGACCATCTCGACTCTTGCCAGCTCGAGCTGGATGGTGAGGGCACCGTCTGCAGCTACCAGTCATTCTATCCCTATGGCGCCACGGCCTTCAGCGCCGCCGCCGGGGCAAAGGGGGATGCTAACCTCGCCCAGAAGGTGCGCCAATACTCGGGAGAGGAAAAGGACGGCAGTGGTTTGTCGTACTACGGGTTTCGCTCATACGACCCGGCCAATTTTCGATGGATCAATCCGGACCCGGCGGGTCTTCGCGGCAGTGGATTGAACCTGTATCGTATGGTCGATGGAAACCCGGTGACTTTCCGGGACAGACTGGGACTGACAAAAGAGACGCGGACGTACCGAAGCAGGCACAACTACAAGATCGATGTGGAGGTTGGCGACAGAGAGGAATTCCGCCAATTCCGCTCACAGTACGGGCTCGATCGCGCGTCGGTTCAGTGGGTGCTTGCGGAAAATCACGGGTTGAGGGACGTGACCCGCGCTGCCATTTCGTCGCTGAGAAATGCCGGGTGTTTGCGGCCTGGCCTGACCGTGAATTTGGAGGAGTGGATTTCACCGAGGGAGCGTATCGCGGCAGAAGAACTCGACCGGACCTACTTCGGTAACTGCGTCTCGCAGCACGCATCCTTTAAAGACTTCACCTTGCAGTCTGCAGAGCCGCTTGGGCGGTTTCTGCAGGTTCAGAGGTCGGTACACAGTTCCTCGACCTTTGGAGATCTGATCATGGAGTATGTTGGCACTCCCAGGCTGCGGAATCATAATTTCGCCGCATTGGCACAAGATGCTGCGACCTACCATGCATGGCGGACATCGATACGTTTCATGGGAGACAGTATTTCGGAAACAGCAACCAAATGCCAATTGGAAAACCAAAGTGCCTTGTCGGTAGTCGGTGCGCTCCACTTATTTCCAATGCCTGCGGGGCTTCCCCGTTTTGAGCATGATCCTGACGATTTTGACCTTTTACGGCGCCTCGCCGGCGAGGGACACATCACGTTGGGGATTGTTCCTCTGCCGGTAATCCTGAACGAGCCCGATCCTCAGCAATTACTCGGGCCGATGTGGCGCTACTCACGTGTTGCAGCTTTCGAGCTTGACGACAATACAACGTGTTTTGTTCTCCTCCCGAAAAATGCTGCCGCTCTTCGTCATAACTTCCATTTCCCCCCCTTGATTGCCGGGCAGGCGAGGCGCGGAGAATCAGAACGGAACATCGAAAAACAAGAGCGGGCACACGATATCTCGTGGCAAGATGCGGGCTGGGTTTTTCCCTGTTCCATCCTGTAGTGAGCGCACGAAAAATCGGCTCTCGGGTGGCAATGCCATTACGCCACAGGCAGCGCGATCATCTGTCAAATGACGCGGTCTGCACGGTGCCGCTTTGTGTTCCCGCCAGCGGATTCCCCACCCGCGCCGCATACCATTCGCCGAGCAGCTGCGAGGCCCGGGTGTTGATGTGGTTGGAATCCTTGTAGAACGCGATGTTGGACGCATGCGTCGCGCAATCGCTCCGGTCGCACATGATGCGCTTGGGATCGATCACCATCGCCATCGGGTAATCCTGTTGCACCCTGTCGATGATCCCGTCGTACCGGCCCTGCGCCTGCGCCACTTGCGCATACGGAATCCGGCAGTCGCGCGTCTCGTCCACCCAGCCGCGCTTGCGGAACAGCACGCAGCGTGACAGGTCCGGCTCGTGGTGGGGATTGTCCTTGAAGATCACCGGTACCGCGCCTGCCTTCACGATGAGGTAGACCACATGGCGCATTTCCCTTTCCAGGTCGCGTTCCGGCTCGGAAGCCCAGAAGCCGGCCAGCACCACATAGCGGAAATGGCCGGCGAGCTGCAGCAGGTCCGCGTTGCGGCGCTGGCAGGTGTTCCTCCCTTGCTCAGGATGGCGGTCGGTTTCCAGCAGGGCGGTGGGGAAGCAGGTGCCTTGCACGTGGTAGACCGCCTTCATGCCGGCGCGCCGGGCAAGCTGGTCGACGAAGGGCTTGAAATGGTGCGCATGCGAATCGCCCATCAGGAGCACCTCGGCTTTTGGCCTGGACACGTCGCCGAAGGCGCAATGCCGCTGCAGGTAATCGAGGTCGATCCGCTTGTAGTCCTCCGCGCGGATCGAGCATGATCGCGTCAGGTCGCGCTCGTACGAATAACTGGAGATCAGTTCCCGTACATCGGGCGAGAAGCGCTCCGGTGCGCCTTCCGTCGTGTAGGAATACAGGCCGACCGCGATGAATGCCGCCGCCGGGGTCGCATACAGGCCGAGGAAGGCTTGCTTGAAATCGATGGACTTCATCTGGCGCACCGGTTGCTCGACAAAGCGCCAGGTCAGACAGGCAAGCACAAAGGCCAGCGCGATCGCCGCGCCGGCCACCAAGGGCGTCAGTTCGACTTGCCGATAGCGCAGGAAGACGAAGATCGGCCAGTGCCAGAGGTAAAGCGAATACGAAATCAGGCCTACCCCGACCAGCGGCTTGCTGGCAAGTACCGCGGAAACGGGGTTCGCGGCGCGGCAGGCATAGATCACCAGCGCGGCGCCGATGCAGGGATAGAGCGAATTGAAGCCGGGGAATGGCGTATTCCTGTTGAGCAGCACAAAGGACCCGAGTATCAGCGCCATGCCTGCCGCCGCCAGCAGCGCCGGCAGAACGGTCCCCTTCGGCGGGAAGCGGCGCGCGAGGAAGAAGGCGAGGGCGCCGATGAGCAGCTCGTGCGCGCGCGACGTGAGCAGGAAGTAGGACTTGATCTCGCCGATGCGAAGCTGGGACAGCACCAACAGCGCGGCCGCGATCAGCGCCAGGACGGCCACTTTGTGTCGCCGGAAATAACGGTACAGCACAAGCAGCAGGACCGGAAACAGGAAATAGAACTGCTCCTCGACCGATAGCGACCAGGTGTGCAGCAGCGGAAATTCCTCGGTGCGCTGGCCGAAATAGCCCCAGCTGAGCATGGAAAAGAACACGTTCGACACGAAGGCCCAGGATGCGGCGAGCGAGGTCGTGTAGAAGATGTAGTCATTCGGGATCAGCAGCCAGGACGACGCGATCAGCGTGACCAGCGCGACCACGATGTACGCCGGCAAGAGGCGCTTGATGCGGCGCGTGTAAAAGTCGGTGAAACGGAAGCCGCCGTTCTCGATGGCGCCGGCGATCAGGCCGGTGATCAGGTAGCCGGATATCACGAAGAACACGTCGACCCCGGCAAACCCGCCGGGAAGCAGCGCCGCGCCGGCGTGAAACGCGATCACCGCCAGCACCGCGACCGCGCGCAGGCCGTCGATGTCAGGCCGGTAGGCGAGGGCGGCCGAAGACGCAGCGTCCTTGCCGGACATCGCCCCGGCCCCGCCGGCGCCGACGATTCTTGTTGTGTTCATGCTTCACGCAGGGACAGTTTTGTCGTCAGGAGTTGCCTCATGAATCCGACGACGAACAGCGTGTTCGTTACCATGTAGCGCTTGAACAGACGGCGCGGCTCGGAACCCAGCCGGTACAGCCATTCGAGGCCATTCTGCTGCCACCAGAGCGGCGCGCGCTTGACGACGCCCGCATGGTAGTCGAAGGCCGCGCCGACGCCGACCATCACCGCGTTGACCCGGCCGCGGTGATCGGCCATCCACTTTTCCTGCTTCGGGCAGCCGAGGCCGACAAACACCACGTTGGCGCCGGAGTCGTTGATCGTGCGGATGATCGCCTCATCCTCGTCGCGCGTGAGCGGCCGGAACGGCGGCGAATAGCTGCCGACGATGCGCAACCCGGGGAAGCGCGCGCTGAGCGCGGCATGCAGGCGTGCCAGCGTGCTGTCGGTGCTTCCATAAAAAAACACCGACTGGTCGAGACGTTCGGCTTCCGCAAGGTATTTCAGCATCAGGTCCGGCCCGTTGATGCGCTCCTGGGAAGGATGGCCGAGCCTGCGCAACGCCCATGCGATCGGGGCGCCGTCCGGCGTGGCCATGTCGGCGTTATTGACGGCGATCTTGAATTCCACGTCGTTTGTGGTGGTCACCACCGAGTGCACATTGCAGATGCAGACGTAGCGCGACTCGCGCGCCGCGCCCCATTGGGTAATGCGTGCGAGCGCCTCCTCCCAGCTTACGGCGTCGATGAAAGCTTCGAGCACCGCCTCGCCCTTACGCGGCATGGCGCTCTCTTTGTACGGTTGTGATTGCGTCTTCATAAATGTCCATCAGCATTTCATAATTGTGTTCCGGCGTGTATTCGGCTTCGTATTCGGCGCGCGCGGCCTGTCCCATGCGCAGCAACTGTTCCGGATGCGCATCGGCCCACGCCAGCTTTTGCGAGAGGTCGGCAGCGTCGCCCGGGTTGAACAGCAGTCCGGTGACGCCATCCTTCACGATGTCGGCGAGCGCGCCCAGGCGGCTGGCGATCACCGGCAGCCCGCAGGAGAACGCTTCGACGATGGTGCGCGGCGAGTTCTCGTAGCAGATGCTGGGCAGCACCAGGTAACGCGCGCGCCCCATGCGCTGCAGGATTTCGGGGAAAGGGCGGTATCCCAGGCTGCGCTCGCCGAACGCGGTCCTTGCCGTCTGCTCCAGCGGGCCGCCGCCGATCACGTCCACCTGCGCGTCGCGGTACAACCGCACTGCGGCGCCCAGCACGTCCAGGCCCTTTTCCGATGACAGGCGGCCGACGTACAAGCCGCCGGCCCGGCCTTCCCACGACGGCATGCCGTAGGACGGCACGAAGTTCGGCTTGATGCGGAAGCGCTCCGCCGGCAGACCGCCCTCGATGTACTTGTTCCGCGCAAACTTGTTGAGCGCGATATAGCGCGTGACGCGGTCGCGGTAGGTGCCCAGCGCGCGGTGGGTGGTCAGCATGGTGGTGATGACCGCCGACTGCACGGCGGAATCGCGGTAGCACTTGCGCGTGACGGAACGCCATGGCACCTTGCCGATGCAGTCTTCGCAGATCTTTCCGTCGCGCAGGAAAATCGCCTGCGGGCAGAGCAGCCGGAAGTTATGCAGCGTTTGCACCACCGGCACGCCCAGCCGAGCGGCGGCCCAGTACAGCGACGGCGAGATCAGCGGGAAGGTGTTGTGGACATGGATGACGTCGGGGCGGAAGCGCTCGCACAGCGCTTCGACATCGCTCGCCGACGACGGCGACCAGATCGCGGATGCCGCCGCGCGCGCCCGCGACATGTGGTTCAGCGCGTCGTTATGCAGGTGGTACAGTTCGACATCATGGCCGCTGCCGCGCAGCAGCGCGACTTCCGCATCGACGACCACGTCTTCGCCGCCGCGCTGCTGATACAGGTTGTGTGCAACGAGGATTTTCATGGCTGGCAAGCGCGCGGGCGCGACCGGTAAGAAATTTTCAAGGATGGCATCGGCTTACCCCCACTTCCCGCGCGCCGGCCTGAGCCTGCCGGCGTCGCGCATGCCGGCGTTCCCCGCCGTACCGTGCCGGTATCATTCGCGTCGTGTTGCTTGTCAGTGCTTTCATCTTCATGCTGAAGATCGTCGTGTTTCGGCCCGCGCTCCCTGTTCCACCGGCGCGGCGCGCGAGGTCTGCTGACATTGTGAATGCTGCAAGTCACTGCATTCCGCGCTAAATCAAAGGTCGGGACATTCGTGCCTGTTCTTTTGTAACAATTGTTTATGCACGGAGATGCCCTGCCGGGAGCTTTGGGAGGAACGCTATTGCTGCACTTCCTCTACCGAGTGCGCTGTATGCGGATGTTGCGGCGCATCCCGGTAACGGCGGCGCCATTCGAGGTAGCCGTCGAGCCGGCCGCGGGTCGTTGCGTAGCCGAGCAAGAGCCCGCTGCCCAGCGATCCGCCCAGCAGGGGCCGCAATACGGGCGCCGCCAGGCCGCGCAGGATCACCCACACGGGCAGGCCATGCTTGGCATAGAGCGCGCCTGTGCCGCGCGCGCGGTGACGCAACGCGGCTTTCGTGCGCGCGTCGGCGCAAGGCTTTTCGTGTGTGACCGCATGGTGCACTTCGCCCAGCGGTTCATAGGCGATGCGCGCTCCGGCGCGCAACGCGCGCATCGCCAGGTCGGTTTCCTCGCCGGCGCCAAACCATTGGCCGACACCGAGCCGGTTATCGAAGCCCCCGATGCGCTTGAACAGGCTGCGGTGGCAGAACAGGGTGATCGAGCTGACCGCGATGTCACGGAAGGCGCGCGATCTTTCCCAGGACAGTTCGGCCGGAATGTCCGGCTGTTCATTCTGTTCCACCCAGCGCACCACCACGCCGCTCGGTCGGTCGCTGCGCGAGAAGCGGGCGGCGACGCGCTCGAGCAGGCGCGGCGCATACCAGCAGTCGTCGTCCGGGAAACCGATCCACTTGCCGCGCGCCGCTTCGATGCCGGCATTGCGGGCGGTCGCCAGGTTGGGCGGCGACTGCCGCAGGTGCCGGATGCGGATGCCGAGATAGCGTGCCCGTTCCAGGTGCGGCAGCAGTCGGTCGTCGTCATTCTGGTCGACCACCACCACTTCGAAGTTGACAAAGGTTTGCGCCACCAGGGAATCGAACAGGCGTCCCAGCTCGTCGGTACGGCCGACCGTGGCGAGCACCAGGGAGATGTCCGGTGATCTCATGCATGCCCCTTTGCCTGCAGGACGCGGCGGCGCCGCACGAAATACCGCGCGTAGTGCGCCAGCCGTTCGAGCGGGTTGTTGCCGGCATAGGACAGGCGTACGCGGAAATCCTCCGCCATTGCAGCCAGCCGGGTGCGCGACGAACTCGACAGGCTGCCCTCATGTTCGCGGAATGCTGCGAGCGGCTCGTCCAGCTGCACCGGTTCGCCCATCTTCGCCAGCTTCAGCCACAAGTCATAGTCCATTGCATACTTGAGCGCGGTATCAAATCCGCCCGCGCGCAGCATCAGCTCGCGCCGGACGAAGGTGGCCGGGTGCGGTATGAAGTTGCCGCGCAAGAGATTCCGGTAGCTGAAGCGCGGCGCCACGTAATTGTCCGCATACAGCTTGCCGTCGATGAGCGCCTTGGTGCGGCCGAACAGCCAGCCGCGGCCGCTCGACTCCAGCAGGCGGGCGACGGTCGACAGCACCTGCGGATGCAGATAGTAGTCGTCCGAGTGCAGGTAGGCGACGACGTCCCCGGTCGCCGCATGCAAGCCCTCGTTCATTGCGCGGCTGACGCCGCCGCGCACGTTCTCGAGCAGGCGGTAGGGGCGCTGCAGCGCCCGGATCTGCTCCAGCGTGCCGTCCGACGAGCCGCCGTCGACGAAAATGTATTCGATGTCCGGGTGGTCCTGGGCGAGGACGGACGCAACCGATTCGTGCAGGTAGGCCGCGCTGTTCCAGGTGCAGGTAATGACGGAGATCGTGAGCGCCATGGGAGAGCCTTTCAACGGAAGGACGGCCGTGCAGGAAGCCGGTAGATTTCAAGCAGCTGCTGCGCGGCGCGATCCGCGCACCCCAGGCCTTCGGCGGCGTAGCCGAAAGTGGTGGCCGGATCGAAGGTGATGAGGTCGGTGACGAGCGCCTGCATGTTGTCGTGCAGGCGCAGCTGGCCCGGATCGGCCGCGTAGATGGACAGCTCCGGCGTGCCGCCGCGACGCAGCGCGAAGGTCGGCTTGCCGAGGAACAGGCCCTCCAGCACCGTGGTGGCGCAGGGCTCCTCCCAGACAGAGGGGACGACCACTGCGTTCGCCGAAGCCGCCAGGCTGAGCGTCTTGTCGGCATCGCACCAGCCAAGGAATTCGATGCGGCCGTTGCCGAACTCTGCGCGCAGTCGCTGTTCGTCCGGGCCGTCGCCCGCAATCGTCACGTGCATCTGCTCGGGCAGGCGCGGCGCGAGCGCACGCAGGAATTGCTCGATGCCCTTGGCCGGATACAGCTTGCCGGCGATGAAGACGTGGAATCCTTCGCGCGCCGGCAGCAACGCGGCCGCACGGCGGATGTCTTCCAGCGCGCTGCGGTTGACGAAATTGTGAACCGTCGTCCCCCATGGCCCCGGGCCGGCGACGCGAGCGAAGTTGCGGGCCAGCATATCGGATACGAACACTGTCTTGTGCGCCTGGAAGCTTTCGGCAACCTCCCTGCGGAAGCGGACCACGGCGGCCTTCGAAATCGCACGCTGCAGCACGTTCGGATGCGGGGTGATGCACCTGGCGCATTCGGTCGGATCGGTGGTATCGCAAATGGCGCCGTCGCGAAAGCGCGTATGGCGGAAGCAGTCGCCGCCCTGGTCATGCCGGGTCTGCACGAAGTTCAGGTCCGGCGGCAGATAGCGGGCCACGTTCGGAATGTGGCCGTGATAGTGGACGACGTCGTAGTCGCGCGCGCGGCGCATGATGATCCTGGCGAAATGGCGGGCGATCGAGGGCCGCTTGGGCGGCATGAACACGCCGAAGCTGATCTCTTTCCAGCCGGCGTGCTGTCCGTTCAGTTCGCCGAAGAAACGGCCGCCGAACTTGCCTTCCTCCCCGCATACCTCGATCGGATGCTCGTCGCAGCCGAGCAGGTCGACCTGGTGGCCGGCGCGCACCAGCGCGCGCGCCAGATTGAGCGCATGCTTGGCCAAGCCGCCCATGTTGGGGAAGGGAATGTCTTCGCTGACGATCAGGATGCGCATCTCGCCGTCCTATGAACGCAGCCGGCGCGCCATCGCAAGCATCGCCGCCCGCTCGTCCACGCCGATGATGAAATACAGCCCGGCAAGCGCGAGCGACAGCAGCGCCGCGCTGACCACTGCGACCGTGCCGAACAGGCTGTCCGGCAACAGCCATTTCACCGGGACCAGCACGCAGATGATCAGCAGGCCGACGGCCAGGCTGCGGCCGAAACCGTTGCGCAGCGTTTCGCCGAAAGCGATCGGAACGGTGCGCCCGTGCACGAACAGGAGGAAGCTGACGCCCAGCACCAGCGACGACAGCAGGTGTCCGGATGCGGCGCCGACGATGCCGCCGTTGATGGTGCCGAGGTATACCATCGCCACGCCGCCAAGCCCGTTGGCGAGCGCAAAGCGGCCGGTAATGCGCGGATGGCCGAGCGCATCGTTGACGAGCGAGGGAACATTGGTCAGGGAATCCGCCAGCAAGGCGAGCGTCATCAGCACCAGTACCGGATAGCCTTGCTGCACGAACTCCTGGCCGACCCAGCGCCGCAGGAATTCGTCGCCGGCAAGCACGATCACGCCGAGCGCCGCAAGGTTGATGTAGGTGACATAACGCGTCACGCCGAGGTATACGGGCTGCAGCTCGCGGATGCGGCCGGCGCCGGCCAGCGCCGACGCGCGCGGGTAGATCACGCTCGACAGGCGGTAGGTGAGTCCGAGGATACGCCCGGCCAGGGTGACCGGTACGGTATAGAAGGTCAGCGCGACCGGCCCGGCGATGGCGCCGACGATCAGCTTGTCCGCATGCTGGTGCAGCGTCGAGGCAATCTTGCTCAGGTAGGCATAGGCGCTGAAGGAGGTCAGCGCGCCACGCACGTCCTTGCCGGGCCAGCGCGGCGCAAGGTCGATATCGAAGCCGTGCACCATCCAGGCGAGGTAGAGCACGTTGGAGGCGGATACGCACAGGCGCGCGACAATCACGCCGACCACGCCGGTGCCGGCCAGCGCGGCGGCGACCGAGGCGAGGTTGACCAGGATGCCGAAGAAGGCTTCGCTTTGCGCCGATCGGTCGTAGCGCTGCAGCGCCTGCGGCACGACCATCAGATAATTCTGCGCCTGGGTCAGCGCGAAGCCGAGCGCGCCGAGCTGGAAGGCGGTCACGGTGGATTCGCGCATGGACGCGGAAACCTCGAAGAAACGCTCGACCAGCATGTCCGCGCCGAGGTACACCGCCAGCGCGCCGAGGAGCCCGAGCATGCCGTAAAACATCGCGCCGAACCAGAAGGTTTCGGCGAACCGGCGGCGGTCGTTGGCCGCATGGTGTTCGGCCAGGTATTTGATCGCGCCCGCACTGAGGTTGATGTCCAGTACGCCGAAATAGCCGATCACCGAAGTGACCATGGTCACGATGCCGAACCCTTCGACGCCGAGTGCGCCGATCAGCAGCGGCACGGTCGCCAGCGCGACCACCATCGGGATGGCGGCACCGGTCAGGTTCCAGAGCGAGTTACGCAACAGCATAGCGTGGATCGTACTGGTACGCCCGCACCTGGTAGTTGCGGATGCCTACGGCGATGAACGGCATGGCCAGCACCAGGCCAAGCATCATCATGGTGCGGAATTCGATGATGGGCGTGCCCACCAGCAGCGTCGGCACCCAGAACAGGAAGCCGGCGAAGCCGGCGTCGCCAAGCAGGCGCGCGTAGCCGGCCAGGGAATTCCGGTGCCGCATGTAGAACCCGACATAGGCGGCAAGCAAGCCGCAGAACAGCAGCAGGCCGACGATGCCGGTCTTGAGCAGCACATGGCCGAAGCCGCTGTGCACGAAGCTGAAGTCGTCGCCGTGGTAGGAGAGCCGCTCGCGGTCGCCGCTGAACGTGCCCCAGGTGCCGCGTCCGAACAGCCAGTTGCCGTCCATGCTCTGCGCTGCCGCATACAGCTCGTAGAAGCGTCCGTCCTTGATGCCTCGGCTCGGCGCAATGTCGTAAATCAGCGACGACAGCATGTCGTCTTCGCTCGCGAACTGCAGGCGATGCTCATAGAACACCGAGGCGACGGCCGCCAGCAAACCCGCGGCAACAATCGAGAACATGAACTTGCGGGTGCCGGGCAGGCGCAGGAACAGGAACAGGAACATCAGCCCGAGGCCGATCAGCGAGGTGCGGCGGAAAGACAGGGCCACCGCGGCGACCTCCAGTACCAGGAACGCAATCAGCAGGCCGCGCTTGAACCAGCCCAGCTTCACGCCGGGTGTCGTCAAAAGCCAGGCCGCGCAGAATGCGCCAAGGCTGGCGACGAAGTTGTCGTTGATGTCGAAATAGAAGATCTTGATGTCCAGGCCCTCAAAGTTCCGGTAGGGGTTCGCGGTGTCGCCGTCGAACAGGAAAAACCGGACGGCGCCGAAGATCGCGCGCAGCGTGGCCAGCGCGATGATCATCAGCAGCAGGCGTTGCGTATCCTTCTCGCTCTCGAATGCCATGATGACGAGATACATGAACACCATCATGTTGAGCACGTTGAAGATGCCGGAGTAGCCGAGGATCACGTCGAGCTCGATGCCCTGCATCAGGCCGACGACGACATGCCCGAGCAGCAGGAACACGAAGGCGGCGAGGTACTTTGCCATCGGCGGCGCCAGCTGCGGGCCTTGCGGGTTGGCAAGCCGCTTGAGCAGCGCGGCCACGCCCGCCACCATCAGGATCAGGTTGAGCAGCGAGAAATAGAACATGCCGACGCCGCGGGAGTAGATGTTGGCGTCGGTTTCCAGCTGGCCCCAGGTGGAGTCGGAAAAGCAGAACAGGATGCCGATGAAACCGAAGACGACCAGTTTGGGGGCCTTGATGAAGATGCCGAAAACGATGGGAATCGCGAACAGGGCTCCAACCACATTAATGGTGACCTCGGCGGGGCTCAGTGCAGGTGTCATGGCTATGCTCGATGAAAAAAGCAGGTTCCGGTGTTGGGCCGGAGAATCGCAGTGCGCGGTGCGCCGGCCGGCGTCGCCCGGGCGGGGCGTCAGGCCGGGAGGATGGCAGACACAGGGCTGGCCGTGCCGGCCAACCCAGGTCTGCCGCGTGCCGGGTCAAGCCGGGCCATGCGGTAAATCAGGATTGGTACTCCGCTTTAAAACATTCATAGGTTTCCTTGATGCCTTCGCCGAGCCGCATGCCGGGACGCCAGCCGAGCGAGGTCAGCTTGGCTGTGTTCATCAGCTTGCGCGGCGTGCCGTCGGGCTTGCTCGTGTCAAATTCGATGGCGCCGGTAAAACCAACTACTTTCCTTATGATTTCGGCAACCTCACGTATTGTGACGTCCTCGCCTGTGCCCACATTGATATGGGACAACATTGGTGTCGTATGCTTTTCATAGATGGACCGGTCCAGGTCCATCACATGCACGCAGGCGTCGGCCATGTCGTCGACGTAGAGGAATTCGCGGCGCGGCGTGCCGGTGCCCCAGATCACCACCTTGCTCGCGCCGGAGAGCTTGGCTTCATGGAAGCGGCGGATCAGCGCCGGGATCACGTGGCTGTTTTCCGGGTGATAGTTGTCGCCTGGCCCGTACAGGTTGGTTGGCATGACGCTGCGGAAATCGGTGCCGTACTGGCGGTTGTAGCTTTCGCACATCTTGATGCCGGCGATCTTGGCGATCGCGTAAGGTTCGTTGGTCGGCTCCAGCGTACCGTTCATCAGGTACTCTTCCCTGATCGGCTGTTCCGCCAGGCGCGGATAAATGCAGGAGGAACCGAGAAACAGCAGCTTCTTCACGCCGGCGCGCCAGGCTTCATGGATCACGTTCGACTGCACCTGCAGGTTGTCGTAGATGAATTCCGCCGGGTAGGTATTGTTGGCATGAATGCCGCCGACACGTGCCGCGGCGAGATAGACCTCGTCGATCTGTTCCGATGCGAAGAAGGCGCGCACCTGCTGCTGGTCGGTCAGCTCCAGTTCCGCATGGGTTCGCGTGACGATATTGTTGTAGTCGCGCTTGCGCAGCGCGCGCACGATCGCGGAGCCGACCAGGCCGCGATGGCCGGCGACATAGATACGTTTGTTCAGATTGGTTTTCATGTACGTCCTCTTTCGATGGGATCTGCGGCGCCGGGGCGGGCCGCGCTGTTATTCGTGGTAGAGGTGGGCGGAATCGTGCTGGTGATGCAGCTGGTCGCGCGCCGCCGCGTCCAGGTCGCTGCGCACCATCTCCCTGACCATTTCCTCGAATGAAGTCTTCGGCGCCCAGCCGAGCTTTTCGCGGGCCCTGGCCGCGTCGCCGACCATGCTGTCGACCTCGGTGGGCCGGAAATAGCGCGGGTCGATCCGCACGATGACCTGGCCGGTGCTGATGTTCGCCTGCGGCCCCGGGTCGGCGACCAGTGCGACTTCGTCCACACCGCTGCCTTCCCAGCGCAAGGTCATGCCGAGTTCGCGCGCGGCTGCATCGACGAACTCGCGCACGCTGCGCTGGATGCCGGTCGCGATCACGAAATCCTCCGGCTGCTCCTGCTGCAGCATGCGCCACTGCATTTCGACGTAGTCGCGTGCATGGCCCCAGTCGCGCTTCGCGTCCAGGTTGCCGAGGTAGATGCAGTCCTGCTGCTCGAGCACCACCCGCGCCAGCCCGCGCGTGATCTTGCGCGTGACGAAGGTCTCGCCGCGCAGCGGCGACTCGTGGTTGAACAGGATGCCGTTGCAGGCGTACATGCCGTACGCCTCGCGATAGTTCACCGTGATCCAGTAGGCGTACAGCTTAGCGATCGCGTACGGGCTGCGCGGCCGGAACGGCGTGTCCTCCGAATGCGGCCGGTCGCCGGCCTGGCCGAACATTTCCGCTGTCGATGCCTGGTAGAAGCGGGTCTTTTTCTCCATGCCGAGCCGGCGCACCGTTTCAAGGATGCGCAGCGGTCCGAGCGCGTCGGAGTTGGCGGTGTACTCCGGTTCTTCGAAGGACACCGCAACATGGCTTTGCGCCGCCAGGTTGTAGATCTCGTCCGGCTGGGTTTCCTGAATGATGCGCATGAGCGAGGACGAGTCGGTCATGTCGCCGTGATACAGGATGAAGCGGCGTTCTCCCTCTTGCGGCCCCTGGTACAGGTGGTCGATGCGGTCGGTATTGAAGCGCGAGGTGCGGCGCTTCAGGCCGTGCACGATGTACCCTTTACCCAGGAGGAATTCCGCGAGATAGGCGCCGTCCTGACCGCTGACGCCCGTGATGAGCGCGACTTTCGACGCGCCGCCCGATGCGGTCTTCTCCTTCGCGTCTGGATCCGTAACGGGGGGATGGGTCAGGGAGAGGTCGTTCATGTACATGGCTCAGCTCGCAAGTGCAATCGCTTCCGCCGCCGGCTTGTGCGAAAGTCCTGTCTGCCCGGGGGTGGCCGGATGGCCGAAGGGCAGGTTTTGCAGGAAGGCGCGGAATTCCTCGCGCACTTCCGGGTGGCGCAACGCAAACTGCACCGTCGCCTGCAGGTAACCGAGCTTGCTGCCGCAGTCGTAGCGGATGCCTTCGAACTGATAGGCGAGCACGGATTCCTGCGCCAGCAGCGACGCGATGCCGTCGGTGAGCTGCAACTCGCCCCCGGCGCCAGGCTTCAGGTTGCGCAAATGCTGGAAGATTGCCGGCGTGAGCACGTAGCGGCCGACGACGCCGAGCGTCGACGGCGCCTTCTCGGGAGCAGGCTTTTCGACGATGCCGTGCAGCTTGATCAGGCGTTCGCCATGAGCGGTGCCGGCGACCACGCCGTAGGACCGGCTCTGTTCGCGCGCGATGGTCTCGACGCCGAGCAGGCTACAGCCGTGCTGCTCGTACATCGCCGTCATCTGCTTCATCACCGGCGTTTCGCCGTCGAGCAGGTCGTCGGCCAGCATCACGGCGAACGGTTCATTGTTGATCAGTCGTTCGGCGCACAACACAGCGTGCCCCAGTCCGAGAGCTTCCGCCTGGCGCACGTAGAAGCATTCGACATGATCCGGCTTGATGCTGCGCAGCACTTCCAGAAGGGATTCCTTGTTGCGCGCTTCCAGTTCGGCTTCCAGTTCGTATGCCTTGTCGAAATGGTCCTCGATCGCGCGCTTGTTGCGGCCGGTGACGAAGATCATTTCGGTAATGCCTGCGGCCATGGCTTCTTCCACTGCGTACTGGATCAGCGGCTTGTCGACGATCGACAGCATTTCCTTGGGACTGGCCTTGGTCGCCGGCAGGAAACGGGTGCCGAGGCCGGCGACCGGGAATACGGCTTTCGTGATTTTCTTGTGCATGGTTTCTCTACTGGGTTTCTACGGTTGAGAAAGCAGGACCGGGCTCGCCGGGCCCGCTCCCTGGTCAGTGAATCATTCGGCCCGCCGCGACACAGGCGGGACACTGTCGAATTGCAGCTTCGGGTAATGCATAACCGTTCTCTTTCCAAACGTCCGCCAACCGCGGTGCGACGCGCCGGGGGTCAGTAGGCGTTGGCTCCGGTCCACCCCCGGAACGCGGTCCAGGCGATGATGCGCAGGTCCATCCAGAGCGACCAGTTCTGGATGTAATGGAGGTCGAACTGCACCCGCTTTGCCATCTTGTCGACCGTGTCGGTCTCGCCGCGGTACCCGTGAATCTGCGCCCATCCGGTGATGCCCGGCTTGACGCGGTGCCGCAGCATGTACATCTCGAGCAGGTCCTTGTACATCTCGTTGTGCTGCAGCGCATGCGGACGCGGGCCGACCACCGACATATCGCCCAGCAGCACGTTGATGAATTGCGGCAGTTCGTCGAGGCTGGTGCGACGCAGGAAGGCGCCGATCGGCGTCACGCGCGGGTCGTCGCGGGTGGCCTGGGTCACCTTGCCTGTCTCCTGGTGCACCTTCATCGTGCGGAACTTGTAGACGTTGAACTGGCGGCCGTTCAAGCCGAGGCGTGGCTGGCGGAAGAACACCGGCCCCGGCGAGGAGTGCTTGATCAGGATCGCGATCACGATGAACAGCGGCAGCAGCAGGATCAGCGCGGCGAGGGAAAACGCCTTGTCGAAAATGTCTTTCAGGATGCCGTTGACGCCGCTCGAGATCGGCTGGTTCAGGTCGACCACCGGCAGGCCGAGGAAATTGCCCATCTTGTTGGTCAGCATCTGCAGGCCGAGTACGTCGGGTACCCAGCGGATGTCGACCAGCGTGTTGCGCAGCAGGTACTGCAATTCCTGCAGGCGCGGAGAAGCCATCAGCGGCAGGGTGATCCAGATTTCGTGAATATGATTCCGGACGACGTAATCGTGGATCTCCTGCAGGCTGCCGATGCGGGCAATACCCGGATCCTTGATCCGGTCGGCATCGTCACCCTCGGCATAGACAGCCATCACGTCATATCCGGTCCAGTCCTGCTGCAGTGCGCGCCGGTGCATTTCCTGCCCGGTACTGCCATAACCGACGAGAACGACGCGCTTGTTGTTCAAACCCTTCGTGCGCAGGTAGCGCAGCCCGTAGTACACGCCGATGCGATAGAGCATGAGGAAGCTGACGCCGGTCGCATACCAGTAGAACATCCACAGGCGCGACACATTGCCGACATGGTGGATCAGGAAGCTGAAGAACAGCCCCACCAGCAAAACGAGTCCCCATGATGCTGCCAGGCGCAGGAACATGTCGGCCAGCGAGCGGCCGCGCCAGGAACCATACAGCTCAAGCTGCGGAAACAGCAGGAAGGCAAGTGCGCTGCAGAAATGCAGCAATACCGTGTGGATCGGGGGCGTGTCGACCAACGGAATCTGGAAATGAATGAGGCTGGCAAGACCGCCGGCCAGTTCGAGCGCGAGGACGTCGGTCACGCGCATCGAGAATTCCAACCGGGAAGAATTTGTGATGATCAAGTCTCGCATGGCTTTTTGCTTTTCGTCGTCTGCTCCGGGGGCAAGCCTAGGCCGCTCGTTTGCGTTATGCTTGCGAGTTGCCGTGCGCCGAAACGGGTTGCGCGGACCGGTTCCGACCTTCGGTAACAACTTCAACACTTCATCGCAACCGGCTGTTTTTTCCAGAACCGCGCCCCGGAAAAACGCACTGCGCG
Organism: Noviherbaspirillum sp.; assembly: GCF_035627455.1. Taxonomy (GTDB): domain Bacteria; phylum Pseudomonadota; class Gammaproteobacteria; order Burkholderiales; family Burkholderiaceae_D; genus Noviherbaspirillum. Next base: position 21,667 of record NZ_DASPLS010000105.1, read on the forward strand.
AGCGACATTTGTTATTACCTTTTAGGCAATAGTAATCATTAAAGAAGTGCAGATTTTGCTAAGTACCGTTTGCTTGCGAAGGGTCAAACGGGGGGTTGCTACGAGTCAAAGTTACTGTTGTGCGCAATCAAACGTGCCCAAAAACTGCTGAAAATTTGGGCAAGGCATGTCGTGCGGAAGGCACGATGGAAGGCAGGGAAACATGTTCCGGGACCTGTCGCGGAGAGCGAAAAGTTGAGATGGCGGCAATATGATTCCGGGCGGATACGCGATGCGCTATCATTCGCACCATGACAACTGAAGACGCTCAAGACCGGCCGGTATTCGAACTGCTGGGCGGGGAAAACGGTCTGCGTTCACTGGTAGACCGCTTTTACGATCTGATGCAACTCGAACCGGAATTCGCGCAACTGCGCGCGATGCACCCGGCGGACCTCGACGGCTCGCGCGACAAGCTGCACTGGTTCCTGTGCGGCTGGACAGGCGGTCCGGACCGCTACATCGAGCGCTTCGGTCATCCGCGGCTGCGCGCGCGCCATATGCCCTATGCGATCGCATCCCGGGAGCGCGACGACTGGCTGCGCTGCATGGCACTGGCGATGCAGGATCTCGGCATCGACCAGGCGCTGCAGCAGCGCCTGATGCAATCGTTCTTCCAGACTGCGGACTGGATGCGCAACAGGGCCGGCTGACCGCAGGCCGTTTCCCCACTCCGACAACAACTTTCCCGGACGCCGAGGGAACAAGGCATGAATACAATTGAACTCGTCACACTGCTGCTGGTCGTGCTGGCGGTCATCCTGCAGGTCATCCTGCTGCTGCGCGGCCGCGGCGCGAACGCGGCCGCGCAGCTCCAGCGCTTGCAAAGCGAACTGCAAAACCATCAGCAACAGACCAGCGAGAGGGTGGAACGCGAATTGCGCAACCAGGTGCAGACTGCCGCGCAAAGCACACGCCAGGAGCTGGGCGGCAATTTCGCGCAGTTCCAGCAGGCGCTGGCGGCGCAGTTAACCAGCGTTGCCACGATCCAGAACAACCAGATCGATTCCTTTGCGCAGCAGCTTGCGAAGCTCAACGAAGCCAACGCGCGGCAACTCGAGTCGATGCGGGTTGCGATCGCCACCCAGGCGCAGGCGGGCCGCGAGGAGCAGGCAGCGGTACTGAAACGCTTCGGCGATACCCTGAACCAGACCCTGTCCTCCGTCACTGAATCGAATGCGCAGCGCATGGCGGAAATCCGCGGCACGCTGGAGGCGAAGATCCGCGACCTGCAAACCGACAATGCGGCCCGCCTGGAGGAAATGCGCAGGACTGTCGACGAAAAGCTGCATGCGACGCTGGAGCAGCGTCTCGGCGAATCCTTCAAGCTGGTATCGGACCGCCTGGAGAAGGTGCACCAGGGGCTGGGCGAGATGCAGCAGCTTGCGATCGGTGTCGGCGACCTCAAGCGGGTATTGACCAACGTGAAGACACGCGGCACCTGGGGCGAAGTCCAGCTCGAAATGCTGCTGGAGCAGGTGCTGACGCCTGATCAGTACGGAAAGAACGTCGAGACCGTGCCCGGCTCCGGCGAGCGCGTCGAATTTGCGATCAAGCTGCCCGGACAGGAAGAGGGCGACCGTCCGGTCTGGATGCCGATTGATGCCAAGTTCCCGAAGGAACAGTATGAACGGCTGGCCGAAGCGGCGGAGCTGGCCGACGCCGACGGCGTGGCCGCCGCCGGGCGCGAGCTGGAGCGCGCGGTGCGGGTGGAAGCAAAGAGCATTGCCGAGAAATATCTGTCGCCGCCGCTGACCACCGATTTCGCGGTCCTGTTCCTGCCCACCGAGGGACTGTACGCGGAGGTGATGCGCCGTCCAGGCCTGGCAGACGAGCTGCAGCGCGTCTGCCGCATCACCATCGCCGGGCCGTCGACGCTGTCGGCGCTGCTCAACAGCCTGCAACTGGGCTTTCGCACGCTGGCGCTGGAAAAGCGTTCCGCCGAGGTGTGGCAGGTGCTGGGAGCGGTGAAGACCGAATTCGCCAAGTTCGGCGACGTGCTTGCCGTGACGAAGGCGACCCTGGAACGGGCGGCGAAGAACATCGAGCAGGCGGAAACGCGGACCCGCCAGATGACGCGCAAGCTCAAGTCGGTCGAAGCGCTGCCTTCGGAGACGGCAAGGCTGCTGCTCGGCACCGATCCGGTCGAACCGGGCGAAGACTGAGCTATTCCGGATGAGGCGGCGGCAATTTGTGATAACTTGTGCAAATCGTTTCTTCGCTTCATCGACTCCACATTCCTGCAACCCGGCCAAGTAAGCCATGGAAATCGCGATACTGTTTGGTCTGATCATTCTTAACGGCGTTTTCGCCATGTCCGAGATCGCGCTGGTCACCGCGCGCCGGGCCCGCCTGCAGAAGCTGGCGGACGAGGGCGACGCCGCCGCGCATGCGGCAATCAAGCTGGGGGACGACCCGAACCGTTTCCTGTCCACGGTGCAGATCGGCATCACATCGATCGGCGTGCTTAACGGCATCGTCGGCGAGGCGACGCTGGCGCACCCGTTCAGCGTCTGGCTCAACAGCATGGGCGTCGAAGGCGTCTGGGCGGAATATCTTTCCACCGGCCTGGTCGTCGTCAGCATCACGTATTTCACGATCGTGCTGGGCGAACTGGTGCCCAAGCGCCTGGGACAGATGAGCCCGGAAGTCATCGCGCGCCTGGTGGCGCGGCCGATGCTTCTGCTGGCCGCGGTCACCAAGCCCTTCGTCAGGTTTCTCTCCGGCTCGACGCAGCTGGTGCTGCGCGCGCTGGGTGTCAGCGAGCGCGCCGAACCGAGCGTGACGCAGGAGGAAATCAACCTGATGCTGGCCGAAGGCTCGAGTGCCGGCGTGATCGAACAGCATGAGCACCAGATGGTGCGCAACGTGTTCCGTCTCGACGACCGGCAGATCGCGTCGCTGATGGTGCCGCGCAGCGACGTGGTGTACTTCGACGTCAACGAACCGCTGGAGGAAAACCTCCGGCGCTTCGAGGAGAGCGATCATTCGCGCTTTCCGGTGGTGCGCGGCGGCTGGGAAGAAGTGCTCGGGGTGGCCAATGCGCGCCAGCTGCTGGCGCAATCGCTGCGTGGCGAAAAACCCAACCTGATCGAACATTTGCAGCCCGCCGTGTTCGTGCCGGAATCGCTGACCGGCATGGAACTGCTGGAAAACTTCAAGAATTCCAATGTGCAGCTGGCGTTCATCATCGACGAATACGGCGAGGTGCAGGGCATCGTCACGCTGCAGGACGTGATGGAAGCGATCACCGGCGAGTTCAAGACGCATCGCGCCGAAGACCAGTGGGCGGTGCAGCGAGAGGACGGCTCCTGGCTGCTTGACGGCCTGATCCCGGTTCCCGAGCTGAAGGACCGTCTCGGCCTGAAAGTCGTGCCGGAAGAGGAGCGGGGGCGCTACAACACGCTGAGCGGCATGCTCATGCTGCTGCTCGGCAAACTGCCGCAGACGACCGATATCTGCGACTGGGAAGAATGGACTTTTGAAATCGTCGATCTCGACGGCAAGCGCATCGACAAGGTGCTCGCCAAGCGCAAGCTGGTGACGCCGGAAGAGGCGCCTGCCGTGGCCGAATAGGCGGGCGCGCGCGCGGCGCCGCGGCAACACTGCGCCTGCAAATATCATTACCAGCATAGATACGGTACACGACCTGCCCGAGGAGGAAGTCATGGTACACCGCATACCGGACCCGATGTCCGGGGGATCCCGGCCATCCCACCGACACAAGATCGTCACCGCCGCCGAAGCGGTACGGCTCATCCATGACGGCGATACCATTGCCACCGGCGGCTTCGTCGGGATCGGCTTTGCGGAAAATATCGCGGTCGCTCTCGAAAAGCGATTCCTCGACAGCGAGGAAGAGATGCTGGGCCAGGGCTCGCCCGCCAACCTTACGCTGATCTATGCGGCGGGGCAGGGCGACGGCAAGGACCGCGGGCTGAACCATCTCGGACACGAGGGGCTGATCAAGCGCGTCATCGGCGGCCACTGGGGACTTGTGCCGAAGCTGCAGCAGCTTGCCATCGCCAACAAGATCGAAGCCTACAACCTGCCGCAAGGCGTCATTACCCACCTGTTCCGCGACATTGCCGCGGGCAAGCCCGGCCTGCTTTCCACGGTCGGACTGGGCACCTTCGTCGACCCGCGCCACGGCGGCGGCAAGATCAACGATCGCACCACCGAAGACCTGGTCGAACTGATGCATGTGGGCGGCAAGGAATACCTGTTCTACAAGGCCCAGGCCATCAACGTCGGCATCATCCGCGGCACTACCGCGGACCCGGAAGGCAACGTGACGATGGAGAAGGAAGCGCTGACGCTGGAAGCGCTGGCGATAGCGATGGCGGCGCACAATTCCGGCGGCATCGTGATCGTGCAGGTCGAGCGCATCGCCGAAAGCGGTTCACTCAACCCGCGCCAGGTGAAGATCCCGGGCGTGCTGGTGGACTGCGTGGTGGTGGCGGAGAAGCCGGAATACCAGATGCAGACCTTCATCGAACCCTACAGCCCGGCCTTCGCGGGCGAGATGCGGGTGCCGATGTCGTCGCTCCAGCCGATGGGCATGAGCGAGCGCAAGATCATCGCACGCCGCGCGCTGCTGGAGATCAAGCCGAACAACGTGGTCAATCTTGGCATTGGCATGCCGGAAGGCGTGGCCGCGGTCGCCGCCGAGGAGAAGGTGCTGGACCTGGTGACGCTGACCGCGGAGCCCGGCGTGATCGGCGGCATTCCGGCAGGCGGGCTGAATTTCGGCGCGGCGACCAATGCCGCGGCCATCATCGACCAGCCGTACCAGTTCGACTTCTACGACGGCGGCGGACTGGACGTGGCCTTCCTCGGGCTGGCGCAGGCCGACCGCCACGGCAACCTCAACGTCAGCAAGTTCGGCCCGCGCCTGGCCGGCGCCGGCGGCTTCATCAACATCAGCCAGAACGCGAAGAAGGTGGTGTTCGTCGGCACCTTCACTGCCGGCAACCTGGAGGTCGCGGTGTCCGACGGTCAGCTGCGGATCCGCCGCGAAGGGGAAATGGTGAAGTTCGTCGATGCGGTCGAGCACCGCACCTTCAGCGGCGAATATGCAATGCAGCGCGCACAGACGGTGCTCTATATTACCGAGCGTTGCGTGTTCCGCCTGGTGCTGGAAGGCCTGGAAGTGATCGAGATCGCGCCCGGCATCGACCTCGAGCGCGACGTGCTGGCGCAGATGCGCTTCCGGCCGGCGGTCAGCCCGCAGCTCAAGCTGATGGATGCGCGTATCTTCCGGCCCGGGCCGATGGGGCTGCGCAACGATATTCTCTACCTCCCGCTGGAACAGCGGCTCACTTACAACGCCAAGCGCAACGTGTTCTTCGTGAATTTCGAGGGCTTCGAAGTGAAGAACGTGGCCGACATCGAAGCCATCCGCGACCAGGTGGAAGCGCTGCTCAAGCCGCTAGACCGGAAGGTGCCGGCGGTCGTCAACTACGACAATTTCTCGATCGCGCCGGAACTGCTGGACGCCTATGTCGAGATGGTGCACGACTTGTCGCGACGCTATTACAGCCGGGTCACGCGCTATACCGGCAGCGCCTTCATGCGCAGCTACTTCGGCACCGCCTTCCGGCGGCACCAGACGGAGCCGCAACTGTATGCGAGCAGGGAAGAGGCTTTTTCGCATCTGTCGGATACCTAGGCGGTGGCGGAAGGGCGGATGCCGGGGAAAGGGCGGATAGCCTGTGCCTGCCGCGCGCGGGTACGTTGTTGGCGCACCCGTCTGCTTCCACCCCGTCATTCCCCCGGAGGCGGGAATCCATAGGGCCTCTGTTCGGCTACCGCACGATGGATTCCCGCCTTCGCGGGAATGACGGCGGGATGCAGCGGGAGGCGCGGTTTTCGGCATAACTATTTGCCGGCGCAACGCGTGCTTCGCGAAACCGCGCTCTTATCCACCTCGCCGCTGGCAGGCGGCTCGGATTCACGCGGCGCGAAGCAGTGCTTCGCGAAACCCCGCTCTCATCCACCGATATACGACATTTCGACTTTGCGTATTGCCTGATCGGTCAAATCGGTATTTGCCGTTCGTAACTCCGAGTAGCGATCGCCGCGTGCGCGCCAGATATGCGCTACCGTGGATGCAATCTCGGCATCGCTTCGTCCGTCACGCAGCATCGTGCGCAGGTCATGGCCGCCAGTGGCAAACAGGCAGGTGTAGAGCTTACCTTCCGTCGACAGCCGCGCGCGCGTGCATTCGCTGCAGAAGGCGCGGGTGACGCTGGAAATGACCCCGATCTCGCCGCCGCCGTCCTTGTAACGCCAGCGCTCGGCGGTCTCGCCGGTATAGTTCGGGTCGATCTCCTCCAGCGGCATTTCGGCGCCGATGCGGCGCAGCACTTCTTCCGACGGCACCACTTCATCCATCTTCCAGCCATTGCTGGCGCCGACGTCCATGTATTCGATGAAGCGCAGGATGAATGGCGAGCCCTTGAAGTACCGCGCCATCGGCAGGATTTCCTGGTCGTTCATGCCACGCTTGACCACCATGTTCACCTTGATCGGGCCCAGTCCGGCGTTGTGCGCGGCTTCAATCCCGTGCAATACGTCGGAAACGGGGAAGTCGACATCGTTCATGCGCCGGAACACGGTTTCGTCGAGCGCATCCAGCGAGACGGTGACCCGCTGCAGTCCCGCATCCTTGAGGGCCTGCGCCTTTCGCGCGAGCAGCGATGCATTGGTGGTCAGGGTAAGATCCAGCGGCCGGCCGTCCGATGTGGGAAGCGCACTCAGCATGGCGATCAGTTTCTCGACATCCTTGCGCAGCAGAGGCTCGCCGCCGGTCAGCCGGATCTTGTGCACGCCGTGCGCGACGAAGATTTTCGCGATGCGGGTGATTTCCTCGAAGGTCAGCAACGCCGAATGCGGCAGGAAGGGGTAGTTCTTGTCGAATACTTCCTTCGGCATGCAATAGACGCAGCGGAAATTGCAGCGGTCGGTGATCGAGATACGCAAGTCCTGCAGCGGCCGCGCAAGCGTGTCCGCAAGCAGGCCGGTCGGCGCTTCCAGATGGGAGGGAATGGACGGCGACGCGTTGGTCTGGCGCCAGTCGACCAGGGGAATAAATCGTTCTGCCATTCGTGCGTGCAAACTGAGCGTTTGGTAGTCCCGCTTAAGATACCACGAGACCGATCAGCGCACAGGCGGCGATCAGCGGGATCGTGCCGGCCTTGTAGCGCAGCAGTGCAAGTGCCGCCAGCGCCGCAATCGCCATGGCGGTGAAGTCCCATTCCGCCGGCGAGTTTCCAAGATGAAAAACATGACGGGCGAAGAATACCGCCAGGCTGGCAATGACGCCGACCACCGCGGCGGAAATCGCGGTGAGCGGCGCGGTCAGCCGGATATTGCCGCGCGTGGCCTCTACCAGGGGACCGCCGGCCAGGATGAAGATGAAGGACGGCAAGAAGGTGAAAAACGTTGCAACGACCGCACCGGCGACGCCGGCGAGCAGCAGCGCTTCCGGGCCGAACACGGCCTTGGTCCAGCCGCCGACGAAGCCGACGAATGCGACGATCATGATCAGCGGCCCGGGCGTGGTTTCGCCGAGTGCCAGGCCGTCGATCATCTGGGTCGGGGTGAGCCATTGAAAGTGCTCCACCGCACCCTGGACCACGTAGGGCAGGACCGCATAAGCGCCGCCGAAGGTCAGCAGCGCCGCTTTCGTGAAAAACCAGCCCATCTGCGCCAGAGGGCCGCTCGTACCGGTAAAAAATGCGAGCATCGCCCAAGCCGCAGCGGCGAGCAGGATGCCGGCTGCGGCGACGACAAGCAGTTTTTTCGATGAAAAGCGGGCGTGCGCCGGCGTCGGCGTGGTGTCGTCGATCAGTGCCGGGCCATACGAGGAGCGAGACCTTTCCTCGTGCGCCCCTCCCGTGCGGAATTTCGCAGGAAGCAGCCGCCCTCCGGCAAATCCGGCCAGCGCCGCCGCCAGTACGACAAACGGAAAGGGAAGGTCCAGCAGCGCGATCGCAATGAACGCCGCGACGGCGATGCCGGTCAGCCAGTGAGTCTTGAGCGTGCGGGAGCCGATGCGCCAGGCCGCCGCAAGCACGATCGCGACGATTGCCGGTTTGATGCCGTACAGCACTCCGGCGACCAGCGGCGTGTGGCCGAAGGCGAGGTAGAGCCAGGACAGCAGCATCAGCAGGAGCAGCGACGGCAGCACAAACAGGGTGCCGGCGATGATGCCGCCCACGGTGCGGTGCATCAGCCAGCCGATATAAACGGCGAGTTGCGTCGCCTCCGGCCCTGGCAGCAGCATGCAGTAGTTCAGCGCGTGCAGGAAGCGCTGCTCGGAAATCCAGCGCCGCTTTTCCACCAGGTCGGCATGCATGATCGCAATTTGCCCGGCCGGCCCCCCGAAGCTGATAAAACCCAGCTTCAGCCAGTAACGAAAGGCTGCCGCGAGGGAAACGGCCGCGGGGGCTTCTGAAGGAGGATGGCTCATGCCTGGTTCATTGCGGCGGAAATGATGTGCGAAACAAAAAGGGAGCATACGCTCCCTTTTTGTTTTATTGCCGGAAACGCGGCAGGATCAACGCCGTGTCTCGACCTGGACCAGCGGTTCGTTCGACACCGGCGGCAACGGCTTGCGCACGCGCGGTACGCGCGGAGCAGGCACGATTTGCGCCGCCGCTTCCTGCGCGGCGCGCAGCTTTTCCGGATCGGTCACTGCCAGGGTCAGGCCGGCGGCGGCCAGCACATCGCGCAACTGGTCGAGCGGCATCGGGGCCGGGGCAAGCTCTGCAACCGGCGCCGCAACCGGCATCGGAGCCGGAGCCGGAGCCGGCGTCGGAGCCGGTGCCGGTGCAATTGCGACCTGCACAGGCTCAGGCGCGGCAACCGGCGCCTCGGCGACGGCCGCCGGCGCTACCGGTTCTGCAACCTCTGCCGCAACGGCGGTTTCTGCCGGCGCCTGTTCCGACGCTTCCGCAACCACCGCTTCGGTCACCGCAACGGCAGCTTCCGGCGCGGCGAGTCCGGCGATCTCGAGCTGCACCGCCTGCGGTTCCGCTGCGCCTTCTTCGGCATCGAATTCGCCAGCCAAGACCTCGCCGTTCTCACGGTCGCGGCGGTTGCGGTTGCGCCCGCCGCGGCGGCGGCGGCGGCGGCGTTCATCGCCTTGCTGTTCACCCTGTTCGCCCGGACCATCGGCGGCGACTACGGCGATGTCATCGGACTCGGTGTCGGCTGCCGGAACGCTTTCCGGTGCGGCTACCGGCATCGCCGCAGGAGCGGCCGGGGCGGCCGGGGCGGCCGGAGCGGCGGTCAGCAGTTCTTCTGCCGGGGCTGCTTCGCGGCGCTCCTCGCGCTGGCGCTGCTGGCGTTCACGGCGGGACTCATTGCTTTCACGCGGCTCGCGCGGTTCACGGGGTTCACGCGGCTCGCGCGCTTCCTTCGGCTCGCGTGCCTCCTTCGGCTCGCGTACTTCGCGCGGTTCCCGGGCCTCGCGCGGTTCACGCGGCTCCCTCGGCTCCCGCGGCGGGCGCGCCGGACGCGGCTGCTGCTGGGTTTCAGATGCACTTGCCGGTTGCTTCACGGCCTCCTCGCGGGCCTCGTTGCGGCCGGTGTCGCGCTCTTCGCCACGGTCACGGCCGCCGCGGCTGCGGCGGTTGCGGCCGCGGCCATTGCGGTCGCTGCGTTCGCGCGGCTGCGCCGGCTTTTCCTCGACCACCGGTGCGGCGGGTGCGGCAACCGGGGCAACGCGCTTCTTGCGGAAGAACCCGAACACGCGGCTCAGGAAACCTTCTTCCACAGGTTGCGGCTCGGGGACCGGGGCGGGCGCAGGCGCTGCTTCGACCGGCTTGCGTTCCACGATCGGCGCAGGCTGATCCGGCGTGATGCCCTTGACCACGGCTTCCTGGCGCGGACGCACTTCCTCTTTCTGGCGCTTGCCGTAGCTGATGTCGGTATCCGCTTCCTCGGCCATGTCGTAGCTGGCCTGCGGTTCTTCCAGGCGCGGGTCGTCGTGCTTGATTCGCTCGAGCTTGTAATGCGGCGTCTCAAGATGCTTGTTCGGGATCAGGATGACCGTCACCCGGTGGCGGGTCTCGATCTTCAGGATCTCGCCGCGCTTCTCGTTGAGCAGGAAGGCGGCCACATCGACGGGCGCCTGCACATGGATCGCGGCGGAGTTTTCCTTCATCGACTCTTCCTGGATGATGCGCAGCACTTGCAGCGCGGAAGACTCGGTATCGCGGATGTGGCCGGTGCCGTTGCAGCGCGGGCAGGTCACGTGGCTGCCCTCGGAGAGCGACGGGCGCAGGCGCTGGCGCGACAGCTCCATCAGGCCGAAACGGGATATCTTGCCCATCTGCACGCGGGCGCGGTCGTAACGCAGCGCATCCTTCAGGCGGGTCTCGACTTCACGCTGGTTCTTCGCGTTCTCCATGTCGATGAAATCGATCACGATCAGGCCGCCCAGGTCGCGCAGGCGCAGCTGGCGGGCCACTTCGTCGGCGGCTTCGAGATTGGTATGGAGCGCGGTGGTTTCGATGTCGCTGCCGCGGGTGGCGCGGGCCGAGTTGACGTCGATGGACACCAGGGCTTCGGTGTGGTCGATGACGATGGCGCCGCCGGAGGGCAGGGGAACGGTGCGGGAGTAGGCGGTCTCGATCTGGTGTTCGATCTGGAAGCGCGAGAACAGCGGCACATCGTCGCGGTAGCGCTTGACCCGGTGCACCATGTCCGGCATCACGTGGCTCATGAACTGCTGCGCCTGTTCGTAGATGTCGTCGGTATCGATCAGGATTTCGCCGATGTCAGGCTGGAAATAATCGCGGATTGCGCGGATCACCAGCGAAGACTCCTGGTAGATCAGGAAGGCGCCCGGTGCCGACTGGCCGGCGCCTTCGATCGCGCGCCAGAGCTGCAACAGGTAATTCAGGTCCCACTGCAGCTCTTCCACGTTGCGGCCGATGCCGGCGGTACGGGCAATGACCGACATGCCGGAGGGGATCTCCAGCTTGTCCATGGTCTCGCGCAGCTCCTGGCGGTCTTCGCCTTCAACCCGGCGCGAGACGCCGCCGCCGCGCGGGTTGTTGGGCATCAATACCAGGTAGCGGCCGGCCAGGGAAATGAAGGATGTCAGGGCCGCGCCCTTGTTGCCGCGCTCTTCCTTTTCGACCTGGACCATGATTTCCTGGCCTTCGCGCAGCGCATCCTTGATGGTGGCGTTGCGCACATCGATACCATCCTTGAAGTAGCTGCGCGCCACTTCCTTGAACGGCAGGAAACCGTGGCGTTCCTCGCCGTAATTGACGAAGCAGGCTTCGAGCGAGGGCTCGATGCGGGTGATGACGCCCTTGTAAATGTTCGACTTGCGCTGTTCGCGGCCGGTCGTTTCGATGTCAATGTCGATGAGCTTCTGCCCGTCGACGATCGCCACGCGCAGCTCTTCCTGCTGCGTGGCGTTGAATAACATGCGTTTCATTTTTTTACTCCGTGACTCTTGGGTCAACTCTAGGACCGCAGTTGGCGAAACCCGCCAGTGCGGCAAAATACAGGGATGTACGCGAGGTCGGAGTGCTTGAGGGAGGGAACTGCCTTAGTGTGCGGGAGCGCAGTACAGAAGCGCGGGGGCCGCAACGGGGCGCGGATGTGATCGATGCGTATGCCGCACGCACGCAGCATCCTCGGCGCGCAAGACGGCAGGGTCGGGAGAGACCTTGTCGGGCGCGGCGTCGGGCAGCGGGCAGTGAAAAGGAGCCAAACAGAACATGGAGTCCGGCAGAATCGGCAAACAGGGTCAAACACATCAAACCAGCGAGCATCCGATTTCGGCGTGCTCGCCGGACTTATCCTTAACGTTCAAGCAATCTTGTCCAACGTCGACGCGCGCCACCCGATCGCAACTACGGTGCGACCCTGATGCGCGCAAAGACGGTGCATACACATTTACGGGCATGCCTGAACCTGGCAATCGCGTCCAATCCCGCAGTCGTCTCGCGCACTGTCCTGTGACCATGCTGCTCCTCGTCCCGCTTCGGCGCTTTTGTTCGTTTTCAGCCGCACCCGGTTCCATCGAATTTGCAATTCGGCGAGGCCGATGGAGACGCCCCTGTGTAGAATGTGCTTTTTATTCTCACACGCGTACCCGTTTGTAACCGGTACGAAACAATTATATCTGCAAAATGAAGGACTTAGCGAGATTTTCTGGGGAGGGGGCGGATTCGGCTTCTGTAGACCGGTCTGCCGGGGCTCCCGCGCAGGTCCGGCTGGTGACCATTTCGGAAGAGGAAGCGGACCAGCGCATCGACAATTTTTTGTTGCGCGTCTGTAAGGGCGTGCCGAAAAGCCATATTTACCGCGTCCTGCGTTCCGGCGAGGTCAGGGTGAACAAGGGCAGGATCGACCAGACCTACCGCCTGCAGGAAGGTGACGTAGTACGCATTCCGCCGGTTCGGGTTGCCGAAAAGATAACCCAGGCCGCACCGGCCGCCGAATTCCGCATCCTGCTCGAGGACGCGCACCTGCTGGTCATCGACAAGCCGGCCGGCGTCGCGGTCCACGGCGGCTCCGGTGTAAGTTACGGCGTGATCGAGCAGTTGCGGGCGGCGCGCCCGCAGGCCAAGTTCCTGGAGCTGGTGCATCGCCTGGATCGCGAGACATCCGGAATATTGCTTCTGGCTAAGAAGCGCTCGGCACTGACCAACCTGCATGAACAGATCCGCGAGGGGCAGCTCGACAAGCGCTACCTGGCGCTGGTGCACGGTGAGTGGCGTAATGCGCGCCAGCATGTGAAGCTGCCGCTGTTTAAATACACGACGCCGGACGGCGAGCGCAGGGTGCGGGTGCAGGCTGACGGCATGGCTTCGCATACTATCTTCAACCTGGTGCGGCGGTACGGGGGGTTCGCGCTGGTGGAGGCCGAACTGAAAACAGGGCGTACCCACCAGATCCGGGTGCATCTGGCATCGAACGGCTTTCCGATTGCGGGTGACGACAAATACGGGGACTTCGCGCTGAACAAGGCGCTGCAGAAAGCGGATGGCGGGCGGATCGCGCTCAAGCGCATGTTCCTGCACGCCTACCGGATTACCTTCCGTCACCCGGACAGCGGCGATCCGGTGACGCTGGAAGCAGCATTGCCGCCGGAATGCGAGCAGTTCCTGAAAAGTCTCGAGCGCAAGGCTGCCTGACAGCGCTGCGGTACAGAATATCAACAAGTTTGCAGCACGACTGCGTTAATCATGGCAAGAAAGCAATTCGATTTAATCGTATTCGACTGGGACGGGACGCTGATGGACAGCACGTCCACCATCGTCACCTGCATCCAGGCAGCGGCCAGGGACCTTGGGCTGCCGGTTCCGGACAACAGGCAGGCCGCCTATGTCATCGGCCTCGGCCTGCAGGACGCGATGCAGGCCGTGCTGCCCGGATTGGAACCGAAATACTATCCGCACATGGTGGAACGCTACCGCTACCATTACCTGACCAAGGACAAGGGGTTGACGCTGTTCGACGGCGTGCGCGAGATGCTCGCCGACCTTGCGCAGCAAGGGTATTTCCTGGCGGTCGCCACCGGCAAGAGCAGGGTGGGGCTGAACCGTGCGCTGGACGCGGCGAACCTGATGTCTGCGTTCGATGCGACGCGCTGCTCGGACGAAACCTTTTCCAAGCCGCATCCGGCAATGTTGCTGGAACTGACCCGGGAACTCGGTCAGGATTTGAGGCGTACCCTGATGATCGGCGATACCACGCATGACTTGCAAATGGCGATCAATGCCGGCGCCGCCGGGATCGGCGTTCATTACGGGGCGCATTCGGCACCGGAGTTGCAGGCGCTCGATCCGCTGTACATCGCCAGTTCTGTTCCGGAGCTGCACAATTGGCTAAGCGAAAATGCATAATTCCGAAATGAATGAAATTGCCATTCCTGTATGCGCGTCCTCCGATCTGGAGGACGGCGGCAAGGGGGTACGCTTTCCCGTTACCGCAGGCGGGGAAGACGGTACGGGCTTTGTCGTGCGCTACGACGGCACGGTATACGGCTACCTCAACCGTTGCGCGCACGTTCCAATCGAGCTGGACTGGAACGAGGGTGAATTCTTCGAATCAGGCGGTCTGTACATCATGTGCTCGACGCACGGGGCCGTATACGTTCCCGAGAGCGGCCACTGCGCCGGCGGTCCCTGCCGAGGCGGGCGGTTGCGCCGGATCACGGTATTCGAAAAGGACAGCCAGGTGTACTGGACGCCGGACGACTACATCAAGCCGGCGCTGGCCTGACACCATTACATTGCAGGGTATTGAACGATGATTGACGATAATTTCGAAGAGCAGAACCAGATTCGCAATTCGGCTTCCCGAAGCGAGCCGGCGCGGGGCGCCGGGTGGGAGCGCGAGGTCCTCGAAAAGCTCGCCTTCGCCACGCTCAGGGAGCAGCGTGCCGCGCGGCGCTGGAATATCTTTTTTCGTTTTGTCATGCTCGGACTGATTGCCGTCGGCCTGTGGCTCGCCTTTGGCCTGAGCCAGCAGGAACCGGAAATCGTCGGCCCGCATACCGCCCTGATCGAGATCGACGGCACCATCGAGGCCGGCGGCGCCGGATCGGCCGACTCCGTGATCCAGGCGCTCAACCGCGCGTTCGCCGACGAGACCTCGGTCGGCGTCATCCTGCGCATCAACAGCCCCGGCGGCAGCCCGGTGCAGGCCGGAATGATCAACGATGAAATTCTTCGCCTGCGCACCGAGTTCCCGAAGAAGCCGCTGTATGTGGTGGTGGAGGAAATCTGCGCGTCCGGAGGTTATTACATTGCCGCCGCCGCGGACAAGATTTTCGTGAACAAGGCCAGCATCGTCGGCTCCATCGGCGTGCTGATGGAGGGTTTCGGCTTCACCGGACTGATGGATAAGCTCGGCGTCGAGCGCCGCCTGATGACCGCAGGCGAGAACAAGGGTTTCCTCGACCCCTTCAGCCCCCAGAGCGGCAAGCACAAGAACTACGCGCAGGAACTGCTCAACGAAGTCCACCAGCAATTCATCGATGTTGTGCGCCAGGGGCGGGGCAAACGCCTGAAGGAAACGCCCGACACGTTCTCCGGCCTGTTCTGGAGCGGTTCGAAAGCAGTGGAGATCGGCCTTGCCGATGGCTTCGGCACCGTGGACTCCGTTGCGCGCGACGAACTCAAGGCGGAAGAGATCGTCGACTACACGCAGCGAGAAGGTCTGTCCGAAAAGCTGTTGAAGAAATTCGGCGGCGCGGTCGGCACGGCGGCAATGTCGTCCTTCTGGAACAGCGCGGCACGGCCGGCATTAAAGTAGGCTCAGGGGCCGACAGGCATCTATCGCACCTGTCGGTGTCATAGGCAATATTCAAGAATTCCGGCCGTACCTGAGTCTTGAAACCTGTACCCCGCGATTTATACTTGAGATGTCCGGTTCCGGTTTCGATCCACGTACCGTATAAAAAGCACGCTACTGGAAAAACTCACGGGCCGGATATCATGTGCCGCGTCTCGGACGCGGTTTTGAGAGGCATACGAGCCTTCTCAATACCTGCCCGACAGGGCATGCAAAACGGCGGCGCAATACCGCCGTTTTGCACTTTTGCGCTACTGGGCAAGCAGCAGGAATACGGTGGGGCGCTTGTGAAAATCCGGCTGCTTTCCGGATGCGAGCTCGGCCTTCCATTTGGCTGCGGCTTGCGTACGTATCGTTTCCGATGCAAGACTCAGGTCGGTGGCGACGCAGACCAGTGTGTTTCCGTGGCACGTCGTCACGATCGCTTCAAGCAGCGCGCCGTTCCGGTACGGTGTTTCGATGAAAAGCTGTGTCTGCTTCTCCTGGCGCGAGCGATCCTCCAGGGCCTTGAGTCGTTTCGCGCGCAGCGCGGCGTCGGTCGGAAGGTAGCCGTTGAATGCAAAGCTCTGGCCGTTCAATCCGCTTGCCATCACCGCAAGCAATAACGAGGAGGGGCCGACCAGCGGCCTGACGGCAATCCCTTTTGCATGCGCGAGCCGCACGAGATTGGCCCCGGGGTCGGCAACCGCGGGCACGCCGGCTTCCGAGATCAGGCCCGCGTCGCGGCCTTCCATCAACGGCGCGAGCAGGGCCGGAAGCGCCTGTTCCGCGGTGTTCACGTTCAGCTCGGCGATGTGTATTTCCTGCAGGGCTTTGCCAAGAGGATGCCGGGCGGCCACCAGCTTCAGGAAGGCGCGCGTGGTCTTGGCGTTCTCTGCGATGAAATAATCGAGCCCGGCGGTAATTGCCTGCACGCGCTCGGGAATGACCTCTGCCAGCGGGTTCTGTTGGCCGGCTTCGCTGCCGAGCGTATTCGGTATGAGGTAGAGAATGCCCGTCATGCGATTTCAGGAAGTAAAGAAGGAAACGCCGGCACGCCGCAACATCGTGCACAGCGCGATCAGGGGCAGGCCGGTCAGGGCGGTCGGATCGCTGCTGTCGATCCGTTCAAGGATCGCGATACCGAGGCCCTCGTTTTTGGCGCTGCCGGCGCAGTCATAGGGTTGTTCCAGCCGCAGGTAGGCATCCAGCTCGGCATCCGGAAGATCGCGGAAGGTGACGAAAGTCTGCACATTCTCCCGCTGGAGGCGGGGTGCGGCGCCCGCGGATCCGTTCCAGAGGCAAAGCGCCGTATGGAATATCACTTCGCGGCCGCGCATCTTCCGCAACTGCGCCAGCGCATTGTCGTGGTTGCCGGGTTTGCCGATCTGTTCACCATCCAGTGTGGCGACCTGATCCGACCCGATGACGATGGCGCCCGGAAATGCTGCTGCAACGGTTGCCGCTTTTTCCTCGGCAAGCCTGAGCGCAGTCTGTTCCGGGCTTTCCCCGGGTCTCGGCGTTTCGTCGATATCCGGCACCGAAACCTCGAAGGGAAGGTGCAGCCGGCTCAGCAATTCCTTCCGGTAGGCAGAGCTGGAGGCGAGGATCAGGCGGGGAAAGTTGGTCGAAGTGGGCATTCTGGCGTTCTTTTTGAATGACTGCTCAACAAAAGCGGCCTAACGCTTTGACGATTAAGGGAAAAGCCTGTTATTATCGCAGGTTTTCCGGGTTCGGCTCGCCGTATGAACGCTTTTGTCATCGATGCCTTCGAGTTTTGCAGACTCAAGGAGCGCCGCGAGGGGGAAGTTGCGGTCGCGGATCTGCCCAGGCTGGCCGACGAATCAGTCGACCGCAAGGGCATGCTTGCGTGGACGCTGCATGGCGGAAACAACAGGCAGGGGCACCCGCAGCTGAGCTTGTCGGTGTCCGGCTCGTTGCATCTGATGTGTCAGCGCTGCCTCGCGCCGTTCGAATTCAAGATCGCCTCCGATGCGACCCTGGTGCTCGCGCAGGACGAGGGCAGCGCCGACGAGATCGACGCGCTTCTGGCCGATGAGTCGGTAGAGGTCATCGTCGGCAGCCACGAGTTCGATATTGGCCAGGTTATTGAGGATGAGGCGCTGCTGGCGATCCCGTTGTCGCCGAAGCATGACGTTTGTCCTGATTTGCCGGCTGTGAAGCCCGCGCCCGAGGACGAAAAGGTTTCGCCGTTCGCGGTATTGAAAAAGTTGAAGCAGTAAGGTATTTCGGCGGCGCTGCGCGCCGGTCGGGAAGTGCAGAAGTATTCCCGGCTTGCAAGAGTTGGCGAGCCGGATATGTTAAAATTTCAGATCTTAAGGTTTAGGAGTCATCATGGCCGTTCAACAAAACAAAAAGTCCCCGTCCAAGCGTGGTATGCACCGTTCGCACGACCACCTGAGCGTTCCGCCGCTGGCAGTCGAGCCGACCACCGGCGAGACCCATCTGCGTCACCACATCAGCCCGAATGGCTACTATCGTGGCCGCAAGGTCCTGAAGACCAAGAACGACGAATAATCGCTGTCATTGTTCGAAGCTGAAAAGCGGCGCGGCGAGTTTGACTTGGCGCCGTTTTTTCATATGCTGAAAAAACGCATTGCGTCATTTTGAATCACGCCGAACCTGGCCCGCTAGTCGGTTGGAGCGAGGTACTGAGTCAAAACAATGACAATCAAAATTTCTATCGACTGCATGGGTGGCGATCACGGCCCGTCAGTCACGATTCCCGCAGCCGTCTCATTCGCCCAGCACGAACCTGACGCCGAACTGATTTTGGTCGGTCTCGAAGATGTGATCCGGGCCGAACTGAAAAAGCTCAACGCTTCTTCGCATCCGCGCCTCTCCGTCGTTCATGCGTCCGAGGTCGTCGCCATGGACGATCCGGTTGAGGTCGCGCTGCGCCGCAAGAAGAATTCCTCGATGCGGGTCGCCGTCAACCTGGTCAAGGAAGGGCAGGCGCACGCTTGCGTTTCCGCCGGAAATACCGGCGCGCTGATGGCGGTATCCCGCTACGTGCTCAAGACCATTCCCGGTGTCGACCGTCCTGCGATCTGCTTTCCCATGCCGAACCAGACCGACACGCCGACCTACATGCTCGATCTTGGCGCGAATGTGGACTGCGAGCCGCAGCACCTGCACCAGTTCGCACTGATGGGTTCGGCGCTGGTCTCCTCGCTCGAAGACAAGGCCAGGCCGACGGTCGGGCTGCTGAACATCGGCGAGGAAGACATCAAGGGCAACGAGGTCGTCAAGCAGACCGCGGCGTTGCTGCGCGCAGACCATGAAAAAGGCATCATCAACTTCTACGGCAACGTTGAAGGCAACGACATCTTCGAAGGGACGACCGATGTCGTCGTCTGCGACGGCTTTGTCGGCAACGTGGTGCTGAAAGCGTCGGAGGGCTTGGGGCGTTTCCTGAAGACGGTGTTCAAGAACGAGTTCAAGAGCAACCCGGTCAATCTTTTGGGTGCCTTCATTGCGCAGGGAGCGATCAAGGCAATTTCGCAGCGCATGAATCCGTCGCGCTACAACGGCGCAAGCTTCCTCGGACTGCGCGGTCTCGTATTCAAAAGCCACGGTGGCGAGGATGCCTACGGTTACGAATGGGCGATCAAGCGCGCGTATGACGCCGCCAGCCACGACCTGCTGTCGCGGATCACCAGGACCATCGCTGAACTGCTGCCTCAGCCGGAGGTGGTGACGGAGGCGGAGGTGTTGAGCGCAACTACCGAATTACCACACCAGAAGACGGCATGACTCTCTATAGCAAAATAATAGGTACGGGAAGTTATCTGCCGCCCAGGCGCGTCACGAATAACGATCTCGCTCTGCAGTTGGCGGAGAAGGGGATAGAGACGTCCGACGAGTGGATCGTGTCCCGCAGCGGCATTTCTGCGCGCCACTATGCGGAGCCGACGGTGCAGTCGAGCGACCTTGCCGCCGAAGCCGCGAAGCGCGCGCTGCAGATGGCCGGCCTGGAATCGGGCGCGATCGATCTTATCATCGTAGCTACCTCCACGCCCGACCATTTCGGCGGCTTCCCGAGCACCGCGTGCGTGGTCCAGCGCAAGCTGGGCATGGCGAACGGCAGCGCAGCATTCGACGTCCAGGCCGTGTGCAGCGGTTTCGTCTATGCGGTATCGATCGCTGACAGTTTCATCAAGTCCGGCGCGCACAAGAACGTGCTGATCATCGGTGCGGAGGTTTTTTCCCGAATTCTGAATTTCGAAGACCGCACCACCTGCGTGCTGTTTGGCGACGGTGCTGGCGCCATCGTCATGACTGCATCGAGCGAACCCGGCGTTCTCGCCACCAAGCTGCATGCTGACGGCAGTCATGGCGACATCCTGTGCGTGCCGGGCAGCGTCAGCGCGGGCGCGATTGACGGCAGCGCCTTCCTGTACATGGACGGCCAGGCAGTGTTCAAGCTGGCAGTCTCCGTCCTCGAGAAAGTCGCCAACGAAACGCTGGATGCGGCCAATATGAACGCATCCCAGATTGACTGGCTGGTGCCGCACCAGGCCAACATCCGCATCATGCAGGGTACGGCGAAGAAGCTCGGTTTGCCGCCGGAGAAGATGGTGGTCACGGTCGACCAGCATGGCAATACTTCCGCCGCTTCCATTCCCCTCGCACTCGATACCGCGGTTCGGGACGGGCGCATCAAACCCGGCCAGAACGTGATGCTGGAAGGCGTGGGTGGCGGGTTCACCTGGGGTGCAGTGCTCGCACGCATGTAATCACTTCTTTCAATAATAAAAGCATGACCAAATTCGCATTTGTTTTTCCCGGGCAGGGATCGCAGGCTGTCGGCATGTTGAACGGCTTTGCCGGGAATGCGGTTGTCGCGCAGACGGTTGCGGAGGCGTCGGACGCACTGCAGTTCGACCTCGGCAAGCTGATCGCGGAGGGGCCGAAGGAGGAACTCGACCTCACCACCAACACGCAACCGGTGATGCTGACCGCGGCCGTGGCCTGCTACCGTGCATGGATCGCTGCTGGCGGAGAAGCGCCTGCCATCGTTGCCGGCCACAGTCTCGGCGAGTATTCCGCCCTGGTCGCATCCGGCGTGATCGCATTCAAGGATGCGGTGCCCCTGGTTCGTTTCCGCGCCCAGGCAATGCAGGAGGCGGTTCCGGTCGGGCAGGGCGGCATGGCCGCCATCCTCGGCCTGTCGGACGACGACGTGCGCGCCGCTTGCATCGAGGCGGCACAAGGCGAAGTGGTCGAGGCCGTCAATTTCAATGCGCCGGCGCAGGTTGTGATCGCCGGCCACAAGGCCGCCGTCGAGCGTGCCTGCGAGGCGGCGAAGGCCAAGAGTGCCAAGCGCGCGTTGCCGTTGCCGGTCTCCGCACCTTTCCATTCGTCGCTGCTCAAGCCGGCATCCGATCGTTTGCGGGATTACATGGCCGGGCTGCAGTTCTCGGTGCCGCAATTGCGGTTGATTAACAACGTCGATGTCGCCGTTGTTCAGGATGTCGCCGCCATCAAGGATGCGCTGGTACGCCAGGCGGCAAACCCGGTGCGCTGGGTCGAGACGGTACAGAAAATGGCGCAGGAGGGTGTCACCCATGTGATCGAATGCGGCCCCGGCAAGGTGCTCGCCGGCCTGACCAAGCGGATCAACGGCGACCTCGTGGGCGACGCGATTGTCGACCAGGCTTCTTTGGACAAAGTGTTGGAGCTTCTCAAGTGAATCTGAACAATCAAGTCGCGCTGGTCACCGGCGCATCGCGCGGCATTGGCCGCGCCATTGCCCAGGAACTGGCGAAGCAGGGCGCCAAGGTCATCGGCACCGCAACCACTGAAGCGGGCGCGGCAGCCATTACCGAATACCTCAACGGCGTCGCGCCGGGCTGCGGCAAGGGCGTCGTATTGAACGTCACCGAGGCTGACGCCTGCAATGCCGTCATCGACCAGGTGCAGAAGGAGTTTGGCGGCCTGTCCATCCTCGTCAACAATGCCGGCATCACCAAGGACCAGCTGGCGATGCGCATGAAGGACGAAGAGTGGGATGCAGTCATTGCCACCAACCTCACCGCCGTCGGCCGCCTGTCGCGCGCTGTCCTGCGCGGGATGATGAAGGCGCGTTACGGCCGCATCATCAACATTACCTCGGTCGTCGGCGCTGCTGGCAATCCGGGACAGATGAATTACGCCGCGGCAAAGGCCGGCGTCGCCGGAATGAGCCGCGCGCTGGCGCGCGAGATCGGTAGCCGCAACATCACGGTGAACTGCGTTGCGCCCGGGTTCATCGACACCGACATGACGCGCGAACTGGGCGAGCAGCAGACCGAAGCCCTGATGCAGCAGATCCCGCTCGGCCGCCTCGGTCAACCCGAGGACATCGCTGCTGCAGTCACCTTTCTTGCCTCGCCACAAGCAGGGTACATCACCGGCACGACGCTCCACGTCAATGGCGGCATGTACATGAATTAAGCAACTCTTGGACGCTTTTGGCCGAAGATCAAGCATTATTGAAAACAAAAGCCAAAAGTGAATTTTCACTGCGCAAACCTGATAAAATGCGCGCACTTTCTGTAATCCACTGGAGGGATAATATGTCCGATATCGAACAACGCGTGAAGAAGATCGTCGCCGAGCAACTGGGCGTCGCCGAAGCAGACATCAAGAATGAATCGTCTTTCGTCGATGACCTCGGTGCCGACTCGCTCGACACGGTTGAACTCGTTATGGCACTCGAAGACGAATTTGAAATGGAAATCCCCGACGAGCAGGCCGAGAAGATCACAACGGTGCAGCAGGCGATCGACTACGCCAAGGCACACGTCAAGGCCTGAAGCTGTTTTGATTCAAACCAGGAGTACCGCTTGAGCCGCTCTCGTGAACGTCGTGTCGTAGTGACCGGCCTCGGTTGCGTTTCCCCTGTCGGCAATACGATTGCCGATGCATGGGCTGCGCTGATCGAAGGCAAATCCGGCATTGCGACCATCACCAAGTTTGACGCCACGCCTTTCTCCACGCGTTTCGCCGGTGAGGTCAAGGGCTTCAATATCGAGGATTACATTCCCGGTAAGGAAGCGCGTCACATGGATACATTCATCCACTACGGGATGGCCGCGGGAATCCAGGCGATTCAGGACAGCGGCATCACTGCGACCGAGGAAAATGCCGAGCGCATCGGCGTGATCGTCGGTTCCGGTATCGGCGGCCTGCCGATGATCGAGGAAACGCATGCCGAGCTGACCAACCGTGGTCCGCGCCGCATCAGTCCGTTCTTCGTGCCGGCGTCGATCATCAACATGATCTCCGGGCACCTGTCGATCAAGTACGGCTTCATGGGGCCGAACCTGGCGCTGGTGACGGCTTGCACGACCGGCCTGCACTGCATCGGTGCAGCTGCGCGCATGATCGAGTACGGCGACGCCGACGTGATGGTCGCCGGCGGTGCCGAGTCGACCGTCTCCCCGCTCGGCGTCGGCGGTTTTGCAGCCGCGCGCGCCCTCTCTGCGCGCAATGAAGATCCTGCCACCGCTTCCCGTCCATGGGACAAGGATCGCGACGGCTTCGTCCTGGGCGAAGGCGCCGGCGTGATGGTGCTGGAAGAATATGAACACGCAAAGGCGCGTGGCGCGAAGATCTACGCGGAAGTGCTCGGCTTCGGCATGAGCGCCGATGCGTACCATATGACCGCGCCGCGCGAAGACGGCGACGGCGCACGTCGCTGCATGGTGGCGGCACTCAAGAACGCGCAAATCGATCCGGACCGGGTGAGCTATGTCAACGCGCATGGTACCTCGACGCCGCTTGGCGATATCGCCGAGACCGTGGCGATCAAGCGTGCACTGGGCGACCATGCGAGCAAGGTCGTGGTGAACTCGACCAAGTCGATGACCGGCCACCTTCTGGGCGGCGCAGGCGGCCTGGAATCCGTATTCACGGTACTGGCCGTGCATAACCAGGTCTCCCCGCCTACCATCAACATCTTCAATCAGGATCCTGCCTGCGATCTGGATTATTGCGCCAACACCGCGCGCGAGATGCGAATCGATATCGCAGTGAAGAACTCGTTCGGCTTCGGCGGCACGAACGGCACCCTCGTCTTCGGCAAGGTCTGATCGACGCGTTCCCCTCCCTGGCAGCGGAGGGGAACGTTCAGCCATCCATTTCCGTCTCTTCCATGTCCATTGCGGTCTCCGCGGTCGTGCAGCCCTCACGCTTCCTGCGTGTGGCGACGGCGGTGATGGCGCTCGCATCGGCCGCCACAGGCATCGCGATCGGCATCGGCGGCATCGGCGCCGGACTTCCGGCACCGGCGCGGACGCTTCTCGCCGCAGTGGTGGTTTTTCTCTCGTTTTTTGGGTTTTATCATGGCGTTCGTCATCGAAAACCCATACATATTGATATCTCCGGCACAGGTCAAATCCGCATCGCCAAACCCGCTTCAAATGCCCCTTGTATGGAATTGAACCGGCCGCATGTATGGGGGATGGGCGAGGTTGTCCGTCTGACGGACTGCTCGACGATCTGGCCCTCCATGCTCTTGCTGCACCTGAAGGCGGACAGCGGAGAAGTGACGATAGTCCCGGTCATGCGGGACAGCGTCCCGCCGGACGGGTTTCGCGCGTTATCGGTTGCGTGTCGATGGATTAGTCAACGGAAAGACGAATCGGAACGTGAAATTCTCTAAAAATTTTTCAAAACTGATTGAACTTATTGCATTTCCCGCAGTCAACTGCACTAGCCGCGTGAATGTTGCAACAGAACAAGGGACCGGGGATTGACGACAGAACGCGACATTGATCAACTGCTTGTCGAGCGCGTCCAGCGCGGCGATAAAAAGGCGTTCGAGCTGCTGGTCTCCAAGTACCAGCGAAAACTGATGCGGCTCGTATCGCGGCTTGTGCGCGACCAGGCAGAAGCAGAGGACGTGGTTCAGGAAGCCTTCATCAAGGCGTACCGTGCCCTGCCGCAATTCCGTGGGGACTCGGCGTTTTATACCTGGCTCTACCGGATCGGCATCAACACGGCGAAGAATTACCTCGTCACGCAGGGCCGAAGGGCGCCGACGTCCACCGAGGCGGATGCCGAAGAGGCGGAAACCTTCGACGACGGCGAGCACCTCCGGGACATCAATACGCCGGAGTCGATGCTCGCGACGAAGCAGATCGCTGAAACCGTGAATGTGGCGATGGATGCACTGCCCGACGAGCTGCGCATCGCGATTACATTGCGTGAAATCGAAGGCTTGAGCTACGATGAAATCGCGGAAGCAATGGGGTGCCCGATCGGCACCGTGCGCAGCCGGATTTTCCGGGCTCGCGAGGCTATCGCAGAAAAACTGAGGCCGCTGTTAGGCACTGCGATCGACAAGCGCTGGTAGGTGCAGGGATAGGCAAAACGAGGCTTTTTCAAGCAAAAACAGGATATGGCGCATCCTGAACGAGGTAGGTATGAACACGAAAGAAACGACCCGGGAACAGATTTCTGCATTGGCGGACGGCGAGCTGGACGAGCTGCAGCTGGATGCTGCGCTTGCGTCCTTGCGCGACCAGGATGCGCGCGCGGACTGGGATCTGTATCACCAGATTGGTGATTTGTTGCGTTCGGACGACATGGCTGTCGGCCTGAGCCCCGGGTTTTCTGCGCGCATGGCGGCGCGGCTGGATGCAGAGCCGACGATCGTCGCTCCTCCGAGTGCTGTCGCGCCTGCGCAGGTGAAGTCCGCTGCCCGTAGTTCGGCACGGAAATGGGCGTTGCCGAGCATGGCTGCGGCAGCGGCGATGGCAAGCGTGGCATTCATCGCCACGCCGCAGCTGATGGTTGCGATGAAGGGCGACAGCAGCAGCACCGCACAGGCACCGGTGCAACTTGCAGGCGGGGAGCAGCCGGGAATCGTTGCCGCGTCCGCTCCTGAAGGAGTGGTGCTGCGCGACCCGAGGATCGACGACTATCTGATGGCGCACCAGCGCATTTCTCCATCCGTCTACAGCTCTGCCCAGTTCGCCAGGTCGGCGACATTTGCAACCAATCCTGGTAAATGAATCTTATGCGGCAAACAATCGCTTTTTTAAAGTTTGTCGTTGCCATGTCGTTTTTCCTCGTGCTCTCGGCGCACGCCGACGGCACCGGCGTCTCCGACGCTCGGGAAGCGCAGTCGTGGCTAAAGAAGATGCAAGCGGCGGCACAGAAGCTGAATTACAGCGGCACCTTCGTCTACCAGCAGGGAAATCAAATGCGCACCTCGCGCATCACGCATGTCCTCGACGGCCGGAACGAATATGAAAAGCTGGAAGTGCTTGACGGCAAGCCGCGCGAGTATGTCCGCACCAACGACGAAGTCATCTGCTACGTGCCGGAATCGAAAACCCTCTTGGTGGAGAAAAGGGGGGTGCAGGACGTATTCCCGGCGATCCTTGCCGCCAGCCCCGCCGAGCTGGAGGGACTCTATAGCATCAGGAAGGGCGAGGTCGGTCGTGTTGCCGGCTACGATTGCCAGGCGATCCTGCTTGAACCCAGGGACAATATGCGTTACGGCTACCGCCTCTGGGTCGAGAGGAGCAGTGGATTGCTGCTGCGGGCGCAAACGCTGAACGAGAAGCAGGAAGTGATCGAACAGATTGCATTCACCCAGATCGCTATTGGTGATGTCGATCGTGCTCGTGCCAAGTCGAGCTTCACCAATACCAGCGGCTGGAAAGTGGAAAATGCGGTAATGAGCCAGGCCGGGCCGTCCGGCTGGACGGTCAAGTCGCTGCCGGCGGGCTTCAAAAAAGTCCGGGAAGTCAAACGGGTGGTGACCGATTCCGGCGCGACGGAGTCGGTTGCACCCGCTTCGCTGCGGTCAGGCCAGCGCGAAGTCTCGCAAATGGTGTTTTCGGACGGCCTCGCCGCCATCTCGGTTTTCATTGAACCGGGTTCGCAGAGTCGTACCGAAGGTTCGATGCAGCAAGGCGCGCTGAACATCGTTGGCAAGCGACAGGGCGACTTTTGGCTTACCATCGTCGGTGAGGTGCCTTCAACGGCAATCAGGCAAGTCGCCAACTCGATTGAATTCACATCCAGACAGCTAAAATAGATGAAATGAAAACATTCTCGATCGCTCGACAATTCGTTTTCGCACTCTTCGTGGGCACGTTGGGAGGCGTGGTCCTGCCGATCATGCTGGGTTCGGCGTCGATGGCGCAGGCTGCATCCGGCCAGGTGCTGCCCGATTTTGCCGACCTGGTCGACCGGACCGGCCCCGCAGTGGTGAATATCCGCACCATTGAACGCGTCAAGTCCGGCCAGAACGGCAGCGGCATGCCGGGTGCCGAGGATGAGGAGATGCAGGAGTTCTTCCGCCGCTTCTTCGGCATCCCGATGCCGCGCCAGCAGCAGCCTGCACCGCGCGGCCGCCGTCCCGGGCCTCAGCAGGAAGAAGAAGTGCCGCGGGGTGTCGGCTCCGGGTTCATCATTTCCGCGGACGGCTTTGTGCTGACCAACGCCCATGTGGTTGACGGCGCCGACGACGTCTTCGTCACGCTGACCGACAAGCGCGAATTCAAGGCCAAGATCATCGGCGTCGACAAGCGAACCGACGTTGCTGTTGTGAAAATCGATGGCAACAACCTGCCGCGCCTGATCATCGGCGATCCGAACAAGCTTCGTGCCGGTGAATGGGTGATCGCCATCGGCTCGCCGTTTGGTCTCGACAATACAGTGACCGCCGGCATCGTGTCCGCAAAGGCGAGGGATACCGGCGATTATTTGCCGCTGATCCAGACGGACGTGGCGGTCAATCCCGGCAATTCCGGAGGGCCGCTGATCAACATGCGCGGTGAAGTAATCGGTATCAATTCCCAGATCTATAGCCGTTCAGGCGGCTATATGGGCATCTCCTTTGCCGTGCCGATTGACGAAGCCATGCGGGTGGCGGACCAGTTGCGAACCAGCGGACGCGTCACGCGCGGGCGGATCGGAGTCCAGATCGGCGAGGTGACCAAGGACGTCGCCGAGTCTCTCGGTCTGGCGCGTACCCAGGGGGCGCTCATCCAGCGTGTCGAGCCGGGCGGCCCGGCGGAGAAGGGCGGTCTGGAAGCCGGCGACATTATCCTGAAGTTCAACGGCAACAACATCGAGAAATCCAGCGACCTGCCGCGCATGGTGGGTGCAACCAAACCGGGTACGCGCGCGACGCTGACAATTTGGCGCAAGGGAGCAGCGAAGGAAGTGCCGCTCACCATCGCCGAGCTGGAACAGGAAAAGGTGGCGCGCAAGGATGAGAAGAAGCCGAAGCCCGACCAGGCGCCGAATGCCTTGGGGCTGGTTGTAAGCGATCTGTCGGATGCGCAGAAAAAAGAGCTGAAGGTCGATGGCGGCGTGATCGTCGATGCATCCGACGGTGCGGCGGCGCGCGCCGGAGTGCGGCCGGGCGACGTGATCCTGCGGCTGAACAACAGCGACGTCAAGGATGCGAAGCAGTTCAACGGTCTGGTCACGAAACTGGAGCCGAAGAAAGTAGCAGTCGTCCTTGTGCGCCGCGGCGAGGCTTCTCAGTTCGTGCCGATCCGTCCGAACGGGCAGTAAGGGCAAACGTGATGCAGGCGAGCCGTGACCGGAAGGTCGCGGCTCTTTTTTCGTCCCGCTATACTGAAAGCACCGCCGGTCCGGATGATGGAGCAGGGCGGGAAGGGACTCTCCGGGAAATAAGCACCGTGGTTCATTTCACACTTTACACGCGTTCGTACTGCCATCTTTGTGACGACATGCTCGAAGCGCTGCAGGCGTTGAGCGGGGAGTACCCGTTTACCGTCGAGTTGATGGACGTGGACGCCGACGAAGTGCTGGTCGCCCAGTTCGATGAACTGGTCCCGGTATTGTTCGGCCAGAAAGGCGACAAGGAATCCGTCCAACTCTGCAATTATTTCCTTGATGAAGCGAAGGTGAGGACGTTTCTCGCAGCCGCATAGCTATTCCCCCACCACCGTGCCGCAGAGTTCGTTTGCGAGGCGGCGTGAATGCGCCGGCTCTGCCGATTTTGCGGGTTTTCCCTCGTGAAATCCGGTAAAATGCCGGCTATCGAACAACCTTATGTCTAAAAGGCGCTCACTTGGGGGAGAAAATCCCGTTCAGAGCGCCTTTTTTGTAATTGCATCTTAGCTAATGGACAACATTCGGAATTTTTCCATCATTGCGCACATCGACCACGGCAAGTCCACGCTCGCGGACCGGATCATCCAGATCTGCGGCGGCCTGTCGGATCGCGAAATGGAAGCGCAAGTGCTGGACTCGATGGACCTCGAGCGTGAACGCGGCATTACCATCAAGGCGCAGACGGCGGCGCTGAACTACAAGGCGCGCGACGGCAGGGTCTACAACCTCAATCTCATCGATACGCCGGGCCACGTCGACTTCAGCTATGAAGTCAGCCGTTCCCTGTCGGCCTGCGAAGGCGCGCTGCTTGTGGTCGACGCCTCCCAGGGCGTGGAAGCGCAGACGGTCGCCAACTGCTACACCGCGCTCGACCTTAACGTGGAAGTGGTGCCGGTCCTGAACAAGATCGACCTGCCGTCTGCCGACCCCGATAACGCGATTGGCGAGATCGAGGATGTGATCGGCATCGATGCGAGCGACGCGGTGCGCTGCTCGGCGAAGACCGGCCTAGGCGTCGAGGACGTGCTGGAAGCGCTGATTGCGAAAGTCCCGCCGCCCAAGGGCGAGACGAACAGTCCGCTGCAGGCGCTGATCATCGACTCCTGGTTCGACAACTATGTCGGCGTGGTGATGCTGGTGCGTATCGTAAACGGCACCCTGCGCACCAAGGACAAGATCGCGCTGATGGCGACCGGCGCGCAATACCTGACCGAGAGCGTCGGTGTGTTCACGCCAAAGTCGCAGGCGCGCGAAGAACTTTCCGCGGGGCAGGTGGGTTTCGTGATCGCCGGCATCAAGGAGCTGAAGGCTGCGCGCGTCGGCGACACCATTACGCTGGCCGCCAAGCCGGCGCCGGCGCCGCTGCCGGGCTTCAAGGAAGTGCAGCCGCAGGTGTTCGCCGGCCTGTTCCCGGTGGAGGCCAACCAGTATGACGCGCTGCGCGACTCGCTGGAGAAGCTGAAGCTGAACGACGCCGCGCTCATGTACGAGCCGGAAGTGTCGCAGGCGCTGGGCTTCGGCTTCCGCTGCGGCTTCCTCGGCCTCTTGCATATGGAAATCGTGCAGGAACGCCTCGAGCGCGAGTTCGACATGGACTTGATCACGACGGCGCCGACCGTGGTGTATGAAGTGGTGCAGCGCGACGGCACGGTCATCATGGTCGACAACCCGTCGAAGATGCCCGATCCGTCGAAGATCGAGGAAATCCGCGAGCCCATCGTCACCGTCAACCTCTACATGCCGCAGGAGTATGTCGGCTCCGTGATCACGCTCTGCACACAGAAGCGCGGGGTGCAGATCAACATGACCTACCACGGCAAGCAGGTGATGCTGACCTATGAAATGCCGATGGCGGAAATCGTGCTCGACTTCTTCGACAAGCTGAAGTCGACCTCGCGCGGCTACGCATCGATGGACTACGAATTCAAGGAATACCGTGCGGCGGACGTCGTCAAGGTGGACATGCTGATCAACAGCGAAAAGGTCGATGCGCTGGCGATCATCGTGCACCGCGCCAGCAGCCAGTTCCGCGGGCGTGCGGTGGCGGCGAAGATGCGCGAGCTGATTCCGCGCCAGATGTTCGATGTCGCCATCCAGGCCGCGATCGGGGCGAACATCATCGCCCGCGAGAACGTCAAGGCCATGCGCAAGAACGTGCTTGCCAAGTGCTACGGCGGCGACATCTCGCGCAAGCGCAAGCTGCTCGAAAAGCAGAAGGCGGGCAAGAAGCGCATGAAACAGGTTGGTTCGGTCGAGGTGCCGCAGGAGGCGTTCCTGGCGATTTTACAAGTGGAAGATAAATGAGTTTGCAAGCGATTCTCGGCAACTTCGCATTAATCCTTTTCATTCTCACTATCGGCACAGGAATCATCTGGTTCCTGGACATTTTCCATTTCGCCCGGCAGCGCCGGGCGCGCGCCAATGCGGCACTGGCCGAGTTTGACGCGCGCCACGCCCGAATGCGCGCGGACGGCATCAAGGTCGAGGATGGCGACCGTGCGAAACTGGAGGCGGATATCCTCAGGCAGCCGACGTGGATCGAGTACTCCGGCAGCTTTTTCCCCGTCATCGCGCTTGTCTTCTTCCTGCGCTCCTTCCTGTACGAGCCGTTCAAGATCCCGTCGAGCTCGATGGTCCCGACCCTGGTCATCGGCGACCTGATCCTGGTGAACAAATTCACCTACGGTGTCCGCCTGCCCATCATTAACAAGAAGATCATCGAGATGAACGACCCGCAGCGTGGCGACGTCATGGTCTTCAAATACCCGAAAGATCCCTCGCTCGACTACATCAAACGCGTCATCGGCGTGCCGGGTGATAAAATCACGTATAAAAACAAGCGTTTAACGATCAATGGTAAAGAAGTTTCTTACGAGCCGCTTCCTGACTACCTGGACGAAGAGCACTTGAGCTATTCGAAACAGTACGTGGAAAGGCTTGGAGACGTTCCGCACAAGATCCTGAACGACGAGAAGGCGCCGGCCTACGTGCAGAATCCGGATCCGTTCCCGATGCGGGAACTGTGCAGCTATAACGTGGAAGGTTTCACTTGCACCGTCCCCTCTGGACATTACTTCATGATGGGGGATAATCGGGATAACAGCCTCGATAGCCGGTACTGGGGATTTGTTCCGGACGAAAATATTGTCGGAAAGGCATTTTTCGTTTGGATGAACCTCGGTAATCTGAAGCGGATTGGCAGTTTTCAATAACGAGAAACTAGGGAGTGTGTGCATGAAGCGTGGGATTTGCGCCGGGCGGCGGCAGAACGGGCTTTCGTTGGTGGGGTTCCTGTTCGGCGTCGTCATCGTTGCCTTGATCGCAGTGCTTGGAATGAAAGTAGTGCCGACGGTCGTCGAGTTTTCCGCAGTCAAGAAGGCAATCGTCAATGCAAAAAATGCGGGAACGACTGTCAAAGAAATTCAGGATTCCTTCGAAAAGCAGCGTGAGACGAATTACATCGAGTCCGTGACCGCAAAGGACCTCGAAATTACCAAGACCGGCGACGGCTGGGATGTTGCAGTCGCCTATCAAAGGAAGATTGAACTGTTCGGACCGGCAAGCCTTGTGATCGATTACGAGGCGACGACCGCAGGCGCAAAGAAACCGAAACCTTGATCTGGTTGGACACGAAACACGATGGACTTCAAGTTATTGCAGGATCGGCTGGGCCACACGTTCAAGGACGCTGCGTTGCTGCAGCAAGCCTTGACCCATCGCAGCCACAGCAGCCTGCATAACGAGAGGCTCGAGTTTCTCGGCGACTCCGTCCTCAACTGCGTCGTTGCTTCCCTCTTGTTCGAGCGTTACACCAAGATCGACGAGGGCGACCTTTCGCGTTTGCGGGCAAACCTCGTGAAGCAGCAGTCGCTGTACGAGATTGCCCAGCGCCTCGAGCTTTCGCAATTCCTCCGGCTTGGCGAGGGTGAGCTCAAGTCGGGCGGATTCCGGCGTCCGTCCATTCTGGCCGATACCCTCGAAGCCCTGTTCGGCGCGATCTTTCTCGATGCCGGCTTCAATGCCGCACGCGATGTGATCCGCTCCCTGTACATCCCCATTCTCGATACGGTTGATCCGAAAACGCTGGGCAAGGATGCGAAGACCTTGCTGCAGGAATTTCTCCAGGGGAAAAAGCTGGCCCTGCCGCAGTACAACGTCGTGGCCACGCACGGCGCGGCCCACAACCAGGAATTCGAGGTCGAGTGCCTCGTGCCGAAGCTCGACATCCAGGTGTTCGGAACCGGAGGCAGCCGCCGCGCCGGCGAGCAGGCCGCCGCGAAGCTCGCACTCGAAGCTGTGCAAACGGCCCTGGCGAAATCGTCTTCGTCCGCCCGGAAGACCCGACCGCGCGCATCCCAGCTCAAGCTGGCGGGCATTGCCACGATCCAGCCGGACGCCCCCGTCGAAAGCGAGACCAAGAAGGTCACGAAGACGGCCAAAGCCGAGGGCAAACAGGACACCAAGCCTGATCCTTCGCAGAACAAGCTGGACTTGAAGCCGGAGCCGCGGCAAGAGCCGAAGGAAAACGCGCCCAAGCCCGCAGATGACGCCGCGCCGTTGGTGGAAACCACAGGGCAGGCGGGACCTGCCACCCAAACGAAAACTGCATGACATCAACAGATTCCCGCGACGAATTCCGCTGCGGATACATTGCCATCGTCGGCCGCCCCAATGTGGGGAAATCGACCTTGATGAACGCCCTGATCGGCGCCAAGGTGAGCATCACGTCGCGCAAGGCGCAGACGACGCGCCACCGTATTACAGGCATCCAGACGAAGGAAAATACGCAATTCGTCTATGTCGACACGCCTGGCTTCCAGACCAGGCACTCGAACGCGCTTAACCGGACGCTCAACCGCACTGTCACCAACACGCTGACGGCGGCAGACGTCATCCTGTTCGTGATCGAATCCGGCACCTTCGGCCCTGCCGACAAGCAGGTGCTCGAACTGATTCCGGAAAAGGTGCCGTGCATTCTGGTGCTGAACAAGGCGGACCGGACCAAGGACAAGGCCGTGATGATGCCCTTTGCGCAGAAGGTCGCCGCCGAACGCGATTTCGCCGCCATCGTCCCGGTCTCGGCCAAGCAGCGCTTCCAGCTTGACGTGCTCGAATCCGAGATCCGGAATTTCCTGCCCGCCAATCCGGCGATGTTCGATGAAGACGACATCACCGACCGCAGCGAGCGTTTTCTGGCGTCTGAAATCGTGCGCGAAAAGGTATTCCGCTTTGTCGGCGACGAGCTGCCCTACACCAGCACGGTACTGATCGAAAAGTTCGAGCTGGAAGGCAACTTGCGCCGCGTCTTCGCCGCGATTCTTGTCGATCGCGACAGCCACAAGGCGATGGTGATCGGCCAGAAGGGCGCAAAGCTCAAGGAGATTTCCACCCAGTCCCGCCTCGACATGGAAAAGCTGTTCGGCGGTCCGGTGTATCTGGAGATCTGGGTCAAGGTCAAGTCGGGCTGGGCGGACAACGAAGCCGGGCTGCGTGCATACGGTTACGAATAGACCGGGCCGTGAGTCCGGACCATACGAGGACGACACGTTCGACCATGGCGTTACCGCTGACCAACGAGGACGAGGGGCTGCCTGTCGGCCCTGCCTTGCCGCAAGAGGCTGAAGGCGCCGCCCCTGCGGCGCGTCCGTCGAAGGTGCAGGCGCGGCGCGAAGGCGCATCGTCCAAGACGCACGAAAAAGACTACCGGGTTTCCTCGCAGCCGGCATTCGTCCTGCACAGCTACCCGTACAAGGAAACCAGCCTGATCGTGGACGTGTTTTCGCGCGACTACGGCCGTGTTGCCCTGGTCGCCAAGGGTGCCAAGCGCCCGCACTCGAAGCTGCGGGCCGTATTGCAGACCTTCCAGCCATTGACGCTCGGGTGGAGCGGAAAGGCCGAAGTACGCACCCTGACCTCGGCGGAGTGGATCGGTGGCCTGTTGCCCCTGGAGAAGTCGGCGCTGCTTTGCGGTTTTTACCTGAACGAACTGCTGGTGAAGCTGCTGGCGCGCGACGATCCGCATCCGGCCCTGTTCGACCACTACATCGCTACTCTCAACCAGCTGGCGCACGACGAGCCGGCGCCGATCGTCCTGCGCAAGTTCGAGCGGGCCTTGCTGAAGGAAACCGGGGTTGGCGGCAACCTCTCGGTCTGCACCGCGACCGGACACACCGTGGAACCCGATCGCGTCTACGTCGTCGATCCGGAGCGCGGGCCGCGGCCGGCGCACCCTGCGGACAATACGCCACGCGTGCACGGCAAGACGCTGCTGGACATGGAGCAGGAGGATTATCGAGACGCCACGACCCAGGCGCAAAGCAAGTTCCTGATGCGCTTCCTGCTCGCGCACCATTTGGGCGGCGCGCCGCTCAACACGCGACAGATTCTGATAGATTTGATGCAGTTGTAAGTCCATTCGCCACTCTAGAAAATTGCCATGAGCCTCCTACATCCCACCACTCCGGTAATCGACCTTGGCGTGAACATCGACCACGTGGCTACGGTGAGAAATGCCAGGGGAACGGTGTATCCCGATCCGGTCCAGGCGGCCTTGCTGGCCGAGGACGCCGGCGCGGATTGCATCACCTTGCACCTGCGCGAAGACCGCCGCCACATCCGGGACGGGGACGTGGAAGCAATCCGGCCGCAATTGCGGACTCGGATGAACCTGGAATCGGCGGTGACGCGCGAGATGCTCGACTTTGCGTGCCGCATCCTTCCGCACGACGTCTGCCTCGTGCCGGAGCGCCGCAACGAGGTGACGACGGAGGGCGGGCTGGACGTGGTCAAGCATTTCGCCGAGGTGCAGGCAGCGGTGCGCCAACTGCAGGCCGAAGGCATCCGCGTGAGCCTCTTCATCGATCCGGATAACGAGCAGATCCGCGCGGCCGCGGAAACTGGTGCGCCGGTCATCGAGATCCACACCGGGCGGTATGCGGATGCCAGGGATGAAATCGAGCTAAACCGTGAGCTCGAGCGTGTGCAGGCAGGCGTCGTCGACGGGGTGAAGCACGGGTTGAAGGTGA
>NZ_DASPLS010000106.1:0-19033 GCF_035627455.1 Noviherbaspirillum sp.
CCAAAGTGTCTCTATCGCGTCTGCCACTTTAATGGAGCTGGAGGCAAAAAACCATCTCAAAAACCTGATGCATTTGGTGTGCATCAATATATGCATTCGATGAGTTCGCAAGATGTGCACTCAATGAAAATGCAGTTTCAGTGCGGCCCCAGCTGCTCATGACCGGCTCCCGGTGCCCATCATTGGCGCTTCGTGAGCGCCGAGACACGCGAGTTGCGAGCGCCGGGTTCTTGCCAAGGATCAAAGCTCCGCGCAAACTAAAAAAGGCCAATGAAAACATCGGCCCTCGAACCTGACTTTGTTCTTGCAGAGTCGCTGCAATACAACGTGGAATTGGCGGCAATGCCAATGGTTGCGTCACGAAGTCATTAGACAGTACCTCGCTCTGGTGAAAAATCCTATCCCCTGTTCAAGACCTATTCGAACGACATCTCGTGACTGCTACCAGCTGGTTTCCCGCTCGGCCGTCGCGCTGATCTTGTGGATCGAAAGATCCGCGCCGTCAAACTCCTGCTCCGGATCGAGCCGGATGCCCACGGTTTTCTTCAGCAGGCCGTAAATGACCGTACCGCCCGCCAGCGCGATACCGGCCCCCATGACGGTGCCGATCAGCTGGGACATGAGGGACACGCCGCCAAGTCCGCCAAGGGCCTCCAGGCCGAAGATGCCGGCCGCAATCCCGCCCCATACGCCGCACACGCCATGCAACGGCCACACGCCGAGCACGTCATCGATCCGCCATTTATTCTGCGTCAGCGTAAACATCCAGACGAAGGTCGCGCCTGCGATGCCGCCGGTGATGAGCGCGCCGAACGGATGCATCAGGTCAGAACCGGCGCAAACCGCAACCAAGCCGGCGAGCGGCCCGTTATAGGCGAAGCCGGGGTCGTTCTTGCCGAGCAGGACCGCAGCCAGCGTGCCGCCGACCATTGCCATCAGGGAGTTGAGGGCCACCAGGCCGTTCATCTTGTCCAGCGTCTGCGCGCTCATCACGTTGAAGCCGAACCAGCCTACGGTAAGGATCCAGGCGCCCAGAGCGAGAAAGGGGATATTGGACGGCGGATGCGCGGCAATGGCGCCATCCTTCGAGTAACGTCCGCGGCGCGCCCCGAGCAGCAGTACCGCGGGCAGCGCCGCCCAGCCGCCGACCGCGTGCACGACGACGGAACCGGCAAAGTCATGAAACTCCTCCGAGAACGTCGCCTTCAGCCAGGCCTGGATGCCGAATTGCTGGTTCCAGGCGATCCCCTCGAAGAAGGGATAGACCAGGCCGACCAGCAATGCCGTTGCGGCCAGCTGCGGGTGGAAACGCGCGCGCTCGGCGATGCCGCCCGAAATAATCGCCGGGATCGCCGCCGCGAAGGTCAGGAGGAAGAAGAACTTCACCAGTTCGAAGCCATTCTTTTGCGACAGCGTCGCCGCGTCGGCAAAGAAATCGACACCGTAGGCAATGCTGTAGCCGACGAAGAAATAGGCAATCGTGGAGACTGCAAAATCGACTAAGATCTTCACCAGCGCATTGACCTGGTTCTTCTTGCGCACCGTGCCGAGCTCCAGAAATGCAAACCCGGCATGCATTGCCAGGATCATAATGGCGCCAAGCAAAATGAATAAGGCATCGGCACCGTTTTTAAGTGCGTCCATGATGAATCTCTCCCTGTATATGTGCAGAAATTTAACAATAGGCAACGCTTAAGCAAGAACCATTCCTTTTTGGTGCAAATTTTTAGGCCTTTGATTTCGTTAGGAAATATTTTTTCTCTGGCAATCTATAAGATGGATACTGCACTGGTTCAGTGCGTCGCCGCAGTCCATTTTGGGGAGGAGGTGCGATGATTCCCTGGCTGGACGACAATGCGCCCTTCCCGGATGTGTCGCTCGCGCTGACCGAAGCGGACGGCGCGCCCGGCTTGCTTGCGGCGGGCGGCGACTTGTCGCCTGAGCGCCTGCTTGACGCCTACCGGCACGGGATCTTCCCCTGGTTTTCAGCCGGGCAGCCGATTCTCTGGTGGAGCACCGATCCGCGCATGGTGTTGTTTACTGAACGCTTTACGGTGTCGCACAGTCTGAAAAAGACGCTGAAGAAAGTCCAAAGGAGCATGTCGACAGACGGCCGCTGGCAAATCCGCTTCGATTCTGCTTTTGAACAGGTGATGCGCGCCTGCGCCGCGCCGCGCGCGGATGGCGCCGGCACCTGGATTACGGAGGACATCGTGCGCGGATATGGCGGCTTGCACCGGCGGGGCTACGCGCATTCCGTGGAAACCTGGCTGGACGGACGACTGGTGGGTGGCGCCTACGGCGTATGCATTGGCAGGATGTTTTACGGCGAATCGATGTTCGCGCGTGTAACGGATGCGTCGAAGATCGCGCTGGCTTACCTGGTGCACTTCCTCCGGAAGCAGGGCGTCGTACTGATCGACTGCCAGCAGGAGACCGCGCACCTGGCCTCGCTGGGCGCCGCACCGATCTCGCGGGCGGCATTCATCGCCCATCTTCGCCAGGCAACACGGCAGCCGCCGATCGAAAACTGGCATCCGATCGACCTGTTCTGAACGACTTCAAAAAACCTTCACGCGCGATCTGTCTTACAGTGTAAATTAACGAAATCGTAGTCAGGCAATTCGCACATGACGCACCTAAAAGACCTGCCGTTTGCCACGCTGCAGTTTTACGCCACTGCACCCTACCCCTGCAGTTATCTCGACGGCCGCCAAGCCCGCTCCCAGGTCGCCACTCCCTCGAACCTGATCAATGCGGATGTCTACTCGGAGCTGGTGAAAAACGGCTTTCGCCGCAGCGGGATCTTCACCTACCGTCCGTACTGCGACGGCTGCAACGCCTGCGTGCCGGTACGGGTAAAGGCCGAGGCGTTTGCGCCCCACCGCAGCCAGCGCCGGGCGTGGAAACGTCACCAGGACCTGGAAACCTGGGTGACCACCCTGTCCTTCCTGCCGGAGCATTACGACCTCTACCTGCGCTACCAGGCCGAGCGCCACGCCGGCGGCGGCATGGACCAGGACAGCCGCGAGCAGTATGCGCAGTTCCTCCTGCAGAGCAAGGTCAACACCCGCCTGGTGGAATTCCGCGACCGTGAGGGCATCCTGCGCATGGTGAGCATCATCGACGTGCTCAGCGACGGCCTGTCGTCGGTCTACACCTTCTACGACCCGGACGTGGAAGGCGCGTCCTACGGCACCTACAACGTGCTGTGGCAGATCGAGCAGGCGCGCCGGCTGCGCATGCCCTACGTGTACCTCGGCTACTGGATCCGCGACAGCAGGAAAATGGCCTACAAGGTGAATTTCCAGCCGCTCGAAGCGCTGCGTGGCGGGAAGTGGGTGGATTGGAATCCGGAAGGCTGAATCCCTGCTTTACCGGCGGGCAATAGTAAAATAGCGCCTTTCCAACGCGCGCATGCCTTGCCGGCGCGCCGCAACGCCCCCCCTGCCATGTCCGACAAATTGCTCTACGCGCTCGCGCGCCCGCTGCTGTTCTCCCTCGATCCCGAAGCCGCGCACAACCTGACGCTGCCCTCCCTGAAGCGGGCCGCCGCCTGTGGCTTAACCGGCCTGCTCCGCAAGCCTGCGGCCGACCCGCGCACCGTGATGGGCATCGCCTTTCCGAATCCGGTCGGCCTGGCGGCCGGGCTCGACAAGGATGGCGCCTACATCGACGGACTGGCAGCGCTCGGCTTCGGCTTCATCGAGGTCGGCACCGTGACGCCGCGAGCGCAACCGGGCAATCCGCAGCCGCGCATTTTCCGCCTGCCGCAGGCGCGAGCCGTAATCAATCGCATGGGATTCAACAATGGCGGCGTCGACGCTTTCGTTGCCAACGTGCAAGCTTCGACCTTCTATCAGAACAAGGAAGGCGTGCTCGGCCTGAACATCGGCAAGAATGCCGACACGCCGATCGAGCGGGCCGCCGACGACTATTTGCACTGCCTTGAAAAGGTCTACCCGTACGCGAGCTACGTGACGGTCAACATCTCCTCGCCCAACACGAAGAACCTGCGCCAGCTGCAGGGCGGCTCGGAACTCGATGCGCTTCTGTCCCGGCTGAAGGAGGCGCAACAGCGCCTCGCCGACCGGCACAAGCGCTACGTGCCGGTCGCGCTGAAGATCGCGCCGGATGTCGACGGCGAACAGGTGAAGACGATCGCAGCGGCGCTGCTGCGCCACAAGATCGATGCAGTGATCGCCACCAACACCACAATCACCCGCGACGCAGTCAAGGGCCTGCCGCATGCCGAGGAAACCGGAGGCCTGTCGGGCGCACCGGTGTTCGAACTCTCCAATGCCGTGATACGCGCATTGAAGGCCGAACTCGGCGACGCCTTGCCCATCATTGGCGTGGGCGGCGTCCTGTCGGGCAAGGATGCACAGGCGAAGATCGCCGCCGGCGCCGCGCTGGTGCAGCTCTACACCGGCCTGATCTACCGTGGGCCGGGCTTGGTGACGGAGTGCGCTGCGGCGCTGCGCAATTCGCGCTAAAGTCCCGTCATGCCCGCCGGCCCGAGGCGGGCCCTGCCTGACAGGTGACCATGGAAAAAATCTCGCTTGGAAACAGCGGCCTCGCGGTATCGAAAATCTGCCTCGGCACCATGACCTTCGGCGAGCAGAACAGCGAAGCCGATGCGCACAGCCAGCTCGACCTCGCGCTCGAGCGGGGCATCAATTTCATCGACACCGCCGAGATGTATCCGGTCATGCCCCGCGCGGAAACACAGGGACGCACCGAACAATACATCGGCAGCTGGCTGAAAAAATCCGGCCGGCGCGGCGACATCATCCTCGCCACCAAGGCCGCCGGCCCCTCGCGCGGCATCTCCTGGATCCGCAGCGGCCAGAGCGATTTCGATGCCGCCAGTCTTCGCAGCGCAGTCGATGCCAGCCTGAAGCGCCTGCAGACAGACTACATCGATCTCTACCAGCTGCACTGGCCAAGCCGCAATGCGCCGATCTTCGGGCAGACCGCGTTCGACCCCGGCAAGGAGCGTCCGTCTGTCGCGATCGAGGAGACGCTCGCCGCCCTGGACGAGCTCGTCAAGGCCGGCAAGATCCGTCAGATCGGCGTGTCGAACGAGACCCCGTGGGGCGTCGCCGAATTCATCAAGCAGGCGGAAACGCGCGGCCTGCCGCGCATCGTATCGATCCAGAACGCGTACAGCCTGGTGAACCGCAGCTTCGAGAACGGGTTGGACGAAGTCTGCTTCCGTGAACATGTCGGCCTGCTTGCGTATAGCCCGCTCGCCTTCGGCCAGCTCAGCGCGAAATACATTGACAATCCGAGGGCGTCCGGCCGCCTGACCCTGTTCCCGCCGAACTGGAGTCCGCGCTATCTGAGGCCTGCGGTAACGGAGGCAGCGCGTCGTTATGCGGCGCTTGCACGGGCGAACGGCATGACGCCGGCGCAGCTCGCGCTCGCGTGGTGCTATTCCCGCTGGTTCGTCGCGTCCACCATCATCGGCGCCACCACCCTGACACAACTGCGGGAAGACATCGGCGCGCTCTCCATCCGCCTGCCGGAACAGGTCGTCGATGCGGTCAATGCGATCCACCGCGAGATCACCAATCCGGCGCAGTAAGAAAAAAGCCCGGATCCGCTTGCACGGATCCGGGCCTTGACTGAAAACTCGGACGGTTTTATTCGACTTCCAGCGTCTCTTCCGGCGCGGACGGCGGCGGCGTATCGCCTTCGGCGAAATCGAGCTTGATCTGCTCGTTCTCGTCGAGGTCCACCGTCACCTTGCCGCCGGACACCAGCCTGCCGAACAGCAGTTCGTCGGCGAGGGCCTTGCGTATCATGTCCTGGATCAGGCGCGACATCGGACGCGCGCCCATCAGCGGATCGAAGCCCTTCTTCGCGAGGAACCTGCGCAGGGTCTCGGTAAAGACAGCCTCCACCTTCTTCTCGTGCAGCTGCTCTTCGAGCTGCATCAGGAACTTGTCCACCACCCGCAGGATGATTTCCTCGTCCAGCGCCTTGAAGCTGATGGTCGCATCGAGGCGGTTGCGGAACTCAGGCGTGAACATGCGCTTGATGTCCGCCATCTCGTCGCCCGCTTCCTTCTTCTCGGTGAAGCCGATGGTGCGCTTCTGCAGGCTTTCCGCGCCCGCATTCGTGGTCATGATGATGATCACGTTGCGGAAGTCCGCCTTGCGGCCGTTGTTGTCGGTCAGTGTGCCGTGGTCCATCACCTGCAGCAGGATATTGAAGATATCCGGATGCGCCTTCTCGATTTCGTCGAGCAGCAGCACCGCATGCGGCTTCTTCGTGATCGCCTCGGTCAGCAGGCCGCCCTGGTCGAAGCCGACATAGCCCGGCGGCGCGCCGATCAGGCGCGACACCGCATGGCGCTCCATGTACTCGGACATGTCGAAGCGGATCAATTCGATGCCCAGAATGAAGGCCAGCTGCTTCGCCACCTCGGTCTTGCCCACACCGGTGGGACCGGAGAACAGGAAGGAGCCGATCGGCTTGTCCGTCTTGCCCAGTCCGGCGCGTGCCATCTTGATGGCCGAGCCCAGCGCTTCGATCGCCGGATCCTGCCCGAACACCACGTTCTTGAGGTCGCGGTCGATCGTCTGCAGCTTGGTGCGGTCGTCCTGGTTGACCGTCTGCGGAGGAATGCGCGCAATCTTCGAAATGATGTCCTCGATCTCGGACTTGCCGATGGTCTTCTTCTGCTTCGACTTCGGCAGGATGCGCTGCGCCGCGCCCGCTTCGTCGATCACGTCAATCGCCTTGTCGGGCAGGTGACGGTCGTTGATGAAGCGCGCTGACAGTTCCGCCGCGGAGGTCAGTGCCGAAGCGGAATATTTCACGCCGTGGTGTTCCTCGAAGCGCGACTTCAGGCCGCGCAGGATCTGCACCGTCTGCTCCACCGTCGGTTCCGTCACGTCGATCTTCTGGAAACGGCGCGACAGCGCATGGTCCTTCTCGAACACGCCGCGGAACTCGGTATACGTGGTCGCGCCGATGCACTTCAACTGGCCGCTCGAGAGCGCCGGCTTGAGCAGGTTGGACGCGTCGAGGGTACCGCCCGACGCCGAGCCGGCCCCGATGATGGTATGGATCTCGTCGATGAACAGGATGCCGTGCGGGTTGTCGCGCAGCTGCTTCAGCACCGCCTTCAGGCGCTGCTCGAAGTCGCCGCGATACTTGGTACCGGCAAGCAGCGCGCCCATGTCGAGCGAATACACCACTGCGTTCTGCAGCACTTCCGGCACGTCGCCCTGGGTCACGCGCCATGCCAGCCCTTCCGCGATCGCGGTCTTGCCGACGCCGGCCTCGCCCACCAGCAGCGGGTTGTTCTTGCGGCGGCGGCACAGGGTCTGGATCACGCGCTCGACCTCCGACTCGCGGCCGATCAGCGGGTCGATCTTGCCTTCGGCAGCCAGCTTGTTCAGATTTTGCGTGAACTGGTCGAGCGGGCTTTCCTTCTGCTGGCCTTCGGCGGCTGCGTCCTCGGCGCCTTCCGGCGACTTCTGCGGATCGGACTGCTGATCCTTGCGTACGCCGTGCGAAATGAAGTTCACCACGTCAAGCCGGGTCACGCCCTGCTGGTGCAAGTAATACACGGCATGGGAATCTTTTTCACCAAAGATCGCCACCAGCACATTGGCGCCGGTGACTTCCTTCTTGCCGTTGGAAGCCGACTGCACGTGCATGATCGCGCGCTGGATCACGCGCTGGAAGCCGAGGGTCGGCTGCGTGTCCACTTCGCTCGTGCCGGGCACGGTCGGGGTATTGTCGTTGATGAAATTGGTCAGCGTCTTGCGCAAATCTTCTATATTGACTGCGCACGCACGCAGCACTTCCGCCGCGGACGGGTTGTCGAGCAGAGCCAGCAGCAGATGCTCCACGGTGATGAACTCATGACGGGCCTGGCGTGCCTCGACAAAAGCCATGTGCAAACTTACTTCAAGTTCCTGCGCAATCATGCTTCCTCCATCACGCATTGCAGGGGATGTCCTGCTTTTCGGGCGTGGGTTAAAACTAATTCTACTTTAGTGGACGCTATGTCTTTTGGATAGATTCCACACATTCCTTTTCCGTCGCGGTGAACCTTGAGCATGATCTGCGTTGCAGTCTCGCGGTCCTTGTTGAAGTACTCTTGAATGATCGCTACGACAAACTCCATCGGTGTGTAGTCGTCGTTCAGTAACAGGACCTGGTACATCGGCGGCGGCTTGAGCTTCTGCTCTTGTCTAGCAAGTACCGTACCGTTATCGTGCTGAGTTGTCATGCGTCTATTCTAAAGCGTTCAACCCGGGCGCAATGCGCTAAGGTAAAGAGTATTCCGTCTACATATTGATATTACGCCGTTTCCGCACGATTCGCAGATGATGCTGAAAAACGCGAATTCAAGGCGTTCTTTGGTGCAAAATCCTTGTAATAGCTCAAAAACCGCCCGAAAACTGCCTTGACTTTTGCAATTTTTGCGGGAACAATGGTATCGATTGACAACATCGTTATGGTATTGTCAATGCGAAGTGAGCAAGTTAT
Source organism: Noviherbaspirillum sp. (assembly GCF_035627455.1). Taxonomy (GTDB): domain Bacteria; phylum Pseudomonadota; class Gammaproteobacteria; order Burkholderiales; family Burkholderiaceae_D; genus Noviherbaspirillum. The sequence goes on from NZ_DASPLS010000106.1 coordinate 8,515, forward strand.
AAGAGGGGGCAGCGTGTCGCGAGGCTTCTTGCTTTTACGGCTCGTATGATTAGCTATTAATGAAAGACGCTTTTATGGCAACAGGTACCGTCAAGTGGTTCAACGATTCGAAAGGTTTCGGATTCATCACTCCGGATGACGGCGGTGAAGATTTGTTCGCCCACTTTTCCGCAATCCAGATGCAAGGCTTCAAGACCCTGAAAGAAGGTCAAAAAGTCTCGTTCGAAGTCACGCAAGGCCCCAAAGGCAAGCAAGCTTCCAATATCCAAGGCGCTTAATCACAGCGATTGGTAAGAGTACCGAAAACCCCGCAAGAGCGGGGTTTTTTTTCGCCGTTTCCTTTCCTCGCATTTCTTGCGTATCCACCTGCGCGGTCGCCCGATCTGCCGGTGCGTAATTCCTCGTACCCGCCCGAAGCGAAAATAGCTGTAAAGTAACGCCCATGAAACTCCGGCAAAAGATTATCGTGCTCGCGATCGCCCCGCTGATCGCGGCGCTCGCCGCCATCGCGCTGGCAGTGCAGTTCCAGGCAAAAATCCTTGCCGAGCAGCAGCGCGCAACCGTGGAAGCCGCGTATCACGCGAGCAAGGAAGCGGAGCTCAAGCATTATGTCGTGCTCGCTACCCGCTCGATCGCCCACCTCTACGACTCGGGTCGCGACGACGCCGCCGCGCAGAAGGAAGCGATTGCCATTCTCGCGAAACTGGATTACGGCGACGACGGCTATTTTTACCTATACAAGCTCGATGGCAAGAACCTGATGCACCCGCGCCAGCCGGAACTGGTCGGCCGCAATCTCTGGGAGATGCGCGACACCAGTGGCAGCCTGACCATCCAGCGCCTCATTGCGAAGGCGAAAGCCGGTGGGGGCTATGTACGCTACTTGTGGGAAAAACCGTCGTCGGGCAAGGTGGCGCCAAAACTCGGCTATGTCGTTGCGCTCGAGCGTTGGGGCTGGATGCTCGGCACCGGGATTTACCTCGACGATGTGGACGCGGCACTGGCCAAGATCGACGCCCAGATTTCAGGAAACATCCGCAGTACGATGTATTGGATCGCAGCCATTGCGATCGCCGGCGCGCTGGCCATCGCGCTGTCCGGGCTGGCATTGAATATCAGCGAGAATCGCGTTGCCGACGCCAAGCTGCGCGTGCTCGCGCAGCGCGTGGTGCGATCCCAGGAAGAGGAACGCGCGCGTCTGTCGCGCGACCTGCACGACGGCATCAGCCAGTGGCTGGTATCGATCAAGCTTCAGGTCGAATCAGGAATTGCCAAGCTGATCGCGCACGCGAACCAGCCGGAACTCGCGCGCGCATCGTTTGACCGTGCCGCCGGACAGCTCAATGACGTTCTTGGGGAAGTCCGCAGGATTTCGCATGACCTGCGCCCTGCCCTGCTCGACGATCTCGGCCTGGCTGCAGCACTCGACCATCTGACGCGCGAGTTCAGCGAACACACCGGCGTGACGGCAAGCTTTGTTGCAGAAGGCACGACTGACGGGTTGTCGGACGTCGCGAACACCGTTCTGTTTCGCATCGCACAGGAAACGCTCACCAACATCAAACGGCATGCGAACGCATCACTCGTGCAAGTTTGCGTAACGGGGGGCAAAGCTGCGGTCTGCCTCATGATAAGCGACAACGGTATCGGCTTCGACGTTGCCGGGATCGCGCAGCACCCGAAGCGCGGCATCGGCTTGCGCAACATGCATGAACGGGTGAACGCCATCGGCGGCAGTCTGGAGCTGATTTCCTCTGCCGAGGGCACGCAAATGACGGCAACCTTACCTCGGACCTGAACCCATGCTGACCCAACCCTTTGTACACATCCTCCTGGTTGACGACCATCCATTGGTACGTGACGGCTTGCGCGCCCGCCTCGAAACCATTCCGCATTTTGCGGTGGTAGCCGAAGCCGGTAACGCGCAGGAAGCACTGCAGGCTGCGGCCAGCCAGACGATCGACCTGACCCTGATGGACATCAACCTGTCCGGAATGAATGGCATCGAATTGACCGGCCGCTTCAACGCCCTGCACCCCGAAATCGCGGTCCTGATGCTGAGCATGCACGATAAGGCGGAATACGTGATGCAGGCGATCCAGGCGGGCGCGCGCGGGTATGTGCTGAAGGATGCGCCGGCGATCGACATCATCACCGCCATCGATACCGTGATGTCGGGCGGGATTTATTACAGTGCGGGATTGACGCGACAGCTGTCGAGGCCGATGCCGCCCGCGATGCTGCTGACGCCGCGCGAACGCGAAGTGCTGCAGTGCATCGCGACCGGCAAATCGAACAAGCATATCGCGCGCGAAATGAACCTGAGCGTGCGTACCGTCGAAACGCATCGCCTCAACATCAAGCGCAAGCTCGGCATCGAAGGTCAGGCGGACCTGATCCGCTTCGCACTCGAGCAGACACAGATCAAGTAAATGATCGAAGGCAAAAAAAAGGCCGGACGTCTGTCCGGCCTTTTTCACGCGTGCCGCGAATTACATGTTGGAGATCATGACTTCGCCGAAACCGGAGCACGACACTTGCGTGGCGCCGTCCATCAGGCGCGCGAAGTCGTAGGTCACCTTCTTCGACGTGATGGACTTCTCCATCGAGGCGATGATCAGGTCGGCTGCTTCGGTCCAGCCCATGTGACGCAGCATCATTTCCGCGGACAGGATCAGCGAACCCGGGTTCACGTAGTCCTTGCCGGCGTACTTCGGCGCAGTCCCGTGGGTCGCTTCGAACATCGCGACGGAGTCCGACAGGTTGGCGCCCGGAGCGATGCCGATGCCGCCCACCTGCGCAGCCAGCGCGTCGGAGATGTAGTCGCCGTTCAGGTTCAGCGTGGCGATCACACTGTACTCGGCCGGACGCAGCAGGATCTGCTGCAGGAACGCGTCGGCGATCGAATCCTTGATCGTGATTTCACGGCCGGTCTTCGGATTCTTGAACTTGCACCACGGGCCGCCGTCGATCAGCTCGGCGCCGAACTCGCGCTGCGCCAGCGCATAGCCCCAGTCGCGGAAGCCGCCTTCGGTGTACTTCATGATGTTGCCCTTGTGGACCAGGGTCACGGACGGCTTGTCGTTGTCGATCGCGTACTGGATTGCCTTGCGCACCAGGCGCTCGGTGCCTTCACGCGAAACCGGCTTGACGCCAATGCCGGAAGAACCCGGGAAGCGGATCTTCTTGACGCCCATTTCCTTGACCAGGAAATCGATCACCTTCTTGGCGCTGTCGGAGCCTTCGGCCCACTCGATGCCCGCATAGATGTCTTCGGAATTTTCACGGAAGATCACCATGTCGGTCTTTTCCGGCTCGCGCACCGGGGAAGGCACGCCCTTGAAGTAACGCACCGGGCGCAGGCAGACGTACAGGTCGAGTTCCTGGCGCAGCGCGACGTTCAGCGAACGGATGCCGCCGCCGACCGGGGTGGTCAACGGGCCCTTGATCGAAACCACATACTCCTTCAGCACCTGCAGCGTCTCTTCCGGCAGCCACACGTCCGGACCGTAGACCTTGGTCGACTTTTCGCCCGCAAAGATTTCCATCCAGCTGATCTTGCGCTTGCCGCCGTAAGCCTTGGCAACAGCCGCATCCACCACCTTGATCATGACCGGGGAGATGTCCACGCCGGTGCCGTCACCTTCCAGGTACGGAATGATGGGATTGTCGGGAACAGTCAACGAGAAGTCGGCATTGACGGTGATTTTCTTGCCGTCGGCAGGCACTTTGATATGTTGATACATCGTAGGCTCCGGAGGTGTAGGGGAGGAAAAGGAAGACCGTTCCTGACTTTAAATTTTTGTTTTAAAGCGAAGCACCGGTCTTATATAAGACATAAGACCACATTTCGTATTATGCACCAGTATTTTACGGGATGCCATAATTTTTACTATAAGCAATAACATGAGCCGAGCGGCAAGTTTGATGACCGTCAATCGTTCAAACCCGGCGGCTTGCCCGCTCGGTCAAGAATGCTTACCAGATTAGCCGCAAAAACCTGGACATACAAAGCGTATTCAAAGCGTAAAATACGGCCGATCAAATTTGCCCGGCACGACTTCCGCGCCAGACCGGCGGCCTTTTCCGAGATACCATCGCATGGCGCTCTTCCTGTTCAACAAACCCTTCCAGGTCATGTGCCAGTTTTCGGCGCACGCGACCCGGAAAACCCTTGCCGACTATATCGACATGCCCGGCATCTACCCCGCCGGCCGCCTCGATGCCGATAGCGAAGGCTTGCTGCTGTTGACCGACGACGGCAAACTGCAGCACCGCATCAGTCATCCGGACAGCAAGCAGCCCAAGACCTATATCGCGCAAGTGGAAGGAGTCCCGGATGGCGAGGCGTTGCAGAAACTGCGCGCGCCGCTCGACCTCGGCGATTTCATCACCAAACCCTGCAACGCGTCGCAGATCGTAGCGCCCGACTGGCTATGGGAGCGCGATCCGCCGATCCGCCAGCGGCAGGACAAGCCGACCGGCTGGCTGGCAATCACGCTGTCGGAGGGAAAGAACAGGCAGGTGCGGCGCATGACGGCGGCAGTCGGTTTGCCGACCTTGCGGCTGGTGCGGATTTCTATCGGCGCATTCTCGCTTTCCACGCACCCGCTCTGGCCGGGCGAGTGGCGCGAGGTGTCGCCGAAGGAGTTGGACTAGAACGGCAGGAGTGCCATGTCGAGCGCCAGTCGATGAACCAGATCGCGGCGCGCAGCGTTGAGGCCCCTCCCTGGCAGCAGACATCCCACGCAGCCCGAGGTCGGACTCCCGCTCCTCATGCGCAACGAAATTGGCGATGCGCCAACCAAATACCTTGCATATCGTTAATGCTATTGATTCGCAAGAATCACTGTCTTCATTAACAAGCCAATTGGAAGGATACAAAAATGAAAAACCTGATCGCCGCTCTCGTTGCTGGTTTGTTCGCTGCCTCGTCCTTCGCTGCCTCGTCCTTCGCTGCCAGCCCTGCTGCCGCTCCCGCGGCCGCACCGGCTGCCGCCGCCGATGCTGCACCTGCCAAGAAGGCAAAGAAAGTGAAGAAGGCCAAGAAGCTCGAGAAGACGGCTGCTGCAAAGCAATAAACACACTGGCAGTAAAAAAAAGGGCAGGTAATTCCTGCCTTTTTTATTTTTATAGGCTAAGCTTTCGCTCCAGATTGATCTCTTCCGGCGCCAATAACATGACAAAAAATCTGCTTTCCGGCCTCCTTGCTGCCGCCTTCGCAATTGCCAGCCCCTCGGCTTTCAGCCAGCAGTCAGCGAAATTCCCCGTTATTTCGCTGACCGCCGGCATGCACGTTATCCGCGCGGAAGTCGCGGCGAACGATGGGGAACGACAGCAAGGATTGATGTTCAGGGAAAGAATGGGTCCGAACGAGGGCATGGTGTTCGTGTTTGGCGCCCCGGCAACCGTTTGCATGTGGATGAAGAACACACTGATCCCGCTGTCGGTCGCCTTCCTGGACGAAAGCGGAAAGATCATCAACATCGAGGACATGAAGCCGCAGTCGACGGACTCGCATTGCGCGAAGAAACCGGCACATTATGCGCTGGAGATGAACCAGGGCTGGTTCAAGCAGAAAAATATCAAGCCGGGAAGCGTGATCGAGGGATTGCCCCGCTAGCGCACCGGCTGCCGGGAGCTGGCGGCAGCCACACACAAGATACAGAAACGACAAAAACCCGCATGACAACGATCATGCGGGTTTTCTGTTTGCAGACGCCCGAAACAGGCGTCGCGGCACAGGAACTCAGGCGGCCAGAGCTTTCAGGGCAGCGGCCAGGCGGCTCTTGTGACGAGCGGCCTTGTTCTTGTGGATGATCTTCTTGTCAGCGATACGGTCGATCGTCGAAATGGAAGCCTGGAATACTTGCGCTGCCGCCGCCTTGTCGCCGGCATCGATTGCCTTGCGAACGGCCTTGATCGCCGTGCGCAGCGTCGAGCGCTGGCTGGAGTTGTGTGCGTTTTGCTTGACTGCTTGACGAGCACGTTTGCGCGCTTGTGCGGTATTTGCCATGTGTATTTCCTAAATCGAAATCGGACTGCGTTCGCGGGCTGCGAGACGACTGAATTCTGTAAAGCTGCGGATTATAACCGTTTTTTTGGATATTGGGCAATCCGCATTGCGGTTTGCCAGCATTCTTGCGAAAAAAGTGCAAGTAGTTCCTGCCTTTGCGGCTTGCGTGGACACAAACACTTACCACCATGCAGCAGCGGCCCAGTTTCGAGCCGCTATAATTGCGCCCCATGAATCTGCACAAAACGCTGGTGACCGTCTCCGGCATGACGATGCTGTCGCGCATTACGGGCCTGTTGCGCGAACTCCTGGTCGCGCGCGCTTTCGGCGCCTCCGCCTATACCGACGCCTTCTTCGTCGCTTTCCGAATTCCGAACCTGCTGCGCCGCCTGTTCGCCGAAGGGGCGTTCTCGCAGGCGTTCGTGCCCATTCTTGCGGAGTACAAGAACCAGAAGGGCGACGCGGCTACCAAGGACCTGGTCGACCATGTCGCGACGGTGCTGGTATGGGCGCTGGTGCTGACTTCCCTGGCCGGCATCGCCGCGGCCCCGGTGATCGTGTATTTCATTGCGACCGGCCTCAAGTCCGAGCCGGAGGCGTTTTCCGCAGCCGTCGTGATGACGCGCATCATGTTCCCCTATATCGCCTTCATGGCATTCGTCGCATTGGCCGGCGGCGTGCTGAATACCTGGCGTCAATTTCGGGTCCCCGCTTTTACGCCGGTCCTGCTCAACCTGTCCTTCATTTCCGCATCGCTGCTGGTTGCACCGCACATGGAGCAGCCGGTGTACGCACTCGCGCTGGCAGTCATCGTCGGCGGCATCCTGCAGGTGGCGATTCAGATTCCCGCGCTGCGCAAGATCGGGATGCTGCCGCGCATCGGTTTCAACTTGAAGAAGGCATTGTCCGACCCGGGGGTACGCCGGGTTCTCAAGCAAATGGTGCCGGCGATCCTCGCGGTATCGGTTGCGCAGATCAGCGTGATCATCAATACCAATATTGCGTCGCGCCTCGAAAACGGCAGCGTGTCCTGGCTGTCGTATGCCGATCGCCTGATGGAATTTCCCACCGCGCTGCTCGGCGTCGCGCTTGGCACCGTCCTGCTGCCCAGCCTGTCGAAGGCTCACGCCGACGGCAACAGCAAGGAATATTCGGCACTGCTCGACTGGGGCTTGCGCCTGACCTTCCTGCTCGCGCTGCCGTCGGCAGTCGGCTTGTTGACGCTGTCGGTGCCGCTGACGGCGACGCTCTTCCATTACGGAAAGTTCGATCCGCAATCGGTGGTGATGACCAGCCACGCTCTGGTCGCCTATGGCGTCGGTCTGATCGGCCTGATCGTGGTGAAAATACTCGCCCCGGGCTTCTACGCGAAGCAGGACATCCGCACGCCGGTCAAGATCGGCATCGGCGTTCTGATCGCGACCCAGCTGATGAATCTGCTGTTCGTCCCCTGGATCGCGCATGCCGGGCTGGCACTGTCGGTCGGAGCCGGCGCCTGCCTGAATGCCGTCTTCCTTTACTGGGGGCTGCGGCGCAAGGGCATCTACGAAGCTGTTCCCGGCTGGGGCTTGTTCCTGGCGAAACTGACCGGAGCGCTGTTCCTGCTCGCGGGCGTCGCGCTCTGGACCGCAGGACATTTCGACTGGCTCGCACTGCAGGCGCAACCGCTGCTGCGGGTCGGTGCGCTGGCACTCGTGCTCGCGGCATGCGGCGTGACTTACTTTGGAGCACTATTGGCGATGGGCTTCCGCTTCAGCGACTTCAAGCGCGTGTCCGTCTGACCCCGCCGGCCGGTCAAAATTATTCCCCGGCTTTTCCGCCCCGCCCTTTCATTGGCAGCGTGATGGTTTATGATGGTCACTGTATGGTGATCAAATCCCTCGACTACTTCGCGTCGCTCGTGCAGGAGGATGACTCGATTCCGCTGTTCGAAGCGGCGCTGGCCATCGCCCAGGACGTCGATCCTCATCTCGACCTGGCGGCGACCCAGGCGGAAGTCGACGCGCTTGCCGCCAAGCTGCAGCGCCGCCTCGCCGCCGATGCATCGAGCGTGCAGAAGCTGCGCATGCTCAACCACTTCTTCTATCGCGAACTCGGCTTTGCCGGGAATGTGAACGACTATTACGACCCGGACAACAGCTACCTGCATCGCGTGATCAGCACGCGCCGCGGCATTCCGATTTCACTCGCGGTGCTGTATATGGAACTGGCGCAACAGATCGGACTGGATGTGAAAGGCATTTCCTTTCCCGGCCACTTCCTGATGAAGCTGTCGATCCAGTCCGGCGATATCGTGCTCGACCCGTTCAATGGCGCCAGCCTGTCGCGCGAGGAACTGGAAGAACGGCTGGAACCCTACTTCGAGCAGCACAGTTATCCGGGCGCGATCCCGCTGTCCTATTATCTGCACGCGGCGCATCCGCGCGAGATCCTGGTACGCATGCTGCGCAACCTTAAAGCGCTTTTCGTGGAACACATGCGCTGGCAGCGCGTGCTGGGCGTGCAGCAAAGGCTGCTGATCCTGCTGCCCGATGAAATTACCGAGAGGCGCGACCGCGGCCTGGCGTACGCAAACCTGGAATGCCCGCAGGCGGCCCTGGCCGACATCGAAGCCTACCTTGCGGAACGGCCCTACGCCCCCGACGCCGAAGTGCTGCGCAGCAAACTGCCTGAACTGCGCGAGGCAAGTCGCCGGATGAATTGAATCATCCCTTGACCTTGGCCTCGATCGCCTCCCACTTCTCCAGGCTCTCCATCAGCAAGTCATCGATTTCCGCAAAGCGGGCGTTGAGACGCTGCACTTCTTCCGGCCGCTGGCGGTAAAGCTCGGGGTCGGCGAGCTGGTCAGAGATCGTTTTCTGCTCCGCCTCGAGGTCGGCGATCATCTGCGGCAGCGTTTCCAGCTCGCGCTGTTCCTTGTAGCTCAGTTTTTTCGTTTTCTGCGGCGTCGGGGCGGCTTCCTTCGCAGCGGGCTTGTCCGCCTTCGCGGCAGGCTTGCTTGCCGGCTGCTCCGTCTCTGCCGGCCGCATGCGCTCCCAGTCGCTGTAACCGCCCACATATTCGCGCCACGCCCCGCCGCCTTCGGCAACGATCACCTGGGTCACCACGTTGTCGAGGAACATGCGGTCGTGGCTCACGAGGAAGACCGTACCGCTGTAGTCTTCCAGCAGTTCTTCCAGCAATTCCAGCGTGTCGATATCGAGGTCGTTGGTCGGCTCATCCAGCACCAGTACGTTGGCTGGACGGGCAAACAAGCGCGCCAGCAGCAGGCGGTTGCGCTCGCCGCCGGAGAGCGATTTCACCGGCGAGCGCGCGCGCTCCGGCGCGAACAGGAAGTCGCCGAGATAGCTCATCACATGCTTGCGCTGGCCATTGATCTCGACCCAGTCGCTGCCGGGCGAGATCGTGTCCGCCAGGCTGGCCTCCTCGTTCAGCTGCGCGCGCATCTGGTCGAAGTAGGCCACCTGCAACCGCGCCCCCTGGCGCACGGTACCTGCGTCCGGCGTTTCCTCGCCCAGGATCAGCTTGAGCATTGTGGTCTTGCCGGCGCCGTTCGGCCCGATCAGGCCGACCTTGTCGCCGCGTAGAATGGTGTCCGTAAAATCGCGCACGATGACCTTGTCGCCGTAGCGCTTCTGGATATTGACGAGTTCGGCGACAATCTTGCCGGAGCGCTCGCCTTCGGAGACATCGAGACGCACCTGCCCCTGCTGCTCCCGGCGCGCACTGCGCGTGCGCCGCAATTCCTCCAGCCGCCGCACCCGCCCTTCGTTGCGCGTGCGGCGAGCCTCCACCCCCTTGCGTATCCACACTTCTTCCTGCGCCAGGAACTTGTCGAATTTCGCGTTTTCCACCGCCTCGATTTCCAGCTGCTCCGCCTTGCGCGTCTGATAGGCGGTGAAGTTGCCGGGGAAGGACAGCAGGCGTCCGCGGTCGAGTTCGACGATGCGCGTGGCGACGTTGTCGAGAAAGGAACGGTCGTGCGTGATGAACAGGATGCTGCCCTTGTACTCGCGCAGCAGTCCCTCGAGCCAGATGATGGCGTTGAAATCGAGGTGATTGGTGGGCTCGTCCAGCAGCAGCACATCCGGCGCGCCGACCAGCGCGCGCGCCAGGGCAACACGTTTCTGCGTCCCGCCGGACAGGGTCTGCACCGAGGCGTCCTTGTCCAGGCGCAGGCGCGCGAGAACCGTTTCCACCCGGTTGCCGAGGTTCCATGCGTCGGCCGCGTCCAGCTTCGACTGTACTGCATGCATGCGGTCCATCAACGCCTGGTCGTCATTGCCGCCCAGGCGCCCCGCGAGATCGTTGTATTCGGCAAGGAGGCGCTGCAGCTCACCCATGCCGGCGGCGACCGCGTCGAATACGGTAGCCCCGCTTTCGAACTGCGGCTCCTGTTCGACATAGGCCACCTTGACACCCTGCTGCATCACCAGCAGGCCGTCGTCCAGTTTCGACATGCCGGAGAGGATCTTCAGCAGCGAGGATTTACCGGTGCCATTG
>NZ_DASPLS010000107.1:0-7211 GCF_035627455.1 Noviherbaspirillum sp.
AGCAGCAGGCCGGACTTGCCGAGGAAGCCGCGGCGGGTGGCGGGATCGGATGCATCCGAAAAAAGCAGGAAAGACATGGCCATCTCCTTTCAGGGAAGGATGTGAGTGAAAGCGGGGCTTGGCCCCGGAAAAGGAATTCAGAGTCGCGCGAGAACGCCGGCCACGATGCGGTCGCAGCGCGCGCCGTCGAACGAGAAGGCCGTTTCGAGCGCCTGGTCGAATTCGCGGGCGAGCGCCTCGCGAAGCATGCTCCTGGCGCGGAAATAACGGCTGCGCACCGTCGCTTCCGGAATGTCGAGCGCGGCTGCGGTCTGCTCGACCGATAATTCCTCGACCGCCCGCAGGACAAAGACGGTGCGGAAGTTATCGGGCAGGGCGTCGATTCCGGACTCGATCAGGCGCCGCGTGTCCGCCCGCATCGCCGCGTGCTCCGGCTGGTCCAGGCGGGATTCGTTCACGGGCGGGTTCATGGCGGCCTCCGACGTGTCCTCTTCCGGTTGGGATTCAGGGACGATCTGGATGATCTGCGCCCTGCGGTTATTCTTGCGTATGCGCCCCAGCGCCTCGTTGACGACGATGCGCGTCAGCCAGGTGGCAAGGCTGGCGTCGCCGCGAAACCTGTCGAGGTTGCGATAGGCGAGCAGGTAGGAGTCCTGCAGGATGTCCTCGGCTTCGGCATCGTCCTTCACGATGCTGCGCGCCGTCCGGTAGAGCGCACGGTTGTAGCGGCGCATCATGACTTCGAAGGCGCGGTGATCGCCAAGGGCGGAGCACGCGACGAGTTCGGCATCCGAGTGCCGGTGGAAGTCTGGTCTGGAATTCTGCGCTTGCATGTTGGCTCCGGATCTTTACCGATTCACACCATTAGATGTCATGAAAATCGATCACGTTCCGGCGCGCCTCGGCAGACGCCACCCTGCAGGCCGCGCATGACATCGCGCGCTACGGGGAGCGCAGGACGCCGGCGTCACGCAGACGCGCTTCTTCGATCATCCGGGGCCGGCATCCGCCCCGGCTGTCCGCTTGACGCCGCCCGGCGCGATTGTCTCCGGCGGCAAGCTTTGCCGTAACGCTTCCACAATCGGGGTATGGGGAACGGTACCGATCAGTTTGCGCAGCTTCGATTCGTCGAGGCGGTGCGGACGTTGCCAGAGATAGCGCATCTCCAGCAGTGCGCGGAACATCGGCACCACGGGGGAGGCCATCTTCAGCAGCCACCATGGCATCTGCCGCAGCTTGAGCGGGCGGCCGGCGGCGGCTTCGAGCGCATGGAACAGTTCGAGGCCGGTGAGCGTCAGCCCGCCGTAATGGAGCACCTCGAACGGCGCCAATGCATCGCGGCGTTCGGCGACGGCGACAAATACCTGTGCCAGGTCCGGCAGGTAGGCCCAGGCATGCGGCAGGTCCGGCGGCCCCGGATAAACGACTTCCTGCTTGTCCAGTTTTTTGGCAATGACCAGGTCGATCCAGGTGCCGGGCACGTTCCCGCCGAGGAAATCGCCGGCGCGGATGACGACGCTCCGTACTCCCTCGGTTGCAGCCGATTGCATCTGCCTTTCCAGTTCGATCCGGATCCTCGCCTTCGAGGTGTTCGCTGCCTGGGGCGTGTCTTCGGCCAGGTGCTCCGGCAATGCGTTGCCGAAGTTGTAGACATTCCCGGGGAGCATCAGGAGCGCGCCGGTACGGCGTGCAAGCGCCAGCGCGCTCCGGGTGATCGGTGGAACCAGCCGTTCCCATTCGGTATACGCCGGATTCAAGCCGTTGACGATTACCTGGACGGCGCCGCAACGGCGTACCAGTTCGTCGGTATCCAACGGGTCGCATTGCACGGAAACCACGGCGCGCGGCAGCGCATCCCGTTGCGCGGACCGGCTTTGAGCGATCACCTTCCACCCCGCATTGCTGAATGCCTCGACCGCCGCGTGGCCGAGGCGGCCGTTAGCGCCAAGAATCAAAGCCACGGGCGCAGAATTATCATGCATGCAAGGCTCCTTCATGTTATGTCGGGAAGATCACGGGGCTGCAGGACGCTATTGTGAGGGAGATGCGCAGGCATCACAACGCGCACTGTCAGATTGTCCCGCTGCAGCGCGCCTCGGTGAGGCATGTCACTGCCTCTCCACCGCATGCGACGATGCGGTCACGGCCATCCGCCTTGGCTTGATACAGCATCGCGTCCGCCCTCTGGATGCCCGCGTCGATCGGCTCACCCGCGCCGAGTTCGATCAGGCCGGCGGAAAAAGTCACTTGGACCGCAACGCCGGCGCTGTCGAGCCGCAACGAGCGCAACTGGTCGCGCAGCCGTTCGATGGTCGTGATTGCCGCGTCGAGCTGCGTGTGCGGCAGATACAGCAGGAATTCCTCGCCGCCCCAGCGCGCAATGACATCGTTGGCGCGCAGGTTCTGCAGGCACGCCTGCGAAAACGCGCGCAGCACCGCGTCGCCGGCGGCATGCCCGTAGGAGTCGTTTATTTTCTTGAACCAGTCGATGTCCAGCAGCGCCAGGCAGGGCGGCATGTCGCCCGGAATCCGGCGCGCCCATTCGCGGTCGAGCAGATCGATCATGTAGCGCCGGTTCGGCAAGGCGGTGAGTTCGTCACGCGTGGCGAGCATCTGGATATGCGCCAGCGCTTCGACCAGCGCCTTGTTCTGCGCCTTGAACCCGGCGCGCAATTCGCTCAGCCGGCCGGTCAGCGTGGCCACCACCAGCAGCATCGAGCCGCTGAGCGTGAAGTGGATCAGTTCCGTCTTGGGGTTGAACAATTCCGGCGCGGTGAACTTCATGGACAGCATCGCCAGGCCGAGCAGCGTCAGCGCGAAAACGCTGAGCGCATGGGTTTTCCTTGCCTCGAGCGTGAATGCGCAAAAGACCAGGATGACGAGGAGAATGACGAGGGAAGCACCGCGCAGGGGGCCCATCACCGAATAGCCGGCCACGGTGCAGACGACGGCGAAGCGCCCCTGATAGACGGACAGTTGTGCCGGCGCCAGGTCAAGGCGCTTGCTCAGGCGGATCAGGACATAGAAAAAACTGTGTCCGGCGACCGCCAGCACCGTCAGGCCGACGACCGGCGCGCGCCGGGCCGCGCCGGCCAGGACTTCGACCCAGAGGATGGACAGGGACAGCACATAGAGCAGCACGGTTGCGCCCCAGTAGGTGATCAGCCTGCGCATCTTCGGGTCGTCGCCGGCCACGTGATCGATCATGCGCGAAACAGCGCTCATGGAATGTCTCCTCCCGTTGTCCCCAGGATTGCTGCCGCATGCGCAGTACGTCAGGCGTTTGAACGGAGTATGCCGCTGCGATGGGCAGGTAATGTGTCGACAAGGATATATTGGCTGGGGTAAAGCTGCAAAATTCCGTGAACTTGCGGACGGCTAGGAGCGGTAAAGCCGGCTAGCGCGGTGCACGGCCTCGGGACGGATATGCCGGGAGGGGAGGCGGGTTTAGGCAGTGCAACCCGAGGGGATGCGGGGTCGGATTTGGGGGCATCCTCTCGCGACTGCAGCCATGCGAAAACGCAAGCGTTTGCGGCAGCGCAAGCCAAGGCGCAGGATCATGCATCAACCTGCCGCGCTTTGGTTCCCGACGGCGCTCGGCTTGTCTCGCAAAGCCAATTCTTTGGCTCCTGCGGTCATCGCAATCCGCTGTTTCCGCATCTCATGTCATTTTAATATCTTCCCACGCCTCAACTACTTTAACCGTGGAAATCATGCGCCGACACATCATTCCCCTTTTCATCGCTTCCCTTTTCTCCGCCGCCGCCCAGGCCGGCTACGTGGAGGGCATGGCCGCCTACAACAAGAACGACTTCACGAATGCGCTGAACGAATGGCGTCCGCTCGCCGAGCAGGGGGATGCCCGGGCGCAATACCAGCTTGGCTGGCTGCATGAGCGCGGCGAAGGCGTGAAGCAGGATTTCGCGCAGGCGGCGAACTGGTATCGCAAGGCCGCCGAGCAAGGCTATCCGCTGGCCCAGATCAACCTCGGCAACCTGTATACGCTGGGCCAGGGCGTGCAGCAGAACCACAGGCAGGCGGTGCTCTGGTATCGCAAGGCGGCCGACCTGGGCTACGCCAGCGCGCCGGTCAATGCCGGGGTGCGTTTTGAGCACGGCGAGCTGGCCGAACTCGACCTCGACCTGCCGAAATACCGCAAGCCGGGCGAGCAGGATCGCATGTCGGCGCAGCTCAACCTCGCCAGCGCGCTGTACAACAACGGCCAGGGCGTGGTCCAGGATTACGACCAGGCGCTGCAGTGGTATCGCCGCGCGGCGGAGCAGGGCCATGCGCTGGCGCAGATCAACCTCGGCAACATGTACACCAACGGCCAAGGCGTGCCGCAGAACCCGCGCATGGCGATGTACTGGTACCGGCGCGCCGCGGAGCAGGGCAGTGCGCAGGCATTGAACAACCTCGCCAACATGTACCGCAAGGGGCTCGGCGTGAAGCAGGATTATGCGACGGCCGCGCAGTGGTATCGCAAGGCGGCCGAAGCCGGCGACATGGGTGCGCAGGTCAATCTCGGCCTGATGTACTACAACGGCGAAGGCGTGCGCCGCGACTTCGGCGAAGCCTTCCAGTGGTACAGCAAGGCTGCCGCGCAGGGCGACGCCGGCGCGCAGTACAACATCGGGCTGATGTATTTCAACGGCGAGGGCATCGCGCAGGATTACCTCGAGGCGTCCGAATGGTATCGCCGTGCAGCGGAGCAGGGCCACGCTCTGGCGCAGCACAACCTGGCCGACATGTACATGAAGGGGCTGGGAGTGGACCAGGACTATGCGATGGCGGTGCACTGGCACCGCAAGTCGGGCTTCCAGGGCGACGCCCATGCGCAGAACAAGCTGGGCGACCTGCTGCTGGCCGGCGGCCAGGGCACGCAGCAGGATCACGCGGAAGCTGCGCAGTGGTACCGCAAGGCGGCCGAACAGGGATATGCGACCGCGCAGTACAACCTCGGCAACATGTACCGGCGCGGCATCGGCGTCAAGCAGGATTTCATGCAGGCGGCGCAGTGGTACCGCCGCGCCGCCGACCAGGGCGATGCCGGCGCGCAGTTCCAGCTCGGCGTCCTGTACAACAACGGCGAGGGTGTGCGTCAGGACGTCGCGCAGGCGCTGGACTGGTATCGCAAGGCGGCCGATCAGGGCCACGCCGGCGCGCAGTACAGCCTCGGCATGATCTACGCGAAGGGGCGCGGCACGTTGAGCATGCTGACCAGGTAAAGATGCGGTAAAGGGTTGATCGAGCGAGCTTTCAGGGTGCAGCGATGCACCCTGTTTTTTTTCCGGGGCCGGGTCGCGGCCGAAACGCATGGGCCGGGTCAGTTTTTTCCGACGGATGCGGCGGGCTACGCCGGTTCGGCGCTCATGGCGTGAAATGTCAAGCAATTGGCTTTCAAAGGCAAAAAAACCGGCTGAAATTTGATTACATTGATTCTCAGATGGCGCAAAAACATGCGCCGGCTTTCCTGCATGCGGATTGCTCATTGGAGGCGAAGCGATGCAAGGTCATGCCCGAGATGATTGGCGGCGATACCCGCAGGCCGGGTATCATGACCGGGAATAAGGGCGCACGCGCTCCGGATTACGAAATCGAAATTGCCAAAGGGCAGCAGGCGGAGCCGGACTGTCGATCTTGCGCCGGCATTCGCGGCCCCCTTGCAACAGGATGACCAGGCGTGGCGCTGCGCCCGGTAGCGGTGATATTTGTCTTCTGACAGGAGAAAAAATGCAAACAACGGTGTCAGTCCAGCCTGAACGTACGCTTGCGGCGGTGCCGGCGCAGGCTGAAAGCGATCCGGCGCAGATGCGCGCGGCATTCGACAGCCAGCAGGAGACGGCGCTGCGCTGGCGGCAATCGACCGCGCAGGAGCGCATCGCGCGCATCAAGCGCCTGCGCGATGCGATGATGGCGCAGCGCGAAGCCTTCTATGAGGCGTTCCGCCAGGATTACCGCAAGTCGCCGTCCGAGGTGGAGGCATCGGAACTGCTGCCGGTGATGGATGAGATGCGCCACGCGATCGGCAGCCTCAAACGCTGGATGAAGCCGCGCCGCGTGATGCCGACCTCCACCATGCTCGGCACCAGGGCAGCGGTGCAGTACCAGCCGCGCGGCCGGGTGCTGATCATCGCGCCGTGGAACTATCCGCTGTCGCTGTGCTTCGGCCCGCTGGTGTCGGCGCTTGCGGCCGGCAATACGGCGATCATCAAGCCTTCCGAGATGACGCCCGCGGTATCGGCGCTGATGGGACGCATCATCGGCGACGTCTTCCCGGCCAGCGAAGTCGCGCTGTTCGAAGGCGGCCTGGCGACCTCGCAGGCGCTGCTCGAGCTGCCGTTCGATCATATCTTCTTTACCGGATCGCCCGCGGTCGGCAAGGTCGTGATGGCGGCCGCCGCGAAGCACCTGACCAGCGTGACGCTGGAACTCGGCGGCAAGTCGCCGACCATCGTCACCGAAAGCGCCGATCTCCGCGTCGCGGCGGAAACGCTGATGTGGGGGAAATTCCTCAATGCCGGCCAGACCTGCGTCGCTCCCGATTATGTGTACGTGCACGACACGGTGAAGGATGCCTTCGTCGCCGAATGCCGCAAGGTACTGCAGGCGCGTTACGGCACGAGCGCCGCCGACCAGAAGCGCAGCGCCGACCTTACCCGCATCGTGAACCAGCGGCATACGCAGCGCGTTGCATCCCTGCTGTCGGATGCGGTCGCGCGCGGCGCGGCGGTGCAGACCGGCGGCGAGGTCGACCTGGCGCAATGCTATGTGGCGCCGACCCTGCTCGACCGGGTCCCGCCGGACGCCGACATCATGGAGGAGGAGATCTTCGGCCCGCTCTTGCCCATCCTCGGCTATGCGAAGCTCGACACGGTGATCGCGGAAATCAACGCGCGTCCCAAGCCGCTGGCGCTCTACATCTGGAGCCGCGACAAGAAGGAAATCGACACCGTGCTGGCGCGCACCAGTTCCGGCGGCGCCTGCGTCAACCACTGTGTGATGCACTTTGCGCACGGCGGGCTGCCGTTCGGCGGCGTCAACAATTCCGGCATCGGCAGCGCCCACGGCCATTTCGGCTTCCTCGCGTTCTCGCATGAACGCGCGGTGCTGCGCGCCACGCCGCTGATGCTGGTCAAGCTGTTCTTCCCGCCGTTCACCGAGGGCCGGCGCCGGCTGATCCGCAGCGTGGTCGACATGCTGCGGCTGCC
>NZ_DASPLS010000108.1:0-4724 GCF_035627455.1 Noviherbaspirillum sp.
GCCCGCTCGCGGCCGTCCTGGCGGATCACCGCCAGCAAGGTCATCGCCTCGGCCGGCGCATTGTGCAGGAAGCGCGCCAGCATGTCCGGCGTCAGTTCATGCAGCGGATAGAAGAAGCGGTGGTAGCGGCTCTGCAGCGACAGGCCCTGCACCAGTTGCTGGATCAGTTCGCCGTCGTCGGGACGCGAGGCGCGCAGCGTGACCGGGGTGCCGTCGGCGAGGCGCCAGGTGTCGCGCATTTCACGCGCGGCGGACGGACGGAACGGCAGGTAATGCTTCCAGTCGAGCGGGAAGGGGACGAGCGTGCGCATGATGGCCTCCGGTCATGCGAATGCCGGCTCGGCCGACGCCGGCAGCGCCGGGGCCGCCGGAATCACGCGCTGCGGCTGGCAGCGGTTGGCGTCGCGCGCGATGCACAGGCGGGCTTCGCCGAAGGCCGAGAACGTGGCCGGCGCGTCGCGGTCGAGCAGCACGCTGTCGCCGGCTTCCAGCACGATGTCGCGGATGTCGCCGTCCTGCACGATCCACACCGCGCCGGCCAGCGCGCGTACCGTCCAGCCATGCGCATGTTCCAGGCGCAGGTGCTGGCTGCCGCGCAACAGCAGCGTGTCGCCTGCCGGGTTCAGTTCCATTGCTGCATCTGAGACGGTGCCGCCGCTGTGGCGGCGGGCGAAATGGGCTATCGGGGCTCGGGCCTTGTGGGCGTTCGCTTGCATGATGTGCTCCTTTTGCGGAAATCGGAAACCTTGTGCGGCTTCCATGAAGCACATTATTGTTTGTTCTCAGATATTTACAATTATGTGAATTGGAATAATATTGTTTCCATCAATGGACAATCGGGGGCGGCATGGAACATCTGTCTGAAATGATGACGTTTGCGAAGGTGGTCGAGACGAAGAGCTTTTCGGCGGCGGCGCTGGCGCTGAAAACCTCGAAGTCGCTGGTCAGCAAGCAGGTCGGCGCGCTGGAGAATGCGCTTGGCGTGCGGCTTTTGAACCGCACCACGCGCCGCATGAGCCTCACCGAGATCGGCGCCGCGTATTACGAACACTGCGCGCGCATCATGCAGGAGATCGACGCCGCCGCGGAAACGGTGACGCAGCTGCAGGCCGAGCCGCGCGGCGTGCTGCGCCTGACTTCGCCGGTGATTTTTGCCTCGCTGCATCTGGCGCCGGTGATCGGGGACTTCCTGAAGAAGCATGACAAGGTCGAGGTGGAGCTGAACGCGACCGACCGCCTGATCGATATCGTCGAGGAGGGCTACGACCTGGCGATCCGGATCACCGACCACCCGGCGCCGACGATGGTCGCGCGCAGGATCGCGCCGGTGCGCTTCGTGACCTGCGCGTCGCCGGAATATCTGGAGCGGCGCGGCACGCCGCGCACGCCGCAGGACCTGCTGCAGCATGACTGCCTGGTGTACCAGGGCGTGCCGGCGCTGCGCAGCGGCTGGCGCTATGTGGTCAACAACCGGGATGTGGCGATCAACGTGAACGGCAAGTGCCGCGTCAACAATTCCGAAGCGCTGATCCAGCTGGCGCTCGACGGCATGGGCATCGTGCTGTTTCCGACCTACATCCTCGGCCCCCATCTCAGGAGCGGCCGGCTGAAGATCATCCTGCCCGACAGCGTGGCCAATCCCGACATGTCGCTGTACGCGACCTATTTGCCGAACCGGTACATGCAGCCTAAGGTGCGGGCCTTCATCGACCACATGATGGCATCGATCGGGCCGAAGCCGCATTGGGATGTGTTTTAGGGGCGGGTGCAGCGCGAAGCGGCGCTGGCGTTGCACCATGGGGCGCGCTGCGCGGCATTGCCGCACGCAACTTTCTCCGTGCACTCGTCAGCCCCGCATGACTTCACCATGGGCCCCCGCCTGCGCGGGGGTGACGGGGGACGGGAGCCAGATTGTCGGCGGAGGTGCCCGCAATTGCACGCCGAAGCCGGGATTCGGGCCAGGGCCGGTGCTCGCCGCGCCGCGCACGCGGGCAGCGACCCGTAACGAACTGTCCTCACCCCGTCGCCCCCGCGCAGGCAGGGGCCCATGACCCGCTCGCAAAATCCCCCGTCCGCCATCCCGTCACGCGCCGTCATGCCCCGACTACCGTCCTCTTTCCATCTGCAAATTATTCCCTGCGTAAATGTGTAACTTAATATTTTTTGTCCAGTCCCGATCGGGACCACTGCCTAGACTGGGTACAGAGGCTTCGTAGGAAAAGGCCGACTGCCCGGCTGGCTGCGGGGGCGGCAAGTCCGTCCGATCGGCGATTTGCGAGGACGACCGGCCGGCCGCGAAGCTAACGGGATGCGGCCGGGGCCGATGAAAAGGCCGCCGGCACAGATGCGGGGGCGCACAAGGAAAAGGCCGGCGCAGATGCGAAGGCCACCAAGAAGAAGGCCGAGGCAAAGGCCGACAAGGCGGCGGCTGCCGCCGATGCGAAGGCCGGCAAGGCTCAGAACAAGGCAAACGCCAGGCAATAAGCAGCCAGCGGCATCGATCAAGGCAGGCATGTCCTGCCTTTTTTTTCGCGCCCGGATTGCCGCACGGAAGTGAAGTCTTCGGCGGCGACCGCTATAATCCGCTTTGGCTGTCCGGCCACTGCCTGGGACCGGCCTCACCCGCACTATGAAATCCATGACATCGGTCGATCACAACAGGCAATTACCGCGCTCCCTGAGCGCGGCGACGGCGGCGGACAGGGCGCTCTGCGCGACCTTCTTTTTCCTCCCCGTCGCGAAGTCGGCGATGTTCCTCTCGTTCGCGCTCGCGCTCGCGCTGTTTGCCGGCGCCGGCGGCTTCGCCGCCGCGAGGCGCGACTGGCGTGCGCTGCCGTGGAGCCTGCCGGCGCTGGCGCTTGCCTTCCTGCCGCTGCTGTCGCTTGCGGTCCATGGCGAACAGGCGCTGGATTACCTCGGCCTGGCGTATTACTGGCCGGCTGCATTCATCGTCTTTTTCGCGGCCCGGGCGTACGACATCCGGCCCTGGCTGCGCGCGTTCGCGGCTGGCGTGTTCGTCGCCTTCTTGCATGCGCAGCTGACGCTGACGGGACTGGCGGGGCTGCCATGGCAGCCGTCGGCGCTCGCGAATTACATCCTGTACTCGCAATTCGTTGCGCTGGCCATCGTCGTGCTGTCGGTGCTCTACCGGCACGAAGCCCGGCGCGACCTGAAAATCCTCTACCTGCTCGCGATGGCGCTGTTCTTCGTCGCACTGCTGTCCGGAAAAGGGCGCAGCGGCCTGCTGGCGGTCGTCGTGCTGCTGCCGTTCATCGTGCTCAATCTCTTTCCGCGCATCGGCGCGCTGAAAATGGGGCTGGCGTGCCTGCTGGCGGCGCTCGCGGTCGTGATGTCGCCGCATGTGCAGATACGCATCGAGGCGGCAGTCAACGACGTGCGCCTGATGCAGCAGGAAGTCAGGAACACCTCGCTCGGCTACCGTGCCGACATGTGGCATACGGCGGTCGACCTGGTGCGCGAAAACCCGGTGCTCGGCGCCGGCGGCGCCGGCTTCAAGGCGCGCTGGCACAGCACGCCGCGCACCGGGCAGGCGGTCGAATTCGTCGAGCCGCACAACGCCTACCTGTTCTTTGCGTCGAGCTATGGCCTGCCGGGACTGGCCGCGCTGCTCTGGCTGTATGCGGCGCTGCTGCGCACCGGCTGGAAGCAACGCGCGACGACGGGCGGGGGCATGACCCTGGCCTTCGGCGTGATCTGCGTGGTCGGCAGCTTCACCAACACCATGTTCGTCGGCACCGCGAGCCACATGACGATGATGCTGTTCATCGGGCTGCAGGGCGCGCTGCTGCACGAGGCGACGGAGGCCGGCCAATGAGCGGGACGCCGAAGGTGCTGTTCCTTTGCCCGACGGTCGCGTATTACATCGGCGGCACGGAAACCGTGGTCAGCCAGCTCGCGCGCCGCATGAAGGACAAGGCGGCGCTCACGGTGCTGAGCGGCGACCCGGGCACCGGCGGCAAGGTGCTGATCGATGCCGACGGCTTTGCGCTGCGCACGATTCCGTTTGCCGGCCGCGATTCGCGCTTCAACCGCCTGCTCAGCAAGCTGCTGATGACCAGCCGCTTCAAGATCGAAAGCCATACCTTTTTCCGTTCGCTGGCGAAATCCGGCATCGACCTGGCCGCGTTCGACTACATCCTGACCTTTTACGAGGCCGACGCCTATCTGCTGGAGAAACGGTATCCGGCGCTGCGCGCGCGCTTCCGGCATTTCCTGCCCGGCGTGTCGATGCGCGGCTTCTTCCGCCGGGTGCCCGCGCGGGATGTGTTTTTCTTCGGCTACCGCGCCGCGCCGCGCGCCGAACGCAAGTGGGGCGTGCAGGTGCAGTCGCTGCCGCTGGGCGTCGATGCGCCTTTCTTTCCGCCGCAGGCGCCCGCATATCCGCAGGAAAAACGCCTGCTGTTCGTCGGCCGCCTCGACCAGAGCAAGCATGTGGACTGGCTGGCGGATTTCTTCGCCACCTCCGGTTTGGCGCAACGCGGCTACCGGCTCGACATCGTCGGCGACGGCCCCCTGTCCGCCGCATTGCACGCGAAACACGGGGCAACAGACGGCATTACCTTGCATGGACGCAAGCGGCAGGAAGAGGTGATCGGGCTGCTGCGGCAATCCTTCCTGCTGCTGCATCCGAGCGACCTCGAAAGCTTCGGCCTGACCATCCTCGAGGGCATGGCGGCCGGCGTGCCGGTGATCACCCATGCGCT
>NZ_DASPLS010000109.1:0-52975 GCF_035627455.1 Noviherbaspirillum sp.
CCTCGAACTGCAGCACGCCCACGGCGCCGAGGATCAGGTCGCCGCCGTGCACCGGCTTGAACACCTGCACCGCGCCCTCTTCGCCCAGTTGCTGCAAACCCTTGTGCAGCTGCTTGATCTTGAGCGGGTTGCGAATGCGCACCGAACGGAAAAAGTCCGGCGCAAAATACGGGATGCCGGTGAACTGCAGCATTTCCCCTTCGGAAAAACTGTCGCCGATCTGCATGTTGCCGTGGTTGGGCAAGCCGATGATGTCGCCGGCATACGCCTCCTCCACCTGTTCGCGGCTCGATGCCATGAAGGTGACGACGCTCGACACCTTGATCTCGCGGCCCAGGCGCAGGTGCTTGATCTTCATGCCGCGCTCGAAGCGGCCGGAGCACACGCGCAGGAATGCGATGCGGTCGCGGTGGGCCGGGTCCATGTTGGCCTGGATCTTGAACACGAAGCCGGAGAACGGCTCTTCCGTCGGCTCCACGGCGCGCACGGTGGCGTCGCGGTGGCGCGGCGCCGGCGCCCAGTCGAGCAGCGCGTTGAGGATCTCGCGCACGCCGAAGTTGTTGATCGCGGAACCGAAGAACACCGGCGTCTGCTTGCCCGCCAGGAACTCCGCCAGGTCGAACGGATGCGAAGCGCCATGCACCAGCTCCACTTCCATCTTCAGCTGTTCGATTTCCAGCGGAAACATTTCAGCAAGGCGCGGATTGTCGATGCCCTTGACCACCTCGAATTCCTGGTCGGCGCGCTCTTCACCGGCCTTGAACAGCAGGATCTCGTCGCGCAACAGGTGATAGACGCCGCGGAAGTTCTTGCCCATGCCGATCGGCCAGGTGACCGGCGCGCACTGGATCTTCAGCACCGATTCCACCTCATCGAGCAGCTCCAGCGGATCGCGCGTCTCGCGGTCCATCTTGTTCATGAAGGTGAGGATGGGCGTGTCGCGCATGCGGCAGACATTGAGCAGCTTGATGGTCTGTTCTTCCACACCCTTGGCGGCGTCGATCACCATCAGCGCCGAGTCGACCGCGGTCAGCACCCGGTAGGTATCCTCCGAAAAGTCCTGGTGGCCGGGGGTGTCGAGCAGGTTGACCACATGGTCGCGGTATTCGAACTGCATCACCGAGCTGGCGACCGAGATGCCGCGCTGCTTTTCGATTTCCATCCAGTCGGAAGTCGCATGGCGGCCGCTCTTGCGCGCCTTCACCGTGCCGGCCAGCTGGATCGCGCCGGAGAACAGCAGCAGCTTTTCGGTCAGCGTGGTCTTGCCGGCGTCGGGGTGGGAAATGATGCCGAAAGTGCGGCGGCGCGCGACTTCGCGCGCGATCAGTTCGGTCGGCACCTTGCGGTTGTTCTCGGGCGCCGCATCAAATGCGTCGGCCGGTTGGGTATCTGTATCGGAAGTCATGCTTGGAAAGAAAGAAGTGCCGGCTCCAGGCGCGGAGCCGGCACGGTAAGACAATTCAGGGCTGGATGAAATGCTCGCGGTAGTAGCGCAGCTCTTCGATCGATTCGATGATGTCGGCCAGCGCCGTATGCTTCTGGTGCTTCTTGAAGCCGCCGGCAATGGACGGCTTCCAGCGCTTGCACAGCTCCTTCAGCGTCGACACGTCGAGGTTGCGATAGTGGAAGAACGCCTCCAGCTTCGGCATGCTGCGCGCCATGAAGCGCCGGTCCTGGCAGATGCTGTTGCCGCACATCGGCGACTTTCCAGCAGGAACATAGGGTTTCAGGAATTCGATCAATGCCTTTTCCGCATCCGCCTCGGTCACGGTGGAAGCCTTTACCCGGTCGATCAGGCCGGAGCGCCCGTGGGTGCCCTTGTTCCACGCGTCCATCCGGTCCAGCACTTCGTCGGGCTGATGAATGGCAAACACCGGACCTTCGGCCAGCACGTTGAGGTCGGAGTCGGTGACGATGACGGCAACTTCGATGATACGGTCGTTGTCCGGGTCGAGGCCGGTCATTTCCATGTCAACCCAGACAAGGTTGAATTCGTTGGGGCGCGCGGGGGCGTTTATTGGAGTTTGTGTTTCGTTCGCTTGTGACATAATTGTTTCCCTCGGGGTCAACCCCCATCAGCCGCCATTTTCTCACAGGCACAGCATGTCTTCACTTGCGTTTTCGGTATTGTTCGTCGGTTTTCTCGTTCTTACCCTGGTCGTCCGCTTCTGGCTGGGCTCGCGCCATATCCGCCACGTGCAGGCGCACCGCAATGCCGTTCCCGCCGAATTCGCCGAAAAGATCCCGCTGGCGGCACATCAGAAAGCCGCGGATTATACGGTGGCCAAGACCAAGCTGGGACTGGTGTCGATGCTGGTGAGCGCCGCGCTGCTGATCGGCTTCACGCTGCTCGGCGGCCTGCAATGGATCGCGGTCACGCTGTTCAAGTTCACCGGCCCGGGCATGGTCTACCAGCTTGCGCTGCTTGCGTCTTTTGCATTCATCTCCGCCGTCTTCGACCTGCCGTTCGACTACTACCGGCAGTTTGTCCTTGAAGCACGCTTCGGGTTCAACAAGATGACGCTGCGGCTGTACATCAGCGACATGGTCAAGAATGTCCTGGTCGGCATCGTGATCGGCCTGCCGCTGGTCTGGGTGATCCTGACGCTGATGGAAAAGTCGGGCGATCTCTGGTGGCTGTACGCCTGGTTCGTCTGGACCGGCTTCCAGCTGCTGATGCTGGTGCTGTACCCGACCGTGATTGCGCCGCTGTTCAACAAGTTCACGCCGCTGCAGGATGAAAACCTGCGCGCGCGCATCGAAAGCCTGATGCAGCGCGTCGGCTTCGCGTCCAAGGGACTGTTCGTGATGGACGGCTCCAAGCGCAGCGCGCACGGCAACGCCTATTTCTCCGGCTTCGGTGCGGCCAAGCGCATCGTCTTCTTCGACACCCTGCTGGCGCGGCTCGGCCCGCAGGAAATCGAGGCGGTGCTCGCGCATGAACTCGGGCACTTCAAGCTCAAGCATGTGATCAAGCGCATTGCCGTGATGTTCGGGCTGTCGCTCGCCTTTCTCGCGCTGCTCGGCTACCTGAAATCGCAGGCGTGGTTCTTTACCGGCCTCGGCGTCGATCCGATGCTGCTCGGGAATAATGACGCAATGGCGCTGATCCTGTTTACGCTGGTGCTCCCGGTGTTCACCTTCCTGCTTTCGCCGCTGACCTCGATCACTTCGCGCAAGCATGAATTCGAGGCCGATGCCTTCGCCGCCCGCCACACGAACGCGCAGGACCTGGTGTCCGCGCTCGTCAAGCTTTATGAAGACAATGCGTCGACTCTCACGCCCGACCCGCTGCATTCGGCCTTCTACGATTCGCATCCGCCGGCGAGCGTGCGCATTCATCATCTTCTTGCCAGCAGATAAAGGGGACAACCATGGTAACTGCCGCTGAACTGATCCAGAAGAAGGGCCGGCATCTCGAGAACGGGCTGAACGATGCCGAGATCAAGGATTACCTCGCCGCCGTCGACAACTGGGCATTGCAGGACGGAAAGATCGTCAAGACCTTCGCGTTCAAGAACTATTACGAAACGCTGGCCTTCGTCAACGCGATCGCGTGGGTCATCCATGCGGACGACCACCACCCCGAGCTGGTCGTCACCTATAACCGCTGCGTGGTGAAGTTCGACACGCACTCCGTCAACAACGGCCGCGGCGGCATTTCCGAGAACGATTTCATCTGCGCCGCGAAGGTCGATGCGATCTTCCGCCAGGCCGCGCAGTGACGATGACAGGCGCGACCGGAACCGTCATCGCCGCGCACGGCCGCCATTACCTGGTGCAGACGGGCGATGCGCGGCTCAACTGCGTCACCCGTGGCAAGAAGAGCGACGTCGCGGTCGGCGACGTGGTGCATATCAAGCAAACCTCGCCGGACCAGGGCGTCATCGAATCCATCGCAGAGCGCAAGACGCTGCTGTACCGCTCGGACCAGTACAAGTCCAAGCTGCTTGCGGCCAACCTGACGCAGCTGTTCATCGTGGTCGCCACCGAACCCGGATTTTCCGACGACCTCGTATCGCGCGCGCTGGTGGCGGCGCAGGCCGGCGGCATCGATGCGCACATCGTGCTGAACAAGACCGACGTCGCCGAATCGCTGCCGAAGGCGCGGGAACGGGTTGCCGTCTATTCGGACATCGGCTATCCGGTGCACGAAGTTTCCGTCAAGGCCGATCCGGATGCCGCCTGCGCGACGCTGATGCCGCTGCTGCGCGGCCAGAAGACCATCCTGATCGGCCAGTCCGGGATGGGCAAGTCCTCGCTGATCAACCTGCTGGTGCCGGATGCCGACATCGCCACCCGCGAAATCTCGACCGCGCTCGACACCGGCAAGCACACCACCACCTTCACCCGCGCCTACGCGCTGGAAGACGGCACCGTGATCATGGACTCGCCCGGCTTCCAGGAATTCGGGCTCTATCACCTGACCGAAGGCATGCTGGAGCGCGCGTTCCGCGATTTCGCGCCGCATCTCGGCCATTGCCGCTTCTACAACTGCCGGCACCTCGCCGAGCCCGGCTGCGGCATTCTTGCCGCCGTCGAGGAAGGCAAGATCCATCCGCTGCGGCACGCGCTGTACCAGCAGCTGGTGCACGAATCCTCGCAGACGCTGTACTGATACCTACAGCGCCGGCTTGTTGACCATCAGGTAATACACCGCGATCATCGCAATGAAGGCCGGGTAACCGAGGCCTTCCCACCAGCGCGCGTATTGCCAGTAGCGCGCGGGCAGGACACCGCCGCCGCGCACCGCGGCATCCGCCATCTTTTTCATCTCGAGCTGCAGCCAGAGCACCGGCAGCCAGCAGGCGCCGGCAAGGAAATACAGCGCCACCGACCACATGATCCACGGCGTGGTCAGCGACCAGCCGGCCATGGACATCAGCGCCAGGCCGGTCAGCGGCTGCACGATGACGGCCGGCGTCGTAAACATCAGGTCCGCGAGCACGACGAAGCGCGCCACCACCGCCTGCGCTTCCACGCTCTTGCTGCGGTTCGCGCAGAACAGGTAGAACGCGGAGCCGAAACCGGTGCCGACCAGGACCACGGAAGAGATGATGTGCAGGGTTTTCAGGAACAGATACATGAATCGAATCGGGAAGCGTGGCAGGAACACACTGTGATATGGCGGCGCGGGCCTGCGTTCGCAATGGCGGCCGCGCAGGTCCAGAGTCAAAAACCCGGGCGGAGGTTCATCCTGCCGGGCAGAGCCTCCGCATAATTGCCTTAATGGAAACGAATAATCCCGGCCAAGCCCGTCCTGCCGTATATTTACAGGCTGTCTTTCCCACCACAAAACCCTTATAATTGAACGGCTTACAACCATCCGGCGGCGGCTGCCAACTCGCCGCCGTTTCCATTTATGGCAATTAAACACTTCCTCCAGTTCTCCGACTTTACGCTTGATGAATTCGAGTACGTGATCGAACGCACCCGCATCATCAAGCGCAGGTTCAAGAACTACGAAACCTACCACCCGCTGCTCGACCGCACGCTGGTGATGGTCTTCGAAAAGAATTCGACCCGCACCCGCCTGTCTTTCGAGGCCGGCATGCACCAGCTCGGCGGCGCGGCGATCTACCTGAATACCCGCGACAGCCAGCTCGGCCGCGGCGAGCCGGTGGAAGACGCGGCGCAGGTGATGTCCCGCATGTGCGACATCATCATGGTCCGCACCTTCGGCCAGGACATCATCGAGCGCTTTGCCAGCCACTCGCGGGTGCCGGTCATCAACGGCCTGACCAACGAACACCATCCCTGCCAGGTCCTGGCCGACGTATTCACCTACATCGAGCAGCGCGGCTCCATCAAGGGCAAGACCGTCGCCTGGATCGGCGACGCCAACAACATGCTCTACTCCTGGCTGCAGGCAGCGCAGGTGTTCGGCTTCCACGTCAACGTCTCGACCCCCAAGGGCTACGAAATCGACCCGTCCCTGGTGGCGCCGGGCAATGCGAATTACACCTTCTTCGCCAGTCCGGCCGATGCCTGCGCCGGCGCCGACCTGGTGACCACCGACGTCTGGACCAGCATGGGCTACGAAGAAGAGAACGCGGCGCGGCTGAAGGCTTTCGACGGCTGGATCGTCGATTCCGAGAAGATGAAGCGCGCCAACGCTGACGCCCTCTTCATGCACTGCCTGCCGGCGCATCGCGGCGAGGAAGTCGCCGCCGAGGTGATCGACGGCCCGCAGTCGGTGGTGTGGGACGAGGCCGAGAACCGCCTGCACGTCCAGAAGGCACTGCTTGAATACCTGGTGCTGGGCCGGCTCAACGATTAAGCGAGTCCGGCTCCGTATCGTCTTACCAAAATATCATTTCACGCACGCGAAGCAGAAATCATGTCGACCATCCTCCAGTCCGTCCCCGTCAATCAAAAAGTGGGCATCGCCTTTTCCGGCGGCCTTGACACCAGCGCAGCACTGCACTGGATGCGCCAGAAGGGCGCGATCCCGTACGCCTACACCGCGAACCTCGGCCAGCCGGACGAGCCCGACTACGACGCCATCCCGAAAAAGGCGAAGCAGTACGGCGCCGAGCAGGCGCGCCTGATCGACTGCCGCGAGCAACTGGTGGCGGAAGGCATCGCCGCGCTGCAGAGCGGCGCCTTCCACATCTCGACCGCCGGCGTCACCTACTTCAACACCACGCCGCTGGGCCGCGCCGTGACCGGCACCATGCTGGTGGCAGCGATGCAGGAAGACAAGGTCGACATCTGGGGCGACGGCAGCACCTTCAAGGGCAACGACATCGAGCGCTTCTACCGCTACGGCCTGCTGGTCAACCCGGCGCTGCGCATCTACAAGCCCTGGCTCGACGACACCTTCATCCGCGAACTCGGCGGCCGCAAGGAAATGTCGGAATTCCTGATCAAGTCCGGCTTCGACTACAAGATGTCGGTCGAGAAGGCCTACTCCACCGACTCCAACATGCTTGGCGCCACGCATGAAGCGAAGGACCTCGAACACCTGAACAGCGGCATGAAGATCGTCGAGCCGATCATGGGCGTGGCCTTCTGGCGCGACGACGTCGAGATCAGGAAGGAAGAAGTCAGCGTCCGCTTCGAGGAAGGCCGCCCGGTCGCTCTGAACGGCATCACCTTTGCGAATCCGGTCGACCTGCTGATGGAAGCGAACCGCATCGGCGGCCGCCACGGCCTCGGCATGAGCGACCAGATCGAAAACCGCATCATCGAAGCCAAGAGCCGCGGCATCTACGAGGCCCCCGGCCTGGCGCTGCTGTTCATCGCCTACGAGCGCCTGGTCACCGGCATCCACAACGAAGACACGATCGAGCAGTACCGCGAGAACGGCCGCAAGCTCGGCCGCCTGCTGTACCAGGGCCGCTGGTTCGACCCGCAGGCGATCATGCTGCGCGAAGCGTCGCAGCGCTGGGTGGCGCGCGCGATCACCGGCGAAGTCACGCTGGAACTGCGCCGCGGCAACGATTACTCGATCCTCAACACCGAGTCGCCGAACCTGACCTACCAGCCGGAACGCCTGACGATGGAAAAGGGCGAAGGCGCGTTCACGCCGCAGGACCGCATCGGACAACTGACGATGCGCAACCTGGACATCACCGACACGCGCGAAAAGCTGGGCATCTACAGCAAGGCCGGCCTGCTCTCCGCAGGCTCGTCGGTGGCGCTGCCGCGTCTGGGCAAGAACAGCGGGGAATAAGGCAGCAGCCCCCCGGCTCTCCTCCATTTCACAGCATGTCCGCCGCCGCCGATGCGGCGCGGCGGACATGCGCGTGCGCGTCGCGGCGCCAACCGGCGGCGCGCGAGAAAGGCTAATTCACAATGGGAACGATTTTCGGCTTTACTGAAGATCAGATCGCGCACTTCGGCAGCACCTGGGGCGTCGGCGGCCTGATCCTGTTCATGGTGTTCATCGTGGCGGAGATCGCTTGGCGGTCCAAGGCAGGGAAAATGGGCACCCTCGCGCTCTTCCTGGTCCTGACCGTGGGCATGATGGGCTTTGTCGCCAAGACCGTCCTGCAGGAAGTGCTGAAAATATAAGCACGCCTGTCCCCGGGCTTTTTTCCATCCTACACCTTGAGAGCAACCACATGACCACCCAGTTCGACAATGTTTCCGTCGTCAAGAAAGCCAACATCTACTTCGACGGCAAATGCGTTTCGCACAGCGTGCTGTTCGCCGACGGCACGAAGAAGACGATTGGCGTGATCTTCCCGTCGTCGCTGACCTTCAACACGGGCGCACCGGAAATCATGGAACTGAACGCGGGCAAGTGCCGCATCCGCCTGAAGGGCGAAGAGGCATGGACCACGTACGAGGGCGGGCAGAGCTTCAACGTGCCGGGCAACTCCAGCTTCGACATCGAAACGCTGGAGACGCTGGACTACGTCTGCCACTTCGTGGCGGCATGAAAAAAGGGCGATCGACCGATCGCCCTTTTTTTGTTTCGGCCCGTCAGATGAACACCGGCTCCGGCTCCAGCCGCACCCCGAACCGGGACAGCACATCGGCCTGGATCGCCGCAGCCAGATCCGCCACTTCCCTTCCGGTCGCGCCGCCGCGATTGACCAGCACCAGCGCCTGTTTCTCGTAGACGCCGGCATTGCCCAGCTTCCTGCCCTTCCAGCCGCTCTGGTCGATCAGCCAGCCGGCCGCGAGCTTGTAGCTGCCGTCGGACTGCGCGTAGTTCGCCAGCTGCGGAAAGCGTTCCAGCAGCGCATCGCGCTGCGCCTTCGGCACCACGGGGTTCTTGAAGAAGCTGCCGGCATTGCCGATTGCCGCCGGGTCGGGCAGCTTGCGCGTGCGGATCGCAACCACGGCGTCGCTGACCTGGGCCGGCGTCGGGGAATCGATCGCGCGCGCGGCGAGCTCCTGCGCGACGTCGGCGTATTGGGTATTCGCTTGCCACCTTTTCGGCAACGCGAAGGTCACGTCGAGAATGGCCGCATGCTCGCGCAGTTCATGCTTGAAGATGCTGTCGCGGTAGCCGAAACGACAGGCCGCGTTGTCCAGCTCGAAGGTATCGCCGCTGCGGAAATCGAAAGCCCTTAGCGCATGGAAGCGGTCCTTCAGTTCGACGCCGTAGGCGCCGATATTCTGGATCGGCGCAGCGCCCACGCTACCCGGGATAAGCGACAGGTTTTCGAGTCCGCCCAGTCCCTGCTGCAGCGTCCATTGCACGAATCCGTGCCAGTTCTCGCCGGCCGCGGCCTTCACATACACCGCATCCTCGTCGTCGCCGACGACCGCCACACCCGCCGTCTGCATGTGCAGCACGAGGCCCGGGAAATCGCCGGTCAACAGCAGGTTGCTGCCGCCGCCGAGCACCAGGCGCGGCAGGCGCGCAAGGAAGTCGTCATGCCTGACCTGGATCAACATGTCGGCCGACGTGACAGACAGATATGCCTTCGCCTTCGCGTCGATGCCAAAGGTATTCAGGCGGCGCAGCGAATGCTCGTATTGAACGGGAAGAACGGTAGCCATAAGCCGGGAATTATATAGGGCCTGTCATCAATTGGTTGGGGAGGTGTGTTCGAACCGGTTGATGACAGGCGCCAAACCTAAGCTGCTAGCCACCCGTTTTTTTGTCGGCTAGAATCGGCCTTGACCGACTCGCAACGCGGCTGCCAAGAATGAGAACAGGGCCGCTTTTACCAACAGTAAAGAGAGAACAACCATGCCGTCTTTTGATGTCGTTTCCGAAGCCAATACCGTCGAAGTCCGCAACGCGGTCGACCAGGCGAACAAGGAAATCACCACCCGCTTCGACTTCAAGGGCAGCGACGCGCGCGTCGAGCAGAAGGAGCGCGAGCTGACCGCCTACGCCGACAGCGAATTCCAGCTCAACCAGGTACGCGACGTGCTGACCGGGAAAATGGTCAAGCGCAACGTCGACGTCCGTTTCCTCGACATCGGCAAGATCGAGAAGGTCGGCGGCGACAAGGTCAAGCAGCTGATCAAGGTGAAGAACGGTATCGACAGCGACACCGCGAAGAAGATCGTGAAGATCGTCAAGGACAGCAAGATCAAGGTGCAGGCCAGCATCCAGGGCGACGCGGTGCGCGTCACCGGCGCCAAGCGCGACGACCTGCAGGCAACCATCGCGCTGTTGCGCAAGGAAGTCACCGACCTGCCGCTGGATTTCAACAACTTCCGCGACTGACGCATCATGCGCGCCCACGTCCTCGCCGCCGGCCTGCTGTTCCTCTCCCATGCCGCCTTCGCAGCGGATATCAGCGTGGTCGGACTCTTCCCGAACAAGGCGGTGCTGGTGATTGACGGCGGCGCGCCGAAGACGTATTCGGTGGGCGCGACGGTGGCGGACGGCATCAGGCTGGTGGCCGCCAACGAGTCGGGCGCCACCATCGAGGCCAACGGCAAGCGCCAGGTGATCGCCTTGGGCGAGCATGTGAACCGCAGCCCGGGCAGCGGCAGGGCAAGCGCCACGCTGCAGGCGGACGGCCAGGGTCATTACATGGTGAACGGGCAGATCAACGGCGGCAGCGTGCGCATGCTGCTCGATACCGGCGCGACCCTGATCGCGCTGCCGGCGGCGGACGCGAAGCGGCTCGGCATCGATTACAAGAGGGGCCGGGTCAGCTACGTGAATACCGCCAATGGCGTGGTGCCGGCCTACATGGTCAGGCTCAACACGGTGAAGGTGGGCGACATCGAACTGAACCAGGTCGATGCCGTCGTGCAGGAACAGGGCCTGCCCATCATCCTGCTCGGCATGTCCTTCCTCAACCGCACCGAGATGCGCCGCGAAGGCGAGCAGATGGTGCTCACCAAGCGCTTCTAGAGTGGCTGCGGGTCGTTAAAGGGCCGCAGGGCGGGGGGGCCAAGGTTGAGCGAAGCGATAAGCACCGTGCGCTCGAGCACGGAAAATGGTGGGTTTCGCTTCGCTCTTCCTCGGCGGCCCCACCCACCCTACGGGTCCTGAGTCGCTAGAGCGGTTGCGTGCCGTTAAAGGGCCGCAGGGTGGGTGGGGCCGCCGTAAGAACTGCGCTTGCAGGACGCAGCAACAGGCTGCGCCCGCACCCGGATTTACTCCGTATCCGCCAGCCGGCGCTGGCGCACCGACTCCGCCAGCCCTTCCAGCACCTTCACGCTGGTATCCCAGTCGATGCAGCCATCGGTCACCGACTGGCCGTAGGTCAGTTCCTTGCCCGGCACCAGGTCCTGGCGGCCGGCCACCAGATGGGATTCCACCATCACGCCGACGATGCGGGTATCGCCGGCGGCGATCTGCTTGCCGATGTCGGCGCATACAGGCACCTGGTTTTCCGGCTTCTTGGAACTGTTCGCATGCGATGCGTCGATCATCAGGCGCGACGCGAGGCCATTGGCCGCGATGTCCTTGCAGGCGGCTTCCACGCTGGGCGCATCGTAATTCGGCGCCTTGCCGCCGCGCAGGATGATGTGGCAATCCTCGTTGCCGCCGGTGGAGACGATCGCCGAGTGGCCGCCCTTGGTGACCGACAGGAAATGGTGCGGCTGGGACGCAGCCTTGATGGCATCGACCGCGATCTTGACGTTGCCGTCGGTGCCGTTCTTGAAACCGACCGGGCAGGACAGGCCGGATGCGAGTTCGCGGTGAACCTGGGATTCAGTGGTGCGGGCGCCGATCGCGCCCCAGCTGATCAGGTCGGCGACATACTGCGGGCTGATCACGTCGAGGAATTCGGTACCGGCCGGCAGGCCGAGTTCATTGATGTTCAGGAGCACCTCGCGCGCCATGCGCAGGCCGTCATTGATGCGGAAGCTGTTGTCCATGTACGGGTCGTTGATCAGGCCCTTCCAGCCTACCGTGGTGCGCGGCTTCTCGAAATACACCCGCATGACGATTTCCAGCTCGTTCTTGAAGCGCTCGCGCTGCTCGGCGAGGCGGCGCGCGTACTCCATCGCCGCTTTCGTGTCATGGATCGAGCAGGGGCCGATCACCACCATCACGCGGTCGTCCTGACCGTGCAGGATGCGGTGCAGCGCGATGCGCGAATTGGCGACGGTGTCGGACGCCTTCTCGGTGCACGGGAATTCGCGGATCAGGTGCGAGGGAGGCGCGAGTTCCTTCATTTCCCGGATGCGCAAATCGTCGGTACGGTGCATGTTGGTCTCTCCAGTCAGGTTCGGGTAGGTATAAATAAAAAAACCGCCATTTCTGGCGGTTTTTTCAGGATTCGGTTCGGGCTCTTTTACTTGTGCGCTTACCGCTTTTCCACCGCCTTGGGGCTGGAATAGCTAAAGAAAAAATAAAAGTAAAAGCGCGCGAAAGTCATGGTTTCCAGTAATTTTGCTGAAAATTCCGTTTAATGGTGCAGTAAATCAAGGCTTTTGGCAAGCCATGGGGGGCAAATCGCGGCGATTTCTTGCACTTGCCTCCGTTTCGGCGGCCAAAAACCCGAAAAACCTGTCACCCCGATAATTCCCCTCAGGCCGTGCCGCCGACGGTCACGCCGTCGATGCGCAGCGTCGGCTGCCCCACCCCCACCGGCACGCTCTGCCCTTCCTTGCCGCAGACGCCGATGCCGCTGTCGAGCTGCATGTCGTTACCGATCATGGATACCCGGTTCAGCACGTCCGGTCCGTTGCCGATCAGCGTCGCGCCCTTGACCGGGTAGGTGATCTTGCCATCCTCGATCATGTAGGCTTCGCTGGCGGAGAACACGAACTTGCCGTTCGTGATGTCGACCTGGCCGCCGCCGAAATTCACCGCGTACAAGCCGTTCTTCACGGACGCGATGATTTCCTGCGGATCCTTGTCGCCGGCCAGCATGTAGGTATTGGTCATGCGCGGCATCGGCAGGTGCGCATAGGACTCGCGGCGCGCATTGCCGGTCACGTTCATGTTCATCAGGCGCGCGTTCATCGTGTCCTGGATGTAGCCCGTCAGGATGCCGTCCTCGATCAGCGTCGTGCACTGCGTCGGGTTGCCTTCGTCGTCGATGTTGAGCGAGCCGCGGCGGTCGGCGATGGTGCCGTCATCGACCACGGTCACGCCCTTGGCGGCGACGCGCTCGCCCATGCGGCCGGAGAAGGTGCTCGAGCCCTTGCGGTTGAAGTCGCCTTCCAGACCGTGGCCGACCGCCTCGTGCAGCAGCACGCCTGGCCAGCCCGGGCCGAGCACGACGGTCATCGGGCCGGCGGGCGCGGGACGCGCATCGAGGTTCACGACGGCGGATTCGACCGCTTCGGCGGCATACTTTTCAAGCAGTTCATCAGTGAAATAGCTGTAGTCATAGCGCCCGCCGCCGCCGGAGGAACCGACTTCGCGGCGGCCGTTCTGCTCTGCAATGACGGTGACCGAAACCCGCACCAGCGGACGGATGTCGGCCGCCAGCACGCCGTCGCTGCGCACCACCAGCACCACGTCGTATTCGCCGGCCAGGCCGGCCATCACCTGCACCACGCGCGGATCTTTCGCGCGCGCGATGCGTTCGACCTTTTCCAGCAGACGCACCTTTTCGGTCGCGTCAAGCGAAGCCAGCGGATCGTGCGGCAGGTACAGCGAGCGGCCGCCCACCGGCTGGATCGCCGACGCCACCTTCACCTTGCCGGCGCCCTGGCGCGCAATGGTGCGGGTCGCGGCAGCGGCTTCCATCAGCGCGCGCTCGGAGATGTCATCGGAATAGGAAAATGCGGTCTTGTCGCCCGACACCGCGCGCACGCCGACGCCCTGGTCGATCGAGAAGCTGCCGGTCTTGACGATGCCTTCCTCGAGGCTCCAGCCTTCGTTGCGGGTGAACTGGAAATACAGGTCGGCATAGTCGACCTTGTGCGTGAAGATTTCGCCGATGGCGCGGGAAAGCTTGGCTTCGTCCAGCCCGAACGGTGCGAGCAGGATGTCGCGGGCGACGGCGAGAGTTTGGAGATTCGGTTCGAATAGATTCATAGTGTGTGGCAAGCAGCGCGGCATGCGCGCAAAAGTCCGGTGGAATTCACAGATTGTAGATCATCTCTGCCGGGCACGTCCTCGCGCCGCACGGAGATGGAGCAGGAGAAACATTCCCGTCAGGGGCGGGACTCAAAGCTTGCGGTGCTTCAATGCCGGCAGGCTCTCGCGCACCCGTTGCAAGTGTGCAGGCTCGAGGTCGCCGACGACGACGCCCTCGCCTTCCGGCAGCTGCGCCTTCACCTCGCCCCACGGGTCCACCAGCATGCTGTGGCCCCAGGTGCGGCGTCCGTTCGGATGCCGGCCGCCCTGCGCCGCTGCCAGCACATAGCACTGGTTCTCGACCGCGCGCGCGCGCAACAGGATTTCCCAGTGCGCACGCCCGGTAGTGTAGGTGAACGCTGCCGGCACCACGATCAGCGCACAGTCGCCCATCGCGCGGTACAACTCCGGGAAGCGCAGGTCGTAGCATACCGACAGGCCGGCGCGCCCGAACGGCGCTTCGAAGGTGGTGACGCTGCTGCCGGGCACGATGGTACGGGCTTCATCGTAGGACTCGTCGCCCTTGGTGAAGCTGAACAGGTGGATCTTGTCGTAGCGCACCACGTGCTCGCCCTGCGGGTTGTACACCAGCATCGAGTTCCGCACCTTGTCCGGCTCGACCGCGGTCATCGGCAGCGTGCCGCCGATCAGCCAGACATTGTGCTCGCGCGCAAGCTGCGCCATGCAGTCCTGTATCGGGCCGCGGCCGGCCTGTTCCGCATGCGCGACCTTGTCCGCTTCCTTCATGCCCATGAGCGGCCAGTATTCGGGCAGCAGCACCAGCTTTGCGCCCTGCCGCGCGGCGTCGGCGACGAGGCGGTGGGCGGTGGCGAAGTTTTCCTCGATTACCGGCGTCGATACCATCTGCACGGCGGCTAGCTTGAACGATTCGTCTTGCATGCGACCTCCTCAACTGTTTCCGCTGTTGCGGACCACCTCGCCGGCCGGCGGAGTGGGCTTGCGCACAAGTTTGGTGACGACCGGATCCTTCCACGGGCCGGTCACTTCGTACTCGAAGGTGAAGGCTTTCATCAGGGGATCGCGCAGGAACAGTTGCGCAAGGAAGGTACCCACGCCGATTACCGGATTGACGGCCAGGCCGTACACGACGGAAGCGGCGCCGACATTGATCTCCGGGATGACCACCACATGCAGGTTTTGCGCTTCCTTCGCAATGTCGGCTGTGCCGTCCATCAGGACGGTCGCCGACAGCCCGCGCATCTTGAAGTTGTCGGTCTTCACCACGCCCTGGTTGATCGCGGCCGACGCGGTCACGCCGTCAAACGCAAAACCCTCCGAAAACACGTCCCGGAAATCCAGCGCGAGACGGCGCGGCAGCGATTGCAGGCTGAGCACGCCGAGCAGTTTCGCGGCCGCCGGGTCGACCTTCAGGAACTGGCCGGACGCAAGATTGAGCGTGAGCTGGCCGTTCATGCTTGGAATGTCGAGCGAGAACGGCAGACCTTTCCAGTTGACGTCGCCTTCCATCTTGCCCCTGCCGCCGCGCAGCACATTGGCAAAACCGAAGCGTTCCAACAGCTTTCCGGCGTCGGCGATATTGAGCGAATAATTCAGGCTCGACAGGTTGTCGCCGTCGCGGCTGGTCCATTTGCCGGTGGCCTTCAGTTCCGCATCCGCATTGACAATTGACAATTTGCTGATGCGCCATTCGCGGCCGGTAAAGCCGCGCCCATTCTGCGCCACCAGTTCCAGCTGGCCGAACTTCTTGCCGAACAACTCGAAGTTTTCGGCAACGATGTCCACCGCCGGCATTTGGGTCGTGCTGTTCTTGCCTTCGAGCAGGTCGCTGACGTCGCTGGCAGCGGTCTTCGGGATGATCAGCGACGCCAGCCGCGCGGTGACCTTGCCCAGTCCCTGGGGCGACTCCACCCAGGTCACATAGCCGGACGCCTGTTCCGAATCGATGTTGGCCTGCCACGTCCCCTTCTCGTGCGAGGCGCCGACGACCACGTTGTCCAGCTTGCGGTCCATCACGGTCAGTTCGGTGGCGCGCGCGGCCAGCACGTCGGGTTCGATGTACTGCGCAATCGACAGCTCGTCGGTCTTGCGCGTCTCGGCCTGCCTGCCGCCGGAGGAAACGACGGAGGTAAGCGCGCGCCGCCACGCATCCATGTCGAGCGATTTCATGGAAACGTTCGCGATCAAGCCGTTGTCCGGCATCGGCGCCGGCATGTTGACGCCGATGCCGCCGCGAACCACGCGCCATTCGGCATCCTTGTCGTTGGCCTTCTGCCGTTCGTAGCGGGCGGCGATCGGCCCCAGCGAGAGCTTCATTTCGTCGCGAGACATCAGTGCGTCGCTTCCCGGCAGTCCGGCGAGTTCGAACCGCAACGGCAGGGTTTCGCTGGCAGTCTTGCGCAGCGGCGCGGGAAAGTCGAGCGCGATGCCGGCCAGGCTGGATTCAACCAGGATATCAGGCTGCCCATTGCGCACCCGGATGGTGGTGCTGTAGCGGGTCGATCCGTTGATGCGCTCCGACGAGCGCTGCGTGAGCGGGGTTGCGTACACCTTGCGCACGCCGTCCGCGGTCAGCGTGCCATCCGCCTTCACGAGGATATTGCCGTCGCGCTGGGTGCCGCCGGATATCGTCACCGGCCCGCCGAGGAAGCCGGCCCTGATGCCGGCGATCGCGAAGCCTTTCTCGTCGAATTCAAGCTTGCCGATCGCGCCGGACAGTGGCGGAAGAATATTGCGCAGCGTGACATTGTTGCCGGCAAATTGCAGACTGCCGTTCACCTTCGATTCCGCCATCCGCTGCAGCGGCAATTGCAGCTTCAGCGCGAGCCTGGCGTTGCCGGTTGATTTCGTCTCCTCGGTGAAGTGCGAGATCCACCCGCCTACCGGACTGTCGTTGGTAAAACGCACGAAACTCTGCAGCGGCCCGGCCGCCTCGCCGTCGACCAGTAGCACCGCGTCGTGGTCAGCCAGGTCAGGAATGGCGACCTTCACCCGCGACAGGTTGGTGCCGGCGCTTTTCGCGCTTTCCGCGAAAATGTCCATGCGCGCGCGATCGAAGGCGATGGTGCCGTTGATCTGCTCGATCACCGGCCAGGCCGGCGACTTGCCGTCCCTGGCCAGCATCCCCGGCGCATAGTTCAGCTTGCCGTTCTCGATCCGGCCGGCGATGCTGAATTCGCCCTTTTGCCGGTCGTGCTGCGCGTGGAACGGGAACTGCGACAGCTCGCCCTTCAAGCGCAACTTCACATCCTTGACCGCGCCGCCGATGAGCGCGCCGGTCAGCCACTGGCGCAGCTCGTCGGGCGTCTGCAGCGGCAGATAGCGCCCGACCTTCAGCAATTCCAGCCGGTTCAGGCGGCCGGTCACGTCGATCGTGCCCATCGGCTTGCCGGGCTGTTGGTTCAAGGGCATCAGGTGCTTGCCGGTGAACGAACCGGCCAGGTCTTCGTGGATGAAGTCCATTTTCTGCACGTCGACCAGTACCTGATCCTTGCCCTGGAAGGCCCAGGTTGCCTGCATGTTCAGCCGTTCGAGCGGCAGCAACGGGTCGTCGAAATAGCCGTGCAGCTGCAGGCTGGCCTTGCTCGAGGCGAGGTTGACGCTGCCGCCGCGGTCGCTCGCATCCACCCAGCCGGTCAGGTTATCGAAGCCGGGAATCGCCGGCACCGCCGCCTGCGCGGGCGTATTGCCGCTCTTTGGGCGGGCTGCGCGCGCTGCCTGCGGCTTGAGCGACAGGCCCGCGAACTGGCCGCGGACGTTATAGCTGGAAATGCCGGGATAGGTTCCCTGCCAGTGCGCGGCAAAATCTCTCAGGACGCCGCGCGGCCCGAGGTCGGCCAGCATCTGGCGCTGCTCGGCCGGCAGCGGCAGCCGCTCGGCGAAGTTGGCCAGCGTCTCGAGGTCGAGCAGCTTTGCGCGGATTTCGGTCTTGCCGGGGCGCCCCGGCCGGGAGGGGGTGTAACTTTCACTGATCGTGGTGCGCGGCAGGAACAGGCCGTCGTCGGTCTGCAGCGTGAAATCGGTCAGGGAAACCGCGTGGCCGTTCTCGCCGAAGGTGGGCGTCGCGTCTTCGCTGTCGCGGTTGAATTCCTCGCGCACCGATATCCGTCCGCTGACCTCGGTCAGGTTCATCAGCTCCAGGTCCTTGCGCAGCCGGGTCGAGACATTGCTGAGCGTGAGGTCGGCGGTGAAATCGGCAACCCTGGCACGGTCGAAGCTCAGCCAGGCGCGCACCGAGCCCTTCCCCCTTTGCATCTCGACCGGGTAGTCGAAGTAGGACTTCCACACCGCGAGGTCGGTGTCGCGCAGGTCGGCATAGAGTTCGCCCTTCCATGCCGCCGCCTCCGAGATCCGGCTCGCGAACGGCGGATGGCTGAACGAGGCGCGGACGTCGAGCGGCGCGGCGAACGCTTCCGGCGGCGTCGCCCGCAGCGCGAGGCGGTGGTGCCGCCACTCGTTGTGCAGCACGAAGTCGACGTTATCGAGCACGAGTTCAGGCGCGGCGCGCTTGTAATCGTTCCAGCGCAGGCGGCCGTCGCGAATCACGATCTCGCGTTGCGACAGCACCCAGTCCGCCCCCTTGCCGTCGCCGGACTTGCCCATGTCGACGAAGATGCCGGCGACATAGAGCTTGCCGTCGGCATCGCGCCGCACGTCCATGTCGGGATGATTGATTTCGAGCTGCTGCAGGCGCAGCTCGCCCGCCGCGAGGGTCCACCATGACAGCGTGGCCGACACGTTCGGCAGCGTCAGCGACGCATTGCCGAACTTGTCATGTATGACCACGGTGTCGAGCGACAGCCGCGGATGCAGGCCCGACCAGGAGGCGCGGATGTCGCCGATCGTGACCTTGTTGCCCACCGTGCGGGAAGCAAGGGTCTCGACCTCCGGCTTGTAACTGTCGATATGCGGCAGGACCACGTACCGCAGGCCGAGCACCAGGATGCAGAAGAGGAAATAGGCAAGGATCGTGACCTTGAGCAGCGCGCCGAGCAGGTGGCGCGACGCGGTGTTGGCGATCCGATAACATTCCCTGATCGCATACCAGCAGGCGATAGCGCGGACGGCGATCTGGCGTGGAATGTATTTGGCAATGAACATCAATAAGAACAGCGGAAAACAGGCAGCGTACAATAGGGTCGGCGCGATAATGCAATCGAAACAAGTGACATGTTCGCACGGATATCACCTGCATGGAAACGAAGGCAGCGGCCCAAGGACCACCGCCGCGGCGCAAAGACTTCCCCTGATCGACACTCCCTTTTGATATTGTGACCCCATCCTATTTGACCAGTAACATTGCATCGCGGTTCTTCGCGCGATGGCTGAATGCAGATCCGGCGCGCGCAGGCATGTTGGCGGAGCTTGTCGAATTATCCATGACACCGGCCGATTTTGCCCGGCTTTTACAAAAAGAAACAGAGGCCGGCATGCCGCTGCAGAGGGCGATGCGGCGCGTGCGCAACCTCGTGATGTGCACCCTGATCGAACGCGACCTGACCGGACGCGCCACCCTTGACGAAGTGCTCACCACCATCAGCACCTTCGCCGACTTCGCCGTGCGCAGCCATGTCGACGCGCTCCACGCGGAACTGGTGCAGGCGCACGGCACGCCAACCGGGGCGGAGTCCGGCCAGCCGCAGGAGCTGATCGTGCTGGGCATGGGCAAGCTGGGCGGGCACGAGCTGAATGTCTCTTCCGACATCGACCTGATCTTCGTGTACCCGGAAAACGGCGAAACGCAAACCACCTCGCCGGAACAGCGGCAGCTGTCGAACCATGAATTTTTTGTCAGGCTGGGCAAGAAGCTGATCGGCGCGCTGTCCGAGATCACAGAGGACGGGTTCACCTTCCGCGTCGACATGGCGCTGCGCCCCAACGGCGGATCCGGCCCGCTGGCGGCCAGCTTCGCAATGGTGGAAGAGTACCTGCTGGTGCAGGGGCGCGAATGGGAGCGCTACGCATGGGTGAAGGCGCGCGCGCTGACCGGCCGCGCCGCCGACATCGAGACGCTGGAGCAGATCGTGCGGCCCTTCGTCTACCGGCGCTATCTCGATTTCGGCGCGATCGAGGCGCTGCGCAACATGCACGCGCAGATCCGGGCCGAAGTCGCACGGCAGGAAGCACGCCACCCTGGCCGCACCAACAACGTCAAGCTGGGACGCGGCGGCATCCGGGAAGTGGAATTCCTGGCCCAGGTGTTCCAGCTGATCCGCGGCGGCCGCGACGCGTCGCTGCGCGACCGGTCGACCCGCAGAACCCTGAACACGCTCGCCGAAAAGAACCTCTTGACCGCCGACGAGGTCGGCCGGTTGCTGGAGGCCTACACCTTCCTGCGCAACCTCGAGCACCGGCTGCAATACCTCGACGATGGCCAGACCCATACCCTGCCAGCCAATCCGGACGACCGGCTGACGGTGGCGAAGATGATGGGATTCACCGATGTCGAAGCGCTGCTGGAAGAGCTGGACGCGCAACGCGCGGTGGTCGCGGCGCAGTTCGATGCGATGTTCAGCGACAAGAGCGGCGGCACGCCGCAGAATCCCGAAGCCGACGAACGTGCCGCGGCAAATGTGCTGACGGACCACGACGGCCAGGAAGCGATCGAAGCGCGCCTGGCGGCACTGGGCTTCGATGACGTGCCCGACGCGGCAAAACGCCTGCTGCTCACCCTGCAGTCGCCGAAGCTGGCCTCGCTGCCGGGTGCGAGCCGCGGCAAGCTGGTCGCGCTGGTCAACGCTGCACTGCCGCTGATTGCGGAACACTCCGAGACGCGCCGCGCGACGCTGGGCCGGCTGCTGGATTTCTTCGAGGCGATCGCGCGCCGCGCCGCCTATCTCGCGCTGCTGACCGAGTATCCGCATACGCTGGGCCGGGTGATCCGCATGATGAGCGCTTCCGACTGGGCGGCGAAGTACCTGACGCGCCACCCGATCCTGCTCGACGAACTGCTGGAAGACCACACGCTGAAGGCGGCGCCGGACTGGACTTCGTTCGCCGCCGAGGTGCAGCGCCAGCTCGATGCCGCAAACGGCGATACCGAGCACCAGATGAACGTGCTGCGCGACCTTCACCATGCGCAGCTGTTCCGCCTGCTGGCGCAGGACCTGGAAGGCGCGCTGACGGTGGAAAGGCTGGCCGACCACCTGTCCGCGCTCGCCGACATCCTGGTGGAGGCGACCATCAGGGCGGTCTGGCAGACCCTCCACAGCCGGCACCGCGAGGTGCCGAAATTTGCGGTCGTCGCCTACGGCAAGCTCGGCGGCAAGGAGCTCGGCTACGCGTCCGACCTCGACGTGATCTTCCTCTACGACGATGACGACCAGGAAGCGCCGGCGCTGTATGCGAAACTGGCGCAGCGCTTCATCACCTGGATGACCAGCCACACGCCGGCAGGCATCCTGTTCGACATCGACATCGCGCTGCGGCCGGACGGCGCCAGCGGACTGCTGGTGTCGCGGCTGTCGGCGTTCGAGAAGTACCAGACCGATAATGCATGGGTGTGGGAACACCAGGCGCTGACCCGCGCGCGCTTCTGCGCGGGCGACGCGGCGATCGGCGAACGCTTCGAGGCGATCCGGGAGCAGGTGCTGCGCAAGCCGCGCGAAGAGCAGGCGCTGCGGCGCGAAGTAAGGGCGATGCGCAGGAAGATGCACGAGGCGCACCCCAACCGCTCGGTGCTGTTCGACCTGAAGCACGACGCCGGCGGCATGATCGACATCGAGTTCATCGTGCAGTACCTGGTGCTGCTGCATGCGGCGCGCCATCCGCAGCTGACCGCGGACATCGGCAATATCGCGCTGCTGAAACTGTGCGGCGAGCTCGGGCTGATCGACGCCGGGCTCGCGCTCGAGGTATCGGACGCGTACCGCCTGTTCCGCAAGCTGCAGCACAATATCCGGCTGCAGGGGAACGACCGGGCACGGGTGGAGACAGAACGCGTCGCGCGGCAGGCGGAGCGGGTGCAGCAGCT
The DNA here is from genome assembly GCF_035627455.1 of Noviherbaspirillum sp. Taxonomy (GTDB): domain Bacteria; phylum Pseudomonadota; class Gammaproteobacteria; order Burkholderiales; family Burkholderiaceae_D; genus Noviherbaspirillum. The sequence continues at coordinate 21,864 of NZ_DASPLS010000109.1, forward strand.
CTGGGCGGCGACGCTCGGCGCGGAAGACGCGGCCTGACCGGGGCAGCCGGGCGCGCACGTCGCCCCCGGCTTGCCGCTACGGGGTCGCGAGCGCGGTGCCGAAGCGCTCGAGGCGCGGCAGGAAGTAGCGGTCGGTATCGAGCGAGAACGCGACGCGCTTCACCTGCCCGGTGATCAGCTCGCGCCGCACGAAGCCGATGTAGCGCGAGTCCTTGCTCGCGTCCCGGTTATCGCCGAGCATCAGGTACTCGCCCGGGGGAACGGTGACCGGGCCGAAGGAGCGCAGTGCCGGCCGCTGCGGCATCACGATGATCGGGTGGCGCTGGCCGAGGATCTGTTCGGTCAGCACGAGCTGCTGCCCCGTGTAGTCGGGCGCAACCCGCGCCGCGACCTCCCCGGCCGCCGGCGCATAGACCGCCTTCTCGCCGTTGACGACCAGTTCCTCGCCGCGCATTTCCACCACGTCGCCGGGCAGGCCCACCACGCGCTTGACCAGGCGCACACCGTCCTCGGGGGAGGTGAAGGTGACGATATCGCCGCGCTGCGGGTCGGCCAGGCTTGTCACGATCACATCGGTAAACGGCAGTTTCACGTCGTAGGCGAGGCGGTCGGTGACGATGCGGTCGCCGATCATCAGCGTCGGATACATGGAGCCCGACGGCACGCCGTACCAGTCGGCGACCGCGCTGCGCACCAGCACCATGCCGAACAGGAAGAATACAAAACCCTTGTTGCCCTTGAACCAGCTCTTGAGTTGACGCATGCCACCTCCATGTCGAAGAGGCAACCAATATAGCAAAAAAAAACGCCCCGGCCAGCGGGGCGTTTCAAAGACATTTGCCGTATTACTTCGCGGACATCAATGCTACGGTGGTGTCGAGCATGCGGTTGGAGAAGCCCCACTCGTTGTCGTACCAGGAGGAGACCTTCACCAGGCGGCCGGACACCTTGGTCAGCGTCGCATCGAAGTTGCTCGACGCGTCGTTGTGGTTGTAGTCCACGGAAACCAGCGGATCGGTGTTGTAGGTCAGGATGCCCTTCAGCGCGCCGTTGGCCGCATCCTTCATGATCGCGTTGATCTCATCGACGGTGGTGTCGCGCGCGGCAACGAAGGACAGGTCGACGATGGACACGTTGATGGTCGGCACGCGGATCGCGTAGCCGTCCAGCTTGCCGTTCAGTTCCGGCAGCACCAGGCCGACCGCGGCGGCGGCGCCGGTCTTGGTCGGGATCATCGACTGGGTGGCGGAACGGGCGCGGCGCAGGTCTTCATGCATCACGTCGGTCAGCACCTGGTCGTTGGTGTAGGCGTGCACGGTGGTCATCAGGCCGTTCACCACGCCGATCTTTTCATGCAGCGGAGCAACCAGCGGCGCCAGGCAGTTGGTGGTGCAGGAGGCGTTGGAGATCACGGTGTCGGATGCCTTCAGCACTGCCTGGTTCACGCCGTAGACGACGGTCGCGTCCACGTCCTTGCCGCCCGGCGCCGAGATGATCACCTTCTTGGCGCCGCCCTTGAGGTGGGCCGAAGCCTTTTCCTTGGTGGTGAAGAAGCCGGTGCACTCCAGCACGACGTCGACGTTCAGCTCGCCCCACGGGATCTGCGCCGGGTCGCGCTGCGCGAAGACCTTGATCTTGTCGCCGTTGACGATCATGAATTCGCCGTCGACTTCAACGGTACCCGGGAACTTGCCGTGCGCGGTGTCGTAGCGGGTCAGGTGGGCGTTCGATTGCGCATTGCCCAGGTCGTTGATGGCGACGATCTGGATGTCGTTCTTCTTGCCGCCTTCGTAGTGAGCGCGAAGGATGTTGCGGCCGATGCGGCCGTAGCCGTTGATTGCGACGCGAATGGTCATGGTTTTCTCCTGAGTTATTGAGCTAAAACCGATTTCACCTTGGCGACGACGTTCTCCGTCGTGAAGCCGAAGTGCTTGAACAGCACACCTGCCGGCGCCGATTCGCCGAAGGTGTCGATACCGACTACGCCGCCTTCCAGGCCGACGTACTTGTACCAGAAAGAAGTCACGCCCGCTTCGATCGCCACGCGCGGCAGCCCCTTGGGCAGCACGCTGTCCCTGTAGCCGGCGTCCTGGCGGTCGAACAGGTCGGTGCAAGGCATCGAGACGACGCGCACCGGGATGCCCTGCTTGCCGAGTTCATCAGCGGATTTCAGCGCCAGCTCCACTTCCGAGCCGGTGGCGAGCAGCACCGCCTTCGCATCGGCAGCGTCGCGCAGCACATAGCCGCCGCGGTTGATCGCGAGGATCTGCTCGGGCGTGCGTTCGACGTAGGGCAGGTTCTGGCGCGAGAAGATCAGCGTGGTCGGGCCATGGCGGCGCGCGACCGCGTGTTTCCAGGCGATTGCGGATTCGACCGTGTCGCAGGGCCGCCAGTTTTCCAGGTTCGGGATCAGGCGCAGGCTGGACACATGTTCGACCGACTGGTGGGTCGGGCCGTCTTCGCCGAGGCCGATGGAATCATGGGTGAACACGAAGATCGAGCGGATCTTCATCAGCGCGGCCATGCGGATGGCGTTGCGGCTGTAGTCGGAGAAGGTCAGGAAGGTGCCGCCGAACGGGATGTAGCCGCCATGCAGCGCGATGCCGTTCATGATCGCGCTCATGCCGAATTCGCGCACGCCGTAGTTGATGTGGTTGCCCGCCTTGTCGGCGCGTACCGCTACGCACTCCTTCCAGTTTGTCAGGTTGGACCCGGTCAGGTCGGCGGAGCCGCCGAGGAATTCCGGCAGCGACGGCGCCAGCGCCTGGATCGCGTTCTGGCTGGCCTTGCGCGTCGCAATGGTTTCCTTCTTGTCGACGCAGGATGCGATATAGGCGTCGATCACGCCGTTCAGCTTGCCCGGCAGCTCGCCCTTCATGCGGCGCAGCAGTTCGCCGGCTTCCTGCGGATAACGCTCGCCGTAGGCCTTGAACAGCGCGTCCCATTCGGCTTCGCGCTTGGCGCCGGCGGCCTTCGCATCCCATGCCTCGTAGACATCGGCCGGGATCTCGAACGGCGCATGCGGCCAGCCGATCGCTTCGCGGGTGGCGGCGATTTCCTTGTCGCCCAGCGCCGCGCCATGCACGTCATGGGTACCGGCCTTGTTCGGGCTGCCCTTGCCGATCACGGTCTTGCAGCAGATCAGGGTCGGCTTGTCGGATGTCTTCGCAGCCGCAATCGCCGCTTCCACCGCTGCCGCATCGTGGCCGTCGACATCGCGGATCACGTTCCAGTTGTAGGCTTCGAAACGCTTCGGCGTGTCATCGATGAACCAGCCCTCGACGTGGCCGTCGATCGAAATACCGTTGTCGTCGTACAGCGCGATCAGCTTGTTGAGGCGCAGCGCGCCGGCGAACGAGCAGGCTTCGTGCGAGATGCCTTCCATCAGGCAGCCGTCGCCCAGGAATACGTAGGTGTAATGGTTGACGACGTCGAAACCGGGCTTGTTGAATTCCGCCGCCAGCAGGCGCTCGGCGAGCGCCATGCCGACCGCGTTGGTGATGCCCTGGCCGAGCGGACCGGTGGTGGTTTCCACGCCCGGCGTGATGTGCACTTCCGGATGGCCGGCGGTCTTGGAATGCAGCTGGCGGAAGTTCTTGATCTCCTCCATCGGCAGGTCGTAGCCGCTCAGGTGGAGCAGCGCGTAATGCAGCATCGAGCCGTGACCATTGGAAACGACGAAGCGGTCGCGGTCGATCCAGTGCGGATTGGCCGGGTTGTGGCGATAGTGCTTGCTCCACAAGGCGACGGCAATTTCAGCCATGCCCATCGGCATGCCGGGGTGACCGGAATTCGCTTTTTGCACGGCGTCCATCGCCAGTGCGCGAATCGCATTGGCCATCTTGCTGGTGGGGAGAGAAGAAGTCATGTCAAATCTGGATATGTGGCGGGTCTTCGAGCTGATTCCATTCCTGTATGGAACAGAGGATGCAAAGCCCGATATTTTACCAGACTGCTCCAACCGGATTTACAATCGGAGCCGTTCCCTTGCGCCAACCCGGTATGAATTGCCTTTCGGCAGCAACCGCCGCCTGCCAGCAAGCCCGGGGGGATTGCCATTCGTGAAACAATTATTCCCGGCTCCGGCCCGCCAACAACAAGCCCAGATCGAGTGACTGCATGCCGCGTTTCTTCTACCCCGGACCACTTTCCGTCGGCGCCACCCTCGCCCTGCCCGAACATCTTGCGCATCACGTGCTGGTGCTGCGCCTGCGCGCCGGCGATACGCTCACCCTGTTCAATGGCGAAGGCGGCGAATACAGCGCGACGCTGCTCACAATGGAAAAGAAGCATGCAACAGCCGAAGTGAAAGCGTTTTCGCCGCGCGAAATCGAACTGCCGTATTCGCTGACGCTGGCCCAGGCGCTGCCCGAAGGCTCCAAGATCGACTGGATCGTCGAGAAAGCGGTCGAGCTCGGCGTGACCGCGTTCCAGCCGATCGCCGCGCAGCGCTGCGTGGTACGGCTGTCACCTGAACGTGCCGAAAAGAAACTGGCGCACTGGCGCTCGATCGTCACCGCCGCCGCCGAGCAATGCGGGCGCAACCGCCTCACGCAGGTCGGGGAGCCGGCCGATTTCCATGAATGGGTCCGGCAGCAGAACCTGCACCAGCGCATCCTGCTGTCGCCGCGGGCGGAACAATCGCTTTCCGACTGGGCGCGTCACCATCCGGCGCAGGCGGTGGCCCTGCTGATCGGCCCGGAAGGCGGCTTCACCGCGCAGGAAGAGGAAGCTGCGAATACGCACGGCGTGCTCACGCTGTCGATCGGGCCGCGCGTGCTGCGCACCGAGACCGCCGGCCTGGCTGCGGTCGCCGCGCTGAATGCGGTCTGGGGCGAGATCTAGCCCAAAGTCGCCCTGATTCTATCCGGATCAAACATCCGGCCGATTCCCTCGCGGCACGCCGCCGTTTCTTTTATGTTGAGGTTTTTCACCTGCGTAATCAGGAGGAACGCGATGGGAATACTCGACAAGGCGATCGAGATGCTCGGCGATAATCACCTGCCCATGATGGATGCCAGGACCCGGCTGCTGCAGGCGGCGCTGTCGCTGGTCGCGAACAATGGCCAGACCGGCGGGCTGCATGGACTTGCGGAGCGTTTCGCCGAGGCCGGCATGGGCAACCTGGTCCACTCCTGGATTGGCACCGGCGAAAACCTGCCGGTGAGCGGCGCGCAGCTGCAACAGGTATTGGGCGACGGCCATTTGCAGCAGATTTCCGAAGAGACCGGCCTGAGCGAGCCGGAAGCGGCGAACCAGCTGAGCGACATGCTGCCCGACCTGGTCGACAAGCTGACCCCGGACGGCCGGATCCCGCAAGGCGGCGCCGGCAACATGAGTGCCCTGCTCGACCACTTCCTCGGCCGCTACCACTGAAACTTGTCGCAGCGGAGCAATATCCGCCACAATGCGCGGTATGCAATGGCTACGACAACTGTTCACCCGCGACAAACCGCAGATCCCGGAACCGCTCTGGCAGGATTGCCTGGAGCGGCTGCCTTTCCTCGACCGCCTCGATGCCGGGGAGCGGCAACGCCTCAAGCTCTTGTGCGAGGACTTACTTGCAAGAAAAACATTCACCGGCGCGGCAGGATTCGAACTGACGGATGAAGTGGCGGTCCTGATCGCAGCCCAAGCCGCGCTGCCGGTGCTCAATCTCACGCTCGACCTGTACGACGACATGGCGGGCATCATCGTCTACCCGTCTGCATTCGTCATTCCACAAAGCGAAATGGATGAAGCCGGCGTCGTGCATGAATGGCATGAACCGGCGTCCGGCGAGGCGGTGCATGCCGGTGGCGCGGTCGTGCTGTCCTGGGAAGATGCGCAGGAAAGCAATGCTCCCGGATATAACGTCGTCATCCATGAGTTCGCACACAAGCTGGATATGGCCAGGGGCGCGGCGAACGGCTGCCCGCCCTTCCTCGCGGCGTTTCACCGGGAAATCGTGCCGGCCGGGTGGCGCCAGGCTTTTTCGGCGGCCTACCAGGATTTCGTGCGGCGGGTGGATGCGCTGGAGGCCCGGCTGCCCGAGGATTACGACGACGACCGCCCGGACGACGCGGCGCTGTACGACGAACTGTTCGGCGAACTGCCGCTCGACCCTTACGCGGCGCGGCATCCGGCCGAATTCTTCGCCGTCGCGTCGGAAGCCTTCTTCGTGCTGCCGCAGCCGCTCGCGGAAGACTATCCGGAGATCTACCGCCTGCTCGCGCTGTACTACCGGCAAGATCCGCTGCGGTAAACCTCCCGTTGCAGGGCGGAAAACCGGCGGAAAGCATTTATAATCATGGGTTTTCCGTTACCCCTCCGGATCGGTCTGAATGAAGGTATTTCGCGGACTCCCCAATGCCGCGTCGCGCGCACCCTGCGCCCTGACGATCGGCAACTTCGACGGCGTGCATCGCGGCCACCAGGCGCTGCTGGGGCGCGTGCGCGAAGCCGCGACCAGGCTCGGCGTTGAGGCGGCGGTGATGACCTTCGAGCCGCATCCGCGCGAATTCTTCGCGCGCCTGGCCGGCGACCTGTCGCGCGCGCCCACCCGTATCGCCAACCTGCGCGACAAGCTGGAATCGCTGGACAAGGCCGGCGTGGACCGGGTCATCGTCGAGCATTTCAACAGCCACTTCGCATCGATGTCGCCCGACGAGTTCGTCGAAAAGGTGCTGGTGCAGGGACTGCACGTGAAATGGCTGATGGTGGGGGAAGACTTCCACTACGGCGCCAAGCGTGCCGGCAATCTCGGCACGCTGATCGAGGCCGGCAGGAAATTCGGCTTCGAAGTGCAGGCGCTGCCGACCGTGATGAACGGCGGCATCCGCATTTCCTCGTCCGCGGTGCGAGCGGCGCTGGCCGCCGGCGACTTCCCGCTCGCCGCGCAGCTGCTCGGCCACCCGTACGCGATCTCCGGCCATGTCACCCATGGCAAGAAGCTCGGCCGCACGATCGGCTTCCCGACGCTGAACCTGCGCATCGCGCACAAGCGCCCCGCGCTGTCCGGCGTGTTCGTGGTGCAGGTGCATGGCCTGGCGGAACGGCCGCTGCCCGGCGTGGCCAGCATGGGCGTGCGCCCGACGGTCGAGGACAGCGGGCGCGTGCTGCTCGAAACCTATCTGTTCGACTACAGCGCGCAGTGCTACGGCAAGGTCGTGCGGGTGGAGTTCCTGAAGAAGCTGCGCGACGAGGAAAAATACATCGACCTGCCGACGCTGACGGCCGCCATCGAGAACGACGCGCAGCAGGCGCGCGACTTCTTCAAGGCGCGCGAAGGCCAGGCGATTTCCGCAACCGACCGAATTTGACGATCAGGCATGCGAAAAGCGTTGTCCGATCCACCGAATTATTAAGACTGAAACCAACATGTCCGAGCAAAAAAACAAGTACCCGGTCAACCTGACCGAAACGCCCTTCCCGATGCGCGGCGACCTCGCCAAGCGCGAGCCGAAGTGGGTCAAGGAATGGCAGGAAAAGAAGATCTACCAGCGCATCCGCAAGGCGTCCAAGGGCCGCCCGAAGTGGATCCTGCACGACGGCCCGCCGTATGCGAACGGCGACATCCACATCGGCCATGCGGTGAACAAGATCCTGAAGGACATGATCGTCAAGGCGCGCAACATGGCGGGCTACGACGCGCAATACGTGCCGGGCTGGGACTGCCACGGCATGCCGATCGAGATCCAGATCGAAAAGCAGTTCGGCAAGCACCTGCCGACGGCCGAAGTGCAGGCCAAGTCGCGCGCCTACGCGAGCGAGCAGATCGAGCGCCAGAAGAAGGACTTCATCCGCCTCGGCGTGCTCGGCGAATGGGACCGCCCGTACAAGACCATGGATTTCGGAAACGAAGCCGATGAAATCCGCGTGCTCGGCAAGATCCTCGAGAAGGGTTACGTCTACCGCGGCCTGAAGCCGGTCAACTGGTGCTTCGACTGCGGCTCGGCGCTGGCCGAAGCGGAAGTCGAATACCAGGACAAGCGCGACCCGGCGATCGACGTCGGCTTCCCGTTCGCGGAACACGACAAGCTCGCGCATGCATTCGGCCTGGAGAAGCTGCCGACCGACAAGGGTTATGTGGTGATCTGGACCACCACGCCGTGGACCATCCCGGCCAACCAGGCGCTCAACGTGCATCCCGAGCACCGCTACGCGCTGGTGCAGACCGAGCGCAACGGCGAAACCATCCTGCTGCTGCTGGCGGCGGAACTGGTGGGCGCCTGCCTGCAGCGCTATGGCCTGGAAGGCAAGATCATCGCGACCTGCGGCGGCGAAGCGCTGTCGATGATCCGGTTCAAGCATCCGTTCGCATCCGCCGACCAGGGTTACGACCGCTACTCGCCGATCTATGTCGGCAACTACGTGACGCTCGACACCGGCACCGGCATCGTGCACTCCGCTCCTGCCTACGGCCTCGACGACTTCGTGTCCTGCAAGTCGCACGGCATGACCGACGACGAGATCCTGAAGCCGGTGATGGGCGACGGCAAGTACGCGTCCTGGCTGCCCTTCTTCGGCGGCATGACGATCTGGGAAGCGTCCAAGCCGATCTGCCAGAAGCTGGAGGAAGTCGGCGCGCTGTTCAAGCTGGTGATGTTCGACCACAGCTACATGCACTGCTGGCGCCACAAGACGCCGGTCATCTACCGCGCCACCTCGCAATGGTTTGCCGGCATGGATGTCACGCCGAAGGACGGCGGCAAGAGCCTGCGCGAGACCGCGCTGGCCGGCGTCGAGGCGACCGCCTTCTACCCCGGCTGGGGCAAGGCCCGCCTGCACGGCATGATCGCCAACCGTCCGGACTGGACGCTGTCGCGCCAGCGCCAGTGGGGCGTGCCGATGGCCTTCTTCGTGCACAAGGAAACCGGCGAACTGCATCCGCGCACGCCGGAATTGCTGGAAGCAGTCGCGAAGCTGGTCGAGCAAGGCGGCATCGAGGCCTGGCAGGCGCTCGATCCGAAGGACCTGCTCGGCGCCGATGCCGACCTGTACGTGAAGAACAAGGACACGCTGGACGTGTGGTTCGATTCCGGCTCGACGCACCACACCGTGCTGCGCGGCTCGCACCGGGAGCAGTCGCAATTCCCCGCCGACCTTTACCTGGAAGGCTCGGACCAGCATCGCGGCTGGTTCCACTCGTCGCTGCTGACGTCCTCGATGACCGACGGCCGCCCGCCATACAAGGCGCTGCTCACCCACGGCTTCGTGGTCGACGGCGAGGGCAAGAAGATGTCCAAGTCCAAGGGCAACGTGGTCGCGCCGCAGAAGGTATCCGACACGCTGGGCGCGGAAATCCTGCGCCTGTGGGTCGCCTCCACCGACTACTCGGGCGAGCTGTCGATCTCCGATGAAATCCTCAAGCGCGTGGTCGAAGCCTACCGCCGCATCCGCAACACGCTGCGCTTCCTGCTGGCCAACACTTCCGACTTCGATCCGAAGAAGGACGCGCTGCCGGTTGCAGAACTGCTCGAGATCGACCGCTATGCGATCGCGCGCATGGCGCAGCTGCAGGGCGAGATCCTGCAGCACTTCGAGGTGTTCGAATTCCACCCGGTGGTCGCCAAGCTGCAGATGTACTGCTCGGAAGACCTTGGCGGCTTCTACCTCGACATCCTGAAGGACCGGCTCTACACCTGCGGCACGACCTCGAAGGCGCGCCGCTCCGCGCAGACCGCGATCTGGCACATCACCCACGCGCTGTTGCGCGTGATGGCGCCGATGCTGTCCTTCACCGCGGAAGAGGCCTGGGCGGTATTCGCCGGCGCGGAGGGTTATGCGGAAAGCGACGAGACCATCTTCACGCAGGTGTACTACACCCTGCCGGAAGTGGCCGGCGCCGGCGCGCTGCTCGACAAGTTCGCCGCGCTGCGCGAGCTGCGCGCGAGCGTCACCAAGCAGCTGGAAGAAGTGCGGGTGGCCGGCGGCATCGGTTCGTCGCTGCAGGCGGAAGTCGAGATCAAGGCTTCCGGCGCGCGCCATGCGATGCTGGCCAGCCTCGGCGATGACCTGAAGTTCGTGTTCATCACCTCGCAGGTGAAGCTCACCGAGGTCGCCGGCGAAGCGGAAGAAGGCGTGCTGGTCACGCCGTCGGCTCACCAGAAGTGCGAGCGCTGCTGGCACTACCGCGCGGACGTCGGCGCGCACGCGGATCATCCCGGCATTTGCGGCCGCTGCGTGAGCAACCTGTTCGGCGACGGCGAAAAGCGTACGTTTGCATAAACCCGCGTCCTTTCCGCCGCGCCGGGAAGGACGCCCACACAGAGACCCATGGCAAAACAAAAAAGCTTCAAGAACCTCTCTGCAAGCCCGAGCACGAGCATGGCGCCCTGGCTCGGCATCGCCACCATCATCGTCCTGCTCGACCAGATCACCAAGATCACGGTCGCGCGGCTGTTCACCTATGGCGAGTCGATGCCGGTGACCTCCTTCTTCAACCTGGTGCTGGTGCATAACAAGGGAGCGGCGTTCAGCTTCCTCGCCACCGAATCCGGCTGGCAGCGCTATTTCTTCAGCGCCATCGCGATCGGCGCGGTGCTGTTCATCCTCTACCTGCTCAAGCGCCATGCGGGGCAGCGATTGTTCTGCTGGGCGCTCGCGCTCATTCTCGGCGGCGCGGTCGGCAACCTGATCGACCGCGTGCTGTACGGCTACGTCATCGACTTCCTCGATTTCTACGTTGGCAAATGGCACTGGCCGGCCTTCAACATCGCCGACTCGGCCATTGTCGGCGGCGCCGCCCTGTTTATCCTCGATGAATTGCGGCGCGTAGGAAAATAACCCGACAACAGCCACCTTTGCAGGAGTCCCCCATGGATCTCGCCGGAAAAAAGATTGTTCTCGGTATGACGGGCGGTATCGCCTGCTACAAGGTGGCGGAGCTCACGCGCAGCCTGACCAGGGCGGGTGCCACCGTGCATGTGGTGATGACCCGTTCCGCGACGCAGTTCATCACGCCGGTCACGATGCAGGCGCTGTCCGGCCATCCGGTCTTTTCCGACCAATGGGATGCGCGCATCGACAACAACATGGCGCACATCGACCTGACCAGGGGCGCGGATGCGATCGTGATTGCCCCCTGCTCCGCGGATTTCATGTCCAAGCTCGCACATGGCGGCTGCGACGACCTGCTTTCCACGCTGTGCGTGGCGCGGCCGATGACGGTGCCGCTGCTGGTCGCGCCGGCGATGAACGTGGAAATGTGGCAGAACCCGGCGACGCAGCGCAATGTTGCGCAACTGCGCGAGGACGGCATTGCGATCCTCGGCCCGGACGCCGGCGAGCAGGCCTGCGGCGAGACCGGCATGGGTCGCATGCTGGAGCCGGAACAGCTGCTGGAGGAAGTGATCGCGTCCTTCCAGCGCAAGCTCCTGGCCGGCAAGCGCGTGCTGGTCACCGCCGGCCCGACCTTCGAGCCGATCGATCCGGTGCGCGGCATCACCAACCTTTCCTCCGGCAAGATGGGCTATGCGATCGCGCGTGCCGCCCGCGAGGCGGGCGCCGACGTCTGCCTGGTGTCCGGCCCGACCGCCTTGCAGACGCCCTATGGTGTGCACCGCATCAGCGTGCAGACCGCGCAGCAGATGCACGATGTGGTCATGTCGCAAGCGGCCGGTCAGGACGTGTTCATCGCGGTGGCGGCGGTTGCCGACTGGCGCGTGGCCAATGCGAGCGAGCAGAAGCTGAAGAAAAACGGCGCCGGCGATGTGCCGCGCCTGGAATTCGAGCAGAACCCGGACATCCTGGCGGCGGTGGCGCAGCTTCCGGCGCGCCCGTACTGCGTCGGCTTTGCCGCGGAATCGGAAAACCTGCTGCAGTACGGCGAAGAAAAGCGCCAGAAGAAAGGCATTCCGCTGCTGGTCGGGAACATCGGCCACCAGACCTTCGGCAAGGACGAGAATGAACTGGTGCTGTTCGACGACAGGGGCCATCAGCGCCTGCCGCGCGCCGGCAAGCAGGTCCTCGCGCGGCGGCTGGTGGCGGAGATCGCAGGCCGGATCTAGCAGGCCGTCCAGATGAATCTGTAGGGTGGGTGGGGCTCCACCCACCCTACCATTCTTTAAGTTTATCTGGACGGCCCTAGTTCCCCCGGTAAGGGGGCATGTCTGGCAGGCGCTCCCCTTTCACCAGTGCCGGACAGGGCGCCGATATTCCTGCACCTGGACGGCAACATTTGTCTTCGGCATCAGGCAGAAACGATGCCGGATGACAAAACCGGCAATGCGCTCCCCCTTCTCCTGTCCCTGCACGAACTTTCCCTTGCGTCGCGACTCCACGATAACGGATTGCCAATAATCGGGAGACGAGGATGAACGTATTGATGGTATTGACTTCGCATGACCAGCTGGGTAACACCGGAAAGAAAACCGGTTTCTGGCTGGAAGAATTCGCGGCGCCCTACTACGTGCTCAAGGATGCCGGCGCCCGGATCACGCTGGCCTCGCCCAAGGGCGGCCAGCCGCCGCTGGACCCGAAGAGCAGCGAGCCGGACGCGCAGACGGAGGCTACCCGGCGCTTCAACCAGGACCCCGAGGCGCAGCAGGCGCTGGCCGACACGGTGCTGCTGTCGAGCCTGTCGCACGAGGAATTCGAAGGCGTTTTCTACCCGGGCGGCCACGGGCCGCTGTGGGACCTCTCCGAAGACGCCGACTCGCTGACGCTGCTGCAAAGCATGGACGCGGCTGGCAAACCGATCGCCGCGGTCTGCCATGCGCCTGGGGTGTTCCGTCACGCGAAGACGCACGACGGACGATCCTTCGTCGAGGGCAAGCGGGTCACCGGATTCTCGAACTCGGAGGAAGAAGCGGTGCAGCTGACCAATGTGGTGCCCTTCCTCGTGGAAGACTCGCTCAAGCGCGGCGGCGGCATCTATTCGAAGGGCCCCGACTGGCAGTCGCATGTGCAGGTCGACGGCAACCTGATCACCGGGCAAAACCCGGCCTCGTCCGTCGACGCCGCACGGCAGCTGGTGGCAATGCTGAAGAAGGAACCTGTCGGACACTGAAATTCCCGCGCGCCGTGCCCGCCACGGCCGTGCGGCCGGTCGTCCACGGGACCGGCCGCGCCGTGGGGCGCACCCGGATTCTTCCACTCCCGGCCTGACTGGGGCCGCCCCAACCCGCGTCGCCGGCACCCCTGCCCCTTCGCAGCATACCGCCCGCCTTCCATTACAAAAAGTTACCGCTTCCTTTCAGAAGTCTGATTTGCCGTATCATTGCGGCACGCAATTACGTGCCAACCGTCCCCGGCGACCGGGGAATTTTGAAGGACCCCCATGCATCGACGTATTGAAGCCCGCATTGTCAACCCTTTGCTCGGTTCCGAGATCCCGGCCCCGGACTACGCCACCGACGGCTCCGCTGCGATGGACCTGCGCGCCTGTATCAGCGCGCCGCTCGCGATTCCGCCCGGCGGACGCGAACTGGTCAAGACCGGCCTCGCGATTAACATGATGGACCCCTGCCTGGTCGCCATCGTCGCATCCCGCTCCGGACTGTCGCTGAAGCACGGCGTGCGCGTCGCACAGGGCATCGGTGTGATTGATGCCGACTATCACGGCGAGATCGGCGTCATCCTCGCCAACGACGGCACCGAGGAGTATGTCGTGCGTCCCGGCGACCGCATCGCCCAGCTGATGTTCCAGCCGGTAGTCCAGGTCGCATTGCATTTCGTCGACAGGTTCTCGACACAAACGGAACGCGGCGAAGGCGGTTTCGGCAGCACCGGCAAGCAGTGAAACAGGAGAAGAGAACGATGCCAGGCATCCACGACCGGGCCATGCTTCGCTTGCGGCAGACGCGGCGTTTGCTGATGCTGCACGCCGCGCTGCTGCTTGCGGCCTGCGCCACGCCCGACTCTCCGCCACAGGAAGGGACCAAGGCCCCTCCCGAGCCGGCACGACCGGCGATCTTCAGCAAACCGGCGGTCAATCCCGCGGAACAGCAGGCGCTGCAGGCGATGGTGGACATGCAGGACCGCCTGTACCGCGTCGCCGCCCCGCTGCTGGTTGCCAATGCCGAGCTGTGCAAGGGCAATGCGCGCAACCTGCTCGGCTTCACCGCGAAGAACAGGTATTCCTATGCGAAGGAACTCGCCGGCGTCTCCCAGAAGTCGCTCGGGCTGGACGAACGCCTGCAGATCATGGGCGTGCTGGCGGGCGGCGGCGCTGCGCGCGCCGGCGTGCGGCGCGGCGACATCGTGCTGGCGGTCGACGGCAAGCGCCTGCCCGAGGGTGAAAACGCGGAACAGGAAGCCGCCGGCATCCTGGCGCCAATGATGTCCGACCGTACCAGCATCGGTCTGACTCTGCTGCGCGACGGCGCCAGCGTGGCGGTCAATGTGCCCCTTACCTATGCCTGCGCATTCGGTGTCGAGCTCGGCAATACCGACAATGTGGTCGCGTATTCCGACGGCCACCGGGTCCTGGTCTCGCGCGGAATGATGGGCGCGGTGCGCTCCGACGACGAACTCGCCTATGTGCTCGCCAAGGAAATGGCGCATAACGCGCTGGCGCATGCGAACAGGCTGCGCGTGAGCGCCACCGTCGGCGGCATCATCGACAAGCTCACCCGGCTGCGTCCGGACATGAGCAGCATGCCGGGCATGGCGGGCCTGCGGCCCGTGCCGCAGGATCTGGACGCGATGGCGGACAAGCTGTCGCTCTACATGCTGGCGCGCGCCGGCTACGGCATCGACCAGGTGGTACCGTTCTGGCAAAGGATGGCGTCACAGTACCCGGCGTCGGCCCTCAACAACTACACGGCGCTGCATCCGTCGATCAACTACCGCGTCGCGGCGATGGAAAAGACGATCAAGGACATCCGCGCCAAGCAGGCGCGCAAGCGGCCGCTGCTGCCATAAGCCGGGACACGCGCTGAGTCCTACCCACCGGCACTCAGCGCCGTCTCGATATCCGAACGTCTCAGCCCGGGCGCAAACTGCAGGATGAATTCATAGGTGTAGGCGCGCAGGTAGGCGCCGCGCCGCACTGCGAGCCGGGTCACGTTCGGCGCGAACAGATGCGATGCATCGAGCGCGCGCAAGCCCGGCGCAAGATTGTTCTCGACCGCCATCGAGGCGACGATCCCGATGCCCAGCCCGAGCGATACATATTGCTGGATCACGTCCGAGTCCATCGCGGTGAGCACGATGTCGGTGGCGATTCCGGCTTCGTTGAACGCGTCGTCGATGTGGCCGCGGCCGGTGAAGCCGACATCATAGGTAATCAGCGGATGCGCGGCGAGATCCTGCAAGGACACGCGCCCCAGCGCCGCCAGCGGATGCGCCTGCGGCACCACGATCATGTGGCTCCAGCGGTAGCACGGGAACGACACCAGCTCCTCGAACTGGCTCAGGCCCTCGGTCGCGATGCCGATATCGGCCTTGCCCGAGATGACCCATTCCGCGATATGCTCCGGCGAACTCTGCTGCAAGGCGATGCGCACGTCGGGAAAGGCGCTGCGGAAGGATTGCACCACGCGCGGCAGCACATAGCGCGCCTGGGTATGCGTGGTGGCGACGGCCAGCGTGCCGCTGCGTTCGCCCGCGTATTCGCGGCTCGCCTGGCGCAGGTTCTCCGCCTCCAGCAGCAGGCGGTCGATGATCTGCAGAATGCCCCTGCCCGGGTCGGTCAGGCCGGTCAGCCGTTTGCCGTTGCGCTCGAAGATTTCCACGCCCAGCTCCTCCTCGAGTTCCCGTATCTGCCGGCTCACCCCGGGCTGCGAGGTAAACAGGACGTTGGCGACCTCGGTCAGGTTATAACCGCGGCGTGCCGCTTCGCGCACAGAGCGCAGTTGCTGGAAATTCATCGGGCTCTCCGCTCAGGCCGCCTGGTTGACAAAGACACGCAGGCGTTTCGGGCGTACCACCAGCGCCTCTCCCTCCTGCAATCCGAGCTGCGCGTAACGCTCGCTTGAAATCACCGCTTCGATCAGCTGCGCATTGTCGGCACGCTCGAGCTCCAGCTGCGCCAGTGGACCGATCGCGTGGGCGCGACGCAGGCGGGCAAGAATGCCTTCCGCATCGGCGCTGTAGCGCTCGACTTCGATGTCGTGCGGGCGCACGAAGCCGGTGCCCTGCTCATCGCGCGCGTCGGCATGATCCGGCGCGTCGAGCGCGAGGCCGCCCGCTTCCAGCACGCCTTCGTGCACCCGGCCATGGAACAGGTTGACGTTGCCGAGGAAGCCGTACACGAAAGGCGATGCCGGATGGTTGTACACCTGATCCGGCGACCCGATCTGCTCGACCTTGCCCTTGTTCATCAGCACCACCTGGTCGGCCACCTCCAGCGCCTCCTCCTGGTCGTGCGTCACGAAGATGCTGGTCACATGCAGTTCGTCGTGCAGGCGGCGCAGCCAGCGGCGCAATTCCTTGCGCACCTTGGCGTCGAGCGCGCCGAAAGGTTCGTCCAGCAGCAGCACGCGCGGCTCCACCGCCAGCGCGCGGGCCAGCGCGATGCGCTGGCGCTGCCCGCCGGAGAGCTGCGGCGGAAAACGGTCCGCCAGCCAGTCAAGCTGCACCAGTTCCAGCAGCGACATCACTTTCTTGCGGATTTCCGATTCCGAAGGGCGCTGTCCGCGCGGCTTCACGCGAAGGCCGAATGCGATGTTCTCGAACACGCTCATGTGCTTGAACAGCGCATAGTGCTGGAACACGAAGCCTACCTGGCGCTCGCGCACGTGATGGCCTGACGCGTCTTCGCCGTCGAGGAAGACATGGCCGCTGTCGGGCTGCTCGAGGCCGGCGATGATGCGCAGGAGCGTGGTCTTGCCGCAGCCGGAGGGCCCGAGCAGCGCGGTGAGTTCGCCCGGCGGGAAGTTGAGCGACACGTCGTCGAGCGCGACGAAGCTGCCGAAGCGCTTGCTGATGTTCCTGACTTCGATGCTCATAATTAATTTCCTTCATGTAGCGGTTGCAGATCGGTGTCCTGCGCGCGCCATTCGACGAACGTCTTGAGCGCCAGCGTCACCAGTGCGAGCAGGGCGAGCAGCGATGCCACCGCGAACGCCGCCGCGAAGTTGTATTCGTTGTAGAGGATTTCCACCTGCAGCGGCATGGTGTTGGTCTCGCCGCGGATATGGCCCGACACCACCGACACCGCGCCGAACTCGCCCATCGCGCGCGCATTGCACAGGATGACGCCGTACAGCAGGCCCCACTTGATGTTCGGCAGCGTCACATGCCAGAAGGTGCGCCAGCCGGAGGCGCCCAGCACCAGCGCCGCCTCCTCCTCTTCCGTGCCTTGCGACTGCATCAGCGGAATCAGTTCGCGCGCCACGAACGGGAACGTCACGAAGACGGTCGCCAGCACGATGCCGGGCACCGCGAACAGGATCTTGATGTCGTGCTCGCGCAGCCAGGGGCCGAACCAGCCCTGTGCGCCGAACAGCAGCACATAGATCAGGCCGGAGATCACCGGCGACACTGAGAACGGCAGGTCGATCAGCGTGAGCAGCACATTCTTGCCGCGGAAATCGAATTTCGCGATCGTCCATGCGGCGGCCACGCCGAACACTAGGTTCAGCGGCACCGCGATGGCAGCCGTGAGCAGCGTCAGCTTGATGGCGGCCACCGCGTCCGGCTCGACGATGGCGGCCGCGTAGGCGTCCCAGCCCTTGCGGAGCGCCTCGGAAAATACCGCGGCCAGGGGCACGAACAGGAACAGCGTGAGGAAACTCAGCGCAATGCCGATCAGGAGCGCGCGCACCCAGAACGGCTCGACGGTTGCCGCGGGCGCGTACAGCGGCTGGCTGCGCGATGGAATCGGAATGGGCAAGGTAGCAGCAGCGCCGGCCATGTCAGGCTTTCTCCGCCCGGCCGCGCTTGCGGGTCCAGGCTTGCAACAGGTTGATCGTCAGGAGCAGCACGAAGGACACCAGCAGCATCACCACCGCGATCGCGGTGGCGCCGGCATAGTCGTACTGTTCCAGCTTGGTGATGATGAACAGCGGCGTGATCTCCGACACCATCGGCATGTTGCCGGCAATAAAGATCACCGAGCCGTACTCGCCGGTCGCCCGCGCGAACGCAAGCGCAAAACCGGTCAGGAGCGCCGGCAGGATGGTCGGGAAGACGACCCTGGTAAAGGTTTGCAGCCGGTTTGCGCCGAGGCTGGCGGCCGCCTCTTCCAGTTCGCGCTCGGCTTCCTCCAGCACCGGCTGCACGGTGCGCACCACGAACGGCAGGCCGATGAAGGTCAGCGCGACCACGACGCCCAGCGGGGTGAATGCGACCTTGATGCCGAACGCTTCCAGGTGGCGGCCGATCCAGCCATTGCCTGAGTACAGCGCGGTCAGCGCGATGCCGGCCACCGCGGTCGGCAGCGCGAAAGGCAGGTCCACCAGCGCGTCGACGATCTTCTTGCCGGGGAAGCGGTAGCGCACCAGCACCCAGGCGACGATCGCGCCGAACACGACATTCACCGACGCGCCGATCAGCGATGCGCCGAAAGTCAGCCGGTAGGATGCGACCACCCGCTCGTTGCTGACCGCAGCCCAGAAGCCTTCCCAGGTGAGGGTGAGCGTCTTCAGGAACACTGCCGACAGCGGGATCAGGACGATCAGCGCGAGGTAGAAAATGGTGAAACCGAGCGTCAGCCGGAAACCCGGGATGACCCGCGAAGCGGGGTTGCGCCCTGTAACAGGTGACACTGCGATTGCGGCCGGCATGCTCCCCCTCTTATTACGAAATCAGCTATGAAGGCGCAATAATTGCATTGCTCGGTTATAAAAAGAACGATTTTTTTCGCATGTCCATAGAATGATTTCAAATAATGCCCGCCGCCCGATCGTGCAGCCGGCATCTGCCGCGCAGGCATTTTCTTTTCCATTCAATGACTTGGACCGAGCGCGCAGAGAATTTTCCGGATGTACTTACATTGTTCCTACCGTTCATACGTTGTTATTACATTGTATTGCCGGTGGCGCGTGCGCGGCCTTGCCACCAGCGCCAGCCTGCGCAGCAATGCAAGTCCGCCCGGCCAGTCGCCAAGAGTGGAATCCGCGTTGATATGTCCCAGCTTGCCGGCATTTACGAATTCACTGCCCCATTGCGCGGCCCATCCGGCCGCGCGCGCAGCTGCCATCCAAGGGTCGTCGAGGCTGCCGACGAGGATGGACGGGCATGCGAGTGAGGCACCGGACAGGTTGGCATCGATGCCGAACTTCACCGGGTCGGCCGGCGCGACGAGCAAGGCGCCGGCTAGGCTGGAGGCGCCACGCGCCGCGCAATGCACGCTTGCCAGGCATCCGAAGCTGTGCGCAACGATCAATGTCGGGTGCGCCGACTCGCGCAACACTTCCCCCACACGCGCCGACCATGTCGCCAGGTCGGACGTGTCCCAGTCATGCTGCACCACCCGTTCGAACCAGGGGAACAGCCGCTCCCAGCGCGTCTGCCAGTGCGCCGGCCCGCTGCCATGCAGCCCCGGAACGACGAGCACGCGGAAACCGGCAAGCGCGGACATGGTTAAGCCGCTCCGATTTCCAGCGCTTGCGGCGCCGGCCGGAAGGCTGGCTGTTCTGCGCGCGGGCGGAACGCGAGCGATGCCTGCGGCAAATCCCACAGGAAGCCCTGCGCATGCAGGATCACGCCGCTTGCAGCGGCGACCTGCCGCAATGTGTGCAGCGTCGCAGCGTTTTCCAGACGCTTGAAAATCACGCGCACGTTTTTCGCCGCGCATATTTCGAGCAGCCTCTGCGCCTGTCCTTCATGCAGCATGCGCCGGGTATCGACCTTCACGACGTCCGGGCGGACACGCTCGACCAGCGCAAGCGCATCGCTGGGATCCGCCGCGTTTGCCGCGATGCGGAAACCGTTGCGCCGGTAGTTGTCGGCGACATAGTTCAGCACCCAGCCCTGGTGCTCGACCACTGCCGGCAGCTGCAGCACCACCTGCTGCTGCGGCAGGCCGAGCAGCCGGAGGATGCGGCTGAATGCGGTCCCGTGATTCCCGTCGACCGCTGCAAGCAGGCGCGCATGCACGCTCAGGTAGAGGTCGCTGCCAGCCGCTTCCGGCTGCCGGAAGAAATTGATCGCATGCAGCATGCGGCACAAACGGTCGAGTTCGACCGACTCGTCGTCATTGGCCGCATGGTCGAGCAGCTTCCACAGGCTCAAGCCCTGGTCGCTGTCCGAGTAACTACGGGCAAAACCTTCGACGCCGACCACCCTGCCGGACCCGAGCTCCCGGATCGGCTGGAAGGCGCTGGTCAAGGTGGAATTGAAGTAGCGTCCCTGCGCCCGCCCCTCGGCATCCACCCATACCCGGGTGCCGGCCTGGGCGGTGCCGTAAAGACGGGCGAGGTACTGTTCCAGGCCGGGATAAGGAATGGCTGTCATCGCGCTGTCTCCTCGAACACTCAGGTTTTCGCGCCCGGCGCGCCGCTCGCGTCCGCCGGCGCCAGGCGATCGATCCCGTGCTTGAACCCGAGGCCGCGCCCGGGACGGATGGCGATGGCCGGGGTCGCGATGCCGGCCGCTGCCCCGTCAGCGTACCCGGAAGGCGCCGGGCCGCCGGTTACGGCCCCGGCAGATAGGGAAGCGAGGGCGCCGGCGGAGGCGGCGGACAGCAGGCCCAGGGTGCGGTGCCGGCTCTTGCGCTGGTGGTTTGTGATCGTCATATATTGTCCTTGTCGATGAAAATGCGTGCAAAAAAGCTGCCCCTCCGCCTGCATAGGTGGTTTCGGATACCGTGGCGCGGTGACGGGAGGGAATGTCGCTCGCAGGAAGCAGCGGTCAGACGCGACATCGCGCGTGCGTAAACGGCGCGGGAGCGAAATCTGGCGAATGTTGCGCACGCAGCGCGTGCAGGCTGGCAGGCAGAAGTCCGGCGTCACCGCTGAGGCGCCGCCGGATCACGGGGTCGATGGAAGGTTTCAGCATGCCGGCATACCCCCGCAGCCCGAGCACCTGCCGCCTGACACTGCGGCGGCCGGCCGGGGCCAGGCGCTCGCCGACGCGCTGCCGCAGGCATGTGGAACGAGAGGCGATCGGCGGACTGCCCGCGAGGCGCAGGATGCGCATGATTGCCCCCGTGCTCGCTCGCTTACTTCCTGCCCGGCTGGTAAATCTGGTCGAAGGAGCCGCCGTCGGCAAAATGGGCCTTCTGGGCCTTGGTCCATCCGCCGAAAACCTCATCGATGGTAAACAGCTTCACCTTCGGGAACTGCGCGGCGTATTTCTTCGCCACCTTCTCGGAGATCGGGCGATAGTAATTCTGCGCGGCGATCTCCTGGCCTTCATCGGTGTACAGGTATTGCAGGTAGGCTTCGGCCACCTTGCGCGTGCCCTTCTTGTCGACGGTCTTGTCGACCACGGCGACCGGCGGCTCGGCGAGGATGCTCAGGGTTGGCGCCACCACCTCGAATTTATCCGGCCCGAGTTCCTTGATCGCGAGGATCGCTTCGTTCTCCCACGCGATCAGCACATCGCCGATGCCGCGCTCGACGAAAGTGGTGGTCGCGCCGCGCGCGCCGGAGTCAAGCACTGGCACATTCTTGAACAGCCGGGTGATGAAATCCTTTGCGGATGCGTCGGAGCCGCCCTGCTGCTTCAAGGCGTAACCCCAGGCCGCGAGGTAGTTCCAGCGCGCGCCACCGGACGTCTTCGGGTTCGGGGTGATCACCGCAACGCCCGGCTTGACGAGGTCGTTCCAGTCCTTGATGCCCCTGGGATTACCCTTGCGCACGAGGAATACGATGGTGGACGTATAGGGCGAGCTGTTGTGCGGCAGGCGCTTCTGCCAGTCCTTCGCCAGCAGGCCGCGCTCGGCGATCTCGTCGATGTCGTAGGCCAGCGCCAGGGTCACGATGTCCGCGTCGAGGCCGTCGATGACGGAACGCGCCTGCTTGCCCGAGCCGCCATGCGACTGCCTGACCGTCACGTTGTCGCCGGCCTTTGCCTTCCACTGCGCGGCGAACGCCTTGTTGACATCCTGGTACAGCTCGCGCGTCGGATCGTAGGACACGTTGAGCAGCGCCGCGTCGGCGGCGTGGACGGCGGGCACGGCCAGCGCGAACAGCACGGCGGACTGGAATAGTTTCTTGATCAACACTTGTCTTCTCCCTGACATGGATCTGGACGATCCGGTTTCCGAAGTCGACAGGTTAATGAAGCGCCTTTGGAAAAAGAACGAAGACTTTCACGCTTCCTTATTCGGTTTGCATATATCCGCCTGGTCAGCGGCCGCAGCCGCAGGGAGAACCGCCGGGAAGCTGCTTGACCAGCGCCAGTGCTTCGGCGCCGTAGGCCGAGCGCGTCCGGCCGGTTTCGGTAAAGCCGTTGCGCAGATAAAAGGCGCTGGCGGTATACGTGCTGGCGACCTGCATCGAACGCAGCCCCCATTCCCGCCCCTGGGTTTCGAGCGCCTGCAGCAATGCCTTGCCGGTCCCGGTGTAGCGCAGCGCCGGCTCGATATAGAAAAGAAGGATTCGCCCCTGGCGCGACAGGATCGCCACGCCCGCGAGCGTGTCGCCGCACTGCGCGACGACCGAATAATGGGCGGTGCAGGCAAACCAGGAGGCGACATTCTCGGGCGTCTTGTTGCCGAGCCAGGCGTCGAGAATGGCGCGGTCGTTACGGTGATCTTCGGTGCAGCATTCCGAGATCGCGCGGCGCAGGATACGGCATGCGGCGGCGGCATCCGCCGCCTGGGCAACTCTGACAACTGCATTCATTCGGGGACCAGACAACACGCGCTGAAGAAAGAATACTTGCGGGAACGGAAGCAAAGTATAGCAGCGATCGGCGCAAGCCCTTGCCGCGCCGGTACGCCTCAGTTCAGCCTGCCATTGGCCCCGCCCACGCTGTACCGCCCTGCCCCCAGCAGCGCCACGGCGAGCGCTGCGGCCAGGTACATGCCCTGCAGTTCCAGCGCCCAGCCGCCGGTTTTTGTCATGGAGAACAGATCCCCCATGTGCACCAGCGCGACCGCCACCACCATGTTCATCGCCACCACGAGTGCAGCGACGCGCGTCCATGCGCCGAACAGGATCAGCAGCGGCGCAAGCACCTCGCCCACATATACCAGGTAACCCAGCACCGGCGGCAGGCCCGCTTTTGCCACCAGCCCGGTAATGAAACCGACGCCGCCGATGATTTTCGCCACGCCGTGGAACAGGATCAGGACGGCGAGCGCCACCCTCAGGATGAGTTTTCCAAGGTCGTCGGTCGCGCTGCCGGATGCGGCAATTCTCATGTTGGCTCCTTTCTGGTGAACGGACGAGCGAAGGCAGGCCTGACAGCGGCCAAGCCAGGTTCAGTGTGACGGCAGGAGAAAGACCGCATATTGCGCCCGCTTAACACTACTGCTGCATGTTGCGCGAACGAGACAGATGGCGGCGCGGCCGGGTAATGAGGTCAGCCGGTCAGCAGCGGCAACAGGATCACCGCCCAGGTCGCGCCGGCCAGGGTCAGGGCGAGGAAAACGGCGGCGCTGCCGAAGTCCTTCGCATTCTTCGACAGCGGATGCCGTTCGAAGGAGATGCGGTCGACCGCGGCCTCGATCGCGGAATTGACGAGTTCGACGATCAGCACCAGGACGAGAACCGCGATCAGCGCGAGCTTTTCCAGCGCCGGCAAGGGCAGCAGCAGCGCCAGGATGGTGCCGGGAACCGCGACCATCAGTTCCTGGCGGAACGCATGCTCGTTCTTCCAGGCGGTGCGAAAGCCCGCGATCGAATACAAAAAAGCGGCGTAAATCCGCTTTACGCCGCTCTTGCTCTTGAACTCGCTTACCTGTTGTTGCTGCTCGGTCATCGTCGTTGCTTGTATAACTCGCGGAAGGTCTTGCCGGCCGGTACGGCCACATCACGGTGATCGGTCCATGCGCCGGCGCCCGGCAGGCTGGAAATCGTCTTACTCTTGCCGCCCAGCAAGCGCAGGAAGCGTGCGCCAACGGCGGTAGCCAGCCGGTAGAGCGCCGGACGCTTGGCGACGAATGCCCAGATCCGCAAGCCCAGCCGCTCGGTTGCGGGACGCAGGTTCTGCTCGACCTGCTTTTCACGCAACTTGCGCAACAGGTCCGGAAGCGGGATTTTAACAGGACAGACCACGCCGCACTCCCCGCACAGCGTACAGGCATGGGGCAGGTCGACCGCCTTGTCGAGGCCGGCATAAGACGGCGTGAGCACGCTGCCCATCGGGCCCGGATAGACCCAGCCGTAGGTATGGCCGCCGATCTTCTGGTACACCGGGCAATGGTTCATGCAGGCGCCGCAGCGTATGCAACGCAGCATGTCCTGGAACTCGGTGCCGACCAGGCCGCTGCGGCCGCCGTCCACCAGCACGAAATACATGTGTTCCGGGCCGTCCACGTCGCCCTCGCGCTTCGGGCCGGTCAGCAGCGACACGTAGTTGGAGATCGACTGTCCGGTGGCCGAGCGCGGCAGCAGGCGCAGCACCGTGGCAAGGTCTTCCAGCGTCGGCAGCACCTTCTCGATGCCGGTGACCACCACATGCACCTTCGGCGGCAGGATGGTGCACATGCCTTCGTTGCCCTCGTTGGTCACGATCGCGACCGAACCGGTTTCGGCAATGACGAAATTGCCGCCGGTGACGCCCATGTCGGCCGCAAGGAATTGCGGGCGCAGCATCTCGCGCGCCTCGCGCGTCATCTGCGGAATGTCGGTCAGCCGCGGACGCTGGTGCACGCGCGCGAACAGGTCGGAAATCTCTTCCTTGTCCTTGTGCACGACCGGCGCGATGATGTGCGACGGCGCTTCATTGCCGTTGATCTGCAGGATGTATTCGCCCAGATCGGTCTCGACCGGTTCGACGCCGGCTGCTTCCAGCGCCTTGTTGAGCGCCATTTCCTCGGACACCATCGACTTCGACTTGGTGACCTTCTTCACGCCGTGCTTCTTCGCGATTTCCACCACCAGGCGCGATGCATCCTGCGCGCTTTGCGCGTAGAGCACGGTTGCGCCCCGGCTGGCCGCCTTCTTCTCGAAGGTGTCGAGCCAGACATCGAGGTTTTCGATCGCGCGCATGCGGCGTTCTTTCGCCGCGTCGCGCGTGCCTTCGAAATCGTCGAGCTCGGTGATCGCCGACGCACGGCCGCTGACGAACTTGGTGGACAGCTTCCTCAGGTTCTGCTGCAGGCGCTTGTCCGCCAGTTTCTCGCCGGCGCGGGCCTTGAAGTGCATGGAATGGATCTGCATCATGCGTCTCCCGCCAGTACCTGCGCCACGTGCAGCACGCGCGTCGTGCTGTCGCCGCTCCTGCGCAGCCGTCCTTCGATGTTGAGGATGCAGCCGAGATCGCCGAGGACCACGGTGTCGGCGCCGGTGTCATGGATGTTCTTGCACTTGTCGTCGACGATCGCCGCCGAGATGTTGCCGTACTTGAGCGAGAAGGTGCCGCCGAAGCCGCAGCACTGCCGGCTGTCCTTCATTTCGGTCACCTGCACGCCGACTTGCTCGAGCAGCGCGCGCGGCTGCTTCTGCACGCCCAGCTCGCGCAGGCCGCAGCAGGAATCGTGATAGGTCACCTTGCCGGCCGCACCGGCCTTGCCTGCGCCCGGCAGCGACTCGACCTTCACCACGTTGTACAGGAAATCGGTCAGCTCGAAGACGCGCGGCGCCAGGCGCTGCATGCGCGCGTGCCAGACAGGATCATCGGAAAACAGATCGGCGTAATGGGTCTTCACATGGCCGCCGCAGGAGCCTGACGGGATGACGACGTAATCGAAACCTTCGAATTCCTCGACGAACTTCTCCGCCAGCGCGCGCGCCGCCTTGCGGTCGCCCGAACTGTACGCGGGCTGCCCGCAGCAGGTCTGGTTTTCCGGCACCACGATCTCGCAGCCGGCGGCCTCCAGCAGCTTGACCACCGAAAAGCCGATTTCCGGCCGCATCATATCGATCAGGCAGGTATGAAAAAATCCGACGCGCATCGTGCAATCCTTCTCGTTCTCAAGGCCTCCATTATGCGTGCCCGCGCGCGGAAACAGCCGGGTGCCGAGTGATGAAATAATTTAGAGACTTTCTCCAAATATTTTCCGCACGACTTTTTCATTTTTTCACGATGTGATATAAAGAAGATTATTGCAACGCACCAACCACAATATGAAACCCGAACCGATTCCCGAAAACAGCCAGATTTCGATTCAAGTGATCGAGCGCATGATTTCGCTGCTGGACGCGCTCGCCCGTTATCCTGATCCGGTCAGCCTGAAGGAATTGTCCACGGTCACCGGCCTGCACCCGTCGACCGCTCACCGCATCCTTAACGACCTGGTGGTCAAGCGCTTCGTCGATCGCGGCGACGGCGGCTCCTACCGTCTCGGCATGCGCCTGCTCGAACTGGGCAACATCGTGAAAAGCCGCCTGAATGTGCGCGAGGCGGCGCTCGACTTCATGCGCGCTCTGCATCGCAAGACGCACCAGACGGTCAATCTGTCCGTGCGCCAGGGCGACGAGATCGTCTACATCGACCGCTCCTTCTCGGAGCGCTCCGGCATGCAGGTGGTGCGGGCGATCGGCGGCCGCGCGCCGCTGCACCTGACCTCGACCGGCAAGCTGTTCCTGTCGGCCGACGATCCGAAGCTGGTACGCGCTTACGCGACCCGCACCGGGCTCGCGGGCCACAACAAGAATTCGATCACCGACCTGACCAAGCTGGAACGGGAACTGAGCCTGGTCCGCGCGCGCGGCTATGCGCGCGACAACGAGGAACTGGAACTGGGCGTGCGCTGCATGGCTGCCGGCATCTACGACGACTCCGGCAAGCTGATCGCCGGCTTGTCGATCTCCGCGCCTGCCGACCGGCTGCAGGAAGAATGGGTAGACGACCTGGTATCGACCGCGAACCAGATCTCCGCCGTGCTCGGCCATGTGCCGCAAGGCGCGGCCGCCTGATTTTCCCGAATTCCTCCGACCTGTCGCAGGGCGGCTGCGCCCGCCCTGCCCCTCCCCGCGCTTACGCCACCCGCCGGTACAGCCCCTGCCCTTGCGCAATCGGCTTGTAGCGGGAAGCGACGGGGGCGGCACGCAAACCGTCCTCCGCATCCACGCTCAGGATACCGAACAGCGGCATGCTGTCGAAAAACAGCTGCAGCGCCCGCCGGTGCAGGCCCGTACCGAAGTCGCGCAGCGCCCGACGGCAGACGATCAATTGAAACTCGTTGAACGAGGCGTCGGTCGCCAGGTTGTACTGCGCCCAGGTCACGTCGCTGCGCAGCTCGTCCCTGAAGACGCCCCTGCCGTTCTCTTCCCTGCAGTAGTCGGCCAGGTCCGCCTTGCCGCCCGACTCGCGATAATTCGCGGCATATTCCGGCCATCGCTCCAGCGGGAATCCGCCGCTGCGCACTTCCTGCAGCAGCGCGTCGTCGGCGGCGGTCGCGAAGATCTGCGTCTTCCCCTGCAAGCCTTCCTCCGCCAGCAGGATCGACAACGCACCCACATCCTCCGCCGCCGTACACTCGGCGACCCAGATCTTCGGCGATGGCGAGGACCGCAGCAGCGGCACCACCTTTTCCCGCAACGCGAGGAAATAGCCCGGCTCATCGAACAGAGCCGCGGCACGCGCGCACAGCGCGCGCGGCAGCGCGCCGGCGGCCGCCTCGTCATGCATCACCCTGTCCTGCAATGCGGAGACCGTGGACACGCCGACGGCATCCATCAGCCCGTGCAGGCGGCGGCGGACCACGTCCCGACGGTAGCCGCGGAAATCCTGCCCGAAGCGGCGGTACATGCCCTCGAGCAGCAAGTCGATCTCCAGGTCTTCTATATGCGCCGGGGTCACGGTTTCCTCTACTGGCGCAGCCATACGCGCATCAGCGACAGCAGCTGCGCGACGTCCACCGGCTTCGTGATGTAGTCCGACGCGCCGGCAGCCAGGCACTTGTCGCGGTCGCCCTTCATCGCCTTCGCGGTCAGCGTGATGATCGGCAGCGACTTGAACTTCGGAATCGCGCGGATCGCGCGCATCGTGTCGTAACCATCCATCTCCGGCATCATGATGTCCATCAGCACGATCTCGATGCTCGGGTCCTTTTCCAGCACCTCGATCCCGTCCTTGCCGTTTTCCGCGAACAGCACCTTCATCTGCTGGCGCTCGAGCACCGAGGACAGCGCGAAAATGTTGCGCAGGTCATCGTCCACGATCAGCACCTTTCGTCCCGCCAGGCCGAAATCCGCCTCCTGGATATCCTCGAGCATGCGGCGCTGCAGTTCCGGCAGGCTGGTCGTCGCGCGATGCAGGAACAAGGCGGTTTCGTCGAGCAGCCGTTCGGGCGAACGCGCATCCTTGATCACGATCGTCTTGGCGATACGCTTGAGGCGTGTCACCTCCTTGCGGTTCAGCTCCTTCGCGGTATAGACCACTACCGGCAGGTCGCGCAGGGTGATGTCGTCGCCGATCCTGTCGAGCAGCGTGAAGCCGTCGATATCGGGCAGGCTGAGATCGAGAACCATGCAGTCGAAATGCGAGGACTGCAGCGCCTCCAGCGCCTCCCGGCCGGTGCCGACCGCAACGATATGCAGGTCGCCGGTCCCGACGAGGTTGACGATGGCTTCGCGCTGCATCGCATCGTCCTCCACCACCAGCAGGCTGCGCTTGCCGCGCACGAGGAAATGCTGGATCCGCAAAAACTCTTCCTGCAGCCGCTCGCGGGACACCGGCTTGTGCAGATAGGAGATCGCGCCCTGGCACAGCGCGCGTTCGCGCTCCTTCAGGCTGGTGATCACATGCACCGGAATATGGCGGGTGCCGGGATCGCGCTTGAGGCGGTCGAGCACGGTAAAACCGTCAATGTCGGGCAGGTCGATATCCAGCAGGATCGCCGCCGGCAGGTAATCCCGGGCGAGCGTCAGCGCGGCGTCGCCGCTGCGCGTGACGATGCCCTTGAAGTTCTTTTCGCGCGCCTGCTCCAGCAGGATGGCAGCGAAGCGTGCATCGTCCTCGACGATCAGCACGGACGGATCGCCGGGTGCGATCAGCGCGCGGTCGTCGGATGTCGCTTCATGGGTGGTTTCCAGCGTTTCCGTTTCCTGCTCCACCGCATGCAAGGCGTCGCTGCGCAAGACCGGGCGCGGCGCCTGGACCACGACCGGATGGAAACGGGGCTCCTGCCCGGCGGGCGGAAGCGATTCGTAGTTGACGAAGCCGGAACGGTTGTAGGGCAGGTAGAGCGTGAATGTACTGCCGGTCCCGAGTTCGCTCTCGACCCGGATTTCGCCGCCGAGCAGGCGCGCCAGTTCGCGGCTGATCGACAGGCCGAGCCCGGTGCCGCCGTACTTGCGCGCGGTGCTGCCGTCGGCCTGCTGGAACGCCTCGAAGATGAGCTGCAGCTTGTCGGCCGGAATGCCGACGCCGGTATCGGAGACCGAGAAGGCCAGCACCGCGTCGGCCTGGTTCAGGTTCGGATGCTCCGGCGTCCAGCCCGATGCCGCCCGCCCGATTGCCAGCGAAACCTTGCCGCGGCTGGTGAACTTGAATGCATTCGACAGCAGGTTCTTCAGGATCTGCTGCAGGCGCGTGGTGTCGGTCATCAGCGCGACCGGCAGGTCGGCAGCCAGCTCCACCGAGAAATTGAGCTGCTTGGCTTCGGCCATGTGGCGGAAGGTGCGCTCGACATAGCCCGACAGCGTGCGGAAGCGGTATTCGCTGACTTCCAGCGTCACGGTGCCGGACTCGATCTTCGACAGGTCGAGGATGTCGTTGATCAGCGTCAGCAGATCGCTGCCGGCGCCGTAGATGGTGCGCGCGTATTCCACCTGGCGCTCGCTCAGGTTGCCTTCCGGATTATCGGAGAGCTGCTGCGCCAGGATCAGCAGGCTGTTCAGGGGCGTGCGCAGCTCATGCGACATGTTGGCCAGGAATTCCGACTTGTACTTGGAGGACAGCGCCAGTTGCGTGGCCTTCTCTTCCAGCGCCAGCTTGGCCTGTTCCACCTCGCGGTTCTTGCGCTCCACCTCGATGTTCTGCTCCGACAGCAGGCGCGCCTTTTCCGCCAGTTCCAGGTTGGTCTGCTGCAGCTCCTGCGCCAGCGACTGGGATTGCGTCAGCAGGCTTTCGGTGCGGCTGTTCGCTTCGATCGTATTGAGCACCACGCCGATCGACTCCATCAGCTGGTCGAGGAAGGACAGGTGGGTTTCGGTGAAGCGCTCCAGCGACGCGATCTCGATCACCGCCTTCACCTGCTGCTCGAACAGGATGGGCAGCACCACGATATTGGTCGGCGGCGCCGCGCCCAGCCCGGAGGAAATCTGGATGTAGTCGCGCGGCACGTTGGTCAGCCACACGCGCTGCTTTTCGACCGCGCACTGCCCGACCAGGCCTTCGCCAGGCAGGAAGGAGGTCGGCAGCTTGCGGCTGGACCGGTAGCCGTAGCTGGCGATCATGCGCAGCCGCGCATCGCTTTCCTGCGAATCCATCATGTAGAACACGCCATGGTGCGCATGCACCAGCGGCGCCAGTTCCGACAGGATCAGCGTGGTCACTGCGGAGAGGTCGCGCTGGCCCTGCAGCAGGCGGGTGAAGCGCGCGAGGTTGGTCTTGAGCCAGTCCTGCTGCGCATTCTTCTGCGTGGTCTCCTTCAGGTTGCGGATCATCTCGTTGATGTTGTCCTTCAGGTCCGCCACCTCGCCGCGCGCCTCCACCTGGATCGAGCGCGACAGGTCGCCGCGCGTCACTGCTGTCGCCACTTCCGCAATCGCGCGCACCTGCGTGGTCAGGGTCGCCGCCATCCGGTTCAGGTTCTCGGTCAGGTCCTTCCAGGTGCCGGCCGCGCCCGGCACCGATGCCTGGCCGCCGAGCTTGCCTTCCACGCCCACCTCGCGCGCCACCGTGGTCGCCTGGTCGGCGAAGACCGCCAGCGTGTCGGTCATTTCGTTGATGGTATTAGCCAGCGCCGCGATCTCGCCGCGCGCGGCCACCGTCAGTTTCTTCTTCAGGTCGCCGTTCGCGACCGCGGTCACCACGCCGGCAATGCCGCGCACCTGCGCGGTCAGGTTCGCCGCCATGAAGTTCACGTTGTCGGTCAGGTCCTTCCAGGTGCCGGCCGCGCCCTCCACCTGCGCCTGGCCGCCGAGCTTGCCCTCGGTGCCCACTTCGCGTGCCACCCGGGTGACCTCCGACGCGAAGGAAGAAAGCTGGTCCACCATCACGTTGATGGTGTTCTTCAG